>JBMAAL010000059.1:0-34296 GCA_050281725.1 Sphingobacterium sp. | reverse complement strand
ATCGTAATAAATGGAGCTTAAAAGAGTAGTAGTAACAGGATTAGGCGCCCTTACACCAATTGGTAATACCGTCTCAGCTTACTGGGAGGCGTTAATTAATGGTGTAAGTGGAGCTGCTCCTATTACGCATTTTGATGCGTCAAAATTCAAGACTCAGTTTGCATGTGAGGTAAAGGGGTTTGATCCGCATGAATTTATGGATCGAAAGGAAGCTCGTAAAGTCGATCCTTTTGTCCAGTATGCAATTGCGTCAACAGATGAGGCAATTAAAGATGCTGGCTTAGATTTTGAAAAATTAGATACAAATCGTATCGGAGTAATTTGGGGTTCAGGAATTGGGGGTTTAACAACTTTCACTGAAGAAGTTGCAAATTTTGCAAAAGGAGATGGAACACCTCGTTTCAATCCTTTCTTCATTCCTAAGATGCTCGTTGATATTGCTCCAGGACATATTTCAATGCGTCATGGTCTTCGTGGTCCCAATTTTTCTGCCGTATCGGCTTGTGCCTCAGCTACCAATGCAATGATAGATGCTTTTAACTATATTCGTATGGGCAAAGCTGATGTGATTGTTACGGGTGGATCAGAAGCTACAGTCAATGAAGCTGGAATTGGTGGGTTCAATGCTATGCATGCTTTGTCAACCAGAAATGACGATCCTAAAACAGCCTCACGTCCTTTTGATAAAGATAGAGATGGTTTTGTTTCGGGAGAAGGTTCAGGGGCCTTGATCTTAGAAAGTTTGGAGCATGCCTTAGCACGTGGAGCAAAAATCTATGCAGAGATTGCAGGGGGTGGAATGAGTGCAGATGCACATCACATCACAGCATCGCATCCTGAAGGATTGGGCGCAAAACTGGCTATGACAATGGCTGTAAATGATGCAGAGATGGATTTTTCAGATATTGATTATATCAATGTTCATGGAACGTCTACACCGGTCGGTGATATTAGTGAAACGAAGGCTATTGTTGATCTGTTTGGTGAACACGCTTATAAATTGAATATCAGTTCAACTAAATCAATGACGGGACACCTTTTGGGTGCTGCAGGAGCTATAGAAACTATCGCTTCCATATTGGCTGTTCAAAATGATATTGTCCCTCCGACAATCAATCACTTTACAGACGATCCGGAAATTGATAATAACTTGAATTTTACATTCAACAAAGCGCAAAAACGTACCGTTAATGCGGCGTTGAGCAACACATTCGGTTTCGGTGGGCATAATGCTACCGTTATTGTGAAAAAATATAAAGCTTAATGTTTGATCCTTCAAACATGGTTTGATAATATGAGCTAGCGACAGGTTCTTTAACTAGGACTTGTCGCCTTATTTTTAGAAGAGATGCCTTTTGCAAGGATATATAAATTATATTTTTCGCCAGATCGGGAATACGTTAGAAAACTAAAAAACCTGCTTGGATTTGTTCCTGGAAATGTACATCTGTACAAGATGGCGTTTAGACACAAATCTGTCGCCGTTACAATTAAAGAGGGCGCAAAAAATAGCAACGAACGTTTAGAATTCTTGGGTGATGCTGTTTTGGGTTCGGTTGTGGCTGAACTGTTATTTAAGAAATATCCTTATAAAGACGAAGGGTTCCTGACTGAAATGCGCTCAAAAATTGTTAGTAGAGCAAACCTAAACCAGCTTTCCAGAAAATTGGGGTTTAATGAGCTTATCCAGTTTGATGCGCGAATGATCAGTTTTCCGAATAAACAAGGATCCTTATTGGGAGATGCTTTTGAGGCATTGGTAGGGGCAGTCTATCTGGATAGGGGCTATGTTTTTACAAAGAGCTTTTTATTGAATCGAATTATTAAACCGCACGTCGATATTCATCTATTGGAACAGACGGAAACAAACTTTAAGAGTCGATTGATTGAATGGTGTCAACATACTGGCAAAGAGATCGTATTTCGGCAAACAGACAACCCAGAAGGGGAGTCTTCTAAAATGTTTAGTATTGAAGCGGTCGTTGATGGCGTTGTTTGTGGGCTTGGCCGTGATTTTAATAAGAAATCTGCGGAGAAATCTGCTGCCGAAAAAGCCTGTGAATTCCTTAAAATTCTGGAAGTAGAATAAAGGATTTTATTAACTTTGCCAAATATGGCAGTAGTAAAACCTTCTTTGGCAAAAGGAACGCGTGATTTTTCGCCTTCCGAAATGATCAAACGCAACTATATTTTCGATACACTGAAAACGGTATTCAGAAAATATGGCTATAATGAAATACAGACCCCTTCATTTGAAAATTTGACGACCCTCACCGGTAAATACGGCGACGAGGGTGATAAATTGATCTTTAAGATTCTTAATTCAGGTGATTACATGGCAAAAGCGCCAGACAGCCTGCTTCATGATAAAAATTCCAATAAGCTCATTCCGCATATAACAGAGAAAGCACTAAGATATGATCTTACGGTGCCCTTTGCACGCTATGTTGTGATGCACCAAAATGATATTACTTTACCGTTTAAGCGCTTTCAGGTACAACCTGTGTGGCGTGCAGATCGTCCGCAGCGCGGAAGATACCGCGAGTTCTATCAATGTGATGTCGACGTGGTCGGGTCAGAAAGTTTATTGAATGAAGCTGAGTTTATTTTGATTTATCAAGAAGCCTTCGAACGGTTTGGACTGAAGGATTTTAATATCAAAATCAACAACCGGAAAATTCTTTCGGGTATTGCTGAAATCATCGGCAAACCGGAGTTGATCGTGGACATGACTGTCGCGATCGATAAATTGGATAAAATCGGATTGGAAGGTGTCAACAAAGAGCTGTTGGAAAGAGGTTTTACGGAGGCAGATCTTGCTATTTTGAAGCCTATAATTTTATTGGAAGGCTCAAATGATGAGAAACTTGCTTCCTTAAAAGCGATTTTAGCAACTTCTGCTGTCGGTTTAAATGGTATTGCAGAGATTGAGGAAGTGTTTGACTATGTAGCCAAATTAGGTGCTGAAAAAAAGTTGCTTAATCAAATCATAGATCTGGATATTACATTGGCTAGAGGGCTTAACTATTATACGGGCTGTATATTTGAGGTCAAGACGAATGAGGTTGCCATGGGAAGTATCGGTGGGGGTGGTCGCTACGATGATCTTACAGGTATGTTTGGTTTGAAGGGACTGACCGGGGTCGGCGTTTCCTTTGGTGCAGACCGCATTTATGATGTGCTGGAAGAGTTGAACTTATTTCCTGCTGGGAAAGCTGATTCTACCAAGCTCCTGATCATCAATTTTGACAAACAGCTGGAAAGTTATACCCTGAGCTTACTTAACAAGCTTCGCAAGGAAAATATCGCTTCGGAACTCTATGCTTCTCCTGTAAAATTGAAAAAACAAATGGGTTATGCGGATGGGAAAGGAATTCCCTACGTATTATTAGTGGGTGACGAAGAGGCTACTTCAGGGCAATTGTCTTTAAAGGACATGGAAAGCGGGGAACAGGTAAAGGTAACTGAAAGTGAGCTGATACAAAAACTTCGATAGCAAACAGTTTGCATAAAATAGATTAAGCCAAATGATTATTAAGTCCTTTGGCTTTTTTATTTTCATAAGTTTTTGATTTATTTGATTGTGCCGTTCATTTATTTGTAATCAAATGCTATATACTTTAAATCAAATGTCTTAGAAGTGTCTTAAAGTATAAATAAAATTGATTTTTGGGCAAGGAAATTCGTCCAAAATTATTAGATTTGTAGTCTAGAATAGTAAGAAAATCAAAACTTTGAAATGAGTTCAACACCTATAACAAAAGAGACATATTTGGAGTGGTATAAGTCTATGTTACTTATGCGTAAGTTTGAAGAAAAAGCAGGTCAACTTTACGGACAGCAAAAGATTCGTGGTTTCTGTCACTTGTACATAGGACAAGAGGCTGTAGTCGCTGGAACGATGTCAGTAATCAAACCTGAAGATTCTTTAATCACTGCTTATCGTGATCACGCCCACGCTTTGGCTAAAGGCGTTTCTGCAAATGCTTGTATGGCTGAATTATATGGAAAGATCACTGGTTGTTCAAAAGGTAAAGGAGGTTCTATGCACTTCTTCTCCAAAGAACACAAATTCATGGGTGGCCATGGTATTGTTGGTGGTCAGATTCCTTTAGGTGCTGGTATTGCATTTGCTGAAAAATATCTTGGTACAGATAATGTAAATATCTGTTATATGGGTGATGGAGCTGTGCGTCAAGGTGCATTCAATGAGACATTGAACATGGCGATGTTGTGGAAACTTCCGGTTATCTTCGTGTGTGAAAACAACGGTTATGCAATGGGTACTTCTGTACAACGTACAACGAACATGCAGGATATTTACAAAATGGGCTTAGGTTTCGATATGCCTTCTGCTCCGGTTGATGGAATGGATGTTGTTGCTGTACACAATGCGATGGACGAAGCTGTTCAACGTGCTCGTGCAGGTGAAGGTCCAACATTCTTAGAAATTCGTACATACCGTTACAAAGGACACTCAATGTCTGACCCGGCTAAATATCGTACGAAAGAAGAGCTAGAAGCGTATAAAGACCGTGACCCATTGTTGTCGACTAAACATGCTATTTTAGAAAACAACTATGCAGATGACGCTTGGTTTGCAGAAGTTGAGGCTGATGTGAAAAAGGTCGTTGAGGAGTCTGTGAAATTTGCAGAGGAATCTCCTTATCCAACTGCAGATGAATTGTACAAAGATGTATATGTACAACAAGACTATCCATTTATTTTAGATTAATACTCTTTAACTTGATAATATAATAAAGAATGGCTGAAGTAGTAAGAATGCCGAAAATGAGCGATACAATGACCGAAGGGGTCATCGCGAAATGGCACAAAAAAGTTGGTGATAAAGTAAATTCTGGTGATTTAGTAGCTGAGATTGAAACAGATAAAGCTACGATGGACTTTGAGTCTTACCAAGAAGGAACTCTTTTATATATTGGTCCTAAAGAAGGCGAAGCAGTAGCTATTGATGCTGTTATTGCTGTTTTAGGTGAGCCAGGTGAGGATTTTCAAGCATTGTTGAGCGGTGATGCACCTGCTGCTGAAAAAGCACCAGAAAAAACTGAGGAAAAAAAAGCAGAAGAAGTTTCTGGATCAGAATCTTCGGCTAGTACCGTAACTCCTGAAGAATTGGGATGTACGGTGATTACAATGCCTTTGTTAAGTGATACCATGAAAGAGGGTGTCATTGCGCAATGGAACTTCAAAGTTGGTGATACAATTAAATCTGACGATGCTATTGCTGATGTAGAAACTGATAAAGCGACAATGGAAGTCACAGCTTATGCTGATGGTACCTTGTTATATGTTGGTCTTGAAGCTGGACAAGCTGCAAAGGTTAACGACATTATCGCCATCGTTGGTCCTGCTGGAACTGATATCACACCATTGTTAAATCAAAAATCTGCACCTGCAAAGACAGAAACTGCTGAAGCTCCTAAAGCTGATTCCGCAGCTGCTGTAACTGCCGCACCGGTAGCATCGTCTTCAAGCGATGATTCTCGTGTGAAAGCGTCTCCTTTAGCACGTAAAATTGCACAAGAAAAAGGTATCAACTTAAGTGATATCAAAGGTTCTGCAGATGGTGGTCGTATTGTGAAGAAAGACGTTGAATCATTTGTTCCTGTAGCTGCACAGCCTGCTGAGACAAAAGCTGCAGCTGCTCCTGCAACAGAAGCAAAAGCAATCACTTTGCCTACATTTGTTGGTGAAGAGCGTTATACTGAAAAACCAGTTAACCAAATGCGTAAAACTATTGCGCGTCGTCTAGCAGAGTCATTGTTTACAGCTCCACACTTCTATCTGACTGTATCAATTGACATGGACAATGCAATGGCTGCGCGTGCGCAGATCAATGAGATCGCTCCAGTAAAAGTTTCTTTCAATGATATCGTTGTAAAAGCCGTAGCTGTTGCCTTGAAAAAACATCCCGCTGTAAACTCTTCATGGCAAGGCGATAAAATCCGTTTTAATGAGCATACCAACATTGGAGTTGCAATGGCTGTTGAAGACGGTTTATTAGTTCCTGTTGTGCGTTTTGCAGATGGTAAATCATTGTCGCATATCTCTGCAGAGGTGAAAGACTTCGCTCAAAAAGCGAAAGCTAAAAAATTACAGCCTGCGGATTGGGAAGGATCTACATTTACAGTGTCCAACCTAGGTATGTTTGGAATTGACGAATTTACATCCATTATCAACTCGCCAGATGGAGCAATCCTTTCTGTTGGTGCTATTCAAGCAGTTCCTGTTGTTAAAAACGGTGCTGTAGTTCCTGGTAATGTAATGAAAGTAACATTGGGTTGTGATCACCGTGTGGTCGATGGTGCAACTGGAGCTGCATTTTTGCAAACATTAAAATCTTTGGTTGAAAATCCAGTAAGATTATTAGCATAATCCTTTAATTGAGGAATTAAGAGCCACTTTAGTAATAAGGTGGCTTTTTTTATGGCCTTAACTGATTAAGCTCATTACAGGGAAAAACTTTTTTTTACTTATAGTTCTCTATCGTTATCCGTTTGTTTGAAGTAGGTACAGGTTGTCCAACGCTAAAGTGAAAAAGACTGCGCGCATAAAAAAAGGTAACATATCCGATGAATATCAATTATTGTGGTGAAAAATTCGTTTTTTTATACTAAAATCTTCATTTTAGCATTATTATCAGTAGGCTGGTCCTTCTATTACAAGCTTCAATAATTTGATATTATTTAGAACAAAGGAAATAGGAGATATTTATTGATAAACAATACAGAAAACACAAAAATCCGGGAGACTTAGTATAGTGAAATTATTTTTTTTAAAGGGAATGGTCGCTCTTTTGATGGTATCTACAGTGGCTTGTAGTTCAAAAGAGAAAAAACAGAAGGAAGCAGCAATAGCGCAGGCAAAAGTAGATAGCACGAGACTCGTCTATAATCCAAATAATGCAGATCAGAAAATAGATGCTTTTATGAAAAACCTTCATTCAAAAGCTGCATTCAATGGGAATGTTCTTGTTGCTAAAGATGGGAAAATCTTGTATCAAAATACATTTGGCTGGGCCAATTACTTAAAACGGGATAGTCTAAAAATAGATGACAAATTTGAACTCGCTTCCGTTTCTAAACCGCTAACAGCTGTCGGAATTTTGAAGTTAGTGGAGGCAGGAAAGCTACGTCTCGATCAGACGATCAATGACTTCTATCCGGATTTTCCATATCCTGGTATTACCATAAAAATGTTATTGACACACCGCTCGGGATTACCTAATTACGTTTATTTTTCGGAGGAACATTGGCCTGATCGCAAGAAAGGAATGACCAATCAGGATGTGATGAAAATGCTGACCGAATTTAAGCCTAATCGCTATGGTGCGCCAGGAGGGCGTTTCTTTTACAATAACTCGAACTTTATGGTCTTAGGGGCCATTATTGAAAAGATATCAAAGCAAGATTACGCGACGTATATGAAAGATAGCGTATTCAATGTTGCCGGAATGACAAATACAGCTGCACTCTCTAAGGCAGTGTATGATAAAATTCCGACCAACGTTATAGGACATGATAAGGTTTGGCGAAGATCGGTGGTGCAAAATTTTCAGGATGGACCGCTTGGTGACAAAGGAATTTACAGTACAGTGCGTGACCTTTATCGTTTTGATCTGGCTTTGAGAGATGGACGATTGTTAAAGCAGTCAACATTGGATTCAGCATACCGAGGATATCCCGATGCCAAAAAGGGAATTTTTAGCTATGGTTATGGATGGCGTACCTTTGAGCATGGTAATGATCATATCGTATACCATACAGGCTGGTGGCACGGTTTTAGACATATTTATGTAAGAGATTTAAAAAGAAACATTGTTATTGTTTTACTTTCTAATATGACCAATGGAAGCTTGGTCAAATTGGATGAGCTTTATAAAATCATGGGAATGCCGGTATTGCGTAAAAATGCCTATAGCAACCATGGTGATTTTATCATTGATGAGTAATTTCTGAGCGATGCTACTTGGAGCATTTAGATTATCTTTTTTATTAGAATGCAGAGAAGATAATCTAAATGCCTTGAGTGAGCGTGTAATAAGTAAATACAAAAGATATATAAAGGGATGAAAAAAACATTGATTTTGGGTGCTAGCACCAATCCTTCACGTTATTCGAATAAAGCCGCAAATATGCTGCATAAACATGGGCATGCTATCGTCAATATTGGCCTGAGTGGAGGGGAAGCCGCTGGAGTTCCCATTGAAAAGAAAGGTGAGATCTATACAGATATTGATACGGTGACAATGTATCTTAGCGAGCCTAATCAGAAGGAATATTACGATTATATATTAGCCACGAAGCCAAAAAGAATCATATTTAATCCTGGTGCAGAGAATTCAGCATTGGAACAGCTCGCCATGGAGCACGGTATTAAGACAGAAAGAGCCTGCACTCTTGTCTTGTTGAGTACAGGGCAATTTTAGATTTTGGATTTATGAAGCAATTCAACCGACAGATACTTCGTGATAAAATAATTTGTCAGACCCACGGTATTGCTGTCGAGATTTAGGCTTGACACTTTTATGTCACAATGTTCCTTCAATATGGCCATGGTATAAGAATTTATGGCTTGCTGTATCGGAATCGTAATCAGTTCATTTGCTTTTGCAATTTTTCCCCCCAATACGATCAATTCGGGGTTGAGTAGCTGTATCAAGGATGCGAATGCTTTCCCTAGATTTGTCCCTAGTTTTGAAATCTGGTTTATTGCAAATTGATCACCTTTGTTTGCAGCTTCAATAATATGCGTCGGTGTTAAATGTTGTAATTCATCTGGTTGCAATTCATTTAATTTAGTCAGCTCTCCTTTCTGGATTTCCTGTTTAGCATTGTTGACCAAAGCAATTCCGGAAGCTACGGTTTCCAAACAGCCCCTTTTGCCACAGTAGCAAAGTTCACCGTTGTCGATAAAGGGCATGTGTCCTACTTCGCCAGAGTAGCCATCACGTCCCAGATAGACTTCGCCATTGGACACGATTCCTAAACCAATCCCCCAATCCATTAGGATAATTAAACTGTTTTTTGTGTTTTTTGCTAATCCAAATTTCAATTCAGCATAGGCAGCGCCTTTGACGTCATTCAAAATAAAGACTGGCTTTTTATATATGCGCTCAAAATAATTTGTTATGGATTGATTGTCGTCATGTAAAAAAGTCTCGTTGGTACCTTCTTCAGCGTTGATTAGTCCTGGCATACCAATGATAATCCCTGTTAGGTTCTCGATATCAACCGATTTATCGATAAGATATTGATCAACGATTTGTGTGATAGTGGCTAGATTTTCTCCATTGCGAGATAATTCATTATCTAGCTCAACAGTTTCAGCAATAATGTTCTGGTTGTTGTCCATTATGCTCATTGTGATGGAGAAACGTTGGAGTTCAATCGATAGCACCTGAAACAATCCATCACATAACCTATATAAATTGGGTTTACGTCCACCAATAGATTCTCCTTTGTCAAATTGACGGATAAAATCATCTTCCAGCAATTCTGCAATTAGGCTATTCACCGTAGGCAGGCTTAAATAGAGGTTTTTTACAATGTCATTTACCGATACAGATCCTAATTCGGCTATTAATTTTATAATGGAGATTTTATTGAACAGATTTTTCTTTTCAGGCTTACTCTCCAATTTTTTGTTAATCAGTAAGTTTACGGCTTTAGTCATAAAACATCATATTTTGAAATAGAATCCTCAGGGCTTCAATTTAGCAAAAGTTTTGGAATCATTTGGTTATTTTTCTCACTTGACAAACAAGTGGGCTAATTAGCAAAAAGGGGATAAGATTCCTTATCCCCTCTCTACGTATAAGTTAAGACTATTTGAGTTTTTTTACTCGAATATCTTTAAAGAATACTTCGGTACCGTGTCCTAGGAACCCGATATGACCAGAGGTTCGTTTAAGTCCAGGATGTTGTTTGCCATCCAAGGTTCCATTTTTGCTAGCCTCGGCGATATCCGCATCCACGATAACAGCGCCATTCAGTGTAACTTTGATATGATTTCCTTTCACCACTATTTCCTCGGAGTTCCATTCACCCACAGGTTTTAAATGACCTTTTTTGGCAGGAACAACTCCATAAATTGAACCGTGATATTGGTATTGCTTCAAGTCTTTATAAACATCTGCACCATCATCAAGTACCTGGATTTCCATAGCCTCATATGCGGCATCTCCTTCCAGAGGAGCGCGTATTCCCACACCATTGTTGGCACCAGGAGTTAATTTGAAGTCGAAGCGATAAATGAAGTCTGCATATTCTTCTTTTGTGTAAAGGTTTCCACCAAATTTTGCATTTGGATACACCCAGATATAACCTTCGTCATTGACGACATAAGCTTGGTTTTCTGTCCACTTGTCGAGGTTTGTTCCATCAAAAAGTACTTCAAAACCTTCTTTTTTCTCTTGATCGCTCAATTTAAAGATTTGTTTTCTTGGAAATTCCTTGATAAAAAGATCTCTATAATAAACAACTGAACCATGCGCTTGTAACTCAATTTGTTCGGTAGGGAAAATGGATTGGTTTCTATCCCAATAGTTTTCAAGAGGAATATTATCGGTTACTAATTGTCCATTTAACCAAACGGTGACTTTATCGTCTACCATTTTGATTTTAAACGTATTCCATTCGCCGGTAGCATTGTCGGCAACCTTCAACGGTTTGCTTTCATTTTTCTGGTTGTTATATAATCCGCCAGAGCCAACTTGGGCGCCGACTCTTGTATTCGCAATATCCCAAATTTGTACTTGTGGAGTACCTCTCAAGTAAATACCGGCATCACCTTCTATGCCACCGTAGTTCTCCAATTTCCAATCTACGAGCATTTCAAAATCGCCATATTTCTTTACGGTAGCCAGATTATCTCCTTTACCACTGAAGACAATTTCACCATTGGATGCCGTCCAGCCTTTGCGCATGATATCGTCGGCTTTAGCTTGTTCTGCTGCTAAAGTTTTCTCGTTCATCTTACTGCGTTTGATAGGATCCGCTACCAAACCTTTCCAGCCACTTAGGTCTTTACCATTGAACATCGGAACGTAACCCTCTTTGATTGGCATTTCAGCTAGATAGCGAACAACGGCTTCTTTAAGGTATCCACTTTCACTACCTGACAATTTACCGATGACCTGTTCAAGAACCTCTCTCACCTTTTTTCCATAGAACTTGTTGTCCATTGCAATGTTCATCGCTACATTGGCAGCAGTTCCGCCCAGTTGTGCATCGTTCATTAAGTCGGCGGCAAAAACTAAAGACTGGTATGTTCCTGTAGGTTGTAACGCTGATAATGCTGCTTTTTTCTGATCGGCTGTTTTGGCAACGCTGAATGCATCTCTTAATAACAAGGTTTTCTGTTCAGGCGTATTCGAAGAAGAAGCAATTGATTTAATTAATCCGCTGTATACCGTATTGAAAAGATTATCGTCTTTTTCTGTTCGGGAAAGAGATACCAATTCTGGCAGTGCGTTGGAGGAAGACCAGCCAGCCAAAGATTCAATTGCTGCTGACCGTAGACTTGTATTATTATTGTTAAGGTATGCAGTTACAGCTTTCAATGACTGTACGTCACCAAGCCCAGCAAAAATAGGGAAATATTTAGCGGTATTAGGCGCTGCAGACTTCGCTATATTAGCTGCTAGTTTTTCTGTTAATCCTTTTGAATTTGTGCTTGACTGAACCACATTGACAATGGCACGTTGCAATAGCGCGGCAGATTTATTATCTGTCGTATTGTTTAACCTGTTGAATAGTTCTTCTAAGTCCGATTCCTGGGCAACATTGGGGAGTGCTTTGTTGATCGCTTCTTCGACAGTAGGGTTTGCACTCTTTATTGCTAACACAGCTTTGGATGACGCATTGTTGGAACGTTTACTTAAAATATCCAGCAATTGAATCTTTTTGTCGTCGTCTACAGTGGCAAGGGCATTGTTGACATCGGTAACGACATTTGCATCTTTAGAAGACAGGATTAACGCTTTTACCGAATTGTTGAATTGTTGATCTGCGTTGAGAGCCTGGATTAAAGTATTGGTTTCTTTTCCCTGTGATAGTGTATTTAGTGCACTTAATCCAGCTAATTTAGTTACTGGAGACTGTGTTTTATTTACTAAAGCCTGAATTAGTTTTAAGCTGCTTGCAGAACCATTGTGGGCTAAATAGTTCAATACACTTTCTTGAACTTCAGGAGTACCCTTGCTTGCTAAAGCAAGCAAGCTTTTTGCGTCGCTGCCCTTTCCGTATTTTCCGAGTAATTGTAAAGCAATGTTACGGTAAGCACCATTGTCGCTCTTAACTGCTGCTAATAAATTCTTTTGCTGTTTCGCTGGGTCAATGGTTGTCAATAATTTAAGCGATGCAATTTGACCGTTGATTGATTTGGCTTTTTGGGATTCTTGGAAAAATTTGTTCAGAAACTTGATTGCATCTTGATCATGTTTGTTGTCGATCAGTGCTTGGGCATAGTCTATACCAAGTCCAACCGCATCAAATTTGTCATAGCTATAGCCGGCAGCAGTTAGTTTTTCCTGGAATAGCGATTCGGAAGCTGTGCCACCTATTTTGCTCAATGCGATTAATGCTGTCCGTTGAAAACCGTCCGAATTATATTTTTTGGTTAATCCCAAAATAGCATTTTCAGCATTTTTATCCTTTAAATCTCCGAGTGCGGTAACTAAGGCAATAGCAGTTTTCTCTGTCGTTGACGCAGCTAAAGCTTTTTCTAATGCTGCTGTCGACTCAGGGGTACGAATAGATACCAGGGTTCTCGCAGCAGCATCGGCAAGATAATCGTTTGCCAAGCAATTTGCGACAGCAGGTATAGCGGTATTATCTGCACATTGACGTAATAGGCGTAGGGCAAAGACCTGATTTGTTGGTTCACTCAATTGCGATAGGGATTTTGCCAATCCTTCAACAAAAACTCTTTTTTGCTGTTCTTTACCTGGTTGATTTACATAGAATGAATAGCTGTTTGCTGCAAATTCTATCGGAGCATTATTGCTTCCCGGTGCTTTAAGCCCCTTGAGGAAAGTGACAACGTCGTCAGAAGAAAAACCTTCCAACTCATGCATGGCAAGCAAAAATTTTTCTTTTTCTTCGGCAGGCTGCTGTGCCAATACGTCTGCTATTTTGGTTGCAGTCGTTCTATTTTGTGGTTGCTGAGCGTAAGTTGCACTAGAAATAAGAAGCAATACAGTCAGCGAATTGAATATTCTTTTCATTGGGATATCTTTTTAAATAGACCAAGGGCCTCTCATTGGTTGGTGAATCAATCTATTTGCGGCGTCATCATTAATAAATAGCTCGTTTTGAGAGTCATATTTTAATGATCTGTTTAGTCGCAATGCTGCTAATCCCATGTTGACCAAAGTACAAGAACGGTGTCCATTGATTTCATTCAGTGCAAACTTCTCTCTTGTGCGCACAGATTCCACGAAGTCGGTAATCTGTGGTGCTGGTTCAGGATATTGTGCAAGTTTTCTTTCCAAATCTGGTATATCTGATTGAAACCCTCTATATAATTTACCTTTTGGACCTTCAATATAAGCTGCCTTTTCATCTTTCGCTTCACCGTCTAGAATGATCTGACAACCATCGGCATAGGTAAATGTAATTCGTCTCCATGTGCCCACTGCATCCGGATGTTGCTGCGGAGCATCAACATCAACCGTAACAGGACTTTCGTTGTCTTTGCCTAAGAAGTATTGAACAGGATCCATATAGTGTTGTCCCATATCTCCTAGGCCGCCGCCATCATAATCCCAATATCCTCTAAAGGTCGTATGTACACGGTGCTTATTATAAGGTTTGTATGGTGCTGGACCTAGCCAAAAATCGTAGTCAAGTTCCGCCGGTACTTTCTCTTCTGGTAAATTTTCCTTTCCTACCCAATAGAATTTCCAGTCAAAGCCTGTATGTTTGCTTATCGTGACTTTCAACGGCCAACCCAATATCCCTGTATCAACTAATTTTTTGATTTTGCTTACGGGAACATTCATTCCATAAAAATCATCCTTAAAACGAAACCAGGTATTTAAACGAAAGATATTACCGTGCTGTGCAATGGCTTCTTTCACTTTTTTACCTTCACCGATAGTACGTGTCATCGGTTTTTCACACCAGATATCTTTTCCAGCTTTTGCCGCTTCAATGGACATCAGTCCATGCCAATGTGGAGGAGTAGCAATATGTACAATGTCTACTTCCGGAGATTTAATCAACTCCCTAAAGTCATGGTATTCCTTCACACCACCGCCTAAGTCTGCCTGTGCTGCCGCTAGATGGGTTTTGTCCACATCACAAATGGCTACTGTTTTAGTTCCGGCGTAGCCAAAGTGACCACGGCCCATATTGCCGACACCAATTACACCTTTGGTTAGATGGTCGCTCGGAGCAAGATAGCCCTGTCCTCCGAGTACAAAGCGTGGTACAATAGAAAATGCCGCAGCACCGACCACGGATTTTTTTATGAAATCACGCCTTGATGAATTCTGTTCTTTCATTTTGGTTGGATTAGTTGTTTTATAATTGATCCACTATTAGGCTGTTAAAAATAACGGCATTGGATATTTAATCTTAAAAATAGATAAAAAACTGATAAATGTAAACTGATAACTAAAATTTTACGTATTGTTTATTTGTGTTTTATTAAAAAATAACAAAAGAATACTGTTGAATTCATTTCTTTCATATATAGTGTTCAATTTTTGTGTATACTCCGTTATTCTGTCTTTAAATTGTTACATTTCAATTTGGTAGCTGGCCTATCGGATAAATTAAGAAAGCACTACCGATCAGCTTTTCTCAATCGTTTTCGTAAAAGGTGCTTGATTTCAGTCGAATAATCCAGCATCTTTATGGTCGCTCTGATAGCATTAAATCCTAATGATGAATCTAAGAATACTATTTTTTCTCATTTGCGCGATATTCCAGTCAATTTCTGGTTCAGCACAATTTAGAATTCCCGCATTGGGTCATACCATTTATGAAGGTGTATTTACCGGGAATGGTCTACTGGGAACAATGACTTATTTGGCCGGTAAGAATTCGATGCGCGTTGATATAGGACGAACTGATGTTTATGATCATCGAGCGAATTCGGCCGATAAATTGTTTGATCAGGCGCGTATGTCGTTAGGTCATTTTGAAATGGTATTTGAAAGCCCGATTGTACAGGCACAAGGAGAAATTTATTTAAAAGATGCTTATGCTGAAGCGAAAGTCAGCACGGACAAGGGCTTGATGAGAATTCGGACAACCACCTTATCGAATGACAACATTATCTTGCTAGAGGTATTTAAAAAAGATTTTAACGGGAATTACCAGCTTAAATGGAAACCCGACGAAGCCATCAGTCCAAGGATGGGATTCAGCTATACGCAAAAACCGAAAAATTATCCAGCAAATCCAAAAGGCAATTTTGGTACACAAGACGCAACAACATATTTTGATCAGCCTCTTTTAGCGGGCGGAGGGTATGTAACAGCTTATTGGAGCAAATCTGATAAAGAAGTGGATACCTATTTAATTACTGTAGCTTATAGCCAGCATGGAACCGCTTATGTCAAAAAGGCGATCAATTATGTTCGGAATTTTAATGCGCAAAAGTTAACGAAGGGAGTGGCATCCCATCGCAAGTGGTGGACAAACTATTTTAAAGCATCTACACTGGAGCTGCCAGATACGGTTTATCAGCGGTTTTATGATATGCAACTGTATAAGCTTGCCAGTGCAACAAGATCAGATAAACCTGCCATGGATTTACAGGGGCCATGGACTAGTCCAACTCCTTGGCCAGCTTATTGGCTTAATCTTAATATGCAACTGGCCTATTCTCCTGTTTTCAAAGCCAACCAGCTCGGTATAGCAAACTCATTGATCCAGATGATTGATCGAAATAAAGATAAGCTAAGACAAAATGTTCCCGAGCCTTATCGCTACAATAGCTTGGCTGTAGGTCGCTCCTCGGGACCAAGCTTATGGAGTCCGGTTCTTCTGGCAAAAAATGTTACACTGGAAGGCGCTTCCGATGGTGAAAAAGAATTGGGAAATCTCGTTTGGCTTCTGCATAGTTATTATCAGTATTATCGAGCGACCCTGTCGCAGGAAGTATATGATCGCTTATTTCCGCTGCTGAAGGAAGCGATAAATTATAATTTACACTTATTGGAAAAGGATCAACAGGGGAAATACCATATCGGGGTAAAAACCTATTCACCGGAGTACCCTAAAGGCTATGCTTATGATACAAATTATGATCTTTCCATTTTCAGGTGGGGGCTCAAGACACTTATAGAGATGGATCAAGAAAGAGGCGGCAAGGATAAACTTTATGCGGTCTGGAAAGACGTATTAGCCAACTTGATTGAATATCCACAAGATGCCGATGGCTTTATGATTGCAAAGGACCTTCCCTATGGCGAGTCGCATCGTCATTATTCGCATCTCATGATGATTTATCCTTTTTACGATATAAACTGGGATCAGGTAAATAACCAAGCACTTATTGAACGTTCTATTGCACATTGGCAGAGCAAAAAGCAATGGTTACAGGGCTATTCATTTACGGGTGCTGCCTCGATGTATGCCATGATGGGGAGAGGAGATTCGGCTTTGGCTGCGCTAGATGTGCTACTACAGAAATATATCAAACCCAATACACTATATGCTGAAAGCGGTCCGGTGATAGAAACCCCACTGGCAGCGATGGCGAGTATTCAAGAATTGTGTATGCAGTATTGGAATGGCGTATTACGCGTGTTTCCTGCTATTCCTCCTAAATGGAAGGATGTTTCCTTTACCAATTTTTTGACAGATGGTGGAAATCTCGTATCAGCGGAGCGGAAAAATGGAAAAACGGCCAGTATCCAGATCAGAAGTCAATATGGCGGTCGTCTACGTTTAAAATCCGATATCGGAACACCAGCGGTAAAAATACAGGGAAAAGGTACCTTTACTGTAGTGCAAGACGGAATGATTGATCTGCAGCTCGATAAGGGAGCAATCGCTTTGATCAACACACATTGATAACCGAGGTTAAAGAAAGGAAGACAGGAAAAGCTGGATAGGCAGATGCTGTAAACCAACGCTCCATATTAAAATGAAGAAAAAGAGCTGATTATTTAATTATAAATTGACGCGCTCATGCGCTGACTAAATAAAAATAAACGAATAAAAAATAATGAAATTAAAACAACTTTCTGTGTTATTATTGGCCGTTTTGGGCACTTCGACTGCCGTTCAGGCCCAAACAGCAAAACCGAATCTATCCAAAGAGTTTATTCAGCAACAGTTAGATGCTGCAGCGAAGCAAATAAAAGTCCTGGCTAATGAAACGCCGGCAGAAAAGTTTCCAAAAACTTTCGAAAATGGGAAAGAGGTATTTTCTTCATCCAGCTGGTGGTGTTCGGGCTTCTATCCGGGGACATTGCTGTATTTATATGAAGGCACCAAGGATGAGGGATTATTAAAGAATGCAACCCAGAAATTGACATATCTGGAAAAAGAAAAGAACAACAAGGGGACGCATGATTTAGGGTTTATGTTATTCTGTAGTTTTGGAAATGCACTTCGTCTCACGGGCGATACGCAAAAGTATGAGCCGATACTCAGCACTGGTGCGAATTCCCTAGCATCTCGCTATAGTCCCGTTACCAAAACAATCCGTTCTTGGGATCACGGATCTTGGCAATATCCCGTAATCATTGATAACATGATGAATTTGGAATTTTTGACACAGGTATCTAAAATGACTGGAGATAAAAAATTCTATGAGATTGCGGTAGCTCATGCTGAAACAACCTTGAAAAATCACTTCAGAAAAGATTATAGTTCCTACCATGTGATCGATTATGATAAGAACACAGGTAAGGCCATTGGAAAAAAAACACATCAGGGTGCATTTGATGAATCGGCATGGTCAAGAGGGCAGGGATGGGCACTCTATGGTTATACCATGATGTATCGTGAAACCAAGAAGAAAGAATTTTTGAAGCAGGCACAGCAAATCGCAAAATATATCTTAAGTAATCCAAATATGCCTGCTGATCTGGTTCCTTACTGGGATTTTGATAAAGATAAAATTGCGCAGTCAGATAAAATGTATCCAAATAAGGACCTTCGGGATGTGTCGGCGGCGGCATTGTATGCATCGGCCTTATTAGAACTTTCGCAATACACAAAGGGAAGTGAGGCTGTGAACTATTTTAACAAAGCAGAAACTATTCTTAAAAATCTGTCGAAGGCGCCTTACCTTGCTCCTTATGGTCAAAATGGCGGTTACATTTTACAACATAGTGTTGGAGCATTGCCATTGAATTCCGAAATCGATGTGCCTTTGACTTATGCAGATTATTACTATGTTGAAGCCTTGGTTCGTTATCAACGCCTATTGTCAGGAGAGCCTATGATCAAAGAGATCGCTAAATAGGACCATCAAAGAAAAGCGTACCGTTGAGAAATTAACTCGATTTAAGTACACAGGCACGGATCTAAAAAAGAGATGTTATTGACATCTCTTTTTTTATGAGGTAGGATCTAGACTACCTTGAAATATCGTTAAGTTTCAGTGGTCTGGCTAGAAGTCGCCGTTTGTTCTGACGGATTGTATCCGAACTGTTTTTTAAATTCCTTACTGAAGTATTTCCTGTCGGAAAAGCCCACGGCATAAGCGACTTCGCTGATATTCATGGCTGATGTCAGTAATTCTTTCGCTTTGTTTAGCCTATACGTTTTGACATAGTTATTGAGTGACAAATTGGATATGGCTTTTAGCTTGCGATAAAGGATTGGTGCGCTCATTCCCATTGTTCGCGCTATAAAATTGACATCAAAGCCGTCTGATTGGATATTTTCTTCGATCAACTGATTTAGGGATGAAATAAATTGCGCATCCAGTTCATTATCGAATGTAGCCATTTTGACTTCAAATTCCTTACTTTTTTTCTGACTGACCGCTATGAGATTGTTTGCGGAAAGAAAAAGCTGTTTATTGTCGAAAGGTTTTGTCAAGTAGATGTTTGCGCCATGTTCTAAGGCCAACGTTTGGGAATCGCTATCGGTTACAGCGGTCAGCAAGATGAATGGTATATGGCTGGTCGTCATATTTGTTTTAATGGCTTGGCATAGCTGAGCGCCGTCCATGTAAGGCATCATCAGATCCGAAATAATCAGATCGGGGATATATTCCAATGCTTTAGAAAGGGCTTCCTCACCATTGACAGCAGTAATAATGCTGAAGCTCTCCTCAAATAGACTAACAACGGTTGCTAATAGTTCGCTATTGTCCTCTACAATCAGGATGGTTTGTTTTAAGGAAATATCCAGCGTGCCTAAATTCGTTATGTTTCCTCCCTCTGTTTCTTTTGTTAATATTTCTGCCGGTATAACTCCATTTTTTTGGTTTACTTGCTTGGGGAGACTAACAGTAAATACAGTCCATTCACCTTTTTCATCTTTCATTGTAGAGCAGCGAATATCTCCTTCGTGCTGCTGCACAATTTGTTTGGTAAGTGCCAGACCAATACCTGTCCCGATTACGTCATTAGCCTGTTCTTCACGATAGTACTCTTCAAATATTTTAAATTGGTTGTCAGTAGCGATGCCGATACCATTATCGACAATGCTAATAGCTATTGTGTGATCAGTTTCAATAAGATCCAGATAAACTGTACCATGTTCTGGTGTATACTTGATCGCATTTGACAAGAGGTTAAACATGACTTTATCAAATTGTACGGTATCTATGGATTGTAGCCCCACAGCATCCAGCTGCCGGATATAGTAGTTGAGGTGTTTTGCTTTGGCAAGGTCATTTAATAAGTAGAATGTATCTTCTATATATTCCCGAAAAGAGATGTCCGTTTTCTTTAGGACAAAGTGCTTATCGTCGAACTTTTTAAAGTCGAGCAGTTCGTTTATGACACCTAGAAGCTTACTGGCGTTCTTTTTAATTCGTTTTACTTTGTTCTGGGTAGAAGACAGATTGGCTGTTTCGGAAATAATTTCATCCAATGGAGCCGTTATCAAGGTCAGCGGTGTGCGGATTTCGTGCGATATTTGTGTGAAAAATTTTATTTTCCTTTCCTGTTCCCGTTCTGAATTGATCAGCATCTCACGTTCGACCACAAATTTAATGACCAGATGTACGCCCAGGGTAAACAAAACTGCATAGAATAGATAGGCCCACCATGTTCTCCAGAAAGGAGGTTTTATATCGATGTTAATCCGTAGCGGTATATTGCTCCATATACCATCGTTGTTACTGGCAAATATGGTCAAGGTATGCATACCTGTAGGAATATTGGTATATCGTATTGAGGGGGTATTTGTTTCAACCCAATCCTTGTCGAAACCTTCGAGCTTATAGCGGTATCTGTTCTTCTGCGGTTTGATGAAATTGGAACCTGAGAAATTAATCGTTACAAAGTTTTCATCGTGTCGGAGTTTGAGCTGGTAGCTGTTGGGCTCTGTCGTTTTCTGTATACGTCCGTAGTTCAATGGCGTATCTTCGAGAAAGATATTTCGGAAGAGTACTTCGGGGATGTTCTGATTAAAGATTATTTTTCGGGTATCTAGGGAAACTACGCCATTGAGCGTCGTGACGAACAGTATTCCTGTTTTGGTTGCAAAGACTTTCGCTCCAAGTAGATTTTTGACCGGTAAACCGTCATATTGATTCAGGAGGTAACTCTGTTTTGTTTTGGGATTGTAGCATATTAATCCATTTTTACTGGTAAGCCATACCTGATTGTTCACAATGATGGGCCAGCCTAAGGAATTATTTGGAAAACGTGATACTTTGGTTAGCTTATCGTGCTGATCAAGATGATAGAGGTCTTCTTTTGACGTCAGCCAGATGTCCCCCTTCGGATGCACATAAAATCCACCCAGGACTAATGTATCGAGCTGTTTTATTGGTTGTATGTTTGATTCATTCGGTTTTTTGCGAAAAAGTGTACCTCCTCTAAGAAAATAGGTCTGCTGTTTATGATCGGCTTGGATATCATCAATTGTACCTGTTTTTAATGCAGCATTATATGTCGCAGGTTTTCCTGGATCGACGATATAGAGCCCTTTATTGGTCCCGAGGTAAATGCGGTGTACTGGATCGACGTAAATGCTATAAATATTGTTTTTGAGATTTAGGAGATCTTTTTCGAGGTAAAAATGCTGTGCATTACCAGATTTTGCATCGATAATGGAATAACCGCCGCCATACTGTGCCGCATAAATTTTGTTTTCTCTAGCGTATAAATCCTTAATCAGGTTTGACTGGGTTAATTTTGATAAAGGTGAAGTTACTCCTGTTATTTTGTCAATTATGTTGATTCCCTCTTCTTCTGTTCCGATCCAATAGGCATTATCTGACTCTGCGAAACTGCCGGTGATATCGCTATTGAGGGTGAGACCAGGACGCGAACGTGTTGAGTAATGCTGTATGGAGATCAGATCGGGATAGATGGCATTTATTCCTCCAAAATACGTTCCTATCCAAGCAATTTGTTGTCGATCAATAAAAATATCATAGATCGAATTTTGGCTCAATGAGTTTTTGACGGAAGTATTGTGTTTATAGTTTAAGAATTGGGCCGATCCATTGAAGACTGAGAGTCCCTTTAATGTACCAATCAGGAGCTCATCATTTTTAGTCGGAACAATTTTCCGAATGTTATTGCTCAGCAGATTGCTATTGGTCTCGTTTAAATTATTCCATCTTTTGTCACTGAGGTTATATTGGAATATTCCGTGCAATTTTGTTCCAACCCACAAGACACCTTTATGGAGATAAAGGGCACTGAAAATACGCTCTTTTAATGGAAGCGGAGGAAACATCAGATTTTGGATATGGGAGATCTGATTATTTTGCCATGAAAAGGACTCGATACCATTGTAACTTGCTACTGTATAGGTATTGGGGCTGGTTTGGATGATCGATTGCACTCGGGGGCGGTCAAGAATTTTTTTGAGATTGTAGGTCCCGGCGGTCGGGATTGCCTGATAAAGCCCCTTGTCAGTGCATAGAAATATCTGGTTTGATAAAAACTGGATGTCGGTGATGACAATTTTTTCCTGAAAAGGTTTTCCTTGTTTAAATAGAGCTTTACGTTTGTCGATGTCGAAAATGAATAGTTGGGTTGCTGTAGCGATGAAAAGATGATTCTTTGCGTTGATGCCAATCTTATTAATATAATCTACCTTTTTAAAGACGGTATCCTGTACTAAAATATTGGTGATATTCTGGGAGTCATATACAAATAGGTTGGCGCCACCACCGAACCAAAGTTTACCTTGTTTATCTTGAGCAATTGTTAGTACTGCCTGTTTATCCAACACATTCTCCTGGCTCAGTGTCTCAAACTTAAGATCCTGAGCATGACAAAGGGAAATGATAGATATCAACAGCAGAAATTGTCGCGATAAAATAGGCAATATGTTCATGGTTATGGGGTATTTGGATCAAATTTAAGATTTTACCCCCAAATATTTATGAATTTCACCCCCCTTAATTTGCGTATAGGTCCATCTTTGGCCCAGTTAAACAACCAATTTTTATTATAAAGCTAATTTCCTAAAGTATGGCAAAGTTTTACAAAGTTGGACTGTCTGCTATGATGATGTTTACTGTGGGTGCGACTATGGCACAGCAGAAAATTTCAATTACGGGGCGGATTACAGACAGTCAAGGAGCACCTTTAGCGGGTGTAACGATTCGAGAAAAGGGTGGAAGTGTTTCTACTTCTACAAACGCTACTGGTACCTATTCATTGTCCGTGAGTTCTAGTGCGACAATTGTCATTTCTTATGTCGGTTATCAAAACCAAGAAGTAGTTGTCAATGGGCGCAATGTCATTAATGTGACTATGGACGGCACAAATTCGGTTATTGATGAGGTTGTTGTTGTGGGGTACGGAAAGCAAAAGAAGGCTAAATTGCTCGGTTCGGTTGCTACAATTGATTCAAAACAACTAGAAAGTAGAGCGGTTACTAATGTTTCTTCCGCTCTTTCAGGTCTAGCGGCAGGTGTTCAAGTTAAAGTTGGTAACGGCAAGCCAGGTAGTGATGGCGCAACAATACGCGTCCGGGGGACAGGTACTATGAACAATAATGATGCGCTCGTTATCATAGATGGTATTCAAGGAACTATGGATGCTGTAAATCCGGAAGATATTGAAAATATATCAGTATTAAAAGATGCTTCTTCAGCAGCGATATATGGGGCTCGTGCAGCAAATGGAGTTATTGTAATAACAACAAAAAAAGGGAGATCCGGACAGGCTCCTCAGATAACCTATTCTGGTTTATTTTCTAGAACTACGCCGAGTGTGAAGCCAGTTTTTCAAAGTGATTATTTGAAACATATGAAGTTATTTCAAGAAGCTGCGGAAAATATTGGTGATAAAAGCCCCTATACACAGAGTGCAATCGATGCATGGACTGCTGCTAATGCAGATCCAAATGGAATGACAGCAGCTGGGATTCCAAACTATGTGGCCTTTCCAAATACCAATTGGGGAGATTGGATCTACGATAATGGTTGGCTTAAAAATCATAATATCGGTGTCCTAGGAGGAAGCGAAAAAATTCGATATAATCTGTCCGGAAGAATTCAAGATAATCCTGGTATTATGCATAATACTGGTATGAAACGCTACGAAGGGAGGGTGAATCTGGAGACTGATATTACCAATTTCTTGACAGTCGGAACCCAGACATTTGTCGTTAAAGAGGAACGCTCAATGGCTTCTGATGAGAATCTTTATAATTTTTTGAGACAAACCACTCCAGGGATATACCCCATGTATGATGGAAAATTTGGAGGAGCAGTGCTTAGCTCCGGGGAGTCTTCGCAATTGAACAACTTGATGTTGTATCTCTACGATAATAAAGGGAGTAATGAACGCACTCAATTAAACTCAACTTTATTCGCTAATATTAAACTTTTGAAAGGGTTAACCTTCGAGACTAAGTTTAATTATCAGAGCCGTTTTGATGAAGTAAAAAGTTGGTCAACCCCTTCTGATCGCTGGGATTTTTCTACAATGACTCTTGTAACCTCGCCTATTAATCTCGCTCAAATGACCACGGGACAATCTTATAGGAAAATCTATAGAAAATCGTTTGATAATGTTTTACGCTATAATACCATAATTGATAAACATTCAATTAGTGCATTAGTTGGTCATAATGAGTTTTACTATAACGATTCTGGATTTAATGCATCAACAAAGGGCTTGATAGATGCTACGATTACGAATATTGGTACCGGAACTGAAATGAATAGTATTGGTGGATTTGAATCAGACAATTCAATGCGTTCTTTTTTTGGCCGTGTAAGTTATGATTACGACGCAAAATATTTAGCAGAGTTCAGCTTACGCCGTGACGGAGCCTCAAAATTTGGCCTTGGTAAAAAGTATGGTACTTTCCCTTCTGTTTCTGTGGGATACGTATTGTCTAAGGAGCCATTCATGGAAAGCGTCAATCCCTATGTACAAGATATTAAGCTTCGTGGATCATGGGGTAAGTTAGGAAATGATGGTGGAGATGATCTGAATGTCTACGGTTGGCAAGGTGTATATGGCTCGGTGGGTTATTCATTTAATGGAGCTCAGGCTAATGGATTAAGACTATCACGCTTTGGTAATGATTTATTACAGTGGGAAGATTCTGAGAATAAAGAGTTGGGATTAGAATTCGCGACATTAAATCGCCGTGCGTTCATCGAGATGAATGTCTACGACCGTAAAACCTCCAATATTATTCGTACGGCGAAGATGCCTCTTACTGCGGGAACAGCAAGCCCACCATTTTTCAACCAAGCTTCAATGCGTAATAGAGGTATTGAGTTTAATCTAAATTGGAAGGATAAAATTGGTGATTTTCACTATAATATAGGTGGAAATTTTGCATACAATAAAAATGAGGTCACCAAATTTGAAGGTAAACTGGTACAAGGGATGGTGGATGATGGATCCGGTAAAATGGTTTGGCAGACTAACTTGGGTGATGTATCCACAGGGGGAGTCAATCGTAGGTTAGAAGGTTATCGCCTTGACGAATTCTACTTACGCCAAGTTTATAAAGGAGATGGTAGCTATTTCAATGCCGATGGATCAGTAAACATCAATGGGGGACCTACTACAGGAATGATCCGCACCGATAAGGACTATGAATGGGTAAAAGCAATGAAAGCTGGAGGATATTCGTTTTTGAATTCATCTCAACAAATAGGAGATAGTTACGGTACAACGAAGATGTACTATGGGGACCTAATTTATGCAGATTTAAATGGAGACGGTGTTTATGGTAACACTGCAGACCAATATTTTACCGGAACGTCAACAAGTCCAAAATATATCTATGGTTTTAATTTAGGTTTCTCCTATAAGGGTTTTGATATGTCCATGATTTGGGCAGGAGAAGCAGGGGGGCAATATTATTGGTCGGATATAGGTTATAACAACAATGTGTTAATATTAGGCAATCAAGTCACAACAAGGATATATGACAATCACTATTTCTATAATCCTGCTGCACCAGATGATCCACGTACCAATCAAAATGGTTATTTCCCTAGGTTAAAATATGGAACGAATGCCGAAAATATAAATAATCAGTCAAGTGATTATTGGTTGTACAATGCGAATTTTCTGAAGCTTAGAAATCTTCAAGTTGGCTATACATTTAAGAAGAGTTTGACAGAAAAGTTCAAAGTGCGCAGCTTAAGAGTGTTTTTCACTGGTGAAAATCTATTAATGTTTACAGATTTCCCAGGTTTGGATCCCGAAGTTGGCGCAGGCGCAAAGTATCCAACAATGAAGCAATTTGCATTTGGTTTGAATATTGGATTCTAAAATAGATAGATCATGGAAAATAATAAAAGAAAATATAATTTGTGGAGTAAGAAATTAATGTTGGTAATTACTCTTGGTACAACAGCTTTGCTTTCTTCTTGCCAGAAGGATTTATTGGATACAGTTCCTAAAACGCAGGTATTAACAAATAATATGTGGTTAACGGAGAACCTTACCGACCAGGGGGTTAATGGAGTGTACCAAGCCTTGCGTCTTGGTCAGACGTTATATGTTTATGATTCCTATGTTACCCTTCAAGGTCGTGATAATTCAACTTTGATGAACGCAACAGCAACCAGTTCATCGGGTATTTTCTCTTCCACTTGGCAAAGTCTTTATGAAGGTGTTCACCGGAGTAATAATGCAATCTACGGGATCACTAACGTTTCGCCAGTAGGTGCAGAGAAAAAAGCAAGGTTGCTTGCTGAGGTGAAATTCTTACGAGCGTTTTATTATTATCGTTTAAATCAGCTTTATAAAGGAGTTCCTATATATACAGAGCCAATTGAGTGGAATAAAGTTGATAAACCACGGAGCTCAGAACAAGAAGTTTGGAACCTTGTTATCAAAGACCTTACAGATTGTATCAATGAGCCACAGTTGCCTGGACGCTATGAAAAAGGGAATTCGAATTTTGGTAAGATATCTAAGTCGGCAGCTTATGCTTTGCGCGGTAAAGTCTATATGTATACCCAAGAATGGGCTAAAGCTATTGCTGATTTTGAACAGGTCAAAAACCTAGGCCATACTTTATTCAATAGTTATTCCGATCTTTTTAAAGGGAGTAATGAACAAAGTCCAGAGGTTATATTTAGTATTCAGAATATTGCACTTGCGGGATATGGTTCTGATTATCAATTTAGATTTGGCTCGAGGTCCGCTTTTGGATCAAATTGGAATACTTATCTCGTACATCCTGATGCGGTAGATAGATATCAAAGAAAAGATGGTGCTAAATTTAACTGGGATGACTACATACCTGGGTATAATTCAATGGCTCCTAAAAAAAGAGAGGTATTTTTCTTGCGGAATAATTTAACTGCAACGGAAATTACAAATATGGAGAAAAAAGGACTCGATATGTCACTGTATTTACCAGCAGGTAACGAGCAGCGCATTTTGAAGGCATATACAGATCGTGATCCGAGGTTAGCTAGTAACGTAATTCTACCATATTCAACATTTGTTGGGGCAAATGGTGCTGCAGATCAAATGTTTACCTCGAGGTGGCCTTATAGACAGGAATTCGGAGGAGTATTTGATTTACGTACAGATATTGTACCTAATTTTTATTACTACCCCCGTAAGTTTGTTTACGAGGGAGCCAATCCGGGTATTCCAAATAGAGAAGCGGGTGCATATGATTACATTGTTATACGTTATGCAGACATTCTCTTGTTATGGGCCGAGGCACTAAATGAATCAAAGAAGCCTAGTGAGGCTGTGCTAAAAGTAAATGAGGTGAGAAAGCGTGCAGGAGTTGGCGAGTTAGCTTTAGGGATAAGTGAACAGGATCTCAGGAAGGAAATTCGTGAAGAACGCAGACGCGAATTGATGTGTGAAGGTGTTATTTATTTTGACGAGTTACGTTGGAAAACGTTGAAGGAAACATCTTTTTATACAGGAAATGGTATTAAAGAGGTATGGGGAGGAGTTATTTCAGGTTATGATTGGCGAGGAGATCAATTATATACTTGGCCTATTCCTCAAATTGAGAGAGAACAAAATACTGGTCTGACACAAAATAGTGGTTGGGATGATTAAAAAATCAGTATAATTTTTTATTTCACGTAAAAAAGTTGTTATCAATCGCTCATGCAATCGTTTGCTAGAGCGATTGATTTATTTAGGTTTGTTTTTTTAGTTTAAATTAAAGATTTTTAATGTTTTGTGGAGCATTATCAAGCTCACATTAATTTATAAACCATTATCGATGAAGAGAAGATTCCTATTAAAACTGTTAAGCGGAGCTGGAGTTGGCGCATTGACTGCGTCCCTACCAATAGAAGCAAAGGCAAGCAGTTTGGACAATAAGACAAGCGTTAACGAAAACGATCGCGCCTATTGGGTATCTGTCTTATATAAGATGGCTGCTCCAATATTAAGTAATATCAGCAAGCAACAATGGCGTAAAAATATGCCGATGGAGGTAAGCCCGACTTTTGATAGTAGGGATCCTGGAGTTGGATACCTAGAAGCGTTTGGACGTTTGCTGGCTGGAATGGCTCCTTGGTTGGCATTACCGGATGACACAACAGAAGAAGGTAAATTGCGTAAGAAATTACGCGACCAAGCATTACTCGGTATACAGTATGGTGTAGATCCTAAATCGCCGGATTATTTTACCTGGCGCGGTCCTTCGTCTCAAACACTCGTGGATGCAGCACATCTTGCATTGGCTTTTTTGAGAGCTCCGCAAGCTTTATGGCAGCCTTTGGACCCAACTACAAAGAAAAGAGTGGTCGAAGAGTTTAAACTGCTACGGAAGATTAAGCCGAATGAAAGTAATTGGCTGCTGTTTGCTGCAATGACAGAAACATTTCTGTACAGCATAGGAGAGGAATGTGCGCGAGAAAAGATCGATTATGCGGTCAATAAATTTGATCAGGAATGGTATGTGGGAGATGGCTGGTATAGTGATGGTGCCCATTTTAGTTTTGATCACTACAACGGGTATGTGATTCATTGCATGCAGGTTGAGTCGCTGCGCCATAATATCCCAGCAGGTGGAAAATACAAAGAGATGTATGAGCGCGCATACAAAAGGATGCAACGTTATGCGCATCATTTGGAACGCATGATTTCTCCGGAAGGCCATTATGTTGTTGTTGGCCGTTCATCAACTTATAAGAATGCTGCTTTTCAGCCGCTAGCGACAGTTGCTTTAGAGAATAAGCTTCCTGAGGATATCTCGAAGGGTCAGGTCAGGGCTGCGTTGACGACTATACTTCGACATATTTATATTGACAAAACCTTTGCACCATCTGGATGGCTACGTATGGGTGTAGTGGGGGATAAACAATCCAATCTTGCAGATTATTATACAAATGCAGGTTCAATGTATGTGGCTTCCTTGTCGTTTTTGCCATTAGGACTACCAGCAAACGATGAATTCTGGACCTGTGCTCCACAACCATGGACTTCCCAAAAATGCTGGAATGCTGAGCAATTTCCTAAAGACTATTATGTAAGTTATTAAACGAAAAAGAATAAAAAGCAAAAGATTAAGGATTGGATAAAATGAAGATACAACACTATATTACGGGAGCTTTAATGATCGGGCTAGGAATGCAGGGGATTTCCTGTTCAAGTCAGCGAAACCTAAAAGCAGTGAAATTGGGACTTGACAAAGAATTTGTCCGCACTAATTTGGAAGATGCACATAAACAAATCGCCTACCTTGCAGCATCGATTAATGAATCGGATATGCCGACGACGTATAAAGATGGTAAATATGTGAATTGGGGTTCAAGTTGGTGGTGTTCGGGGTTTTATCCTGGTACAGTGTTATACTTATACGAGTATACCAAGGATGAAAAACTTTTGACGGAAGCAAAAAGCAAATTAAAAGAACTCGAGAAGGAAAAGAACAATAGGGGAACACATGATTTGGGCTTTATGTTGTACTGCAGCTTTGGGAATGCATTGCGCTTGACCGGTGATTCGGCGTCCTATAAGGAAATTTTAAGTACTGGAGCAGCGTCGTTGGCGACACGTTTCCACGAAGCACCCAAAACTATCCGTTCATGGGACGGTGGAAAAAATTGGGATGGGCAGCCTTGGACCTATCCGGTAATCATCGACAATATGATGAACCTGGAGTTTTTGACGGAAGTTTCCAAGATGACAGGTGATAAGCGCTATCGTGATATCGCTATAACGCATGCAAATACAACAATGGTCAACCACTATCGAAAAGATTATAGTTCCTACCATGTCGTGGATTACAATCCAAAAGATGGACGTATTATTTCGAGAAAGACTGCCCAAGGAGCTTTTGACGAGTCTGCATGGGCTAGGGGACAATCTTGGGGGCTTTATGGTTATACGATGATGTACCGCGAGACCGGCGACAAGAAATATTTGGAGCAAGCGCGGCATATTGCGCAGTTTTATCTGAATCATCCCAATCTTCCTAAAGATCTGATCCCCTATTGGGATATGGACCAAAACAAGCTTACACCGGACAGTAAATATTATAGCCAGAAAGATCTTCGTGATGTATCAACAGCTTCGGTGACAGCTTCGGCTTTGCTGGAATTGGCACAATACACAACGGGAAGTGAAAGCCAGCTCTATATCTCAAAGGCTGAGCAGATGTTGCGGTCTTTATCATCTAAACCCTACAAAGCAGATTATAAAGAAGCTGGTGGCTATATCTTGAAACATAGCGTCGGTTCTATTCCACATAAAACAGAGGTTGACGTGCCTTTAACCTATGCCGATTACTATTATGTAGAGGCCTTGGTACGGTATGACCGATTGCTCCGAGGAGAAAGGGTAATCAAGCAATAAGAGTAGCTCTTTTTGAGTTTTCAACAAAGTTATTAACATGATGTGGAAAAGTGAGGTGCAGACGTGCTTCACTTTTTCTGTTTATAAGACTTATCGCACACCTCCATCCCCTTCGCTTTAAATGAGATTCGTTATTTTATATTTGATCGTATTCCCTGTCGAAAATAATCTACTTCGTTCAGTATACTGATAAATACCTATTTAATACCAACTCCTGTATTAACAAGGAGATTATAGGGGGATAACTAGGGGTTAGCAGGGGGTTAACAGGGGTAATACCCCTGTTAACCCCCTGCTATATCCTTGTAATAATAGTGTTACTCCGTTTTTAATAGTTAATTTGGTATTAACTTAGTAATAAGTTATATACCGTAAATTATAAACAGAAGGAGAGAGACAATTATGGCAATTTTACAAAATGGTCCGAACGGCCCTATTGTTGGGAAATTTGGTTCGGTGAGTGCTTATCTATTGAATGGCCAAAACATCATACGTGGCGGCAAAAGAAAACGAACGTCTCCACCCAGTGAGGCCGAACTTTTAAATAGGGAAAAACAGAAAGTTGCCGGTAAGTTTGCTGCATGGAATAAAAGAATTCTTGAGTTTGGTTATCAATCGTTAGCGAAAAAGGGAAGTCGTGTAGGAGCTTTCCAATTGGCACAGCGCCACATTTTTAAAGAGACTATTGAATTGGATGCCGAGCATAAGCCATTCGTTAATCTTGAAAAGCTCGTGCTGTTTTCAGGTCCGCTCACTCCGTTATCCAACTGTCAGGTAAGTCTGGATGGCGATCGGATTGATCTTAGCTGGACTGTAGATGACCAATATAAAAGCAGTATATATAAAATCAATCTGGGACTCATAGGCCTCGATACCGAGTCGCATTTGAGAACCTCCATTGCTAATATAAATCAGGGCTCCTGTTCATTACAATTGGAGGGAATAAGCGAGAAAATAGGTGATTACCATGTTTATGTTGGAGTATGGGATACACTCGAAGGCGACTTTTCGAATTCTATTTATTGTGGGGTTATATAACCAATATATACTTGTCTGGCCAGATGGATATCTTCGTGAAGATATTCATCTGGCAATGGATAGATGATCTGTTTGTCGCTGGTCTCCCCTATGAGATAATCCAGAGTGTTACCTTAAGAGATAATCAAGGGATCCGCGATTGAAGGGATTAGAATTCAAATGATATGTTGACTTTGCCTCCCAACCCTTTTTCAACGAAATCAAATAATGTTTTTAGTGTAATGTTGCCACCGTTATTTTCAATTTTCGATATATATTCACGTTTTTTGTCAATAAGTTCGGCAAGTTCGGATTGAGTAATATTTCTTTCTTCACGTGCTTTTTTAAGGAGCAGGCCTATTTTAAAAGATTCAAAATCTCTATCCAATTCGTCTCTCCTGTGGGTGCCTACTTTTCCGTAAACATCATCTTTAATATTTTTCCAATTCTTAGTTTCCATTTTCTCTACCTTTTTGTCCGTAATATTCAGCCATGATATTTAATGCTTGGTCGATCTGATTCTTTGGCGTTTTTTGTGTTTTCTTTTGAAACCCATTCATTAAGACAACGAGTTTATCCCCGTCAAAAAAGCAAAATACACGCCATATATTGGATCCAAGCTGAATTCTTGCTTCATACAATCCGCCGGTTCAAGTTAAATGTTTTAAATAATTACTCGGAACCCGTTCGAGAGTTTCTATGGCTTCAATTATTTTAAAAATTTTGTCCTGTACCTTTTGGGGTTGATCCAAAAGGAAGTCTTCAAAATAATTTTTAAAAGCGATGACCTCTCGTACTCTCATCTTACAAAGGTAATTTAAAAGTTACTTTTTGTCAAGTCTTTTATGAGTTTGTTTTGGTGTATGATCCCGTACTTTAAATGATTTCCTTTTCGTTTTTTACTCCTCGGTTTTAAGGTCAATATATTTTTTGTCGTACCTTTATCCCTATGACCGATATCCAGAAGAGATTTGACCGTATACTCGCTATTTATATGCATCTGCAAGCTAAACCTGTTGTGACAGCTGCAGCGTTGGCAGAACGATATGAAGTGAGTCAGCGTACCATTTATAGAGATATTCGTTCCCTGATGCAGGCAGGGGTACCTATTTATGGTGAAGCGGGAAGCGGTTATTCTTTGGTGGAGGGATATAAGATGCCGCCCCTACAATTTACCCGGGAGGAGGCATTGAGTTTTGTCGCAGCAGAGAAATTAGTTGAAAAATATACGGATCGGAATTTGGCGCACCATTTTACTACAGCATTGCTTAAAATGAAAGCTATATTGAGAGGGAACGAGAAGGAGCAGGTTGCATTGGTGGGCGATAATTTCTTGGTGCGCGGAGGGCGCCATCAATTCAATGATAAGTTAACCCATGGTACCAATATTCTGATCGAAAGTATCGCAGCAAAGAAATGCGTTGAAATCTATTATTCCAAACCTTCTGATAAAACTCCAGAAAGGCGTGAAATTGAAGCTGTGGGTATTTTTGTGGAGAGCAAGTTTTGGTATGTTCTCGCTTTTTGTAGATTACGACATGATTATAGGCAATTCCGTCTGGACAGAATAAACAATATCAGAATACTCGGCGACGATTTTGCAAAAGAGCATCCCGAACTCTCCTATTTTTTGAATAAACGCCATGAAGCGCCTACGACAAAAGTTGTCGTGCAAGTGGACAGAGATATGGCTAGGTATATGGAATGGGATCGTCACTATTTTGGTTTCCAAGAAGAAATTGTTACCGATAACTACGTGGAAATGCACTTTGAATGTATGAATATGGAGAATGGCTTTGCGCGCTGGTATCTGATGTTTGCGGATAAAGGTCGCATAATTGAACCCGAATCGCTAAAAGATGTTGTCAGACGTTTGCTTTCGGCTGCTTTGGAGCAAGTTTAGCTGTAAATGAAGGAATCAGGATTCTTTACTGTAATAAAGAAAAAACTTGTTCGGCTCAAAAGGAGGATGCCGAACAAGTTAAACTGTAAATTGTACTAAAAAGTTTTTGATCCATGTTAGGAGAAAACTTCCGTTGTCGGTATCAGCTATTAACCCCTTTCCCAGAAAAATGGTGGCTGGATACCCAATAAGCGTAAATAGACAAAAGCTTGACCACGATGGTGGATCTCGTTGTCAATAAAATAAAATATGCTGTGGATAATAGGGGATTTGTATTGCCCAAATAAATTGAACTCTTCGGCAAAGCGTTCTTCTGGAATTTGATTGAACAGTTCACTGATCCGAGGAGTAGCTTCATCCCAAGCCTGAAGTAATTGTGCTTTGGTCGAATAACTGAGATTCTCGTTGAGTTCGCCACTTTTGTTGTTGACAATTTCTTCGAGACCCGGAACAGCAATACCTAATAGCTCCTTAATCATATCTGCAAAAGTGCGCATGCCTTCTACCTTATAATTGAATAATCCTTCTTCTGGAAATTTTTCAATAGTCTGTCTTGTTAGGTTTCTGTGACCTAACCAATGTTGAAGTAGCTCGTTCTTCGAAATGATTTCTGTTTTCATGATTCTCGTATTTAAAGTTTTTTAGTAAGCAATACATCACCTGGTGTGTTGTATGACAATTCAAAATTAACACGACTTATGACAGCTGTATGGCAGTATGAATTTGGGGTACTAATTTTATTTTTTTTGGGCATTTATTTGATGTAAGGAATGTGGAAAGGACAAATCGTAAAAATAGGGGAGTGGTTTAAACAGAAGTAGAAAATAAAAAAAAATAATTCACTAATTATTTGACAGTTATAAAAATGTTTGTAACTTTGCAGTCCCTTAATGGGAATAGTATGTCTTGAGCGAAGCCCTACTGCTTCGAAGGACTTTTAATTAATTAATTTACAACATGTCAGGTATTATTGGAAAAA
>JBMAAL010000058.1:0-34354 GCA_050281725.1 Sphingobacterium sp. | reverse complement strand
TGTCATACGCTTTTTCATAATATTAAATTTAAGATTTTAATATTCGGTTTTTGTAAACCTTTTTCAGGAATGGACATAAAAAATTGTGAAAAGGTGCTTAACAGATGTTACTGCCCAAGACAGGGAAGTCTACATTGCTGTAGAAATATTGATCTATAAACAAAACAGGCTTAGCAAAAAATGCCAAGCCTGTTTACAATTAGTCGTCCAATTTTTTCATTAGAATTTTCTAAAATCCCATTCCCCGCGATAAGGGCGACTGCGCATGAGATTAGCATATTCGTTGTCAAATTGCTCTTTTTGCGGATTCCATTTCAGATCTTTCTGAAGTTCATACGCCATGTTGATGGCATTGCAAACAGAACTTGTGCGATGCCCCACTTCTACGTCACAAATTGGCTTACTTCTTTTTTTAATCGCGTCAACCCAGTCCTGATAGTGATTGTCACTGTAATACAGACGACGATCTGCAGATGTTAATTTAAGATTCGCCAAATTTTCCGGGTTTGAACGGATAAACTCCCGGCTTACTTCGATCTTACCTTTTTCACCGATAAACTGAATCGCATTATGTACTCCCCACTGCACATGGTTTACCCGAACACCATTGGCATAGCTAAAGGAAAGCCCGCTATTGCTATTTGCTGCTTTAGGTGGATTGAACTGCACCGGGCCAGATTCATCCATGCCCAAGGCCCATTGTACGATGTCAAACATATGTGCACCCCAATCGGTGATGTAACCGCCGCCAAAATCACGGTAACCACGCCACCAAGCCCATTTATCGTCCTCAAGCGGTGGGCTTAAAATCGGGTTATAACCCCGGTAAGGTGAAGGTCCTACCCACATATCCCAATCCAGATAATCCGGTGCTGGCATAGATGGCAGGTCACATTGTTTGACCGGTTCGCCCACAGACACATTGATTTCCTTGATTTTGCCTATATAGCCATTGAGAACCAGTTCTGCTGCCTGTCTAAAATTATAGGAAGAACGCTGCATGCTACCCGTCTGAAAGACACGTTTATATTTGCGGGTTGCATTGACCATTGCACGACCTTCGGCAATGGTCAATGCAAGGGGTTTCTCACAATAAATATCTTTACCAGCTTTAGCCGCATCAACTGCAATCTGCGCATGCCAGTGATCTGGTGTTGCAATAACAACAGCATCAATATCTTTCCGATCCAATAGTTCCCGATAATGGTGATAGGCCTTAATCTCAGTCTGTGCTTTTGACAATTCCGTTTGCTTCTTCGCTGTCGCAGCAATAAATGCGGCCAATTTGTTACGGTCCACATCGCAGGCAGCCAGACTTGCGATTTCCTTGCAACGATTGAGACCGTTCATCAAAGTATAGGATTGTTTTCCGACACCAATAAATCCAAGATTGATACGATCGCTTGGTGCAAGAAAACCATTTCCCCCCAACACAACGCGCGGGACAATTGTGAAAGCCAAAGAGGATACAATCCCCTTGGCTATAAATTCTCTTCTTTTCATTTTTTACTGATAGTTTATTTTTCTGCTCTTCTTTACAGGTACTTATTTGGTCCTTGGCAGCAAAATGGTTTATGTATGGATGATTTATTTAGGTTTTCTTAAAGTTCGTTTATTCTTGAACCGGAACAAGCGTAATCGACGCTATTTCTGGCAAAGCTTCGCCTTCAATCGCCGTAGCCTGCAGCAGCACTTTTGTACTTGGCTCTCCGATCACTTGCTGTGATACTTCTATTGTTCCCATGACCGCTTCCTTAAATGCAGTTCCATTTTCATTTATAAAGGCGAAAGGAATCTTTTGTCCAAGAGCGGTTAGCAAAATTTTGCCCTGATGTTTAGGATTAGGTAGATAATTGATGAGTACTCGGTATTTACCAGGTTTCTGAATTTTAATATCCCAAAATGCTTTATCGGCAAGATCCTTCCATTGACCAATTGCATTCGGGCGATTTGGATCATGGGTATGCGCGCCAACAATTTTCAGTCCCTTTCCTTCCTGCAGTTTTGCATTATTTGCGTTCATCACGATGCGACCATCCGCCTGTGTTTGTGTCAGGCCTTCCTCAACAATTGGTTTTCCCTGGATCTCGACCACGATAACCTTAGGTCCTTTATTGCTGTCAAAGACATCAACAGCAATTGCTGGTCTACCATTTTCCAGCGTAGATTTTAACTTCATTTTTGGTGAAGCCAGAGCATAGACAGCCGTCACTTTATTTTTGATTGGCAGATTTATTTTCCCATCGGCTGGACGGTCAAAAACATGCAGATAGAGCTTCCCATTTTTTTGCGTACAATACCCCCAATCCAACGCTTGGAAAGGGCTCGCCGTAGTCCCGTAAATAGATTCGCTATTGATCTTCATCCAGTCCCCGATCTGCTCCATAATCCGCACCGCGGGTTCGGGAATGCTGCCATCACCATCGGGTCCCACATTTAACAGGAAATTGCCGCCCTTACTTACTGTTTCCACAAATAATTGCATGATCTTGGGGAAGCTTTTCCAATTTTGATCATGGGCGCTATAACCATAACTTTCATTCATGGTATGGCTTACCTCCCAATACATACCAGGCAAGCCTGTTGGTGGAATATATTTTTCAGGCGTTCCAATATCACCGTTCTTGTTTTCGAGTCCATTCCAAAATCGATTATTGATAATAATGTTGGGTTGCCATTTGATCAGGTCTGTCAAAATATGTTTGGTTCCCCAGGCTTCACCCTCGTGCTGTTTGCTACTGAAATCGGGCCACAGCATATCCAATCGTCCGTAATTTTGGGCAAGTTCCTTAATTTGGCCATAGAGATAGGCTTTATACCGTTCATGATCAGGTTGATGATTATCTACATTCGGGTTTAACTGAAAAGCCTCATAAGAATCGGGATGCTGCCAATCCAGCAGCGAATAATAGGCCCCTACTTTCATTCCCTCTTGGCGGAAAGCTTCCATAATTTCGCGGTAAAGATCTCTCCCTTTTGGCGATAAATTCGCCGTACCTGTTACATCGTTTTTAACCGCGTAAGGCTGTTGGCTATTGAATAGGCTAAAGCCTTCGTGGTGTCGGGAGGTCAGCACCATATACTTCATTCCCGTTTTTTTTGCAAGGTGAGCCCAGGATTTTGGATCGAAAGAACGCAATGTAAATTTTGGTTTCAGCACTTCAGCATACTGCTTACTGGGAATTTTCCCCCAAGTTTGTATCCATTCGGCATAATGCTGTGGATATTTTTTTCCTTCAAAAGAGCCTCCCGCTGCACTGTACAATCCCCAATGGATAAATAGCCCAAAACGAGCTTCTTTAAACCATTCCATGCGTTTATCTTGTGTCTCCTGCCAGCCAGCGACACCTTCATAGGGTAATGATTTGGTCTGTGAATTAGCAACATCGGTCATGCTTAGCAACATTCCCACTGCTGCTGCACACTTCCACTTTAAAAAATTGATTTTCATCGTAATATAGTTTTATACATAAAAGTTCGGTGATTATAATTATTAAACAGGGGGCATCAGAAACCCAAGTTGTTTATTTCCTCCTGAATCACATCATAAGTCTTTCGCGCATCCTCCAGTGGAATTCCTTTTGATAGTCCGGGTCGTTTATGGCCTGTAAAAGTCAACCATGCGTCTTTCATGATCGTCTGTCTTTTCGAAACAAGGGTATATAACTGGCGAAGTTTTGTTTTATCGCGCAAATTGTCATCCCATGTACTTTCGATCGGGAAATTAGGCATCAGGTGTTTGACAATTTCCCTTGCCATGAGCCAGTGGCCCAACTCGCCAGGATGAACACCATCTGTCGCTAGCCTAAACTGAGGATCTTTCTTGATGCCGGTCTCCAAATATTGCCGCATGGGAAAATGGAGGTCAATGATTTCCCATGATTGTTTTCGACCATAATCAATCAACCATTCGGCATAACGATCCAATACTTTATTGTATCCATTGAGCCGGAGTTGCAGGTCATCTTGCACTGGTGGAGTCATCCATATGATACGTTTGACACCTTGATCTGCAAGTCGTTTTTGCAGGCGTATAATTCCATTTTTATAGGCTTCAAAACGAGCAGAATCAAATGGAAGGTAAATACCGTCATTCATGCCATAACAGACGAAGACAACCTCAGGATTGATTTTATCGAGTACATTATCCAAACGATCAAATAGACAAGGTCGTGGAAACTTTCCGTCGGCATGATTCGGCTCACTAAGTCCAGATACGGTCTCACTTGGTAGCCCCGAGTTAATAAACTGGGGTTTCTTTTTCGGATGACTGCTCAGGAACAAACTTTCGGTCATGGCGACATATTGCCCGACATAGGTAATACTATTTCCCAGAAAAAGAATTTTCTGAGATTTGTTCCATACAAAATTCTGAGCATGAACTTGCCCCTTTGCTTGCGTACAGAAGAAACCTAGGCACAATAGTAATGTGAAAAACCTTAGTTTCTTTCTGTAAAATGATAAATTTAACATCGTTATACTAGATCTGTTGGACAAGTATCAAACCTCATCTATCGCTCTCGTTTAGGTTGATGCCCATACTCAAAAAAGACTTATCAGACAACTATCGAGCATTGTCCACAATTGATTATTTTGGTCATTAAATTAATCAATAAGCATATTAATTCAAATTAAATTTCTGAAAGACAGAAGATTGTTACACTTAGATCTTCTTTCATACATGCATTGGAACCGGGTTTTTAAAGTTTGGTCTAAAAAGGAATTTTCCCAGAAAGCAGAAAATATCCATTGGAAATCGGATATTGCTGAACAGATATGGGGCTGCCCAACAGGACTGGACACCCCCCTACGTTAAAAAAAACAGATTTTATTTTACCCGGAATTCAGAAATACTAAGCCCCTGAAAATCCAGCTTTTTATTCCCCACGATACGTACCTTGGTTATTGGTCTGTTCGGAAAAAATAAACTGGTCATTACCGTTAGTCCCCCATCTGCAAAAAGTTCCACAGAGTTCACATCAACATACAAGCTGAAAGAGAGCGTTCCGTTATTCAGCAGGCGTTGTGCTGAAGCTATCTTTGGGAATTCCTCGTTAAACGACACTTCACCGGACTTAGAGCGGTCGATGTAATATGCATTTTGGTCTTCACGATAACCCATAACCAATTCGTCACCAGATTCATTTGATAGGATCACTTTAAAAGACTGCTGCTTCAAATTTTTGAGGCCCAAACGGTACGCTTGTGGAAGATTTTTATCGAATGAAACTTCCTTCGTTCCGCCGCCATGGTATTTTTTAAGCGGTCGAAATGCAGTTTCAATTTCTTTGGGCGCATTACTTGCGACGTAGAAAGACTGTCCAATTTTATCCAACGATAAAACACGTGGTATGGTTGAGGAAGAACGCCATTTTGTAGTGGGCACCACATTGGCATATTGCCAGTTGCTCATCCAGCCAATCATCAGGTGCCTATCCCCTAAGTTACTCCAAGTTACGCCGGCATAATTATCGGGTCCCCAATCCAACCACTTTATTTTGGTATCTTCTGTACGGAACTGATGTCCATCAAAGTCACCTACAAAATATTGTGTTACGGAACCTCCGTTGGGCCCACCTGGGTTGATACTGACCAACAAGACCCACTTTGTAACTCCGTTGTAGTCCATGGGAATAAGATCGGGGCATTCCCAAACACCACCATGGGCTCCCACCTCTTTACCAAACTCACTTTCCTTCTGCCATGTTTTCAAATCTTTGGAAGAATAGAATGTAATACAATCTTTTGTAGCCAAGGTCATAATCCAACGTTGGCTATGCGCATGCCACATCACCTTTGGATCTCTGAAATCCCATATGCCAGGATTGGGAAGCACCGGATTCCCCTTGTATTTTGTCCAGGTAGCTCCCTCATCCAGACTATAAGCTAAACTTTGGTTTTGATGTAATCCTGTTTTCCGATCCTCTTCCTGGTGATTGTGATGAGTAAAAATGGCAACCATAGCATCTTTCCCAAAACCTGCGGTGTTTTCTTTATCGATCACAGCACTGCCCGAGAAAATAGTTCCCAAACTGTCGGGGTACAATGCGATCTTCTGCTCGTCCCAATGAATCAAATCTTTACTGATCGCATGTCCCCAATGCATCGGTCCCCAAACGGGCTTTTCGGGATTATGCTGAAAAAAAAGATGATAATTACCGTTCAAATAGACCAGCCCATTGGGGTCGTTCATCCAGCCCTGCTGTGGGGTAAAATGGTAAAGTGGGCGATACTTCTCTTCGGGATCCCGTTGTTTTTGCTGTCCCATCTGGGCCAGACTTGTACCGACAATACTTAGCAAGAGCATCGTAACTCCGTATTTTTTTAATCTTATCATTTTTCTTTTGTTTACGTTTATAATCCGGTTATTGTTTGCTTCAATAAGCAAATATCTTATAAATTGTCAGGAAGATTTTTCAACTTTCAACCCATTCACTGTAACGGTTCCCTGATCCACAAAAATAGTCCAGGGATTTTGATCCATTTTATAGATCCGGTTGGTAAAAGCAACACGATCATTCACATACACGACACAAATAGACTTTTCAACACTAATTTTCAGATTAAAAATCCGATTGGCCGGTATGGTGAGTGGTGTAAAATTGAGTTCTGTTTTACTTCCGCCGCCATTGCGAGCCTCCTTATTCATAAACAGGGCCGGCATATTCCAATGATTGGATGAAGTCAGGTCAAAAGCAATGCTATACACTTCGGTCGGATCATCACATGCGCCAAATGAAAAACCAAATTGATTGGATTGCGAAGCATCAATGGTCATTGTCATTTTTACGGTCGACGTATTACCGTTAAACTGCGCATAACTTCTTCCACCCGATTGGGCTGTCAAACGATAGGATTTATTCGACTCAGAAACTTGACCAACACTGCTCAGTTTTTCAAAGGCGACTTCTTTATTGAATTTGCTGTTTAGGGCTTCCGGAATTTTAGGATACAACCGTCCTGACGGTCCCTGAACCAACTGATGGGTAATTAGATTTCCGGCCCAGGGCAGTTCGTTGTTATTATTGACGGTTTGTCCCGTTGAACACCAGCCCGAAAGATAACGTGTTGTACCATCGCTAGCCGTCTTGCCAGCATAGAGATAAAGTCCATCAAAGGTTTCATAATGTCCTTCAGCATCCCGACAGATCATCCAGGGACCGTCCGGAGAGTCCGCAATACGATAAAATGTCTTGCGATGTTCATCTCGATTGATCCGCGAAAACAAGAGATACCATTTATTACCCATTTTAAATAGATCTGGGCATTCCAATAGTTCAGCATCTGTTTCGATGCCATATTTTTCCACTGTCCCTGTCGTCGCAACGAGCGGTTCAATCATCGACCAACTGCTTAAATCGGTTGACTGATAACGTGCAAGGATTCCTTTTCCGTCTTTTCGTGTCGTGACTAGCATCACATAGGCATTATGGCCTTCATCCCAATAAACCTGTGGATCCCGAAAATTATTTCGATCGTAGCCCACCGCAGCCTGCAGTGCCAAGGCTGGTTGCTTGGTCCAATTCATTAAATCAGTGGACGTAGCCAACATGACCTTTTCTGCTGGAGTAAAAATGTTGTTGTGACCTGTATAGAAACAGTAATACAATGCTCCTTTTTTGATAAAACTTCCTGTTCCGATCCATTCATCCTGACTCCCCACAGCGCCCGACGACAATACTTCGGTATAACCCTCAAATGTCCCGAAGTCACTTGTTCGCGTGCTATAAATCGGGTGCCTGTTTGCATTTTCATAGAGATAAAATAAGTAGAACTTCTTATCGCTGGCATTGTAGTAAGGCATAGGATCACCAACGAAACCCTGCTGGGGCCTGTAGAACCGTTGATATGGGCCAGCCTCCTGCCCCGAAATACAAGTCGTAGAACTGTCCACAGGTTGTATTGCGATGGACTTATCTCCCCCTGTCGGACTCTCGTCGCTATTCTTGCAATTTGTCAACAAGCTGAGCAAGAATACTGTCGGAAGCAAATACATTTTTGGTCTCATGATTTAAATCTTTCTATTAATCCCTTATTATCTATCATCGCTTGTTTTATTTGTATTCGATTATTCTTTAGGTAATGCTTTCAATTCGTCCCAGTACATCCGTTGGGTAGGAAATGCCACGGGCTGCCCATTAGGATGCTCATGCGGCATCACAAGTATATTGTTGATTGTAGCCTTTCTTCCAGCAGGAATCTGAAAAACCAACTCTTGCCACTCCCCAACGTGCTCCTTTGCATAATTAGCCCGCAACCAATCTTTATTTTGTTCACCATCCGATTGAATCTCCAATTGTACATCTCCCGCTACATCCTTCAATATCATAATGGAAAAACGGCCATATTCTGCCGGATTGATAGTCACTTTATTTGCATTCCACAGTGCACCACCATGCCAGCCTTCGCCCGTTTTATTATCCCGCACAAAAGACGCACAGAACGGTGTTGCATTAATTCCCGTAGTTTTCGGATTGGGATAAGGTGAATCTACGGCGCTCACCCCTAACCCGTCGAAATGTGGAACGCTTGTTTCACCATTATAAATCATCAGGATTTGTTTGGGTTCTGTGCCCAATATCGCTGTTACCGTGTATTGGAAAGTCTGCCCCATATAAGCAAGACTGTATTTTATTGGAGAACTTAAATCCACGGGGCCACTCTGATTGGGCGTTATACTCGCGCCAGCTGTAAATTCTATCGCAGGTGATAGGTTTTTCAAGTCTGTCCCCAAGGGTAGGTAAATTTTTATGCTTTTATTTTTCTGATCAATGATCCCTGCTTTTTCTCCGATATGGAATGCCGTTATTTCCGCTTTGATTTCTTTGACGGTTACTTGATAGGTGTTGAATAGATTTCCATTAAACACGCGGTAGGTAATTGGTGTTGTACCAGAAAATGAAAAGTTCTGGGCAATACCGGAAGCTGGAGAAACCTTGGCATTATTGGGCAATTCAATCGTCGGAGCCACCGCTGAAAGATCCGTACCTTCAGGAACCATGACAAGAATGGTACCTTTTGCCCGATCTACTTTTCCAACCGTGTTGCCGACCTTGAATGAAAGTACATCTACATCTGCGTTCAAATTGAGTGTGCTACCGGCATCACGCTTGCAGGCAGCAATAAGCCAGATAAGCAGGATAGTAATCCCTACTTTTATCGTATTTTTTAATGTGTGCATTGGAATAATTGGTTATGATGGTCGTTCAACAATAAATGCCTATTTAATAGCCTGGATTTTGTTTGTACAGATATTTACTTAATCTGATCTGTGCTTCGGGAATCGGCAAGTATTCGTTCCTATCTGCAGTAAAATGTGCCGAAGAATAATAAGATCGACGTGACTTTTCCGCATCATAATAGGCATTCATGGCCTGGTCTGCAATTCCCCAACGTACCAGATCAAAGAATCTTCCGTTTTCCATCGCAAGCTCCAATCGTCTTTCCCAACGTAACGCCTTCCGGGCATTTTCTTCGTTCCATACAATATTATCTCCATTTTTGTACGTTTCGATCAGGGTTTTATCATTTGCATAGCCCGTAAGTGCGGTGCTATTTTTTGCCCGCGTACGCACTTGGTTTATCAATGGCAGTGCTTCAGCCGAACGATGCAGCTCGATAAGCGCCTCTGCCCGCATCAACAGCACATCGGCAAAGCGCAATACAATTCGATTTTTTGTGTTTGCATAGAAAGGTACCATCGGGACAAAACAATCGCAATCGGGATCTACATTCTCTTTCAATGAGGCGTAAACCGAATATTCTGCCGGGTTACGGTTCCAGCTTTCTTCATACGTTCTTTTGCTGCTATACTTGTACGGTAAGCCCGGAATTGCAACCGTATGAAATAACCGTGGATCGTACTTTTCGAAAGTATTAAAGCTATTCAACGCATTATAATTATCCAATGGTAGACCTTTTCCCGTCGTGCGAAACGCGTTGACAAGACTTTGACTCGGTTTATTGAAATCACAGCAACCTACGCCCATAGGTACAGATAACACATCAGAAAAGTTAACACGTCCAAATTTTGTTCCGTCGTCTTTTGAAAACTGAACCGAAAACAAAGCCTCCGTCCCATTTTCATATTTCCCAGGCAAGAAATTAAAAGCAAAATCAGTTTCCAGCGTATGATTGGATGAAAGTACAACATCCGTATTTTGTACAACCTTTTCTAAATCTCCCGCATCGATGCCTGTCACCACATTACGTTCGGCATTGTCCTGACGATATCCCTTATAGAGATAGGTTTTGGCAAGATATGCTGCAGCAGCAACACGATTGGCGCGCCCGATCTCCGTTTGTACCGCCGGGAGATGATCTACAGCATACTGAAAATCATCCACAATCTTTTGCCATAGCGCATCGTTGCTCAAGGCCCTATTCGATACGGTTTCATAACTATCTACGGATACGTTTTCATCGATATAAGGTACATATTTGAAAAGGACCTTGAGCATAAAGTAAAAATGCCCGCGCAGAAAACGTGCCTCCCCAAGCTTTTCCTCCTTACCGTCAAAACTATCCATTTCCTGTATGGTTTTGATCGTGGTATTGGCACGTGAAATTGCTACATACAGCTGAAACCATAATTTATCGAGCTCAGCAAAATTGGTTGTAATATTGTTCGAAACCTCGAGAAAATGAAAGGTCTGTATATCTTGTGGTCCCGATCCGCCTTTATAAGCATCGTCCGACCGAACCGTACCATAGGGCCATAAGCTAAAAGGGACATCATAATGATCGTTACCCAATGCCGCATAGGTAGCTGTCAATAATCGTTCAGGCTCCTTAACCTGATCGGAGCTCAGTACACCATTGGGTGTTTGATCTAAAAATTTGGTGCATCCTGGAAGTAGACCAGCAAGAACCATGAATATCGCTATTTTAGTGGTTATTTTTTTCATCCGTATAAATTATTTAGAAGTGTATCGCCTTATTTCGCCCCCATTTTAAAATCCAATATTTACCCCAGCTGTCCACGTGGTTGGAATTGGATAACCCCAACCTACATTTTCAGGATCCACACCGGTGAAATTCTTTGATTTAACCGTAAATAGATTCTGACCAGTTACATAAATCCTTAATCGGCTCATACGCAGGTGTGCGGCTGTTGCTGTTGGTAAAGTGTAGCCCAGGGACAAATTCCGGAGCTTCATATAAGATCCATTTTCAATGAAGTAATTTGACAGACGGCCCTCGTCGTTGTTATTTGTTGTTTGTAAGGCTGGGATCGTTGACGTTGGATTTTGCGGTGTCCAAGCGTTCAGGAGGCGTAGCCCCTTGTTAGAATTGACGTCGTCCACACTCCAGAAGTCCGTTTGCTTTTTCAGCCAGTTTTCAACATCTATTCCCTGTACCCCCTGAAAGTACGCAGATAGGTCAAAGCCTTTATATTTTAGCACAATGTTCAAACTATAAGAAAAATCAGGATGAGGACTACCGATCCAAGTACGGTCCATATCGGTGATCTGATTGTCTGCATCATACACATTCACATAACGTAAACGTCCTATTCCCTTACCGGTCTGGTTAACATGAGCATCCACCTCGGCCTGATTCTGAAAAATACCATCCGTGACATAGCCATAAAATGATCCCAGCGGCCGGCCGATAATATTATCCCCTTGACGACCACCATAGGAGTTTTCTACGGCTTCGGGTAAATGTGTCACCTTGTTTTTATAGGTCGAGAAGACAGCCATCACGTCATAATCCAGTCCAAATGCTGTTTTATTGCGGTAACCGGCTGAGACATCCAAACCTTTATTTTCCATGGAGGCACCATTCGCCCAACGGTAACCACCCTCTCCAACAACACCGATGTAGGCTGGATTGATCAGCATATCTTTTGTGGCTTTGACATACCAGTCAACCGAACCATAGAGACTTTGTTTGAACAGTGAAAAGTCCAAACCTATATTCGTCTGCGTAGTGGTTTCCCATTTCAGATCATTGTTTTCCGTTTGGATTTTACGGTATCCCGATGGTAGTTTTCCTGTGCCTGCACCCGAGAGATCATAAGCTGTACCATCAACGATATTCCATGTTGGATCCGCAACCCCATACTCAGGAACGAATAGTGCATAGGTAGCCAGATTGCCTATGCCCTGGTTACCGGTCTGCCCCCATCCGACACGTAGTTTAAGATCCGAGATATAGTTTTTTGTACCTGCCATAAAGCGCTCCGATGAAATCCGCCAGCCCGCTGTTACAGCCGGAAAAGTTGCAAATCGGTTATTTTTACCGAAGCGGGAAGATCCATCATGGCGCACCGTGAAGGAAGCCAAATAACGGTCATCATAGGAATAATTGGCTTTTCCAAAATAGGATAGCAACGAGAAGCCTGTAGAGCCACCCCCTACTGCCGCTGTACCTGTACTTACACTTGGCCACATATACTCAGGTGTCTCTATGGCAAATGCACCATCACCAGCCGTATACGCGTTAAAATTGATATCATTCTGACGGTTCATTTCGATACCGGCCAGCACATCTATCGTATGTTTGTCGATTGCCTTCCGATAAGTCGCTGTATTGGACCAAGTCCACTTCATCCCATGAGACTGCTCCATATTAACGCCACTGCGGTTGCTGTTCATAAATCCCGAACGATAGGATACTTCCAGATTACGTTTGTAAAAATTACTGTAATCCAGGCCATAACTGGTTCGAACATGCAGATCTTTTATCAGCTGTAGATCGGCGTAGGCATTCCCAAACAATCGCCAATAATTGTATTTATTGTTTCGATTGTCGTAAAGTAAACGCATTGGATTATGGCGGTCGTTCATTCCTAATGCTGGTCCCCCCCAGCCCATTCCATCTACCGTATGAACGGGGATAATCGGTAAAGCTTTCAACGAAAGGTCAAGCACATCGCCGGGAACCTGTACTTCGCCTGTGTTGTTTACCGTGAAATTTTCACCAACAACCAGTTTTCCATCAAACAGTTTATAATCCGCATTCATCCGGGCAGAGATACGCTGGAAATCCGTATAACGGAGTGTGCCGTTGTTGTGCAAATAACCTAAGGAGAAAAAGGAACTGGATTTTTCTGTTCCGGAGCTCAATGTCGCATTGTATGACTGTTGCAGTCCTGGTTTTGAAACTTCCTTAAACCAATCGGTATCTGAAGCATACATCGTATGTTCACGATCAATATATTGGGAAACAAAAACAGTATTGAGCTGAGGCACGCCATTCGCATCGTTATTCCATTCAAACTGATAACCAATATTGTTTCCATTTGGATTACCACCGTTATTGATGGTTGCCTGCCATAGTGCACGACCATATTGTTGTGCGTCCAGCACTTTCATCCGATTATTAAAATGCGTACTTGTGGCAAAGGCATCCACCGTAAGTTTTGGTGCACCTAGCTTTCCTTTTTTCGTGGTGATGACAATAACACCATTGGCCGCACGTGAGCCATAGATACTTGCCGAAGAAGCGTCCTTTAAAACCTGAATACTTTCGATATCATTGGCATTAAGTTCATGCATTCCCCCTTGTGTGGGCGTTCCATCAATGACATATAAGGGATCCTGACTACTATTGATCGAACTGATTCCGCGCATACGCACTGTTGCCGCTCCACTTGGACTACCATCCGAAGTTACGGTCATACCGGCTACCCTTCCTTGCAGGGCTTTCATCGGGTTATTTTCTGGAGCCTTCATCATCTCAGCAACATTAACAACACTCACTGCACCAGTCAAATCCTTCTTCCGTTCGGTTTGATATCCCGTAACAACCACTTCATCGAGTCCTTTTTCGGTGCTCGCAAGCTGAATATCGAGGAACTTTCTTCCGGCTACAGCAATTGTCTGAGTGGCATAGCCGACATAACTTATTTCTAATGTGCCCTGATTGCCCGATGTCTGGAGGACGAATTCTCCTTTTTCATTTGTCTTGGTAGCTATTGTGGTTCCCTTCACCACTAAAGATGCCCCCACTATAGGTGCTGCTGTCCCACTATCCGTAATTTTTCCCCGGATTTCAGTCTGCTGCGCAAATGCGACAACAGAAAAAAGAGCCAAAGACGGGAGCAGCATCGCTTTCTGTCTTGTAAACATAATTGGTTATTCGTAAATGGTTAATTATTTAGATTGATTATTTTATGATCATAGCGTGTATACTGCTTCTTTAAGAAGCAGTATACTTACTGTTGCTTCTGGCCTCCATTGAAGATCGGATGCAACCATTGGAATCGATTGATGACCGCATCGTTATATTCAGGACAAGCCCCCCGGCTCTGTGTCACAAACCCACTTAAGGTCGCCGCAAATTCCAGTACTTCCTCCAGCTGAACACCCTCCTGCATCTGAAACCTTTTGGTTAGGAAAGCCGCCAAAAACGAATCACCGCTTCCGATTGTATCTTCTACCTGAACTTTCAAGGCCGGGAAATGATAACTGATGTTATCTTTTTTATAATGATACACCGCTCCATCTGCACCATAGGTTACAATCGCTTCCTGAATTGCAAAACGTGCCATGATTAAATCTACACGCTGCTGATCGCTGTAGGCTTCCGTAGCGCCATTCCAGTCGGAAATAACATGCAGCTCCTCGGCATTCATTTTCACAAAATCAGCATATGCCAACAACTTATGTATTTTTTCAGAACCAAAATAAGGTGTACGCAGGTTGACATCCATCACCCGAAAGCGGGCTTTTTCAAGCAATAATAGCAAACTTTGAAAGCTTATTTCATCCCGACAAGCCAGACTTCCATAGACCAAAAAATCCACCGTCGCAACTGCCTCTAGAACCACACTATCAACTGTTATTCTATCCCAAGCGACCGGATAAACGATATCGTAATGCACATCGCGTTTGGCATCGATCGAAACCTCAACGGTTGAGGTCGGCAACAACTCATCGTACTGGAAGAAATCGGTCGGGATGCCCAGATCCTCACATACCTTACGTAGTTCATAACCATTTTCATCACGCCCTATGCGTGTTAGCATACGCGTCGTAACGCCCAGTTTATTGAGGTGATAAGCCACATTCAACGGTGCACCACCCAATTTTTTACCTGTAGGAAGATTGTCCCAAAGTACCTCTCCAAAACAAATACCCTGTATTGATTTTTCTCCGTTTTTCATATTTCTTCTTTTTTCACAAAGCTTCGGCCGAGCGCCAAAAGCCATGTAACGAATTGATTATTATATTTCCCTTTAAGTTCAATGTTGACAACAAGTACATACAACTTGCTATCAAATTGTCATTTATTCCAAAACAATCTCCGATAGGCGTCAATCATATCACTGCTATTCCAGCGCCTATTGAATTGCCCCAGCCAGCTAACGGCTAGTGCAAATTAATGGTATGACCAAGATCTTCTAGTGATTTCCCTTTTGTCTCGGGCATAAACTTGAGCACATAAACAAGCTGCAACACCATAAATAGTGCAAAGATCAAGAATGTACCGCCACCACCAAGTATTTCCGTCAATGCAGGGAAACAAAAGGTAATAATCGCTGCCATGACCCAATGCGTCAAGCTTCCAAATGTCTGTCCTTTGGCACGCACATCATTCGGAAAGATTTCCGAAATAAACACCCAAATCACAGCGCCTTGGGAGAAGGCGAAAAAGGCAATAAAACTCATCAGATAGATGGTGATCGCAAAACCCGTAGTCTGGTTGGTATAAAAAGCATGGGAAACGAGTGCCAATGAAACAATCAGTCCAATCGAGCCCACCAACATTAATTTTCTTCTGCCGACCTTATCGATGAAATTGATCGCCAGCAATGTAAAAATAAAATTAACGACCCCTATACCAACCGTTGAAAGCAATGAACTCTGCGAGCCCAGGCCAGCCATTTCAAATACACGGGGTGCATAATATATAATGGCGTTGATGCCTGAAACCTGATTGAACAGCGCAAAACAGAAAGCCAATAAAATAGGTTTGGCATTTTCGCGTACAAAGAGTTTTCCTTCACCCCTTGTATTGTTCGTCGACTCCTGAATTTTGGAAATTTCAAGCTCGTATCCATCTGAATTGATTTTTTTCATAATCCGTGTAGCTTCAGCTAAATTCCCTCTATGCAAAAGCAACCATCGTGGGCTCTCTGGAATTAGAAAAATCAGACAGAAGAATAGTAAGGACGGGAAACATTGTACGCCCAACATCCAGCGCCAAGACTCTTCCCCTATCTGACCGATAAAGTAGTTGGACAGATAGGCAATCAAAATCCCCAATACAACGTTGAATTGAAAAAGCCCGACCAATTTTCCCCGCGAAGCTGCTGGAGAAATTTCCGATATATAGATTGGTGCTGTTACAGAAGATACTCCGACACCTATACCGCCCAGAAAGCGGAATAGAATAAATATCGTCCAGTCATTTGCCAATGCGCTGCCAATCGCTGAAACAAAGTAAAGGGCAGCAACTGCAAATAAAGTATTCTTACGACCTAATTTATCTGACGGTAATGCACCTAATCCGGCACCCACCACTGTTCCGATCAATGCGATAGCCATCGTCAATCCATGCTGAAACTCACTTAAATGCCAGTGTTCCTGCACAGCCTTTTCCGCTCCTGAAATAACCGCTGTATCAAATCCAAATAAAAATCCGCCTAAAGCCACTACAAAGGACCAAGCTAATACCGTGTTTTTGTTCATGTTATGATCTATAATTGATTAATCCAAATTTAACCTTGGTTTCATCTTAACTTAAATTTGAGCACTGCAAAAACATTTATTTATGTAACATTTTTTCAAAAACAATAAAACACTAAAAATCTGACAATTACATCAACCTTACATTTTAAAACTTTCACTTTTTAAACAGAAAATTTAGAAAATGATACATTTTTGATGGTTCGCATTTTAGTGTAAATAATACACTAACAAAGACTGTGTTACCCTAAAAAAACTAAATGATGTATATTCGGATACTTAAGGGGAAAAATCATGGGAAAATATTTCATTAATGGTGGCATATTGATCCTGCTTCTTTTTTGTGGATGTCAACCAATGGTCCAGAAGAAAAAGCGGATTATTGCTTTTTCGCAGTGCATCGGAAATGATGCCTGGCGACAAACCATGCTCGAAGAGATGAAAAGGGAACTTTCCTTTAACCCTGATATTGACTTTCTCTATCGTGATGCCCATGGCGACAATAATGTCCAGATTAATCAAATTCGGGAATTAGTCAAACAGGATATCGATCTTCTGATTGTATCGCCAAATGAAGCCGAGCCCCTGACCCCCATAGTAGATTCGGTATTTCAACGCAACATACCCGTCATCGTAACTGACCGTAAGACGTCCTCGGGCCAATACAATGCCTATGTTGGTGCAGACAATCTTGCTATCGGGAAACTGGCGGGCCAATATAGCCGCACCATTTTACAAGACAATGGTTCGATCGGCCTGGTTACTGGATTATCTGGCACATCCGCCTCCATAGAACGTGAAAAAGGCTTTATGCAGCAGATTGGAGATGTTAAAGGGATTCGAACGAGCGGAATCATTCACGGCGGATGGGAAAAAAACAAAGCCTATTCCGAAACACGTAAGCATATAGACCAAATGATCCAGAGTGATATCATCTTCACCTTCAATGATCAAATGGCCATGGGGGTAAAAAAAGCGATCGACGAAGCGCAGATCAAAAAAGATATTAAGATTATTGGTGTTGATGCCCTTCCGGGGCCAGGGAATGGTCTTGAACAGATTATACAGGGCAAGATGTTTGCTTCCATACTCTATCCCACCGGTGGAACCGAAGCCATTCGAACGGCACTCGCAATCATTAACCACCAAAACTACCGCCGCGAGAACATACTTGCCACCTCTGTCATTGATAGAACCAACGCCGAACTCTTGGCCCTCCAATCGGATAAGATAAAACAGCAGCAGCTTGATATCGACAAAAGGCAGGAATTCATTACCGAACAAAATAAGATTTATCAAAATCAAAAGGCAGTACTCAATGTGCTGGTCGTCAGTTTGGTCCTAGCCGTTGTATTTGGCGGAATTTCCATTATCGTGATCAGAAGCAACTGGGAAAAGAATAAACACCTGGAAATCCAAAATAGTGAAATCCTTGCGCAGCAAAAACAGATCGTCGAGATGAACAGTCAGGTTCAGCAAGCAGCAGAAATCAAAAATAATTTCTTCACCAATATCTCGCATGAATTTAAAACCCCGCTGACCCTTATCATCGCGCCTATCGAGGACCTTGAATTACGAAAAGATCTGCCAGAAGAAGTCAGAGAACAGCTGTCACGCATCAAGCGGAATGCAAAAAAACTACAGCGTTTGGTTAGCGACCTCATTGATATCCACCGAATCAGTAAATCGAAAATTAGGTTGCATGCGACCCTTGTTCACATTGACCCTTTTATTCAGCAGATAATAGCTGGTTTCAAGCCTCTATTTAAGAAAAATAGGATCTCTATCAGTTATGTCAATAAAACAAGCTTGAAAGAAGTTTGGATGGACGAATACCTCATGGAACAGGTCTTATCCAACTTATTGTCCAATGCGATCAAACATACGGCAGCAAGCGGCAGAATTGAAATTATTCTGGAAGAAAACAATTTCAAGGACTATTTTTATCTACGCGTATTGGATAATGGACTGGGAATTGCACCGGTTGATATTGAGCATATTTTTGATCCTTTTTACCAAGGGGCCAGCAGCCGGAATGGCTCGGGTATCGGCCTCGCGTACAGCAAGCAGATCGTCGAACTACATCATGGCCAGATCACCGTAAGCAGCAAGCCCGGCCATGGATCGATCTTCACCCTCCGCATGCCCATTGGCAATAGCCATTACGAACCTGGGGAATTATCTGATTTCAACAGCCGAGAAAAACCGCTCTTTCAGCAACAGGATGTATTAGATACAACACGAAAGGTGGTGGACAACAATCTTTCTTTTCGATCCAACAAATCGAAGAGTATTATGGTCGTCGAAGATAATGATGAAATCAGGGACTATCTCCGTTCGCTACTAGAACAGGATTACAACCTATTTTTGGCAAAAGATGCCCAGCAAGCCACTCATATGATGAAGACACATTTTCCAGACCTGGTGATTACCGATATTATGCTTCCTGATGGAAGCGGGCTGGATATTTTAAAAGATATCAAAGCATTTTATCAGACCGCGCATATTCCCGTCATCTTACTGAGTGCGCTCGCCAATGAAGAGACCATGCTCGAGGGGAGTAGATTAATGGCCGATGACTATATTACCAAGCCATTCAATGCTGAATTGCTGCGGATACGTATTTCAAATATCCTTCAGTCGCGCCATCAGCTTAAAGAAAAATACAGCAGCAATGTCGAACAGTTTGAAAGCGCTCAAGCTGAACAATTCAATGATAGTGACAGAAGATTTCTGAACAATTTCTCTGCCATTGTAGAATCCAAGCTATCGGACCAGCGATTGAGCGTCGACGGTATCGCCAGCGAGCTCCATCTCTCACGTGTTCAGCTCTATCGTAAAGTGAAACAGCTGCTCGACTGCAGCGTCAATGAATATATTGTCGAACGAAGATTAAAGAAAGCCAAAAGCCTGATGGCCGAAGGTCTAACCATCAACGAAATATTTAGCAGTGTAGGCTTTTCATCCGCATCCTATTTCGCTTCGGCCTTTAAAAAGAAATACGGGCACTCGCCAAGTACCTATAAAAAAGAACTTGACAAAAAATAGCCGATCAGTGGGCATACACGAATGAAACCTTAAAACTGTCCCTTCCGCTTAAATAGATAAAAACTGATCAATAGAAATATGACGAGCATCAGTAAGTTGCTGTAGTCTAGCCGTGCAAAGGAATCATTCTCGGATAAGATATTCATTACCGCATTATAGGCACCTGTATAAGGGATAAAATCCGAAAAACTTTTCTGTGCGACAAGCACGGAAAAGACCAACATAAACATGCCTACTCCAATTGGGTAGATAAAGCTTCTGAACAATAGGCTCAGGGCAAGCTGAATCATAGCGATAGCCGAGAGCGTAATAAAAAGTTTCAAAAACGTATAAAAGATTACGACCCTAAAATCATAATTCTGAAACCCCAGTACGGGGTAAATCAGGCTGAGCAGATAACCACTGATCAGAAATGCAGCATAAGCAAAGAGTATTGAAAACAATAAGGTCAGCAGGATAAAGACGGCTTTGGAAAAGAAAATATTCGATTTACTAATGGGTAGGGTAAAGAGTATTTTATAATTGTTATTCTTATACTCGACATCACAACAGGCATAGACGAATAAAGCGACAAGGATGGGATAGAGCAGGTAAAAAAACTGAAAAACATATCGGCCAAGCAGAAGTTTCCAAGGGTTAGGAACCGCCACTGCCCCTCCTGAATCTATAACATCATAAATAATATAACCGGCAATCGCAAAAACGAGCACCATAGGGACGATTAGTACCCCAAAAATCTCCCTATTGCGTAGGAGTTTGTACTTTTCCGACAAGAAAGCGGTATAGCATGTATTAGCCATTTACTCGAGCGATTAGGTTTATAAAAATTTGTTCAAGATCAGCACTACGGGATTCCAATCCATAAATATCAATCTGCTTTTCGACCAAAGATTTGATCATAAGACCAAATTGCAGATCATCGCCGATAGTGACGGCAACGCTTTCTCCATCGATTTTAACACCAGAAAACCCGCTATTTCGCAAAACCGAAGCCGTTGCTTCGGGGCTGGCTGTACGTAGGTACACCTCTCGGTCAACCTGTCCCAGCAACTCCTGTTTGGTTCCCTGGAAAATCATTTTCCCACCTTCAATGATACCAATGTGTGTCGCTATTTTTTCAAGCTCACTCAAAATATGGCTTGAAAGAAAGATGGTTTTACCCTGTTCATTGAGGTGACAAAACAAGTTGCGCATTTCCACAATACCCTGTGGATCGAGACCATTTAACGGTTCATCCAGAATGAGTAATTGGGGATCATGAAATAGAGCCATTGCAATCCCTAGCCGCTGTTTCATACCCATGGACAAAGCATTCGTTTTTTTCTTTTTCTCCCGATGAAGATCGACCATTTCCAACACTTCATCAATGCGTTTATTCCCCTTTTTATGGATGATATCCAGATACTTTAAATTTTCAAAAACGGTCAATTTAGTATAATAACAAGGCGATTCGATCAGGTTTCCAACATTCGCATAGATACGTGTTCGATTTGCCTTAAGACTATTTCCCTGAATAAAAATCGCATCTGTCCGGTCCTCCAAAAGGCCCAAAAGTAGTTTGATCGTTGTCGATTTTCCAGCCCCATTTCGCCCGAGATAGCCATAAATACCCTTGTCCGGGACCTGCAGACTAATATTATCCAAGATTGTTTTCGTGCCTATTTTAAAGCTAAGTTGTTTTGTGAGAATACTTTCCATTCCTGTTAGCGGTAAATTGGATCTTTATTGATATCGATATAGAAAATGCCATCGATAAACTCGTGCCATTTTCTTTCTTCATCAATCCCCTGATTAATGACTGAATTAAAATTCTGTTTTAAAATACTATTGTGGGCCAGTTCGCGAAAATCCAAAAAGAAATAAGGCGATTTAACGGCATGAAATACATTTTCTACGGCCAGTTTCCCCACGCGATCGACAACGCGACCAGTTTTATTATATCGTCCATAGGAAGTAAAATCTAGGCTGTAAGCTTGATTCCCATATCTCCTTTTTATATACGTACCGAGAGGAAGATATTCCTTGTTGTACGGGGCAGAAAAGGTATGGACATTGGCACACCAAACGATAATCTTTTTACCTGCATAGACGGAATCGATCTGATAGGTTAGATTTTTTGCCATCAGGGAATCCCTAAAATGCATGCTCTGCATCGACCCAGTTTTATAGCGCCAAGATTTGTCAAAGTTGTTTTTCATGTCTGACAGGTATCGGCGATAAATCAGCTGTTCCGCGTCCGGTTTAAGGCCCCGGATCATACGGCTCAACCCGTCCAACTCTGCTAAAAATTGTTTCTTTTGGTTCGCATCGAGCTGCTTGCTGGCAAAACGTTCGTAAATTAAATACTCCAGCTTATTGCTATTTTTTTTCAATAATGGATAGCTGGTTGAATCGATCTCATTTTTGAGCAGGTAATCTTCTAATAATTTGGTCCGTTTATCCGCTAATTTCCTACCTGAAAACTGGATATCAAATCCACCGAGGCTAATCGGATTTTCTGTTGATTTTGTATTTTTATAATAGGTTAATAAGGATTGACTTGCCTCGTTTTGCCACCAAAAATCAAACAGACCAATACCCCCGATAGTTTTTGCTAGGGACTTATTCGTTAGAGTATCCATCTGCGCATTCATCATCCACATATCATATTGCCCCGCCTCATATAGAACTACGTCATAATCGAGATGCTCATGCAGATAACGGATGAGTCTGGCTTTCGCTTTGAAGGTTTCGCCATCATTGTGCAACATTTCACCCAGCATGAGGATTCTATTATTTCTTAGAATGGAGTCAAAAAAACTTAAATCCGAAAAATTACTATCGGTCATTAAGATACTTTTGATTTCTTTTTTATGGCGATTCACTTCAGTTAATAATGTTGCATGATTCGCCATGGGCGTATCATTATAGACAAGCTTATTAAACGATAAAATTAGAACTGTAGTTATCGCAAGTGCACATAAAACACCTCTCATGCATTTCAGCTTATATGATTCATAATTGATCTATCTACTACGTGTCACGCTAAAAGTAGAATACATTTTAACATAAGATGATCATTTTTTCTTTTTCCACAAAAAAATTATAAAAAAAAACAGAAATGCCCTATAATTACAAAAAGGCGGTTAAGTGAGTGTATCACATAACCGCCTTGCTTACTTAGTAAAAAATAGAGAAGGAGGGAAAATTAATACCCTACATTTTGTTTCAACGTTCCTTTACTATTGTCGATGACAGCTTGTGGAATTGGCCACAATTCATTTTTTCCAGCTTTGAACAATCTATTTTCGGAGAAAAAACGATCCGTTAACGAAGTATAAGTAACCTTGCCTGTTTTAGGGTCCACCGTACCCTTGGACAGCGCGCCATTTACAGGACCATTCATTACGTCTTTAGCTATTCCCCAACGAATAATATCAAAGCGACGGCGTCCTTCTCCTGCGAATTCTACACGCAGCTCACGACGTACCAACTCACGCAGTTTGCTCTGACCACTGTATACTGCTTTGTCTACTTTTGGCATCTTAGCGCGCTGGCGAACTAGATCGATATTATCGTATACGGTATTATCGATAATCCCCAATTCAATCTTTGCTTCCGCATTTAACAAAAGCATTTCGGCATAACGCATCACAATAATGTTGGTACCTACGTTCCAAATGTTCGCATAACTGCTCGGATTTTGGATATATTTTTTATAGTTGTAAGCTGTGCTAGATGCATTATCTGGACCAGATGGATAATCTTCCGATTTCGGATTTAATGGATCGAAATATTTACCATTGTACAGTGCTCCTGGGTAAACAATTGTTGCGCCCAGGCGTGGATCTCTTTTTTCATAGGGATTGGCAGGGTCATAGGATTTCGACTCGCCAATAGTCTGCCCTTCGGCAGTTTCGTAAGCATCTACCAGACTCTGTGTTGGTACAATAGACCCCCATCCGCCCATGGAATTGGGCAGCATAACACCAAGTGAAGTATATCCTTGAATATTTACCAAATATTCGATATTCATCATAACCTCACTGTTATTTTCATTTGCCTCTTCAAATAAGGTCGCATAATCATCGAATAATTTATAATTAGCCGAAGAAATGATCTCCTGTGTTGTATTGATGACATCCTGGTATTTCTTCTCAAAAGCATAACAGCGCGCCAATAAACCAAGGGCAGCACCTTTGGACATACGGCCGCCTCCCTTAGCAAACGACAAATCTGCAGCAGCTTCTTTCAATTCTTTTTCCACAAATTCCAATACTTCCTTTTGCGTATTTGCAGGCACGAACGAATTTTCTGTCGTCAAAGTTTTCGTAATGATGGGTACCCCCCCAAATAAGGTTGCCATATCAAAATACTTGTACGCTCGTATAACGCGTACCTCAGCGGTCAGCCGCTTCTTCTTTTCAGCATTAACCGGCGATTTTTCAATATTTTCAAGGATGTAATTGGCTCGACGGATATGCTCGTACGTATAGCGTGCCTCTGCATTTCCAGCGTTTGTCGGTGTTGCGGTGCCATTTCCTAAAGCCTGGAATCCTTCCCAAGGGAAATCACTATTGGAGTTATCCGACGTACAGTCCATGTAAAAGATCTGGGTACCATCTTCCCAAGCAGATCCTTCGGCCAGCTTACCGTCGCTTCCCCTTGTACCGCTGTACAAACCTGTTACAGCAAAATCGGTTTCTGCTTCCGTTTTCCAAAAATTATCGGCATTATATGCATCCAATGGTTCCTGATCGAGTTTTTGACAAGAGAACAGTAAGGTGGCTACGCTCAATGCAATCGTTATATTTCTAAGTTTCATGATTTTCAATTAAAAGTTTACGTTAAGACCAAACACATTTGTTTTCACCTGTGGGTAGTAATTACCTCTAGAATCCGCTGGCGCCTCCGGATCAAATCCTTTAGCAAAACCGGTAAAAGTCAAGAGATTTTGTCCACTATAGTATACTTTAGCCCCCTTAATACCGATTCTATCCGTAAACGTTTTTGGTAAGGTATAACCGAAGGTGATATTCTTCAAGCGGACATAACTTGCATTCTGGATCCAAAAATCGGAAGGAGTGCCTGAAGGACTATTTTGTGACCAACTGGTCAATGCCCTCGGCATAGATCCATTTGGATTGGTCTCTGCATTGAAACGATCTGCAAAAATGGTTGTCGGTTTATCCGATCCCGAGATCCCGCCAATGGCTTCACCCCAAAGATAACCTTGTACTTTAGCGGCCCCTTGGAAGAATAGGCTCAGATCAAAGTTTTTATAACTCATATTAGAGGTCAGACCAAAGATGAATTTTGGATCGGGCGAACCTAGATATACACGGTCATTTCCATCGATTTTTTTGTCGCCATTCTGATCTTTATAGATAATATCGCCAGCACCTACAGTTCCATTCACGCCTTGAATGCCACTGTTTTTGTATTCTTCGTCCGAACGATAGATTCCTGCTGTTTCGTAGCCATAGAACGAACGGATTGGTCGGCCCTGCTCATAAATATAAAAAGTTCCATTAACCTGTGGCTCATCGCTAGCCCATTTTTTAATCTGGTTGTTGATATAGGAACCATTTGCGGCAATGCTATACTTGAAATCTCCAATACTATTTTGATAGTTTACTTGGAGCTCTACCCCATTATTTTGCACTTTCCCTGCATTTTGGTAAGGCGCCGGAAGACCATATAAGTTCGATACGGGCAGTTTTAACAACACTCCATCAGTTTTTCGGTCAAAGTATTCAAATACAAAGCCCAAATTGTTTTTGAAGTTCAGGTCCAAACCAATGTTAGTACTTGTCGTTGACTCCCATTTCAATATTGGGTTTGCCGATTCAACGATAGCTCCGCCAGAACTAATCTCACCGCCAAAGGAGTAATTATAGCCAGGAGAAATGGTAAATAAGCCTGGATAATAAGCGTCTGAAGAAGGATATGAATTGTCTGATGTTGCCGCTAATTGTTGGTTTCCGAGTTTACCCCAACCACCTCTTAATTTCAATTCTGAAATTACATCAGACAAAGAAGATTCTTTAAAGAAATCTTCCTGAGAAATACGCCATCCTGCTGAGAACGAAGGAAAAGTACTCCAACGATTGCTACCTAAGAATCGCGAAGTCCCGTCACGTCTCACATTGGCTTCCAATAGGTACTTATCCGCAAATGCATAATTGATACGACCGAAGAAAGAGCGTAAAATTAACTTTTTTGCTCCCCCGTCGACTTTCATTCCGTCCTTGCTGCCTAAATTCAGTTCCGAAAAATCATTATTCAAGAACCCTTGCGCATAAGCACTGGAGTAATCTGCACGGAATGTTTCATCCATAAAACCGCCTAAAACATTGATTTGATGATTACCAATCTTTTTATCATAGGTCAACAAGGTTTGAAAAGTCAATCGTTCGGATTGGAAGTTGTAAACAGTCAGATTATTCACCCCTTGCTTAGGTCCCAAATCACCGTTCGGTGCATAGTATTGGATGTCCTTGACAAATTTGGAAGACATATTGTCGATCGGTTGAAAGCCAACAACCTGTTTGATCTTCAATCCATCCATAATCTTAAATTCACCGGAGAAATTGACCTGTGTATGCTTATAGGTCATATTATCCTTTGCCTCTTGGTCCATCCAAGCGATTGGATTACCGTCGCTACCACGACCATATACACCATTGCTGTATTTATATGGAATGAAACTAGGAATACGGTTTACCTGTCTAAAGATCTGCGCCATATCTCCCGTATAAGGGTTTACCGGTTCAGTAATACGTTGGTAATTATAAGCCAATCCCAAATCAAAACGAAGTCTTGAAGAAACTTTTGCACCAACATTTGTGCGTAAATTATACCGGTCCGAACTCGCTACTTTAATAACTCCTTTCTGCCCTAGGTAGCCTCCGGAAGCCATATATTGTACATCTTCTGTTCCACCTGTAACCTGCAAATTATGCGATTGCTGGAAACCCGAGCCTTTATACAACAACCCTAACCAATCCGTATTGGGATGACCGTCCGGATCAGATCCATTTTTAAAAAGTTCTAGATCCTGCTGGGAGAAACGCTGTGTCTTCCCCTCATTTTTAAGAGCCTCGTTTAAGATGACAGCATGGTCATAAGAGTTCATATATTCTGGTAGACGTGTTGGATCCTGAATACCGGCATAGCCCGTATAATTCAATTGCGGTTTGCCACTTCCCCCTTTTTTGGTCGTAATCAGGATAACCCCGTTTGCAGCCTTAGATCCATAGATCGCTGCACTAGGTCCATCCTTCAGTACCGAAACACTTTCAATATCGTTGGGGTTGATATTATTCATCGAACTTTCTATTCCATCGACAATAACAAGCGGATTTGCATTATTGATAGTACCTAGGCCACGGATTCGGATCGTACCGTTGTCTTTACCGGGCTGTCCTGAATTTTGAGTAATTGTTACACCCGAAAATTTACCCTGGATCGCCGAAGATACATTTGTAACGGGACGGTCCTGTAGATCCTTTGACGTGATCGCCTGTACAGCACCAGTTAGATTTACTTTCTTTTGTTTAGCGAATCCCACAACGACTACTTCCTCCAAAGCCTCATTATTACTCTCCAGCTGAATTGACAGGGTCGTCCCTGTAACTGTCACTTCCTTGGTTTTATAGCCGACGCTACTAACAAGCAAAATATCACCGGCTTTCGCTCGAATTGAAAATGTTCCCTTTGCATCTGTCGATGTCGATACCGATGTACCTTTGACCGAAACAGTCGCAGCCGAAAGAGGACCATCTTCTGCGGTTACTTTCCCGGTAACTTGGTTCTGAGTGGCCTCGTTTGCTTTATGTTTAAATGCAATTGGCCTTTCTGCGGCCCACAAACTTTGCGAAGACGCAACAAGAAGAGCAATAGCAAGCAGGCTTACCTTTTGGTTACTCGTAAATTTTGAAATCATAATTAAATAGTTAGTAAAGTTGAGTCTGTCAGTTTAGTATTAGATTGACTGGTTCAGCCCATTAAATTAGAGGGATATTTTATGGGAACAAAAAAACGGTATCACGAAATCGATTGCGCAAATAACGCAATCGATTGACTTTTGTTTATTGAAATTCACTTTGTCACTTTTTTAGTATATAAAGACATGCAACCGGTAGCACTGATCTAAAATAAATACTTATCTGGTTTCTCACATTGGATAACTCAGAGCAAACTCCTTTGTCTAGCAATTCCAAAAGGAAACAAAACAATTTTGCATTTACCATAAAAGAAAGGTCCATTGCTAGAAATAACAATGGACCTTTTTAATACAGATTTACCTATAAAGTAGATTTATTCTTTCGTTCCCCAGTTTTTATTTGCTCTGTCCCCCATCACAAACTCTAAAATTCCGCCTTTAAGCACATCTGCGTGTGTCAATTGCGGCACATCCAAAGGCTGTCCGTTTAATTTCGCTGACTGAATGTATTTATTTTTTGCAGATGCATTCTTGCCGATAATAACAAAAGATTTGCCATTAGGAAGCTGTATGCTCACCTTTTGGAAGAAGGGTGAGCCTATACTGTAGGAAGCCAATCCCGGTGTAACAGGATAAAAGCCTATTTGTGAAAAGACCACAAAAGCCGACATCCCACCGCCGTCCTCATCGCCCGGCACCCCCATCAAATCATTTCTAAACCACTCACCGATCAGTTTATGTATACGTTTCTGCGTCATCCAGGGTTGTCCGGCATAATTGTAAAGATAAGGAATGTGCAAAGCGGGCTCATTCGCCATGGAAAATTGTCCAACATTACCCGTATGATCTGGAAGTTGCGCATAAAAATCAAATTTTGACCGGCCCAAAGGCTGCTGGAACATCTCATCGAGGTACTTGACAAACAATTCATTCCCACCCATCAATTTGATCAGATCTGGGATATTGTGTTGCACATCCCAACGATAGATCCAAGCATTGTTTTCACCATAATATTCACGTGCCCCCTGTCCTCCTGAAAATACATAATCAAATGGCATGATAAAATTCCCATGCTCATCTTTTGGATGGAAAAACTTGGTCTGCTCGTTGAAAAGATTTCTATAATTGAAAGACTGCTTCATAAAGAGATTATAGTCAGCCTGGATCCCCAATTCTTGTGCAAGCTGTGCCAAGCACCATAAATCGTAAGACGTTCCCAGGGTTACTGCAACAGGTTGTCTTCTTTCAAAGCCATTTACTTCTGGTATCGTCTCTTTTTCACCTGGGTACAATGCTGGAATATAGCCTTTCTCCTTAAAAAATTCGTCTAGTTTTCCTGCGGCTTTACCCGACCATGGAGCCAGCGTCTTTTCTGTAATTGCACCTTTTGCCGCTAAATAAGCTTTCTTGATATCAAAATTGCGTACTCCTTTGCGGTAAGCATCCAACAAAGTTGCTACACCATGATTGGAATTCATCCGTCTACTATCGCCTGTAATCTCAGGGAAAGTAGGCAACCAAGGTTGCTCCATCTGCTCGGACATCCGAACAAAAGAATTGAGGATCAAGGATTCTGTGTTGGGATCCAAGAGTACCCGTAATGGGTGATGCGCCCGGTAAGAGTCCCAGATCCAGTCATCTGTAAAAAACGGTTTACCTTCGTCCTGATGAACCTTTCCGTCGAACGCACTGTAATAGCGACCATCTTCAGAAATGTTGACAGGCCTTTCGTAAGCGCGGTATAAAGACGTATAAAACACATGCTTATTGGACTCATTATCGCCTTCCACAGCAATTCTACCTAAAGCATCATTCCATATTTTACGACCTTTTTCTGCCAGCTTCTTTTGGTCAAAGTCGCTGATTTCACGCTTCAAATTAGCTTTTGCTTGCGCCGCATCAATAAATGACACACCATATTTCATACGTAAGCTAATCCCTGCTTGATTAAACTCCAGTACCAGACAAGAATTCTTACCAGCAGCTTCCGTGGCATTTTCCAGTTGTTGCCCTTGCAGTCGCTTCACAGCAACAGGTTTGGATTCGGGAACGGCATAAATATACACATGCGTGCCATTACCAATATCCTGCATACCCGAAAGCCCCTGTCCGTCCCATTGAAGTTTCCCCTCCTGTGAGTTGAACTGAAGGTATTTTGTCGAAGTTCCAGGAAAGGTAAAGGTATACATCCCCGATTGATGTGACAAAGCGTAATCTACCTGAATATTCTCTTGATCCAAGAACACGGAATACGCATACGGATGAATTTCCTCCTGATCGTAGCTATACAATTGTACCGGTTTCAAACTGCCTGGCAATTTCACCATTGGACTAAGGTTGAAAGCCGATCTTCCACGATGGCTGGTAACGATAAGCGGCAGACCAAACAGACGGTCTGAAGTATAGTCTCCCCGCTCAGGATAAACGCGCAAAAGGCTGTTTGGCAAGTGGACCGTTGGATAGGTTGGTACCAATAAATGACTGATGTTTCCCATGTATGGATTAACATAATCAACATAATCCTTCGTCATTCTAGCTTGGGAAAAACCTTTTAGCATACTGACCGAAAGAAGAGAACAGCAACATATTGTGCGTAACAATGTATTGGTTTTACGTTTAATATTCTTTGTTAGCATTTTAAACAATTAAGTGTTCGATGGTTTAAGGGCGAAACAATTGTTTCGCCCTTAAAGTTAATTTTTTTTGGCAACATATCGTCTTCGTGCCCATCGATTATTTGGTGCCTGTCAGTAAGCCAACCTGCTTTACCGTCTCGATACTGCCCTATTTATTGTACTCTAAGCGATCTACGTAGATAGAGCGAAGCCAGTCGTTGAATTCGCCATTTTTTTGTGACAATTCACTATTATGATAAAAAGCATACCATTTACCTGTAAACTTTAAGATAAATATTGATTGATAAAGCACGTAAAAATATCGCTACGCCGGCGGCAATAATTGGGATGTTAGGGGATATTAGCTATCTTCGACAAGCCTAATCCGACAAGGAAAAAGCACAGCATAAACCAATTCATTCTAATACAATCAACATGAATATCCTAAAATCTTATTTGCTTATCCTTCTAATACCATTCCTGTATTTTGACAGCCTTGCGCAGTCCGCCGCGAAGACGATTGATCTTTCCACCTATGGTGTTGTCCCCAACACGGGCAAAAATAGTACTGCATTGGTCAATAAGGTCATCCAGTCTATTCTCAGCAAGATTGGTAAGAGGGAATCGCTTGTTTTAAAATTCAAAAAGGGACGTTATGACTTTCATCCAGAAGGGGCGCTAACCCGCGAATACTATATTTCCAATCACGATCAGGACAACCCCAAAACGGTAGGCATGGCATTTGAAAATTGCGATAATATCACAATCGATGGACAGGGCTCAGATTTTATTTATCATGGCAGGATGCTGCCTATTGCATTGATTGAAAATAAGAACTTAACGCTGAAAAATATCCACATCGATTTCGAGCACCCTCAAATCTGCCAGGTTAAGATCCTACAAAACGATACCATCAACGGTACAATCACGTATCAAACTGCTCCCTGGGTAACTTACAAAATTAAGGACAGTATATTTTACAATACCGGTGAAGGTTGGGAACTAAAACCAACATCCGGTATTGCCTTTGAAGAAAAAACCAAGCGTATTGTCTATAATACCAGCGACATTCGTGTTGGCACCACCAAAGTAAAGGAACTTTCTCCGGGCGTAATACAAGCTCAGCAATGGAAGAACAGCAAACTTGTACCGGGCACTGTCGTTGCCATGCGCGCTGGATTTCGTCCCAACCCTGGCGTGTTTGTCCATAAAGGGAAAAATATACGACTAGAAAATATCTCCGTCCATTACGCCGAAGGCATGGGCTTGTTAGCTCAATTAACGGACAATATCACCTTAGAAGGTTTCCGAATTGCACTTCGCAGCGATCAGGATCCGCGTTATTTTACAGCTCAGGCCGACGCAACACATTTTTCGGGCTGCAAGGGAGTCATTGTATCGAAGAATGGACTCTACGAAAATATGATGGATGATGCCATCAACATCCACGGCACTTACCTCAAGATCACCAAACGACTGGATGACAAAACTTTGATCGGCCGTTACATGCACGATCAATCCTACGGATTTGACTGGGGCTACCAGGGGGATACTGTCCAATTTATACGATCCAGTACCATGGAACTCTGGAACCAGAAAAATAAGATCCAATCCATTAGCGTTTTACGCGAGAAAGCCTCAGATCCAATCCGCGAATTCAAGATCACCTTCAGTACTGCTTTGGATCCAGCTATTGACCCAGCAAAAATGGATATTGGCATCGAAAACCTCACCTGGACACCACAGGTACTATTTAGCGGAAATACCATACGTCACAATAGAGCCCGGGGCGCTTTATTCAGTACGCCAAAAAAGACCCTGGTAGAAAACAACCTCTTTGATCATACTTCAGGTACAGCTATTCTCCTGTGTGGCGATGCCAATGGTTGGTATGAAACTGGCAGCTGCCACGATATTCGCATCCGGAACAATACTTTTATCAATGCCTTGACCAATATGTTCCAATTTACCAATGCGATTATATCGATCTATCCAGAAATTCCGGATTTAAAAAACCAGCAAAAATACTTCCATAGCCATATCGTTATTGAAGACAACCTCTTCGAAACTTTCGACAAACCCATTCTCTATGCTAAGTCTGTGGATGGGTTGGTGTTTCGCAACAATAGGATCAAAACCAACCAGAAATATCCAGCTTTTCATTGGAATAAAAAACCCTTATTTTTTGAACGTGTCGCAAATAGCATTATTTCAAACAATATGGTCAATGGTAAACAAAGTGATTTACAAAGGTTGGATCAATAGCAAATCCCGATATTTAAACTATAAACTGTCCCTATGTTATTTCGCAGAAACAATTTATCATTCTCCCTTGTGGTATTATTTATAGGTATGTATGTAGGAGGTCATGCGCAAACTGTCAACCGAACTAAAGTTAAGCAAAAGCACCAATCGGTATCCACTACAGAACGCCCCAATATTGTCGTATTTTTTGTGGACGACCTCGGTTGGCAGGACATGTCCGAACCATTTTACAAGGTCAAGACGCCAATCAACGAAAAGTTTCATACCCCCTATCTGGAAAGATTGGCCAAAGATGCGATCAAGTTTACCAATGCTTATGCGACGCCGGTATGTACCCCTTCCCGTGTGAGCTTTCTAACAGGCCTGAATGCTGCCCATCATCGTGTCACCAATTGGACCCATCCCAAAGCTGACACCCCGACCGACAGCAAAGATGACTTGTTGAATCCGCCGGATTGGAATATCAACGGACTAAGTCCTGTGCCCAATATACCACATACGATATATGCTACTCCATTTCCAAGCATCCTTAAGGCGAATGGTTACTATACCATTCATGTAGGTAAAGCACATTGGGGATCTGCCGGAACACCTGGTGCCAGTCCGTTGAATTTGGGCTTTATGGTCAATATTGCAGGACACTCCGCCGGACACCCACAAAACTACTATGGCGAACAGAATTACGGTAACCTTCCTGGTAAAGCGGGTTATCAGGCAGTTCCCGATCTGATGGAATATCACGGCACATCCACGTTTCTAACGGAGGCGTTAACCCGGGAGGCGCTGAAAGCACTGGAGGAGCCTATACGCCGTAAGGAACCTTTTTTTCTTCATTTTTCCAACTATGCGGTGCATGTCCCGATCCAGCCTGATCCGCGCTTTGTACAAAAATACATCGACCGTGGCTTAGATTCTACTGACGCTGCTTACGCGTCTCTAGTCGAAGGTTACGACAAAAGTATGGGCGATATCGTACAATTTCTCAAAGACAAAAACCTATACGATAATACTGTCATTATTTTCCTGAGCGACAATGGCGGACTTAGCCTCAGCCCGATGCGCACTGGACCAAGCCATACACAGAACCTACCATTAAAAGCTGGGAAAGGGTCGGTTTACGAAGGTGGAATCCGGGTTCCGCTGTTGATCAAACAGGCCAAGCAGCACCCTGCAAGCACAGAGGCTACTCCTGTTATGGTCGAAGATCTCTTTCCAACGATTCTCAGTTTAGCCAAAATAGAACACTATCAGCTCGTACAGGAAAAACCAGATGGAAAAAATCTTTTGCAGTTAATAGAAGGCAATAGGTCCGACAATTGGAACAGCCGTCCATTGGTATGGAATATCCCCAACAAGTGGACCGTGCCAGACGGCCCGGGGATCAATTTCTTTTCCGCTGTGAGACAGGGAGACTATAAGCTGCTTTACGATATGAAAAACGGAAAATTGGAACTCTACAATCTTCAGGATGATATTGGGGAGCTAAATAACCTAGCGCCCAAAATGAAAGGAAAAACCAAGGAACTCAGTAAATTGCTTTCAGATCAGCTCCGGACCTGGAAGGCTCAGTTGCCGACCTACAAAGCTACGGGACAGCAGATCCCCTATCCCGATCAAATTAAGCTGATGGATTAAGGAGGGCTGCTTGGATGATTTATACAACGAAGCCCCGAAAGTACATATCGGGGCTTCGCTGGTTTATCCTCTCCTTCGAAGATACGATTTAGCAAAATCTGTTGCTATCCTGACAACTATCCTTTTTTCTCTTTTTTTGCAGATTCGATCAGTTCACGCATTTCTAACTTAATGTAATCAACATTAGGGGTCGATCCTGTTAGCATATAGCGAATATTACCGTC
>JBMAAL010000057.1:0-34379 GCA_050281725.1 Sphingobacterium sp. | reverse complement strand
CGCACCATCTTGAGGGGGTGGCGCTCGCATGGGCGTGGCAGTTCGAATCTGCTCCTGGGCACTTAAGGAGACACTAGATCATAGTTGTCTCCTTTTTTATGAACAAAAATATACCTCACATCCAAGGCATAAGATAATAGCCCTTATTGGTTTCCCGCTTTTCAAGCATTGAATAAATATAAAATACGCGTTAAGAAACTAAAGATTATTTAGCGTAGAACCAAGGGCTTGTCCATTTAGGGCTGTATGTGGATGATTTTAAACGAGTATACTTTGCTGGTACCAGGTTCGTAACGGATAGTTTTTGTTGGACTTTAGTTTGGCTAGTTTTCTTGGTAATAAAGTCCAAACGTAGCCGTTTGAGCTGTCTGCTTGCTCCATTCCATTGCCTATACGTTGTTTTACACCGAGGCCGGATCGAAGTTTATAAACCTAAATCTTATAAGAAGCTATTCTGTAATTTGCTCGTGGTCTTTATCTTGTATAGATCGGTTTTCCGGGAAACCAGTTCGCGCCATTACCACCACAAGTAACTAGAAAATAGAGTAGGACAACAATATAAACGAGTATAGTAACGCGCCAAATCATGTGTAAGCCCCGAGAACCTTTATCGTTCTGTTTTCCTTGTTTGTCCCTCATCTTCTTGGTTTCTCGATTGTTTTCAATTTTGTTTTAAATAATAATGTTTGCCGCTCGCTACCCTAATTTTAACGCCATTTGCGCTGGTATATTTGGACATTGTTACCGAATTTGTCCGATGCTGCAATAATTAGGCAGCTGAACCACAAAATATTTTGAATCAGATTCCTAAAAATATAAATAATGATAGAGACATGCAATTTGTAAAATAAGGCTTGCTGTCACGATTAACCTATACACTACAAACAGCTGTCTTGCGAATAATAGGCTAAAAACCACGAATAATGAATGGACTACAACAAATAATAAATAACCGTAAAATTAGTTAAAAGCGTTTTTATTTTTACTTCCATAAAATAAAGACCTGCTTCAAAAGCATGTTATGGTTTAACAAAAAAATAGAAACAATGAAAAAATTAATGATGAGTTTGATGGCTGTTGCACTGCTATCTACAGCCGCTTCTGCAAAGACAACGGAAAAGACTCCGAAAGAAAATGTCAATGCTAAAACAATGACTTACCGTCTTCCCAACACGAACACCCTCGTGAAGGTCACCGAAGAGATCAAAGAAAGCGAAGGAAAATTGACGCACTGTATTTTTGTATTGAGTTTTTATGATTATGACACGGCACAACTGGTCGGTACACATACTTCAGACACCTATACAAATGGTGGCTGTGGATCTTTCTTTAGAGCATGCAGGGCATTTTGGGGTGTTTAATGCAGTCGATCCCTGTTGGTTTCAACCGGCAGATAGGTTTCAGCGTTTTCGCGGTGTTACAAAAGACTAAATTTAAGCGGGGTGAAAACCCCGCTTTTTTTTCGACCTAAATGGTTCGATTGGTAAGCCTTTTTGGTTTTCAGAAAGTTCAGTTTTTAATCAGTTTTTCGTTCATAATGCGATAAAAACGATTGGCTTTGATGATTTGTGATCAACTACTGGTAGTCTTATCGCGTAAGTTATTACCTTGTTTTTCGTTTAACGAGGTTGAAGCGTTTTGATTTGAATTGTAAAAATATACTATAACGGGATGGTATATGTTGGACTGATGTAAAAAAACGTTATCTTCGATTATTATATTTAATTTATTAGATAAAAAAGTGCGGTTAACCTTTTTTAATGATAACCGAATTTGGAACTGAAGAACTTCAACATGCACACTAGAAATTTTTTACTTCTTCTTAGCGCACTGCTATGGCTAAGTTGTACAAAAGATCCCATCGAGCCCAACGTAGAGCCCCCAGAGGTGGTACCTACAGATACCACCAAAAATGAACCCACTGTTCCACTAGATAAGTACGAAATTCGGAAAGTACAGTTACAGATGAGTAAACTGTTCGCTGACGATAATATTGATGAAAAGGTTTATTTAGGCGGTATATGGAATCTCAAAGACACACTTGAGGGGCCGCGGCTGGAAAGCCTGGAGGCAAAAGCAAAAAAAGTTAAATTCCATTTCTTATCAGACAATGATTTTTCTGTAGATATGGGGTTCTTTGAACCCAGCTATAAGAATGGTCTTGCCTATGCCAATAAGTTTGAAAAATCGAAACAGGCAAGTAGTATGAACTTTACTTCGAGCACTTTTGAAGATTACGCCGAAATACAGGGATTTCTCGGTAATTCGAAGGATGTAAAAAAGGTCCTATCCCTTGTCGGACATGCCGACTCAACGACGATCACTAAACCCAATAGTACGCTTCGGATAGGCAATGTCAATAAGCTTACAATTTATATTGATTACAACGAGTATCATGAAGCTTATCCGGAATCGGAAGTAGCTGTATTGACCCAAGCAGGCTATGCTCCTTATGTGCTTGCTTCGGTGACTTATGGTACTCATATGATTCTGATGGGCGAAACTGATTCAACACGGGCAAGCCTAAATACAGCAATAGACAAAATACTGGAAAACAAAACACTGGATGATACAGATACCAAGGTGCTCGATTGCAGCAATCTGCTGGTCTATTATCGTGGCGGTGGCAAGAACAGTTTTATTCAGTATCCAAAAGGAGCCAAGGCCATTGGAACAGCGCTCCGCGATATGCTCCTCTATGTGGGTCAGACGGAAAATATCTTTAATTATCCACTTACCTATGACTTTATGAGTCTGAAGGACTACAGTACCTTAAAGTATTATAATAATTTTGAGGTCAGGGTTAAAAAGCAAAAGTAAACGAGCGAAAAAAGGCATCGGCAAGATAAAAAAACGGCATCTAGATCTAGGTGCCGTTTTTATTTTTGCCAACAAGCTTCTGACTTGTGCATTGATTTCGCAAAGCGATTCAATAAGCAGGGGTATTTCACTTATTCCTTTTCACTAATATCCTTTAGCCGTTGCAAAGCATTTGGCCAAGCCTCATTAAAGTAATCGATGTATTCGTCGTTTGTATCAACATCTACTTTCAATAATGTTTTTCCTTCGATGTCCGAAAAAGAATAATTTTCTAATGCTCCAGCCCAATCTTCGACAGCTGGTCCGGATAAAATTTCTTGGCCATTGTCTAGGATGCCAAGATGCCGAATAGATACATATGAATTTGGAATGTATTCAGCGATTTCTGCTACCATTCCGCCTTTTTTACCATTTTCATCGACGCCGGTAAAATGAATTTTTTGTCCCTTGTCCCAAATGCCTTCGAAATCTGAACTTGGATTGAATGCACTGGTCCATTGTTTATAGGTTTCTTTGTCAAGCATTGTTTTAAAAACCCGCGGCACAGGCGCATGGATCTTAATTTGATAAGTTAATTTCTTCATCTTTCTATTGTTTTGGAAAATTAGGGTCGGCTTTTATTTCAGCGATCTGTTTGGTATGACGTGCAGAATGCGCAGCAATAAACATCAGGGCTTGGTAACCATCGATTGGACCAGTTGGGGAATCGCTGACGTGATTTCTGAGATCTTCCGCATCAGCTTTTTTGATGTAATCAAGCACGGGTTGACGAGCGGTATTGAAATCAGTCAAAGCAGTGTTCACATTTTTATAAATTCCCTCTGGTTGGAGTTCCTTGGGTGCCTGATATTTGTGACTTCTGTCTGTGAGTGCATTTTTTAGATTGTCGTCGGTCATCTTGATCTCTTTTCTCCTTTCAGGTTGTGGATCTTGATCCAGGCCCTTTTTTGCCATGTCAAATATCATTCGTTCTGAACGAATAATATGCTCAAGGCATTGACTGATCGACCATTTGTCGGGCGCTGGTTTAAATTGGAGCTGCGCTTCGCTTAAACCCGCAACCTGCTTTTCAAGCTCCGCAGTAGTTTGGTTAAAATATTGCAATAGCGAGTCGGTTCCAACATAATCGCGTTTTAAAGCCTGTTTTTTTTCTATCAGCGTCATGTTTTGGTCCTTTTGCTCGAGCAATGACCCTGATTTGGCTGATGATGGAGCCAAGGTAGCAGTTGCTATGCTGGCAAGTGCTATCATGTTCATAATTAGATTCATAGTTTAATACGTTTTAAGATCGTAAAATAAATGTCACTATTTCTTTACAATTATAAGGGATTTTTGTTTGGTATATCTTCTCATAGGACAAGAAAAGCTGCGTATGCGCCTTCCCAGATTAGACGACGATTCCTATTCGACGCAGTCGATTGCAACTTGATAAATACGTATTCTGTAATAAGTGTTTTTTATACATTTATTGAAATAAAACCTTATCTTTAACAGAATAACTAACCTACTATTTGAGTTAATCTATGTTTAATCACAAAAATATGCGCTATTTTAGGCATTTACCGGTAAAACTTTATGCGTTGGTATGTGTCCTGTCATTGTTGGGCACAATTGCCGCAGCACAGCAGACAACGGTATCGAGTCCTGATGGAACTTTGACCGTTAAGTTGGATCTGAAAAACGGGACGCTATTTTATGAGGTTGAACTGGAAGGGAAGATAATGTTGGAAGCTTCACCGCTTGGGCTTCAAAGTAAGACGATAAATTTAAGCGATAATTTGCGTTCAATAGCAGAAAAAAGAGCTGAAATTTCGACTAATTATAACGAACCAAAAATCAAACGCAGTCGGGTGCAGTATAAAGCGAATGAATTGCGTTATTTGTTGGAGAATACTTCAAAGCAGCAGATCGAGGTTACTTTCCGTGTTAGCAACAACAATATAGCCTTCCGATATTATGTGCCTCAAATGGGCGAGCCGGCCAACTTTGCATTGATAAAGGAGAATAGCGGCTTCAAATTTCCACTAGTTACAACAACATTTTTAACAGCCCAAGCTTCCCCGATGATAGGCTGGATGAAAACAAAACCAAGTTACGAAGAGGAGTATCAGGCAGATCAGGCGCTAGGGGTACCTTCGAAGTACGGTGTTGGCTATACTTTTCCTGCGCTCTTTCATGTTGGAGATCGGGGATGGGTACTTATTTCGGAAACGGGTGTATCAAGTGCATATTGCGCATCGAAGTTAAGCGAAGGCACGAAGGATAGGCTTTATAGCATTGCTTTTCCGGAAGAAGGGGAGAACAATGGCATTGGACGTGCAGCTCCCACAATTTCATTACCCGGTTATACCCCTTGGCGTACACTGACTGTCGGGAGCAATCTAAAACCCATTGTGGAGACGACCATTCCTTTTGATGTTGTTGAACCGCAGTATCCGGCGTCGAAGAAATACGAATTCGGACGGGCAACATGGAGTTGGCTGGAATGGCAGGACGGAAGTATTAATTTTGAAGACCAAAAGAAGTTTATTGACCTTTCGGCTTCAATGGGGTATGAATTTGTATTGATCGACAATTGGTGGGATACAAAGATCGGCCATGAGAAAATTGAACAATTGGTGGCTTATGGGAAGGAGCGGGGCGTAGGTATTTGTCTGTGGTACAATTCTAACGGATTCTGGAACGACGCACCGCAGACGCCAAAAAATAAAATGAATACTTCGATCGCACGTAAAGCCGAGATGCAATGGATGCAGCGTGTGGGCATTAAAGGAATCAAAGTCGACTTTTTTGGAGGCGATAAACAAGAAACACTGAAGCTTTATGAAGATATTCTTTCGGATGCAAATGATTATGGATTAACCGTTATATTTCATGGATGTACTTTACCGCGGGGTTGGGAGCGTATGTATCCGAATTTCGTGGGTGGTGAAGCCGTATTAGCCTCTGAAAATTTGATTTTCACACAACATGCAAATGATACGGAGGCTTTTAATGCGACTTTACATCCATTTATTCGCAATGCCGTTGCGGCAATGGATTTTGGTCCGGTTTTGCTGAACAAACGTCATAACCGCGAGAATAGCGGTGGTACTATCCGCAAAACGACAGAAACATTTCAATTGGCAACGGCGATTTTATTTCAGACTCCGGTGCAAAATTTTGGATTGACACCCAATAATTTACAGGAGATGCCAACCCATGTGATTAATTTTATGAAACAGGTGCCAACTACCTGGGATGAAACTGTTTTTATTGATGGTTATCCAGGTAAATATGTCATACTTGCCCGGAGAAAGAATGATACATGGTACATAGCGGGTATAAATGCCGAGGGCAAAGAAAAGACTGTATTGGTGAATTTGCCTATGTTGAATATAGATGCGATACAGTTAATCGACGATAACATCGCCCGGGAGTCAAAACAGAAACAAATTCGACTTTCTAAAACAAAGACCATCAACTTGACATTGCAACCTGATGGCGCTGTTGTTTTATTCGGAAAATAAATTAAAGCGCTCTTCTGACTAACTGAATCACTTTTGATGAACTGAATTATCCAGGCTAAGTGAATCACACCTGACTAATGGAAGCTATCTCCCAGATCCATTAGTCAGGACGAAGAGTTCGGATTTCTAGGATCTTGTGACTTGTCGATCCTGCCCCGGCCTTAATTTTTAGTTCTATTTTGGTTTTACCTACACTCTCCTTGGGAAGCTGTATACGTATTGTTTTAATGGTGGATTTCTCATCCTTGTCTTCCAATGTACTGATGGTTTTACCATCGATCATAACCTCAGTTACCCTGGATGAGTTGTCTGCCAGCAATTTGATCGCGACCAGTTGGGTCTCGGGCGTTATTTTCATCACATAACTGAACCAGTCTTTTGTATCGCGCCAGCGTGTATCACCGAATGCCCCAGCATTGCTATTTTGCTCGCGAAAAAAGTGATCTGATTCTGGTTGTTGCTCCCCAGCGACGACCTTATCGACCGTTTTTGCCGCTAGCGCTAAGCTTTCTACTTCATCGCGGCGCATTTTCTCCTGTAATGCCAGTAATTCCTTCTGTGTTGCTTGAGGCCAATAGATCATATAACGGGAATCATGAATACCGAAAAAGGGTTCTAGTTCCATCTGAATACCTTTTTTTTCCAAATAGAGGTTTGAGAGTGTAAAATGTAAGGGCTTTGACGCTATTGGTTTTACAAGTGCCGGAATATTGTTCGGTTCAGCTTGAAGAATCGGGAGATCACGTAAAGGGATTTGTTTTCCCGATGCAATGTGCCCCATTCGGCTGTCATCGGCCTGAAGCCCCAAAAGATCTTCCTGTCCAGTTCGGGCTCCCAAAACAAGAGGTCCATATAAAATACTATAATAATTGCTTTTATCAGGCAACTGCTCAGTATGTATCCCCATGGGCAATTCAAGGCTGACGATATCACCCTTTCGCCATGTCCGTTTGATTTGGATATGCTCATTCGTGGAACTGAAATTATGGTAGGGCTTTCCATTGATCAACACATGCGGAGCTGCGGTGAGCCAGGTGGGTTTACGAATAAACAAGCTAAATGATGTTGTTTTTTTTGGATTGATTCGTAGGCTTGTATTGGCTTCTGTCGGGAAGTTCGTTTCTTGAATGACTTCCATATTTTTCTCCTTCCAGTCCAAGCGTGAAGGAATAAATAGATTGACAAATAGGTCATTGTTGCGGTATGCATAGATCATTTCACCATATTTGGCGTGATTTTCCATCCCTGATCCAACGCAGCACCACATACTTGTCTGCGCTTGAGAATAAACGCGATAATGCCCCGGACGAATTTGCGTGAAATAGACTAATCCACCATGTTCGGGGTGTTGTGTCGATAAGATATGGTTGTAAAGAGCACGTTCATAAAAATCGAGGTATTTACCTTGTGGATCGGTCTGATAGAGCATTTTTGTGAGCCGTAACATATTGTACGTATTACAGGTTTCTGGTCCCTCAATGCTATATAGCATTTTTGAAAAATCGTCCGTTGGGTTAAAATGCTCACTCACACTATTTCCTCCAATAGCAATCGAGCGCTGCTCAACGACATTGTCCCAAAAGTACCGAACAGCCTCCGCCCATTTTTCGTTGTGGGAAAGGTCAGCGATGCGTTTAAAACCGAGAACTTTTGGAATTTGTGTATTTGCATGCAATCCCGTTAAATGATCTTTATGCGCTAGTAAAGGCTCAAGTATGGATTGATGACTGAATTTACGAGCCAACTCGAGATAAGTCTGATCTTGGGTAATTGCAGCGACATCAGCAAAAGTTTCGTTCAGTCCGCCGTGTTCGCTTCGTAACATTTCCTGTATTTGAGCATCAGAAAGTTGAGCAACCAACTTAAGCGCCCAATCAGTCATCTGAATCAACATACCTTTTGCAGATTCATTGCCTGTCAACAAGTAGGCATCTCGCAGGCCAGCATAGGTTTTGTGTATATTATATAGCGGCACCCATTTTCCATTCAGGTTAAAGCTACCGGCATTGATCCGGCCTTGCTGAATCTCTGTCCAAATAATTTTGCCCCCAGGTACTCCGCCTATGTAACCGTTTCCATTTGCTTCCTGACAACGTCTCAAGTCGCTGAGCATATAATCTAGGCGTTCCTTAATACGAAGGTCTCCTGTAGCGGCATACATATGAGCGAGAGCAGATAGATAATGACCTCCGATATGGCCATCTAATCCTGTATTTTCCCAATTGGTATATGAGTCTTTTTTAAGCGGTAAATTGGCTTCGCGTAAAAATGGAGCCAGCAATCTGTCAGGGTCCATTTCCAATAAATAATTGATGTCCAGATCTTCAGCATGTTTAAAAATCCCAGGTAATAACCTTACTTCTCTTAAATCGAAATAATTTAATTGAGGAGTTGTTTGGGCAGATAGCGCCAGACTAAATAAGGTTAAGAGAGCACTGTGCAAAAATTTGTTTTTGAAGATCATATGGACTGAAATTATCATTTGTTATTAACAAGATCTGATGAGCTTGTCTGGTTAGCCGTTATGTATAAAAAAGACCGGTAAATCAAAGATATTAAATGTGTTATTTATTTTAAGTGTTTTTTTTACATTTATCTATACGAGAGAAAAAGGATGGATAGTTTTAAGTTGTATTTACTTGATAATTAGTGTTTTGTTTGTTTTGTACTTAGGGAGGTGAAATGTTGGCCTGCTGGTAAGATCGCAATAAAAAAGCTGATCCGTTTATTTTTAACTATACTTGTATATGAAGAAAGTTAATAGTATTGTTATTTTTTGTGCTTCCAGTTTAGGGAATTCGGCCGTGTATGAAGAGCAAGCCTCCTATGTGGGAAAGGTTTTGGCTGAATACGGTATTCGTTTGGTTTATGGTGGTGGAAGGGTTGGCCTAATGGGAGCTGTTGCGAATGGAGCTCTTGCACAGGGAGGTGAGGTAATAGGTGTTATTCCCGATTTTTTAAATTCGAAAGAAAGAGAGCATAGAGGGGTAACAAAACTGGTTACTGTAGATACCATGCACGATCGTAAACGGATTATGAGTGATTATGCCGAAGGAGTTATTGCTCTGCCGGGCGGTTTTGGTACCTTGGAAGAACTTTTTGAAATGATTACATGGGCTCAATTGGGCTTACATAAAAAGCCAGTTGGTTTATTAAACATCAATGGATTTTATAATCATCTCATTCAATTTATTGATCACATGGTCGAAGAGGGCCTTCTTAAGCAGGAAAATCGCGCGATGTTATTGGTGGCTGATACGATTGAGGAGCTGATCGAGAAGATGCAACAGTATGAAGCACCACTGGTTCCAAAATGGATTGAGAAGGATGAGATTTAGCGATATAATAAAATCGTTCAGAATTGACGAAGTCGAAATTAGCTCGAAGGATTATACCCGATATAATCCGAAATAGCTGTCGGAAGCATCCGACTAAAAACATCCTCTTTAAATATACCACAGTACACCAAGTGGTGAACAACAAGAATTTTAGTGATCAAGTGGTACTCAACCTCAACTAAAGTGCTACCGCTGCGGATAGCTATTTCGGTGGCGGCTATATCAGCGCGCAGTATACGATCTTTTTTTTATTATTTAAGAAATGAACAACATTTTTAAAGAAATGAACAACAATGAATTGAACTAGAGGATATACCTTTGTTATGGCTAGATGTTAGAGTCGTTTGATCAGCATAAAAACAGCGCTGATCTTCGATTCGGGGGAGTCCCTTATATTTTAACCGGCTTTGGGATTCCCCTAATTTATGCGTGGACAGGAGATATTCTTCTCCCTACACAAAAGGCCCGATCGTATGATCGGGCCTCTTTTATTAAGTACCGTAATGTATTTTACAATTGATTTGCTCGGGCAGTGATTTCGGCAATGTCCAACACTTCAATTTCTGATTCTTTTTCTTTTATCTTTACGCCATCTTTTAGCATGGTCATACAGAAAGGACATGCTGCTGCTACAACTTGAGGCTGTGCATCGATGACTTCTTCGATACGTTCGATGTTAATGTCTTTTACTCCAGGCTCTGGTTCTTTGAACATTTGTCCGCCCCCTGCACCGCAGCAAAGTCCATTGCTCTTACAACGTTTCAGTTCGATCAACTGGGCGTCCAAGCTTTCCAATACTTTTCTCGGCGCCTCATACACCTCATTTGCACGACCGAGATAACAGGGATCATGATAGGTTATCTTCTTTCCTTTGAATACATTATTATCCGCGGGTTTTAATTTTCCTTCATCGATCAGGTTTTGGATCAATTGTGTATGATGAATGACCTCATAGTTGCCACCTAGAGACGGATATTCATTTTTTAAGGTATTGAAACAGTGTGGGCAAGCAGTTACTATTTTTTTGATTTCATAGCCATTGAGTACTTCGATGTTCATCATGGCCTGCATTTGAAATAGAAATTCGTTTCCACTTCTTTTGGCAGGATCACCCGTACAACTCTCTTCTGTACCTAAGATGGCATATTTTAAACCAACATGTTGTAATATTCTGCAGATATCGCGCGTAATTTTCTGTGCACGTTCGTCAAAACTCCCTGCACAACCTACCCAAAATAGTATATCAGGAGTTTCTCCTTTGGCCAACAGTTCAGCAACTGTGGGAACTTTTAATTCATTTTCCATCATAAAACTATTGTTGTTGAGTCCAATTGGCGCGGTCCAATTGCGCATATTTCCATGGGGCACCATTGTTCTCAATATTTCCAAACATATTGTTAATACTCGCAGGAGCTTGTGATTCTTCCATAACAGCAAAGCGACGTAGTTCAATAATAATATCCAGTGGATTAATATTGACTGGACATTGTTCTACACATGCATTACAGCTTGTACAGGCCCATAACTCTTCTCGACTGATATAAGTATCGATTAGCGATTTTCCGTCATCCTGAAAGCTTCCATTTGTTTTGATATTTGTGCCGACCTCCGTCAGTCGATCCCGTGTATCCATCATGATTTTTCGTGGGGATAGCAGCTTTCCCGTTATATTTGCGGGGCAAGAAGATGTACAACGTCCACATTCCGTACAGGTATAGGCGTCCAATAAGCTCTTCCAGGTTAAATCCTGAACATCTTTGGCTCCAAAACGTGCATTTGCATCTGCTGGTGGTGGAGTGAAACTTGGATCAAGCATCGCCTTTACCTCGTTGGTTACGGCAGGCATGTTGGATAGTTTGCCTTTCGCATTCAGATTAGAAAAATAGGTGTTCGGAAAAGCTAAAATAATATGAAGATGCTTAGAATAGGGGAGGTAGTTCAAGAAGGCAAGTACACCTAGGATATGAAACCACCAACAGGACCGCTCTATTAAAAATAAGGCCTCCGTCGAAGTTGGAAGGTATGGAAGAAGATAGTGGCTTACCGGAAAGGAACCGACCGATTTAAAATGTGCAAAGCCATAGAGTTGCAATTTAAGATCAGAAGCGTTCATCAGCAGGAAAGCCGACATTAAAAGAATCTCTGTAATTAAAATAATATTTGCATCCGTCTTGGGCCAATGTTTCAATTCCGCACTATTTAAGCGCGCTACTTTAGCGATATTTCTCCGAATTAAAAAGATGACACAGGAGAGCAGTACACCAAGAGCAAGCCATTCAAATGCACCAATTAGAAAATTATAAAAACTCCCGAGAAATGAAAAAACACGATGTGTGCCCAAAAGCCCGTCAATGATTATCTCCAACATCTCAATATTGATGATGACAAACCCAAGGTATACAAATAAATGTAGGACTGCGGGGAAAATGCGCTTAAACATTTTCTTTTGTCCAAAGGCGACGAGGAGCATCATTTTCCAACGCTCTGGGGATCTGTCCGAACGATCTGCCGGTCTACCCAGCTTGATATTACGATAAATCTGTTGTGCATTTTTGCTAAAAAGGAATAATGCTACAGCGAAACAAACCGCAAATATTAGTTGACCTATCATATGCTTGGATCTTGGTTATAAACAAATATACTATATTATTTTGTTATGCTAACATAGTAAAAATAAATCAAAAATAATGCCCTAAGGCAATAATTTATTGGAAATTTTTACGGGTAAATATAGGTTGTAATGAAAAACGTCCAAGAAGGAATTATTTCTTCTTGGACGTTCTTTTCTAGTTATAATGAAGTAGTCTATAGCTGAACATCAGCGAATGTCTGTTCTAATATTTTACGCATCGTTTTCTGAATCCGTACTTTTCCTGCTTCGGTATTGACGTCAATACCGCAAAAGGTACTGCCTGTAGATTTTGCCTGAAGACTCAGATAGTAGATTGAACTGACCAAGATCGCCAATGTTGCTCTCAGGTCGTTTTCGGAGTTTTCGAATTTTGAATCGACATGTTTAAATAGTTCCTCGCCAAACATTTCTCTTCTATCGGCGATATTTTTTAGCGCTTTTGTCTTTTCGCCCAGTCCCCAGTGAATGACTTTTTGCTTCGTTTTATCTTTTAAAAAGGTATCAAATTGAGATTTAAGCAATTCTTCTATCAGGGAAACGCTGATGGTGCTTGGGTTTGTGACCATTTGCTCTAAGACTCCCTTGTCTCCGATTTGCCAAAAATCTTTTTGTGTCAGGTAGGCTTCCACCAGTTGATCGAGACCGCCAAAATAGTTCCATATCAATGCTTTGTTCAGTCCACATTCCAAAGCAATATTAGGCCCATTCAATGCATGGTATCCTTTCTTCTGAATTACCTTTCCGACAGCTGCGATCATGCGAGCTTTGGTGCGCTCCTTGTCACGAATAGGACCGGAAGTTACCTTTCTTTCTTTTTTAGGATTATCCTCAATTACTTTCTTTTTCATGCGAATAAAATCATTTTAACGACGAAGCTTTCCTGAGTACCTCATATTCGTCAGTTAATGAACAAATTTGAGCCCATGAAGTTTTCATTAGGGTAGATATGTTTGTTTTCCGAACCAATATCTACAATTTAGCTGGTAAATGCAAGAAAACCAAGCAGCAGATTTTTATTTACACTATAATTTGACTGATCCGATAAGCATTTTAGTTTATCTTATTCTTTTGGCTATACGCTGGGTGGATATTTGCTGCTGTTAGCCGTGTACGCTAATTGCGATACACTGGTCTTAGGGAAAATAGATAGGCAATAAAAAAGGGATTATCTCTGTAGATAATCCCTTTTTTATTGCCTTTTATGCTCGCTTATTTTCTTGCTGGAGCAGCAGGAGCAGCTGTAGCTGAAATACCTAATTTTGTTTTAACAGCAGCAGTTAAATCCTCTCCACCTTGGTAGTAAGGGATAAGTCCGGGATTTGAAATATCAAATACATAAGCCATTCCTTTTTCCTTAGAGATAGCACTAACAGCCTCCATAACTTTTTTGTGTACAGGCGCAATTAATTCTTCTTCTTTTTTGTTCAAGTCTTCTTGAGCAGCTTGTTGTGCTGTTTGAATACGCGTTTGAATATCTTGTAATTCTTGACCTATTTTGTTGATTTCTGGATCAACAGTATCTTTATTGGCTTCGCTTCTGTTACGCAATTTATCGTTAGCTTCTTTTTGTTTTGTTTGATAAACAGTAACCATGTCTTGAATTTCTTTGGTTTTACCGTCACTCAATGTCTTCAATTGACCTTCTGCAGCTTTAAACTCTGGAGTAGATTGGATAATTTCACCTAAACTGATATGACCAATCTTTTGTTGCGCATTTGCGAATTGAGTTGAGAAAAATACTGCCACTAAAGCAACCGCACCCTTTAATAAATTTTTCATGCTTTTCATTTTAATCTAATGAGCCATCTTTATGGCAATCTTTTAGTTTTCTAATTAATTACTACTATTATTATTTGTGTTCACAATGATAATAAACTCCCGCTTAGTTTGCAAGACTCGGATTGGGTTTATATCCTAATTTTGTAATGACATCATTACTTTTATTCAATTTTGGATTGGCATAGAGAAAAGTCGACTCATTGCCCTTGTCCATAATAAAATCAATTCCCTGCGCAGAAGCAACGTCTTGGATAGCTTTTGCTACACGATCTTGAATAGGTTTCATTAATTGAGTACGTCTCTTAAAGAGGTCGCCTTCAAATCCAAATTTTTGTTTTTGATAGTCTTTTACTTCTTTTTCTCTTGTCACGATTTCATCCTCACGACGACGACGCATATCTTCATTTAATAAAACCTGGTCCTTTTGATAAGCCTGATATAGTTTCTCAATCTCGGCATATTTCTGATCCACTTCTTCCTGCCATTGCTTCGATAGATCATCCAGCTGTTTCTGTGCAGTCGTATATTCAGGGATATGTTTTAGGATATATTCTGAATCAGCATATGCAAGTTGTTGGGCAAATGTCGCTGTAGCACTCACGACTACAAAAGCTATAACTAACAATATTTTTTTCATATTTCCTGTAAGTTTTTATAGACTATACTTTTTATTATTTAACACTAATTTACCTTATGACTTCGGATAATCCCAAAAGTTTAATTCGAGAAAACCTGTCTACGTAAATTTACGGCTCAAAAATAAGAAAAAAGAAGCAATCTAACAGATATTTCTCGGGTTTAACACTATTTAACTTGTTGAAGAATGCTCCAATGCTAGTTGCCGGAGTGCTGTTTATGGCTTCTTTTTTTCGGTGATCATAACCGCACTCAATATAAGAAAATTTATAAGATATTACGGGTGATTTCGCATTTAATCCGATCAGGTGGAAATGAAAGAAAAATGCATGATTTACTGAAAAATAATCTTAAAACAAAAAAGCTATCTACAATTTCTTGTGATAGCTTTTTTATGAATTTATACCCATGCACTGGGGTCAAGAGCGGTTAAAATCCACCCATATTTTGCATGATACTAAATGTAAAGTTTTGTTTCCATGTACTGCTTGGTAAACCCGGGATAGGATCAAATGCATGACCGTAATCTATTCCTAGCATACCGAAGATAGGTAAGAAGATACGGGCACCAACACCTGCAGAACGACGTACTTTAAATGGATTGTATTCAGTGAACTTGTTCCAGGTATTGGCCGCTTCAGCAAAAGCTAATACGTACACTGTTGCCTGATCATTTAACATAACCGGGTGACGCAATTCCATTTGATATTTCGTATAGATTGGACTACCTGAATTACGTGCCACATTCACATTTTGTGTTCCCTCAGGAATGATTACACCATTTGCATATCCGCGTAATGCAACAATTTCAGATCCTTGTAGGTAATCAAACCCTTGCATACCATCCCCACCGACTTTGAAGCGCTCGAAAGTCGATATTTCAGTTTTGTTGGAGTATTTACCCAAGAAACCAAATTGAGCTTGTGCTTTGAAAACAAGTTTACCTACGATTTTAGCGTACCATTGCGAGTCAAATTTCCATTTGTGATATTCAGTCCAACGGTAACGTTCTTGCGGTGAACCATTTTTATAATCAATGTTGTTGAACAATGAATATGGAGGTGTCAATTGCACCGAAAACTTGATGTTTGAACCTGAAGTAGGGTAGATCGGCGCATCGATCGAATTACGGCTAAACTCTTGCGTCAAATTGATGTTATAAGCTGTACCATTATCAAATAGGAAGTAATTTCCATAGTTCTGAAGCTTATAACGTTGGAATGACAAGGACGTATTTGCTTGGAACCAGTTGTCTGGCCATTGTAAGCGTTTACCTAACGTTGCGGTAATACCAGTCATCCAAATACGGTTCAACTCGGAATCCTTAACAATTTGCTCTCCCGTGTAGTAGTTAAATCCACCATACGATGAACTTGAGGTATAGGCACTCAAACCAAAATAAATTGGTTTTTTACCTCCCAACCAAGGCTCGGAGAAGGAGAAACTATACGATTGGTAACGTTTACCCGAAGTTTGACCACGCACACTCAACTTCTGTCCATCTCCACGTGGTAGCGGTTTCCAGGAACTTTTGTCAAAGAAATTGCTGGTAGAGAAGTTGTTAAATGTTAAACCTAAGGTTCCGATGATCTGACCGGCACCATAACCACCCGAAAGCTCGACCTGATCCGAAGGTTTTTCAGTAACATTATAAACAATGTCTACTGTACCATCGGCATAATTTAAATTTGTCGGTACGGGGTTTGTTTTTTGTTCATCAAAATTTCCCAGCTGCGCAATTTCACGCACACTGCGCATAATTTGTTCTTTTGAGAATTTTTGACCAGGTTTTGTATAAATAGAACGTAACACAACACGGTCGTTGGTTACATCATTACCTTTAACAATAACGTTATTGATGGTATATTGAGCACCTTCATATACACGTAAATTCAAATCGATGGTATCGTTGTAAATACGTGTTTGCTCAGGGTCTACCGAAAACGTAAGATAACCATCGTTCATATAGATTGAAGAAATGTCATCTGCATTTCGACCACCACCTAACAATTTGGCGTTTAACTTTTCTTCTGAAAAGACATCACCACGTTTAACACCTAAAATTTTATTCAGTAGGGTGTCAGAATATTTGGCATTACCTGTCCAAACAATATTACCTACATAATATTTAGGACCTTCATAGATGTCAAAGTTAACCAATACATTTTTTTCACCCTCGCGAATAACCGTATCTTTCAGGATCGTCGCATCACGATAGCCTTTGGCTGCCATTTTCTTGATTAGGTTTTCTTTACCTTCTTTGTATTTTTCTTCCTTGAATTTTCCAGGACCGAAAATACGGTACCACATTTTTTGCTTGATGGGCTTGGCCATTTTTCTCAGTTCTTGTTGAGAAAAATGTTCATTCCCTGTAAACGTCATTTTTTTGACTCTTACCTTATGTTTTTTATCCACATCGGCAATAAGTATTTCATTATTAGCCTGTGCCGAATCTTTTACCGTTTTTAGGGTGATCTCCGGATATAAAAAAGCCTTTTCTTTTAAGAACCGTTGGATCGTAGCACGTGTGGTGTTCATCAAGTTTTCGTTGACAATCTTACCCGTGTTACTATTTAAACGTTTGCGAACTTCTTCGGTCTGGCTTTTACTTAGACCATTGATATCAATACGGGTTAAACGAGGACGTTCTACTACACGGATGGTCAAAAATATATTTTCACCTTCAATTTTATCTGCCCACAATTCGACATCATCAAAGAGGCCTTGAGCCATCATATCCTTCACTACTTTTGCAGTTGCCTCACTTGGAACTTCCAAATATTGACCTACTGACAATTTAGATATTGTAATTAATACATTTTTATCTAAAAATTGTGTTCCAGTTATATCAATAGCACTAATTACATAGTTTTTAGGATTGAGATAGCTGATTTTTTCTGGGTCATTTAAATTAAACGCACCTTTGTCTTGTCCGTAAACAAGCTGCATTGATGAGAGGCCAAAAAATAGTATTACGGGTAGTATACGCTTCATTTATCTATAATTATTGGCGCTAAAGTACACCAATCGTTTGTTAATTTTTGTTAATTAAGAAAATTTAACCAGCTTGTTTTTATTCAAATCAGTGGTCAAATTTAATAAAATCTTTATAACTGTTCACTTGTTTTTCCAAACCTTCTTTCGCGTTGCTGGTAATCGACTATGGATTTAAATAAATCTTCTTTCGTAAACTCAGGCCACATCTTATCGAGGAAGCATAATTCTGAATAGGCAATTTGCCAAAGCAGGAAGTTGCTTATTCTCAATTCTCCGCTGGTACGTATCAGCAGGTCAGGATCGGGTAGGTTTTGTGTATAGAGGTTTGCAGCGAATAACTCATCGTTAATTTCGTCTGCATGGAGTTTTCCATCTTTTACTTGTTGAGCTAGATTTCGGGCGGCATCTACAATTTCTTGTCGGGAACTGTAGCTCAAAGCCAATGTCAATGTACAGTGGGTATTTTCTTTCGTTGCTTCTATGGTTTCTTGTAGCTTTCTTTGTGCATTTGAAGGTAGTTTGGTGATATCACCAATGACATTCAAGCGGACACCATTCTCCTGAAAAGTTTTGATTTCTTTTTTAAGGGAAGTAACCAATAGTTCCATCAGTGCCATCACTTCAAGTTTAGGCCTATTCCAGTTTTCTGCAGAAAATGCGTAAAGTGTCAGAAATTTAATATTGGCTTTTACACATCCTTCTAATGCTTCTCGTACTGCTTTTACACCATTTTGATGCCCAAATACACGAAGTTTCCCTTTCTGTTTTGCCCAACGGCCATTGCCATCCATGATGATGGCTATATGCTGTGGCAATTTAATATTATCTATCTGATCTAAAAAACTCATTTTTGCTGTTTTCAATAAAATGAACACCTTAGCCATAAATGCTATTTTGGCGTTTTAAAACCTACTTTTGGTTTCCTGTATTGCTACCAATGATTATTGTTTGTTTAACGTACTTTTCATTGATTAATTATTGCACGTGGATTTCTATTCCGGATGTTCTTTTTCCGTCTTTCTTTATTTCTTCCAAATATCGATTTTTAATTGGAAATTCAGAAGTACAATATGTAGAAAGATTGTTTTGTGTGTTTTCCTTCACAAAAAGCGAGGTTGTTCGAAGCTATTGATAGTCTAATAGTTTCTCACATCGATGCCCCAAAGTAATTTTTCCCGCAGCGTACTGAAAAAGCTTTCATGGGGGAGTCTAATCAGATTAATAGTAAATGGAGCCTGTTTAATGGTTAATTTTACCGATGTGTTGATGGACTCATTTTTGGAATCACAGCTCAGGATGTATTGATTGCTTCGACTCTCTATTTCCAATTCGAGGGTAAACTGATTCGAGATAACAATGGGTCTCACATTGAGGTTGTGCGGTGAAATGGGGGTAATGACAAAATTGCCACTTTCTGGCATAATAATAGGTCCGCCGCAACTCAGCGAATAGGCTGTGGAACCGGTGGGAGTAGCGATAATTAACCCATCAGCCCAGTATGAATTCAGTAGTTCGCCATTGATGCGCGCATTGACGGTAATCATGGCCGAGCTATCATAACGAAATACGGTAATATCATTGAGCGCATAATGATTGCCTTCAAACAAATTAACCTGTTCAGATTCTACAGAGAGCAGTACGCGCTTCTGTATCGTAAAACGCTGCTTCAGTATATCCTCAATGGCATCCTCAAAATCATTTTTATTGATGGAAGCTAAAAAGCCAAGGCGTCCAAAGTTTATCCCTGCAATTGGAATTCCAGAGTCTTTAATCAGGGAAACAGCAGATAACATGGTTCCATCTCCGCCTAGACTCAACATGATGCCAATATGATCTTTGATTTCTTGATAGGTATTGTATGTTGAGAAGTTAAAGGCACATTCAAATTGCGACTGTAGAAATTCATGAAATGGATCATAGACCCAGATCTCAATATTTTTATCAACAAGATATTCAAATAAGTGTTTCACATGTGGTATTACAGAGGGTTGAAACTCTCTTCCATATATTGCGATTCTCATATTGTTTTCAATTTATGGGGCAAAGATGAGAAAAAACTAATCCTAATCAAATGTTAATATAATTCATAAGCTGCTGATAACGGTCGGCAGTGTCGTCAAATGCAGCTATGGTATTATGGGTTTCAAGAATTAAATAGTTGTGTCTTAGGAATGAATTCAGTAATGCATTGATGTTTGACTTGTCAACTTTAATGGTAACTTCAATGTTGTCACTTTCCAAATTTATTTTGGTCGCACAATTGAGGATTCTGCAATTGTCACTTTCAACAAGGTGCGCAATCTGTGAAAGTGAAAAATCATGTAGGCCAGTCGCCAACACAATAATAGCACCAGATTCATTTTGCGATTGAATAGAACTTATTGCCTTTAATATATCTAATTGCGTTGATACACCAATATATTTGTTGTCTTGATCTAAAACAGGAATGATTGTGCTATTATATACAGTTGCCATCACCAGGGCATCATAGGGGTGTTGATTAAACTTCAGCTGTATTGGGGCTGTATTTATTCTTATAGAAGATAGGGGAGCATCTTCATCTTCCGCATCCAATAAGATGGTTTCATTAACCAGACCAATATAGTCGTCACCATTTAAAACGATTAATTCTTTACAAAGCATATCTTGCAGCTTCTCTAGCGCTTGTTGTATTGAATCAGCATTTTGAATACTGAAATCAGCATTTGAAAGAAATTGACTTATTAGCATACTCAAACTTAATAAAAAAACTAGGTGAAAAGAAATTTTACAGGATCAGATTTATGCTTAATTCGTTGATTGCTTGTAATACTTAAAATAGGAAGCACAGAGAAAGATTACATTATTGCAAATAAGTACAATTATAAAGTTTAAAATTGTACTTTTATTACCATTCTGTTATTATTTTTGTCAACGAATTGGGATAGGCCTAAAAACTGGGCTTAAATGGAAGTGAAGTATTTTTAATTGGAACAGTAAGATTGATGATCACAAGCGAGAGTAAAAAGTTTATTGATATACGTGAAGTTATTCACAAAAAAAATGCGGGGCTTGCTAAATGGATTCCGTCTTTTTTACTTAATTATTTAAAAAGGACAATTCATGAAGACGAGATAAATGATATTATGACGCGCTTTGCGGATCTTCAGGGCCTGGATTTTGTTGATGCATTGATCAACGATCTGGATGTCAAGGTCAATTTATATGGGGCAGAAAATATTCCAATATCGGATCCGGTTATTTTTGCGTCCAATCACCCTTTGGGCGGATTGGATGGAATTGCATTTATGCACGCTATCGGTAAATATAGACGCGATGTGAAATTTTTGGTTAATGATATTCTTTTAAATATAGGTAATTTGAGGCCTTTGTTTGTCGGTGTCAATAAGTTGGGGGGGCAGGGGAAACAGGCGATTTCTGCGATTGAGGAGGCTTATGGAGCGGACGATGCGCTATTGGTATTCCCCGCAGGTTTGGTTTCCAGAAAACAAAACGATGGCCGTATAGAAGACCTAGAATGGAAGAAAAGTTTTATTAGCAAAGCAAAAAAATATAAAAAAGATATCATTCCGGTCCTGATTGACGGTAAAAACTCTAAGTTTTTTTATAATTTTGCAAGGCTTAGACAGAAATTGGGTCTCAAGGTAAACATTGAAATGTTATATTTACCTGATGAAATGTTTGCTCAACGCGGACATACCGTCAATATTATAGTAGGAGAAAGAATCCCTTATACAGCGTTTGATCAATCAAAAAACGAAAAAACTTGGGCTGAGGAAGTGAAAAGAAGGGTTTATGGATTGGCTCAAGAAAAATAGAATTTATGCAAGAAATTATACCTCCAGTTGATAGAGAATTATTGAAGACCGAATTGAATAAAGAAGTCTTCTTGCGATATACCAACAATGGAAATAACGAGATATACTTAATCAACTATCATAATTCGCCGAATGTCATGCGTGAAATTGGGCGTCTGCGGGAGTTGACTTTTCGTGGAGCAGGGGGAGGTACAGGACTTTCAATTGATATCGATGAAAATGATACATGCGAAGATTGTTACGATCAGTTGATCGCATGGAATCCCGAAGATGAAGAAGTGGTTGCCGGTTATAGGGTAATCAAATGTGCCGAGGCTGGTGAAGTAAACGGCATACCCAATTTATCAACAGCGCATTATTTTCAGTTTTCCGAATTATTCACGAATGAATATCTACCTTACACCATAGAATTGGGAAGGTCGTTTGTACAGCCTAAATACCAGCCGGCTATCGACAATAGAAAAGGAATTTTTTCATTGGACAATCTTTGGGACGGTTTAGGGGCTTTGGTGATGCTGAACCCTGAAATTAAATACCTCTTTGGTAAAGTGACCATGTATCCGCATTATAATAAAGATGCACGGGATATGTTGCTTTATTTTATGGACTATTATTTTCCTGATCACGATAAATTGGTGCTTCCTCTTCCGCAATTGGAAATCAAAAATGATTATGAACGTTTTGTCGGCGTATTTGATGGACTGGATTACAAAGAAGGATATAAGGTGTTAAATAGCCATGTGAGAGCATTGGGAGAGAATATTCCACCGTTGATCAATACGTATATGAACCTATCGCCTACGATGAAATCATTTGGCACTGCGCGTAATGACGAGTTTGGTACGGTAGAAGAAAAAGGTATATTGATTGTAATTGATGATGTGTATCCCGTGAAAAAGGAACGCCATATGAATACGTTTGATCGGGATCGTGAATACGGCCATAGAAAACCCAAGCGTGGATAATAAAATAAAAGGGGATTCAATTTTGAATCCCCTTTTATTTTGTTGGTATAGCGCGACCTTGATTAGGCCGGTTTTATACAGATATAAAGTGCAAAGGCTAAAATGGCGCCCAAGATCGGTCCTAGGATTGGAATCCAGGCATAAGACCAGTCAGAGCTACCTTTTCCTTTGATTGGCCAAAGGGCATGAAATAAGCGCGGCCCGAAATCCCGGGCAGGGTTGATTGCATATCCCGTGGTTCCACCTAGGGAGAGGCCGATGGCCCACACGAGGAATGCAACGGGTATAGCACCAAGGGAGCCCATGCCAATGGGAGCTGTTTTCCCATCGATGGTAACATCTTGACCTGTTATGAAGAAAATAACAAAAATCAAAACAAAGGTTCCAATAATTTCACTTGCAAGATTTGTTGATGTATTTCGGATGTTGGGTATAGTAGCGAAAACACCAAGTTTGGTCGTTGGGTCTGCTGTTGCATCGAAATGGTCTTTGTGCATGATGTAGGTCAACATTGCACCACAGAAACCCCCGGCAATTTGTGCGAGAATATAGCCAGGTACTTCCATCCAAGGGAGGCCATGATTGAGAGCGACGGCAATGGTTACCGCAGGATTGAGATGGGCTCCGGTATAGGGGCCGGCAACAACAACACCTACATAAACTGCAAGTGCCCATGCGGTGGTGATTACAATCCACCCTCCATTTTCTCCTTTTGTGCCTTTTAAGATAACGTTGGCCACAACCCCATTGCCTAAAAGAAGGAGAAGGGTTGTGCCGATAAATTCTGCTAAATAATGGTTCATGCTTGTTGGTTAGTTTTCGGTCCAGTACTGTAATGCTTTGACCCCCTTGGTCCAGAGCTTAATGATCTTTTTTGTTTGCTCTTCTTGCTCTGCTTCAGGTTCAAATATACGATCCTGTGCCCAAAACTTTGATATCTCATCCTCATTTTTCCAGAATCCCACGGCCAGCCCTGCGAGGTATGCTGCCCCCAAAGCTGTAGTTTCTGTAATTTTGGGGCGTACAACTTTGCTGTTTAGTACATTAGCCTGAATCTGCATGAGTAGGTTATTTGCTGTTGCACCGCCGTCTACACGTAGTTCCTTGATCGGTATGCCACTATCAGCTTCCATCGCTTGCAGCACATCACGTGTCTGAAGGGAAATTGCCTCTAACGAGGCGCGTGCAATATGGCCATTGGTTGTTGCACGCGTAAGGCCAAATAGTGTGCCTTGTGCACGAGCATTCCAGTACGGCGCTCCCAGTCCTGCGAATGTAGGGATAAATGTGACACCGCCATTATCTTTTTCTGTCAGCGCCAATTGCTCTACGTCTGCCGATTTGTAGATGATGTTGAGGTTGTCGCGTAGCCATTGGACCAGTGCACCGCCGATAAATATGCTTCCCTCTAAGGCATATTCTGTTTTCCCGTTGATTTTCCAGGCGACAGTAGTTAAGAGGTTGTTCTTTGAACGGATTGGTTTATCCCCGATGTTCATTAACATAAAACATCCAGTGCCGTACGTGTTTTTGACCATTCCCTTTTCAATACATTGCTGTCCGAAAAGTGCTGCCTGTTGGTCGCCGGCAATTCCCGCAATCTTGACTTTGTGTGCAAAAATGGTTGTCCGTGATTCCCCGTATATTGCACTGCTTTCTTTTACTTCGGGCAGCATGGTGGCGGGAATGTCAAATAATTCGAGTAGCTCCTTATCCCATTCCATGCTATGAATATTAAAGAGCAAGGTGCGGGAAGCGTTTGTTACATCCGTAATGTGAGCATCGCCGCGGGTGAGGTTCCAGACAAGCCAAGTGTCAATAGTTCCACAGATTAATTCCCCGTGTTGTGCTTTTTCCCGGGCACCCTCCACGTTATCCAGAATCCATTTTATTTTGGTTGCAGAAAAATAAGGATCTAATATCAGGCCTGTTTTTTCCTGGATCATCTCATGTTTTCCAGAGCTACGTAACTCGTCGCAATAATCTGCCGTGCGTTTATCTTGCCAAACGATGGCATTGTAGATGGGTTTTCCTGTTTCTTTGTCCCAAACGACCACAGTTTCCCGTTGATTGGTAATGCCAATGGCGGCAATATTTTTGCCGTTTAATCCTGCCTTTGTGGTTGCTTCTGCAGTGACACCTGCCTGTGTTGACCAGATTTCATGTGGATCGTGTTCGACCCATCCTGGTTGTGGGAATATTTGAGTAAATTCCTTCTGGGCAATGGAGACTATATTTCTATCCTTATCAAAAATTATAGCTCTGGAGCTGGTGGTACCTTGATCCATCGCCAAGATGTATTGCTGTTCCATAATTGAGTAATTGAGTATTGCTGGTTATTTTTTGTATTACTTTAAGATATAATTTTTTGCAACATTTTGGAAATGCGTTATTTGATCATTTTGCCAATCTTCATCTTTTTCCAGTTCCTGTGCGAGTATTTTTGCGACTTCAGGAGCAGCTTCAATTGCAGCTTTCGCATCAAGAAATAGCATCCGTACCCGACGGGATAAGACATCTTCCACAGTCCTGGCAAGTTCATTGCGTGCTGCCCAAACAACTTCGGCCTTTTTGAATTCAAGATGTGGGATTAACTTTTCGTTCCATTCGGGATTTTCCTGAGCCAATGCATTGATCGCTTCTTGGTCGGCGCCGTAAATATACATATGATTGCTTCTGTCGGACGTTGGAATGGCGCTATAGATCTTTTGAGTGGCAGACAGGCTTTCTTTTTGAGGTAAACAACCAATTTTTATCGCTTTGTCGATGGTATCTTGGCCCATTCGACGGAATGTTGTCCACTTTCCGCCAGTTAACGTGAGCAATTTGGAGTCGCTGACAATGACCTTGTGGCTCCGTGAGATCTCTTTGGTCTTGTTTGAGTTACCTGTAGGGGCTGCCAGCGGACGGAGGCCGGCGAATACGGCCAATGCATCCGCTCGTGTTGGTTGTTTTGTCAAGTAACGTCCCGCCGTTTTCAGAATAAAATCGATCTCCTGTTCCAAAGCTACGGGTTCAAGGCTGTGCTCATCTATTGGTGTATCCGTTGTTCCCACAATGACTCGATTGTGCCAAGGTACCAGGAAAAGGACCCGTCCATCATCCGTTTTTGGAATCATAATGGCGTCGTCACCCGGGAGAAACGACTTGTCAAATACAAGGTGAACCCCCTGGCTGGGGCGTACCATTTGTTTCGCTTCCGGTCTATCCATTTTTAAGATATCATCGACAAATATTCCTGTGGCATTGATAACAGCCTTGCCTTGTATGGTGAAAACTTCACCAGTTTCGGTATCATTGGCGATGACACCGTTTATTCGTCCATCGCTGTCTTTGGTGAGGTTGTTGACCCTTACATAATTTAGGGCGATTCCGCCCATTTGTATACAGGTTTGCGCAACGTTGAGCGCAAGCCTTGAGTCGTCAAATTGTCCGTCTTGATAAACCACGCCACCATATAGCCCTTTAGGTCGGACAGTGCTTATGCGATTAAGCGTTTCTTCTTTATTGATATGAATGGATTTTCCCAAGCTTAATTTACCTGCCAGAAGGTCATATATTTTCATTCCAATGGTATAAAATGGGCCATCGAACCAGCTGTAATTTGGAATGATAAATGATTGGTTTTTAACAAGGTGTGGAGCATTTTTTTGGAGCAAACCTCTTTCATGAAGCGCTTCTTTAACCAGGGAGATATCGCCCTGAGCCAAGTAGCGTACACCACCATGAACAAGCTTAGTTGCTTTACTCGAAGTGCCTTTTGCAAAATCAACCTGCTCCAATAAAATTGTTTTGAACCCTCGGCTTAAGGCATCTAATGCAACACCTAATCCGCTGGCACCGCCACCTATGACGATAACATCCCATGCGCTCGTATCCCTTATTTTTTCTATCAGTTTTGACCTTTTGAATTCTTGGTGTTTCATTTTGTTTCGTTTTGGATTTTTGTAGTGAATCTTCTGTGCTTGTTTTACTACTTCCTTTACACTAAGTTATGCTATATTTGTTAAATTTTAAAGGAAATTAAATAATATTTATGTTAAGGTGAGGTGTTTGTTTTTGTTTTGTTTTGTTTTTATTTTTACTTCTTCCCAATGGAGATGTTTTGAATAATGACTGCATTCTGATCGCCGAAACTGATGTGTGTACGACTTAATCGCGTTTTTATAAATCCGCTGAAATGCGTTCTGTTGTGATTTTGGGTGTTTTTATTCATGGTCAATAGCTATATAATGTTTAACCATTATGTGGTGCTTATGTTTTGGTTTGGGAAAATGATTTTGTAATTTTAGATCACTATTTAATTTATTTATGATGAGAAATATAAGATTATTACTGTGTGGAGCTATAGTATTTTTTGGGACGGTAAACGTACAGTCCAAAGCGTTCGCGCAGCAGCTTGCTACCGCTCAGGATGTTTCAAAACCTTACAATCCAGAAGCTAATGCACAGAATGATATTGATCAACTATTGGTTCAGGCAAAGAAAGAAAAGAAAAACATCGTCATTCAAGCCGGTGGGAATTGGTGTGTCTGGTGTTTAAGATTTAACGATTATATCCATAAAACGGCAAGTGTCGACAAGTTGTTAAAGAGTCATTTCCTCTATTATCACCTCAATTATTCAAAAGAGAATAAAAATGAAGCTGTGTTTCAAAAGTATGCACCTGAAGGCAATAAACTTGGTTATCCATTTTTCATTGTTTTGGATAAAAATGGAAAGACATTGCATGTACAGGAGAGTGGTAGTCTGGAAAAAGGAAAGGGCTATGATGAAGAAAAAGTGCTTAATTTCTTTAAAGCTTGGGTTGCAAAATAGCAATTATCGACTTTGGGATTTCTAGCTACGCTAAAGGAAAAATACCCAGCAATCCTTTCTTAAGCAACGATACAGTCTGAAGGATCAGTACCTTTCCTTCGTACCTGCTTCGTACCAGCTTCGGATCATCAATAGATCTTGTACAGATGCTGTACAGCTATTGTCCAGTCTTCAAACAGGAAAAGTCTGTACACTACTTGGTCAACAGTCGTAACGGAATTGGGCAGCTCCGAACGTGGTCCGAAGCAGGTACGAACACAATACGAATAAAAGCCAGCTGCCTCTGCCATGTTCAGCATCGTTTAGGTAATCTCCTTAACGATATTGTCTTTGTCTGTGATTTTGGCTTTAATTATGCCCGATTGTAACTAATGGGGGATAGGCTGAAAATAAAAAGGTCTCGTTCCTACGATCGAGACCTTTTTATATGGGCTTAAAACCATTCTTTTTCTACAAGGATATTTTAATCCCGCAGTTAAAAAGAGGCCTTGCTCTTGGTAGGATATCTTATTGATAGCCTAATAATTTCATGACTTGTTTGGAGTTTTGCTCCTCACCAAACACCTCGTAGTTGAATGTTTCATCTCTATTGCGGCGTACAAGCACATGTTTGGGTGAAGGAAGTAAGCAGTGGTGGATTCCGCCATATCCGCTTAATACATCTTGATAGGCGCCTGTATGAAAGAAGCCCAAGTACTGTACCTTACGGGTCTTCGGCATAAATACCGAGTTCATGTGCGCCTCCTGATTGTAGTAATCCTGTCCATCACATGTGATTCCACCTAAATTGACGCGTTCATATTCTGAATCCCAGTTATTGATTGGCAATAGAATGTATTTTTGATTCAATGCCCATACATCCGGTAAATTTGTAATGAATGAACCATCAATCATAAACCAACGTTCGCGATCGTTTTGTTGCTTGCGACCCAAAACTTTATAGAGGATACCTGATGCTTCAGCAACGGTGTATTTGCCAAATTCAGTAATAATGTCCGGTTCCATCACTTCATGGTGAGCACAGATTTGTTTGATACGATTGACAATCTCGTTGACCATATATTCGTAATCAAAATCGTGTACCAGTGAATCCTTGAATGGCATTCCACCACCGATATCTAGGGTATCTAAATCTGGGTTTACTTTTTTGAATTTACAGTATAGAGTCACGTATTTCTCTAGTTCATTCCAGTAATACGGCGTGTCCGAGATCCCTGAATTAATGAAAAAGTGAAGTAACTTTACTTTAAAGTTTGGATTATCAACGATCTTGTTGTTATAGAAGTCAATGACGTCTTCTTGTCGAATTCCTAAACGAGATGTATAGAATTGAGAGTCTGGTTGCTCTTCTGAAGCTACCCGGATCCCTAAAGCACAGGGCTCATCCAGTTCGATTTCATCATCGTAAAGGTTAAACTCTTCCTTGTTGTCCAGTACGGGGATAATGTTCGTATACCCATCATGGATCATATCCACAATATATTGTTTGTACTGGTAGGTTTTGAATCCATTACAGATCACTGTAATGTCTTTCGTTACTGTTCCCTGTCTTTCCAACGAGTCGATCATCGGCATATCAAATGCAGATGAAGTTTCCAGGTGGATATCATTTTTCAAAGCTTCCTCTACGATGTGCTTGAAATGGGATGACTTGGTACAATAACAATATTTGTAAGATCCACGATAGTTGTGTTTCAGAATTGCGGTCTGAAAGAGGATTTTCGCTTGCTGAATTTTTTTGCTGACGATGGGCAAATAGGTAAAACGTAACGGCGTACCGTACGTTTCTATCATTTCCATTAAATTCAAATCGTGGAAATACAATTCGTCGTCGATGATTTCGAATCCGTCTTGCGGAAAACCAACACTTAAGTCAAGAAATTCCTGATAGCTCTGCATTTTTTATTATTTTTGCAAAGATATACTTTAATGGTGAATACCTAAATAAGGAATGTTATTTATTTCCGATTCACTATCAGGAAGTTGTAAAAATTACAAAATCATTAAATGGCAAATTCTATTCAAAAGCGACTTGTTGAAGTCACTGTACAGGCAGTAAAAGAGCTTTACAATGCAGATATTTTAGAAACTCAAATTGCTTTGCAAGCTACTCGAAAGGAGTTCGAGGGACAAATTACAATCGTAACTTTTCCCGTAACGCGCTTTTCGAAATCTTCTCCGGAACAAACCGGAAAGGAAATTGGTGCATATTTGCAACAGCATATCGCTGAAATATCGGATTTCAATGTGATAAAAGGCTTTTTGAATATTGTTCTTTCCGATGCTTACTGGATCACTTTATTGAATCAGACCATAACGGCGAAGGACTTTGGTGTATTTCCTGCGAACGGGAAAAAATTGATGGTGGAATACTCTTCTCCAAATACCAATAAACCACTGCACTTGGGGCACATCCGTAATAACTTATTAGGATATTCTGTTGCGGAAATCCTAAAAGCTTATGGTTATGATGTGATCAAAGCAAATTTGGTGAACGATCGTGGTATCCATATCTGTAAGTCCATGTTGGCCTGGCAGAGATTTGGTAACGGTGAAACACCCGAGTCTACTGGACTTAAAGGCGATCACCTTGTCGGAAAATATTACGTTGTCTTTGACAAAGAGTATAAAAAGGAAATCGAGGCATTAAAAGCTGAGGGGCAAACCGAAGAGGAGGCAAAGAAGAATGCGCCTTTAATGCGAGAAGCGCAAGCGATGTTGCAGCAATGGGAAGCTGGTAATGAAGAGGTGATCTCACTTTGGAAAACCATGAACAGTTGGGTGTACGCCGGGTTTGAAAAGACCTATAAGCAATTAGGCGTCGATTTCGATAAATACTATTATGAATCCAATACATACTTGTTGGGTAAAGATATTATCCAGGAAGGCTTAGATAAAGGAGTTTTCTTTAAAAAAGAGGATAACTCCGTATGGATTGATCTAACTGCAGAAGGATTGGATCAGAAGCTTGTGCTTCGTGGCGATGGTACTTCGGTCTATATTACACAAGATTTGGGGACAGCACAATTGAAATATGATGAATTCAAAATGAATGATTCTATTTATGTTGTCGGTAACGAACAGGATTACCATTTCAAGGTATTGTTCTTAATCTTAAAAAAACTCGGTAAAGCCTGGGCTGACGGATTGTTCCATTTATCGTATGGGATGGTTGACCTTCCTTCAGGTAAAATGAAATCGCGGGAGGGAACAGTTGTTGATGCGGATGATTTAATGGCTGAGATGCTTAAAACTGCGCAAGAGCGAACTGAAGAGCTCGGTAAGACCGCGGGATTAGAAGAAGAATCGAAGGCGGAACTTTATAATACGATCGGAATGGGAGCACTCAAATATTTTCTCTTAAAGGTGGATCCTAAAAAACGTCTTTTGTTTGATCCAAATGAGTCTGTCGATTTTCAAGGTCATACAGGACCGTTTATTCAATATACACATGCTCGTATCAAATCTGTTTTAAGTAAAGCTGAATTCGATTTTGACAGTGCTGTGTCTGTTCCGGCGACGATTTCCTCTTACGAGCGTGACCTGATTCAGCAATTAGGTGCGTTTCCGGAGACTATTGAGGCTTCTGCGCAAGAGTTTAGCCCGGCGCAATTGGCAAATTATATCTATGAGGTAGCCAAGTTCTACAATAAATTCTATCATGAAGAAACGATATTGAAAGCGGAAGATCCTGATGTAAAGAATTTTAGATTGCACCTTTCGGCTTCTGCGGCCAAGGTTATTGCCAAAGGGATGAACTTATTGGGTATTCATGTACCTGAAAGAATGTAATGCTATGAAGAAAATTCGCGTAGGGCTTATTGGTTTTGGCATTTCAGGTCAGGTTTTTCACGCTCCCGTGATGCGTTCGATAGCTGAACTGGATCTTGTTAAAGTGACCGCCCGGAAAGCAGATCAGCAAAGTTTGTTAAAGGAACGCTATCCACAGGCAGCAATTGCTTTGTCGGCAGATGATATTTTTAATGATTCAACCATTGATTTAGTCGTGGTTGCGACTTCCAATGAAATGCATTATCCTTTTGCAAAACGTGCTTTAGAAGCAGGGAAACATGTTGTTGTCGAGAAACCATTTACGAATAGCGTAGAACAGGCAGATGAGCTTATCACGCTGGCTAAGGAAAAAAATCTGATCCTGGCACCCTACCATAATTTAAGGTTCAACTCAGACTATCGGACCTTGGAGAAAGTGATCAAAAGTGGACGGCTGGGAAGGATTGTAAATTTGGAATCCAGGTTTGATCGTTTTCGTAATTATTTGCGACCTAACGCATGGCGTGAGGAAAATTTGCCGGGTTCGGGTATATTTTATGACCTGGGACCACATCTCATCGATCAGGCTTTGCAGCTATTCGGAAAGCCGGATGCTGTCTTTGCAGATTTGGCTGTCCAACGGGATCATGCGAAGACCATTGACAATTTCGACTGCTTATTGTACTATGATAACTTACGGGTATCGCTGAAAGGGTCTATGCTTGCAAAAGAACCCACACCTCGATATCGTGTCTTTGGAATGAACGGAAATTTTGTAAAATATGGTGTCGACCCACAGGAAGCTTTACTGCGCGATGGTAAATTTCCTGATGAAGATCCAACCTGGGGACAGGAAGATCCAAGTCTATACGGCAAGCTCAATATCGTTGAACAGGGGAATGACATTGAAGAAATGATTCCTTCTGAAATTGGGTCCTATCCTGATTTTTATCAGAACGTTGCGGATAGTATATTTGGGAAAACTACCTTGATCGCATCGGCAGAACAGGCACGGGATGTTATTAAAATTATTGAATTAGGATATCAGAGTCAATTAGAACGAAGAGTTGTTTCTGTTGAAAATACATTGATTGCTTATTAGATTGTTGTTGTGAGTATAATATACGATGCTATCATTATCGGGGGCGGAGCCTGTGGTTTGATGTGTGCAGCCCAAGCAGGGCTGATAGGAAAGAAGACCTTGGTCCTTGAACGAAACGATAAGCTCGGTGCGAAGATCCTGATTTCCGGAGGTGGGCGCTGTAATTATACAAATATCGGTAATAGTCCCGCTAATTTCATTTCTGAAAATCCAGATTTTTTACATGGTATATTCAAACAATGGACAGTGGACGATACCATTACATTTTTTGAACAATATGGTATTGTGGGGCATGAAAAAACACTGGGGCAGTTGTTTCCAGAGACCAATAAAGCAAAAGATATCGTTGCTGTATTTTCTAAAATTTTATACGAGACAGGGCAGGATATCGCCTTGAATACCTTGGTCAAATCTGTAGAAAAAAACGAAAATGGCTTTGTGGTAACAGTAGAAAATGCAAAAGGTGAGTCCCGATACCATGCACATAAAGTTGTTGTTTCTTCCGGTGGGCTTCCGGTGCAAAAGCTTGGGGCCTCAGACTTTGGATTACGCCTAGCCAAACAATTTGGTTTGAATGTAGTCGGTACAGCGCCTGCATTAGTCCCTTTGACAATAACTGGAAAAGATGCGGATTGGTATAGTTCTTTGGCTGGAAATTCGGTGTTCTCGAAAGTGTCTGTTGCCGGAATGTCTTTTGAAGAGAATATTCTCTTTACACACTGGGGATTAAGCGGACCTGCAATTCTTCAAATATCAAGTTATTGGCGGCCTGGACAGGAGATTACGATTGATCTCTTGCCTAATTTTAATTTAGATAATCTGATTAAACAGGAGCGGCAATACGGCGGAAAACGACTTGTTTCGCAATTGCTAAACGATTATTTCAGCAGGAAATTGGTCGATGCCCTTGGAAAATTTTTGGTCTTGGATACCAAAATCGCCTCACTTAGTAAAGCTGATGCGAAATTGATTGTCGATACTATCCATCGCTTCAAGGTAAAACCTGCGGGAGATAAGGGGTATGATAAAGCCGAGGTCATGCGTGGTGGAGTATCAACGGAAGAGCTTCATCCCAAGACCCTAATGTCCAAAAAAGTTGAAGGCCTTTATTTCGGAGGGGAGACTGTTGATGTTACGGGATGGCTTGGCGGTTATAACTTCCAATGGGCTTGGGCTAGTGGTTATGCCATCGCCCAAGATATTTAGGTGTGAACTATTATTCATGTTGTGAATTCGACGTCTTATCGACAGATTTCTCAGCATAAAGTTCTGTGGCAGCAGTCAAGCGCTGTTTTATTCTCGTTTGTAAATTTCTTGGCGAGAGTACTTTAATGGATTCGCCAAAACCTAAAATTTCTCTTTCCAATTCAAAATTAAGTACAACATCGATGCGAATTAAGATGGAGCCATCCTCCTTTTTGTCTAATAGTTGTTGGGAGGAATGCAGTGGTTTTGTTTCTACATAAGGTGCATTTTTTGCATTGACTTGCAATATCACCCGGTGGCCGCGGTCTTTTTGTGTCTTAGTTACACCTATGGTATCCGAAAAGTAACGTTCGAAATCGACCCCTGTATATTCCTTGTATGAATTTTTGCCCATTTCGTCGATGGCATTGATCCGATCAAGCGCTAGGGTCATCAATCCTTCACTCTTTTTATGCTGACCGATTAGAAACCATCGATTCCGATATTCTTTTAAGAGATAAGGGGAGAAGACAAGATCCTGCTGTTGTGTTGCTTTGAACGATTGGTAGCTGATCAGGAGTGGTGTTTTTTCACGAATGGCTTGATGTAGCGGGCTGATAAAAGAAAGGCCTTTTAGCAGGTTGTTGCTTTCCATTTGTATAATAGAAGGTGAATTGTCCTTTTTGGTATGGATGCTATCTTCAAGCCGTGCAACAATATCGCTCATTTCATCAAAGCTGGAGAAACCGCTGACATGCTTAAGCACCTCTACTGCCTCCTTCATTTTTTGCATGTCACCGACGGAAATCGGTGAATTGTTAATGCTATAGTTGGGATCTTCATAGGTGTAGAATTTTCGGTGCAACACGACAATAGGCGCATTGTAGCCGAGCTTATTGCTACGCATGAGTTGAATATCACCTTGTATGGTACGTTTACTTATCCCATTTTTGATTCCTTCAAATTCATAGAGTGCATCGGAAACCTTTTCCATAAGATCTTCCAAGGT
>JBMAAL010000056.1:0-34549 GCA_050281725.1 Sphingobacterium sp. | reverse complement strand
AAAACGCTTATTGAAATCTATCAACAGATACAGGCACAAAACCTCGACTATAATTTCATTGTTGTCGGTGAAGGAACGGCGAAAATAATTGCGATGCAAGAGATGCCTAAAGCCATTTTCTTAGGAAAGAAAAGCCATGATGAGCTCGCAATCTTATACGCTTCGGCAGATGCCTTTGTTTTCCCGTCGGTCTCAGAAACGTATGGAAACGTCGTTGTCGAAGCATTAGCATCCGGACTTCCTTGTGTTATCGCTGATGGTGGAGGCTCGGCCTCCTTGATTCAGCATGGGAAAAATGGATTTAAATGTCAACCTGAAAATGCGGCTGGATATGTTTACTACCTCAAAAAAGTCCTCTCCGACGCAGGCTTAAAAAGGAATCTCGTCACTGAAGGTCTATCCTATGTTGGGCAACTTGATTGGAATAGACTATCTGGGCGCTATTTTAATGACATTGAACTATTGATAGACAAAACACAGGAAGTCGATTTGGCATGGGCAAACTAACAAACCCAAGCCAACTAATCAAAGGTATTTTTCTACTTTTGATTTTGGCGTCCATCACTGTCTTTTTAGCGAAAAGCGATTTAAATGCGTTGAAAAAAGAGCTCTCCTCTGTTGGTTATCGCTTCATTGTTATTTTGTTTACAACTTGCGCGGCCTATTTTATAGGCACATTAGCTTGGTGGATATGTTTGGGCTCCGCAAAAAAGAAGGTCAATCTGATCGAACTCTTTGCCATCCGTCAAATTGGGGAAACCGCTGGACTATTCAATCCCACAAGTATTATCGGTGGTGATTTATTAAAGGCACAATTAATAACCCGTTATGGCATTCCTTTAAAAGAAGGATTGAATTCAGTCGCGATATCCCGTATTACCGCCGTACTGTCTCAATTGACACTCTTTTTGATTGCTATGATTTGGTTGATATTTTCTCCTTTAAAAAATGAAATTATACGCTACGCAGGCCCAGTAATTTATATAATCTGTATGTTCTTGTTCCTTTTGATGATCCTGACACTTTACTGGTTAATAGCTGCAAAAAGTCCCTCACAAACCAAAGCTTCAACAGCAACACTTTTTGGAAAAGCAAAAGCGCATTTTCAGTCACTACTTTGGAGTGTAAAAGACTTTTATAAACATCAAAATAAGGTTTTTTGGTATTCTTACTTACTTTTTGCACTACATTGGATTATTGGCAGCCTTGAATTCTATTATATTCTAAAATTTTTGGGTGTGGCAGTACAACCAATACATGGTTTAATAGTAGATATGAGCGTCATTGTGCTGAAAAGCATCGGTGCTTTTATTCCAGGACAATTGGGCATTGAAGAAATCGCCAATAAGCTCCTACTCCATATGATCGGTATTACAGGTGGTAGTATTTGGCTCAGTGCTTCATTATTACGTCGCGGCCGACAGCTCACCTGGGTAGCGCTGGGTTTTATATTTTATCTATGCATCAAAAAGAAACCAGTTCATGTCCCTATCTGAAATAGAAATACTTTTTGTAAGCCACAAATATCCCCCAAGTGTTGGTGGTATGGAAAAGCAAAGCTTTGAACTCATCAATACCTCAGCCCTTTACTTGAAGGCACACACCTTAGTCTATGACAATAGGGAACCTCTTTTAGCCTTCTTCTTCCTGCTGAATCGCCGCATTCTAGCCAAAATTAACGATAACCCCGGCATCAAGCTTATCCACTTTAATGATGGATTAATTGCGTCCTTAGCCTCTTTTCACAAAGGATATACCCATTTAAAACGTGCTGTCACTCTTCACGGTCTGGATATCGTCTTTCCACTTCGTTATTTTCAACGTAAGATTATACCGCGGTTTAACACTTTTGATCAGATTATTGCCGTTAGCCAAGCTACCGCCGACGCCGCACAGTTACGCGGTATCGATCCATCCAAAATTATTGTTATACCCAACGGTGTAGATCCGATACAACACTCCACTCAAAACAATGAACCAACCTGCGAGAGCAAGCCCTATTTTATTACTTTGGGACGCCCTGTTAAGCGGAAGGGCTTCTCGTGGTTGATGAAACATGTTATTCCCGCTATTCAGGGTGATTTCAAATTACTGATGGTGGGTCCATTTGATCACGAACCGACATGGAAAGAACGCCTATTACAGCTTATACCAAAAAAGATAAATCATATAATCACCTTGTTCCTCGGATTTCCGACCGATCAAGAGGCGATCCGAAAATTACTGAAAGCATACCCCGAAAAAATTGAACATCTTGGAAAGGTTCCATTCGAACAACTGCAAGGCCTCTTGACCAACGCACAGGCCTTTTTGATGCCCAATATTGAAGTGGTCGGTGATATGGAAGGCTTTGGGCTCGTCTGTTTGGAAGCTTCCACCGCAGGTACAATTGTTGTCGCCGCCGAATTAGAAGGAATTACAAGCGCCGTGACACATAATTGCAATGGCCTGCTCTTGGCAAGCAAAAACCAAAACGCATGGATTGAACAACTTCAAGCCATTTTAAAAAATCCAGTCCACTATAAAAAACTAAGCCTACAATTTAAACAAAATACCCTAAAACAATATAGCTGGGATATTATGGCCAGATCTTATTGTCAATCATTTGCAGACTTAGTTACAGCAGTAGACAATTGACTTGTAATATCTCATCAGGTTGACTGCTTCTGTCATTCACGGGGAAAGGCTCTTCAAAAGGCATTTTTTTATAGAACTTGCTTGCTTGCTTGCTTGCTTGCTTGCTTGCTTGCTTGCTTGCTTGCTTGCTTGCTTGCTTGCTTGCTTGCTTGCTATACAGATAAAAGATCAATTAAATGATGAAATACAAAATAATAGGTGCTTACTTCGAGATACAAGAACTAATGAGAATAAATTCAACGTCTTTCAAGACGCAAAACTTTTTTATAGTGACCTGCTAACGTTCTATAAAAAATCAATTGAATCAAAGCGAAACATCCTACCAAAACAAGTCCCAATGGCGAATAAAAAGTTAGACAAATATACAGTAGTAATAAGAATAGCCGCAGCATTTCAAGTGGAAAAACCCAGTCTTCATGTTCTAGAAGGCCTCCAATACAAATAACACTACAAAGAATAAATCCCCCGCCAATAACGAGTTGTATCAGTTGCTGATAATTACCATAAAGCAAAAAGAAAAAAAGAAGTGTCATCGTCAACATAGACTGAAAAAAGATATAGCGGCTTAATCCCTGCGCATGAACTTGCGGCTTAGCGCCTGCAAATATTCGCTCTTCCAGTTCTTCGCGAATTTCAGGCTGTATATCGTCGGGCTTACCGAATATAGTCCGCATTTTGTCCCTAAATCCTTCCGCCCGCTTAAATGACAAACCAATTTCAAATAAATAATGAAAATGCTGCCATAGAAAAGTATAGCGGTGAATAGGCTTTGTGAGTCCATAGACACAAGGTTCCTCCTTTTGTTCCGGTATAAATGTTCCAAACAGCTTATCCCAAATAATCAGGATATCTCCATAATTCTTATCCAGATAGATTTCGTTGCTGCTATGATGCACCCGATGATGGGAAGGCGTTACAAATAGCCGCTCCAAAATCCCCAAATTTCCAACAGTCTGCGTATGGGAGAAAAATGGATATACGCCATGAATCAACAAAATAGCGGTCATCATAAAGGGCGGAAAACCCAAAAGAGGGATAAAAGCCCAAAATAGCGAACGAAAAACGGCTTGAAATATGGTGATCCGGGCCGCTACCGTAAAGTTATAATCTTCACTTTGGTGATGTACAACATGAGCCGCCCATAACAGGTTTATTTCATGGCTATAGCGATGATACCAATACCAGAGAAAATCTGTAAATAGGAAAAGTATAACCCAAGTCCAAACATTAGCTTCAATGTGAAATATCGCAAAGTTTTGATATACCCAAACGAAAAAAAAGTAAAATAAACTAACGGAAAACATATCACACATACGCTCGACGATACCAACATTGAGATTTGAGATCGATTCATCAAAAGAATAAAAACGTTTCTGTTTTTTGAGGCTATACCCATATTCCAACACCATCAGGATTAAAAATAAGGGAATGATAAATGCCAAAAAATTAAGTTTCTCCGTATACATCCATTTGCTATTTTGAAGACAAACAATCTACCTTAATCGCTATTCGACAAGAATCGTCTTTTCTGATGCCAAAAGATCAATTCTTCCAAACTCTTTATTATTAAACAATCAATTTTAAATCAGGTTTTTCAATTTATGGTTTTTCAACTGACAAAAAGGTATGCTTTCTCCTATTCAGAGAAGACCAAACGCCAGCCTTAAATACTTTTCTATCGCAAAAGAAAGTACACAAAAAAGTCCTCAAAAAGCTAAACACTTTTTGAGGACTTCTGATTGAACGATGAGCTTTTTCACTGGCAAGTCACCGTGATAACAGCGTACCGGACCATTCAAATGCTAATGCACACTGGACATATCGATCTGCGTCTTTCCTTGTTTGATCATCAAAACAAAGGGGACACACAACAAAAATACCACGCCTAAATACAAAAATACATCCATATAGGATAATACGGTAGCCTGTTTCATCACGCTCATATCGAGTATCTGGTGTGCTTTGGCCAAAGCTTCATTTGACGAAAAACCTTTCGCCTGAAAGCTCATTTGCAATTGCTGCACCCGTTGCTGCACATCAAACTTGCTTGGATCTAAATTAGCCACCAGATCGACGCGATGTTTTTGGCTATCACGGGCAATAAATGTCGTAATTAAGGCAATACCAAACGAACCACCCAGCTGGCGCATCATCCCTGTAAAGGCAGCTCCTTCACCGATTGACTTACCATGTAATGTCGATAGTGAGAGTGTCATCACAGGCACGAACAACAATCCTAAGCCAACTCCACGGAGGATTAAGGGCCAAAACATATGCTCAGCTCCCGTATCATTGGTCATGAGACTGTACATCCAAAAACAGAAGCCAAAAAATATACTGAGTCCCACGGCAACCATATACTTTTGGGGAACACCATTTTGGATCATCTTTCCAATAAAAGGCATCATGATACCGGTCATGATCGAACTTGGCAATAATAACAAACCCGCGTCTGTGGCCGTCCATCCCAATATCGACTGGGTATAGATTGGAATAATAAAAGTCGATCCAAACAAGCCGAAACCAAGAATAAAACTCATCACTACACCAACCTGTAAATTCTTATCCTTCAATACCCGCAAGTTAACAATGGGTTTATCATAGACCAATTCCCGCCAGATAAAGAATAATAGTCCGAAAACAGACAAGATTGATAAGCCTAAAATCAATGGATCGTCAAACCAATCATCCTGCTGTCCGTGCTCCAAAACGAATTGAAGAGAACCGATAAACATGATTAAAAAGATCATACCAAACCAATCCACCTCCTTTGCAGACTGCTTTTGGCTGTATTTAGGGCTGCGCACAAAAGATAAGGTCAACAACGTAGCAATAATCCCTAAAGGCACATTGATATAAAATATATAAGGCCAGGAAAAATTATCGATAATATATCCACCTAAAGGAGGACCTAGCGTAGGACCAATAATAACCCCCATACCATAGATGGCCTGAGCCATACTACGTTTTTCTTTCGGATAACTCTCTGTAATGATGGTTTGTGCTGTTACCAACAAGGCTCCACCGCCCATCCCTTGTATAAAACGAAACGTAACAAGCTCCCAAATATTGGTCGCGTTACCACATAAAAATGAAGATATTGTGAATATGATAATAGACGCAGCAAAGTAATTTCTCCGTCCAAATTGTTGGGACAACCAGCTGGTCATCGGAATCACAATTACGTTGGCGATTGCATAAGCCGTGATAACCCATGCCACATCGGTCAAGGTCGCCCCCAATGAGCCTTTCATGTCGTTCAGAGCCACGTTGACGATGGTTGTATCCACGATTTCCAACAGCGCACAAAGCACCGCTGTAATCGTGATTACAACACGTCGAAAACCATATTCAACCAGACTATCTTGTTGATTTAAATTTTCCATATTTATTGAACATGCACATCTACGTCAGCATTCATGCCCGGTCTGAGCAAAGCCACATTTTCTGCTTTATTGTCTTTTGTCAATTTGATTTTTACAGGTAAACGCTGAACAGTCTTCACAAAGTTACCAGTCGCATTATCTGGTGGCAATAAAGAGAAACGTGAACCTGTCGCTGGAGAGAACGAGTTTACCTCACCTTCGAACTCGATAGCAGGATAAGCATCCACTTTAATACCGACTTTTTGTCCAGGTTTTATTTTTTCCAATTGCGTCTCTTTGAAGTTAGCAACGACCCAAGTTTCAATATTATCTACAATGTAAAACAAAGACTGACCTGGATTGACCATCTGTCCCGGTTGTACCTTGATATTCGATACCTGACCGTCCACAGAAGCCAGTACCGCGGTATAAGAAAGGTTCAGTTTAGCCGCTTCAAGTTGCGCATTCGCTCTTTTTATATTCGCCTCAGCAACAGAAGTTTGCTTTGAAGCTACTGTAGTCTTACTTACGATTGCATTGCGTTGTGACGCACTGGCATTGCGTTGTTGTTGCAAAATTTCAACCTGCTTGTCTGCCTCCAATTTCGCCGTCAATGCCTGCTCATACTGCTGTTTCGTAATGGACTGGTTGTTGTATAAGTTTTGGTAGCGGATATAATCATTGTTCGCTTGCTTAGCACGGATACGTGCCGCATCGATGCTACCTAAATTAGATTGGATCGTTGCATCTGAGATGGCCACATTAGCCGAAGACGCAGATACATCTGCCTTTGAAACATCAAAGCTACTTTGAGCTGCTGCCAAGGCTGCTAATGCCTCGTCCACACGAACCTGATAGTCTTGACTCTCAATGGTAAATAACGTATCCCCTTTTTTAACCAAATCATTGTCCTTTACATAGACTTTAGAGATAAAACCACCCACCCGCGGAATGATCGGACTCATGTTTTTCTCTATCTGCGCATCGTCCGTAGTCTCATGCGCTTGGCCATGCATATATTTATACGCCCCATAAGCCCCTCCGAAGATGACCAATGCAGCCAAAACAATTGTAAATTTTTTATTTGTACCTTTTTTTTCAGGTGCGTTTTCTACTGTATTTTCCATGTCTAGATTAATTGCTATTTAATGTTTAAAGACCCATTTGCTAACAGCAGGTCGTAATATTTTTCAATGGTGTTTGCTTTGCTGATTGCCAGATTGATCTTGCTCTGCAGCTGCTGTACGTCTGCGGTCAACAAGTCGTCGGTATCTGCGATACCATTATCGTACTTATCTTTGGTGATACGATAATTTTCAACCGCCTGATCCACCGCCTGATGATAGACCACATCCTGCTTTTGTGCCAGCATATAGTTTTCATTGGCCTGTTGAACCTGCACTTTCACCTTGTCATTTAATAATTCAATATGCTCATCAATTTCCTTGATACGGTTTTTCGCCACATTCACTTCTCTTCTGTTTTTGTAAAGCGAACCGATATCGTAGGAAACCCCGATGCCAACCATAGCAGCATTCGTTACGGTAACCACCTTTTGAAGACCAAAAGCATTGTATCCAGCAGTTGCAGCAACAGTTGGCATGGCAGCAGCTTTTGTTACTTTCAACTGATCTTCAGCAACCAAACGTTGCGATTCCATCGATTTTAGATCCGAACGCGAGGTTTTCGCTGCATCGTATGATGCTTTTAAGCCCAAATCTACACCTGTAACTTCGCCCAAATTGATCTGATCCAGCAGTGTATTCTCATCAATTTTCAAGAAATTAGCCAATTGATAATTCAGCACCTTGATATTTTTCTGTGCTTCCTGAAGCGAAACCTGATAATTTGAAAGCTGTAGTTCTGCTTTTAATAGGTCGTTACGCGCGATCAAACCATTATCCAACATCGCTTTAAAATCCGAAACCCGTTGCTCCGACTGCTTGATGTTCTCAGCTATCAACAAATTGGTTTGCTGAGCCTTATAAAGACTCAAATAAAGATTTACTGCACGTATAGCCAATTGTTCTTTGCTTGCTATAGCATTGTATCCCTCGGCTTTTAATACATCCTTTGCAATATCAATGCCGCCCTTAATTCTTCCACCGGTATAGATTGGCATACTCACCGAAGCCTGCCCCAACCACAATTGGTTTGCAGCGATATCTGGAGCAGATCCCCCTTCACCTAAAGCCAACTTTAAATTCACATTTGGTGTGGTCATAGCCATGTATTGTCCACTCAATTTTGCATCGGGAAGCTGTTTCGATTTGGCAGTTTCCACCTCGAGCTGCCTACCCAATATCTTGGTATCGGCAGACTTCGCTTCCACGCTTTGATTTGCGGCCAAGTGAATTATTTCTTCCAAAGTCATGTGCTTGTTTTCCTGCGCCAACAAACCCATGGGACTTAAAAGCAATAAAGCACTCAAATTGGCCAACTTATTTTTCATATGTCAATAAAGCTTTAATTGTTGTCTGTATAAATTCTGTTAAAGTTGTTTCTATATAATTTGCATATTCTTCATCGTTATCGATATGCAACTGATCTTGCAAAAAACAATGATTCATCTGGAAATTCATAAAAGTTCCCATCATCATCGAATGAATTAAAATTGGATCATATCCGTCTTTGAACACACCTTGTTTTACACCTTCATTGATCACGGATGAGATAACCTCCAGATTATGCAATTTGAGCTTCCTGAATGCTTCAGAGATCAGCATGCGCTGTTTTAGTGAACTTTCAATGGTAATAATATGATAAAGCTTACGATGCGAATTCATCGATTTAATTGATCGATCCACCATGGTGTCAATTTTGTCCAGCGCATTGTCAATAAGCGCCAACTCATCCACATTGATCATAAAATCAGGAACACGCCACTCAAAAAACGTATCCAGCAACTTGTCCTTTGATCCAAAATAATAATTGATCATCGCAACATTCACATTCGCCTCATTGGCGATATCACGCACGGAAGTCCCATCAAACCCTTTTGTTGCAAAAAGACGCTCAGCTGCAAGCAAAATATCAATCTGTTTCTCGTTAAATTCCATTTTAAACCTCGATCTTTTAAAGATACAATCGCATATTCATAGCGATAATAAAAGACGTTCTCGCTAAATGCGCGACAAAGTTAAACAAACGTTTAATTTAAACAAATGTTTAATTATTAAATTTTTGTAAAAAAAACACCATTTCTGGTGTTCGCGATATCGGATGGAATTTATTTCGCCATATTGGATCGGATTTGTTTCGCTATGTTGGATCGGATTAGTTAAGTATTCGGTAGATCATTTCTTTTAAAATCTCTTCACTATTGAAATTGCTCGGCACATTGACACCTTTGGATTTTAAATCAGTCTCCTTCAACACATTAAGCACATCGAAAGTTTTCCGTCTGTTGTAATTTCGTGCAGCAAGCTCGTATTCTTTTAGAAAGAAAGGGTGTACCCCCAGTTCTTTTGCCGCGACGGATTTGTCTATCAGATAATGGTATTTGAGAATCTTCGTAAAGTAGGTGGCAATTTGTCCAATAACCATCACCAGTGGATTATTTTTGGGATTGGCGACAAAATAATCGACGATCTGATAAGCTTTTAGGGCATTACGTTTAGCCAATGCAGTATTTAATTCAAAAACATTATAATCTTTGGAAATACCTATATTTCGTTCAACATCTTCCATGCTGATCTCTTGGCTCTTCGGAACATTAAGCATCAGTTTGTCAAGTTCATTGGACACCTTGGACAGGTCATTACCGAGATAATCCGCAATCATCACCGCAGCTTGCGGATGAATGCGCCAGCCCGCATCTTTCACATATGTCCCAATCCAAGGGCCAACCTTATCGTCGTATAGTTTGGCCGCATCAACAACTAGTCCCTTTTTTTCAAAGACTTTATAGACCTTTTTGCGCTTGTCAAATTTCCCATGTTTAAAACAAAACACAAGAATGGTTGTCGGTGTAAGATGCTCCAGGTATTTAGTTAGCAGTTCTTCCGTATCCGATTTCCATTTCAGCTCCTGTGCTTCCTTAATAATAATCACCTGATAATCACTCAACATGGGATACCGTTTTGCTGCATTGACAATGGTAGATATATCAATATCTTTTCCGTAGAAAATCGATTGATCAAAGCCCTTTTGTGCTTCGTTCAATACCGTCGTTTCCAACGCGTCGGCAATGGTATCAATGAAATAACTCTCCTCCCCTTGCAATAAATACACTGGTTTAAAAGACCTGTTCTTAATATCAGATAAGATCGGATTGATGTTCATATGTAAAACTATCGATAGTATTTATTTTCACTGGGCCCAATTAAGCTCTTTACACGCGGCAACTTGTCTAAAGTTGCTATGAAGTACCCGGTCTATTTATTTATTCTTTCACAGCAGATCGGTTGCCCCATTTCTTTCCTGCATCCAAACAATCTGCTACAGTCTAAAATGTCACATGTTACCGCATCCTCAAATTGTGTATCTAGTTCGACTATGGACATTTTATATGAAGCAAAATTACGATTTTAATGACAATTCAAGCGATTAACCTCGCCAAATTAACGCTTTTATTGATTCATGTAGTACCATTACATTAAGCTATTGGTTTAAAGCCATGAACAATTAGCACCACAACTTTCACAATTCTGGTTAAGCAATACTGTCATAAAAGCAGGCATGAGGTTTTTTACAAAAAAAATCATCTTGGCCAGCAAAAAAAACACCATTTTTCATGCCTGATGAATTTATTTCTTTTGCTAAAATTTTAGTATATTTGTGTATGTTTTCACCGACTCCACTGAACTTACCGCCGTATCAAGCTAAAATATCCAAAAAGAACAATGCGATTTATATATTTGATGAGCTCAGAAAAAAGGATCTGGTGTTAACACCGGAAGAGTGGGTTAGACAGCATTGGATCAACTATTTGTCACTCATGAAAAATTATCCCAAGTCACTGATGCACATCGAAGGCGGTTTAAAATTAAATAACCTTCAAAAACGAAGTGATTTGTTAATTTACAACAGCAGCGGGCATAAAGTCGTTTTAGCCGAATTTAAGGCACCACATATAAAAATCACCCAACAAGTATTTGAGCAAATTGCAAATTATAATACGGTTCACCGTATACCATACCTGTTAGTGAGCAATGGCATGAATCATTACTATTGTAAAATTGATTTTATCAAAGAGTCTTACGAATTTTTGGAAGACCTCCCCAATTACAACGAAATTGACTAAGGAGCTATGCATGAAATAGATAAAAATTAATCCGGAGATACAGTCTCCCCAGGTCGTGAACGGGGAGCACCGAAAAAATGTAAAGTAGATGTAAAACATCTTTTCAATTTATTTGATTTTTAAAATATAGTTTTATATTAGTCCTACAGAATAGAAAAAAATAAAAAGATGAATATAGATAAAAACGAATTCAGAAAATATGCAGTAAAGCATCACCGTATTGGAAGTCAACATGTTGATAGCTTCATTGCGCGTACAGAGACTAGCATTCCGACAAACCTTACGCCTTACATCGTTGAAGAACGTCAACTGAACGTTGCACAAATGGATGTATTCTCACGGTTGATGATGGACCGTATCATATTTTTAGGAAGCGGTATTGACGATCAGGTTGCCAATATTATTCAGGCACAACTCTTGTTCTTACAGTCTACCGATGCACAACGTGATATCCAGATCTACATCAATTCGCCAGGTGGAAGCGTATATGCTGGACTAGGAATTTACGACACCATGCAGTACATCACGCCAGATGTAGCAACCATCTGTACCGGTATTGCAGCATCTATGGGAGCTGTTCTTTTAGTTGCTGGTGCAAAAGGCAAACGTGCAGCCTTACGCCACTCACGCGTTATGATTCACCAACCTTCCGGTGGCGCTCAAGGAGTCGCAGCCGATATGGAAATCAACTTACGTGAGATGATGAAATTAAAAGAAGAATTATACACCATTATTTCAGATCATTCTGGACAAACTTACGAATGGGTAGAAAAATCTTCCGATCGCGATTACTGGATGCGGGCTAATGAAGCTAAAGAATTTGGTATGATTGACGAGATTTTACTTCCAAAGAAGGAGATTATTAAATAACAATGGCAAAGAATAACGATAGAGACATTCATTGTTCGTTTTGTGGCATAAGCAAAAATGAAGCCCAGATGCTTATTGCTGGCAACGGTGCGCACATCTGTGACCGATGTATACAGCAAGCAGGCGAAATCTTGGCAGAAGAATTAAAACAACGAAAAAGTAAAACCTTACAGACAGCTTTAAAGTTGATTCGTCCTTTAGAGATTAAAACTCACTTGGATCAATATGTAATCGGTCAGGATGATGCAAAAAAAGTAATTTCAGTAGCAGTTTATAATCACTATAAGCGTTTAAATCAGAAAGTGGATAAAGACGAGATCGAAATCGAAAAATCCAATTTGATTATCGTCGGTGAAACAGGTACTGGTAAAACCTTGCTGGCAAAGACTGTTGCCAAGATATTGAATGTGCCATTCTGTATCGTGGATGCTACTGTATTGACTGAAGCAGGTTATGTAGGGGAAGACGTAGAAAGTATATTGACGCGTTTACTGCAAGCTGCAGATTACGATGTGGCTTCCGCTGAACGTGGTATCATCTACATCGATGAGATTGATAAAATCGCACGTAAAAGCGACAATCCTTCCATTACGAGAGATGTATCGGGTGAAGGTGTACAGCAGGCTTTATTAAAGATTCTCGAAGGTACGGTTGTTAACGTTCCACCTCAAGGCGGGCGTAAACACCCTGATCAAAAAATGATCGCAGTCAATACAAGTAATATTTTATTTATCTGTGGTGGGGCATTCGACGGGATTCAAAAGAAAATTGCAAACCGTCTGCGTACGCAGACAGTAGGTTATAAAATGAACGAAGACGAAGAGGAAATTGACTTGAACAATCTGTACAAGTATATTACACCGCAAGACTTAAAGAACTTTGGTTTAATTCCAGAGTTAATTGGTCGTCTTCCTGTATTGACTTACTTAAATCCATTGGATAAGGAAACTTTACTGAGCATTTTGACTGAACCAAAAAATGCATTGGTAAAACAATATAAGAAGTTGTTTGAATACGAAGGTATCGAACTAAAATTTGATCCTGACGTATATACATTTATTGTCGACAAAGCTGACGAATTTAAACTCGGAGCCAGAGGTTTGCGCAGTATCTGTGAAGCCATTATGCTGGATGCCATGTTTGAAATTCCGTCAACCAAAGAGCAGACGGGACAAAAAGCATTGGAAATCACGCTAGACTATGCGAAGAAGAAATTCGAAAAGTCCGATTTAAAAAAGCTTAAAGTTGCTTAAAAAAAATCCCGTTCGCTGAACGGGATTTTTTTTTAAAAGAATTAAAAATCTTATATTACAATAATAACATAGCCATAACGGAATGTTGACAGGAAGATAAGAGATTCAAGAAATTAAATTTAATGACTATGACAACAAAGAAAAGTGCAAAGAATACCGTAAATAGTCCGATCACACCCGGTTTAAAAACCAAAGAAGAAATCGTGAACAACTGGCTTCCCCGTTATACAGGAAGACCATTGGAAGAGTTCGGGGAATATATCCTTTTAACGAACTTTTCGAAATACATACACCTATTTTCTGAAATGCATGATAATGCGCCTATTTATGGGGAAGACAAACCGATGCAATCCGTCACTGCCGGAGGCATCACCATTATCAATTTCGGGATGGGAAGTCCAATGGCCGCAACCATTATGGATTTATTATCAGCAATTGCACCAAAAGCAGTGCTATTCTTGGGGAAAACCGGTGGAATCAAGAAAAAAATTCCTGTAGGCGAATTGATTCTTCCAATTGCCGCTATCCGCGGTGAGGGAACTTCCAATGACTACTTTCCACCTGAAGTACCTTCACTACCCGCGTTCGCCATGCAAAAGGCCATATCCACGACAATTCGGGATCACCAACGTGATTACTGGACAGGAACGGTATACACCACCAATAGACGAGTTTGGGAACATGACAAAGCCTTCAAAAAGTATTTAAAATCAATCCGTGCTATGTGCGTGGATATGGAAACCGCAACGATATTCAGTGTCGGATTTGCCAACAAGATTCCAACAGGTGCTTTATTGTTGGTTTCGGATCAACCAATGGTACCCGAAGGAGTCAAAACTTCTGTCAGTGATGTCACAGTTACAGCAAAATATGTAGAAGCACATATCAGCATAGGTATTGATGCTTTAAAACAGCTTATCAATAACGGATTGACCGTGAAGCACCTTAAATTCTAATCATTCTAAAAAACACATCATATTTTCCTTTACAGCGAAAATATGATGTACTCCCCCCTATAAGCAATTCGCTTACAACCGATTACAACTATTAAACATTATATTTTATTAATAATTGAACAGGTATTAACTATTAATCGGGTTGTTAACAAATGTTAATCTTCACAATAATTAAACGATTTGTCGTTTATATTGTAATATTCATATTACTCAATACATATATCGTAAAAATTAATTAAGCATTGTGAAGAAAAAAACATTATCTATTTTTAACGTAACCTTTTTGATTTGTTCAGCCTTAGCCATACAGGTAAGTTGTTCTTCAAGTTCTTCAAAAGAAAATAAAACCAATGAAAAAAACGTAGCGTTGCCAGTCTATACCGTCGCTAAATCAGATGCCACCACCATCAAGGATTATTTGGGAACCATAGAAGGTAAAGTTAACGTGGAGGTCCGCCCACAGGTCGAAGGACTGCTTCAGGAAATTTATATCGATGAAGGTTCTTTTGTTCAAAAAGGCCAGAAACTGTTTAAAGTAGACCCCTCTACTTATCAGGAAAATCTCAATAACATGGTTGCTACAGAGCAAGTCGCCAGAGCCAAACTTAAAAATGCACAGCTCGAAGTCGACCGATTGAAACCGCTGGTTCAAAACGACGTTATCTCCGATGTCAGACTAGCCTCGGCAAAATCAGATTATCAAGTAGCCAAGGCAACGTTAGACCAGGCCATCGCAGCCGTACGTTCGGCGCAGATCAGCAAAGATTTTACAGTGATCACCGCTCCGGTAAATGGTTACATTGGCCGCATTCCAAAGCGTATTGGAAATTTGGTATCAAAAGGCGATAAAGAACCACTCACCTATCTTTCAGACATTCAGGAAGTGTATGTGTATTTCTCCATGAATGAATCTGACTTTCTTTATTTTTCCAAAGCACAGGCAAAAAAAGATAGTTTAGAAGGGAAAAAATACAACCAGAATCAAAAGCTTGTATTTCCAGAAGTTACTTTAGTCCTCGCAGATGGTGAGGAATATTCAAAAAAAGGTATTGTCGACGCCGTCAATGGCCAGATTAACCGAACTACGGGAGCAATCTCTTTGCGCGCCACTTTCCAAAACCACGACAATATACTTCGATCCGGAAGTAGCGGCACCCTTAAAATTGCTGAAGTTAAAAAGGACGTTCTTCAAATCCCGCAAATTGCAGTCAATGAATTGCAGGATAAAACCTTTGTCTATATACTGGACCAAAACAATAAGGCGCAAAAACGAAATATCCAACTGATGGGCAAAAGTAAAAACAATTATATCGTCTACTCAGGCCTCAAGGAAAACGATCGCGTTATTACCAGCGGATTTGACAAATTAACCGACGGTTCACCAGTAACCCCGATTTTACAGAAATAATTATCGATCATTTTTGCATACTACCCGGTGCCAGGCATACTGTGCGCCAAAAGTAGCGTGTTTAAAATTATATGTATATGCTAAAAACATTTATAAATAGGCCTGTATTAGCCACGGTGGTTTCCATTATCCTGGTTATCCTAGGCTTGGTGGGGCTAAAACTCCTGCCTGTCTCGCGCTTTCCAGAAATTGCTCCACCAAGTGTGCTTGTTTCACTAAGTTATCCCGGTGCTAATGCTGAAACCGTAGCAAAAAGTGTTTTGCTGCCTATCGAAGAAGCCATCAATGGTGTAGAGGATATGACCTATATCAAGTCGTCTGCCTCCAATTCAGGATCGGGAAGTGTATCGGTATACTTTAAGACAGGTACCAATCCTGATATTGCTTCGGTCAACGTACAGACACGAATTTCCAAAGCAATCAGCTCCATTCCTGCCGAAGTAAACGAAGCCGGCATCACGGTCATGCCCCGGCAAACCGGTGTCATCATGACCATCAATCTCTACTCCGATCACCAGGATAGTGCCTACGATGAAACCTTTCTCCAGGCTTATGCACAGATCAACCTGATGCGTCCTTTGCTGCGTGTCGACGGGGTAGCTCAGGTCTCCCGTTTGGGGGCGAGGGACTATGCCATGCGGCTTTGGTTGAACCCCGAAAAGCTAGCCCTTTATAACCTCGTTCCACAAGATGTTACGAATGCTATAAAAGATCAAAACTTTGAGATTGCCCCCGGAAAATTTGGAGAAACCTCGGATGAAGCTTTCGAAACTGTGATCCGTCATAAGGGGCGTTTCACCACACCGGAGGAATTCCAGAGTATAGTGATCAAAACCAACACCGACGGCTCAGTGCTCTATTTAAAAGATGTGGCCCGGGTAGAATTCGGTGCTACAAATTTAAGCAGCGACAATAAGGTGAATGGGCATCCCGGTCTTACACTCAACTTAACACAAACCAGTGGTTCCAATGCCCATGATATCGATATTGCCGTCAGAAAGGTTCTTGAAGAACAATCAAAAACATTTCCAAAAGGCCTACACTATGAGGTGACCTATTCTGTACGTGATCAGATCGATGAATCGATCAACCAAGTGGAGCACACCCTTTTTGAGGCCTTTATCCTGGTATTTATTATTGTCTTTATCTTCCTGCAAGATTTTAGATCCACCCTGATTCCGGCAATTGCAATCCCAGTTTCCTTAGTGGGAACTTTCTTTTTTCTGCAGCTTTTTGGATTTTCGCTCAATGTCCTCACGATGTTTGCGCTGGTACTGGCGATTGGAATCGTAGTGGATGACGCCATTGTCGTCGTCGAAGCTATCCATGAAAAAATGCACAGCACAGGATTGAAACCCAGAGCAGCAACATTGTCGACGATGTCCGAAATTACGGGAGCCATCCTGTCAATAACCATGGTCATGGCTGCTGTATTTTTGCCTGTAGGATTTATGGAAGGGCCAGCAGGTATTTTCTACCGACAATTTGCCTATACCTTGGCAACGGCGATTCTGATTTCAGCACTCAATGCCTTGACTTTAAGTCCAGCCTTATGTGCTCTCCTACTGAAAGCCCCGCAACAGCATACCAATCAAAAAAGGAGCAAAATCAATCAATTTAAAGATCGTTTCTTTAAAGCATTCAATACTTCTTTTGATCGGCTGACGGCCCGCTATGTCGCTATTGTAGAAATACTGATCAAGAATAAAAAAATAGCCTGGGCAGGCTTAATTTTAATTACAGCACTTGGCATCGTGTTCATGATTAAAACACCCAAAAGTTTTATTCCCACCGAAGATGATGGCTTTATTACGTACAACATTGCCCTCCCTCCTGGCGCTTCATTGAGCCGGACAACTGAGGTTCTTCATCGCGCCGATAGTATTTTAAAGAAAAGACAGGACATCAATGGCATGACAACAGTCTCCGGTTTTAATGCCCTGGACGGAAGCTCCAGCCCTGCATTTGCCGCTGGTTACATTACCTTAAAACCACATGCCAAACGCGAGCACATCAAGAACATCAATGCCTTTATGGATACCATCAGGCATGATCTATCCCAGATCAATGAAGCAACATTTACCGTATTTCCACGACCTACCGTACAGGGTTTTGGAGACTTTGCCGGCATTGAAATGGTTCTTCAAGATCGGATGGGTGGTGACATTCGGGATTTCAACACCATTGCAGATACCTTTATTAACCAGCTTAATACGCTGCCTGAAATTCGCAGCGCCTACACAAGCTTTAAATCAAACTTCCCTCAATATGAAGTAAATATCGATGCCGTAAAGGCAAAATCGCTGGGCGTTGAGATCAAAGATCTCATGTCGACCATTCGATCGTACTTTGCACGCGTACAGGCGAGTGATTTTAACCGGTTTGGTCGCCAATACCGTGTTTATGTCCAATCGGATTTCGACTTCCGGAAGGATCCTGAATCCTTCAATTCTATTTTTGTGCGTAATAGTAAAGGCGAAATGGTTCCTATTAACACCATATTAACCTTAGAAAAGACGGTGGGCCCGGAAACCATTACACGTTACAATCTTTACAACGCAATAGCGGTTAATATTACACCCGCGGAAGGCTACAGTACCGACGATGCCATGCAGGCTATCCAAAAATTGGCCGACAATAAACTTCCTGGTAATTATGGTTTTGAATGGACGGGCATGAGCTATGAAGAAAGTCAGTCCGGCTCACAGACGATCTTGATTTTTGCACTTAGTATCCTATTCGTCTACTTCCTGCTTTCCGCTCAGTATGAAAGCTATATTCTTCCTTGGGCAGTACTTTTGTCGATACCTGTGGGACTGATCGGCGTTTTTTCAGTAATCAACCTTGTGGGACTTCAAAACAATATTTATGTGCAAGTCGGACTCATTATGCTCATTGGCCTCTTGGCCAAAAATGCGATTCTGATCGTGGAGTTCGCTATCCAGGAGCGCAAAAATGGCAAAAGCATTGTCGAAGCAGCCATTAGCGGTTCAAAACTTAGGTTAAGGCCAATCTTGATGACCAGCCTGGCTTTTGTTGCAGGACTGGTACCCTTGATGTGGACGGTTGGCCCCTCGGCGATCGGTAACCATTCGATCAGTTTCAGCGCCGCCGGCGGCATGCTCTTTGGTGTAGCATTCGGCATTTTTATCATCCCCGTACTCTTTGTCGTATTCAAAAGTCTGGATGAAAAACTACATGATAAACTAGCTAAAGAAGAGGAAGAATAATGAAAAACATAAAAAAATACCTTTCGGGAATATCGATCATCATTGGCCTCTTAAGCCTGATGAATGCCTGTAAGATCGGCAAAGATTATGTGCAGCCCAAACTCAAACTTCCGGAAAACTTTCGTGGCGATACGCTGGATTACTTCGGGGATACTTCCAGCATGGGACTGATCCATTGGAAATCATTCTTTCACGATCCCACATTGAAACTATTAATTGATTCGGCCCTGGCCAATAACTTTGAAATGAAGACCGCATTACTCAACCTTCAAATTTCAAACCGGGTTTTAGCGCAGAACAAGGCCAATTATCTGCCTAGTGTAAATGCGACAATTGCCAATGGAAACCGCACTTGGCGGTCGAAGGACTTTGGTAGCGGCCCGCTTAGCAAATACTACGATCACAAAGGTGAACAGGCCCCTCAAAATATGTTCGTCTATCAGTCTATGTTTGGCTCTGATATTAACTTTAGCTGGGAGGTCGATATCTGGAAGAAAATAGGAAGCAAACAAGAGCAACTGTTAGCTGAATATCTGGATACACAGGAGGCAAAAAATGCGATACAGACCTCGATCATAACAGCTGTCGCAAAAGGTTACTTCAATCTCTTGATGCTCGATGCCAAAATCGAGGTCGCCAAACGGAACGTCCAATTAAACGATAGTACGCTGCGCATGATCAAGCTCCAATATGAAGCTGGTGAAATCACCGCCTTGGCGATCCAACAAACACAATCACAACGCCTATTGGCAGCATCCCTCGTTCCCGAAATCGAAAAGGAAATTGTCATCCAGGAAAATGCGCTGCAGACACTTACCGGAAAATTACCCGACAGCATCAAAAGAGGAACTTCTTACGAGCATCTCTTCGCTGAGAGCAAAGACATTTCCCTGGGTTCCCCAATCGAGATTGTGCGCAATAGACCAGATATCCGATCATCTGAATTTCAGCTGATGGCAGCCAATGCGAATGCGAACATCCAACAGGCTATGCGTTATCCGTCATTGACCGTGGGCGGCGTATTGGGGGTAAATAGTATGCTTCCCAAAAATTGGTTCAATATCCCCGGCGCATTGCTTGGTGGAATAACTGGAAATTTAACCACACCTATTTTCAAAAACAAAACATTGAAAACACAGTATGAGGTCGCTAAATTGGAACGTGATAAAGCCGAAATCCAGCTGCAACAAAAAGTTGTCGAGGCCGTTGCCGAAGTCTCTAATGCCGTGGTTACCGTAGATAAACAACGTGAACAATTGGCTTTGGCTAAAGAAAGAGTTGATAACGCGCACCTTGCGGTTAAAAATGCCGGTTTACTCTTTAAAAGTGGGTATGCCACCTATTTAGAGGTCATTACCGCGCAAAGTAATGCCCTTAATAGCGACCTGGATCTCGTCGCATTACGACAACAGCATTTAGATGCATTTGTAGATCTGTACCGCGCGCTCGGTGGAGGTTGGAGATAAGGATTTAAAACTTTATTTTTGTGGTATGACTCCAGAAGAATTACAACACTATTTTCAATCCAAAGACTTGCCCGAAACGCTAGAAATACAGCAAGATATGCAAGTCTTCGACGTGCAGCGTTTCTTGAGCACAAGCTTCATCCATGTAAGCTTATGGAAAAAAGACTTAAGCAAATGTCCATCCTGGATTAGACTGCTGAAATTCAAGGATGCCTTAGAAGCAAAAGAAGAAGCCTAACAGATGTTAGGCTTCTTCTTTATTTATACGTTCTATATGCTGGGCGCAAGTTGTTTCATTAATAAAGGCATCTGTTCTTTCGAAAAGATCTCTTCTGCCCCAGCGTCCCGCAATTCCATCCGCTCATTCTCATCACTGCTCGATGTCAACCCAAATATTCTAATCGAGGGAAATCTTTCTTTCACAATTTTTGCCGTTTCTATTCCGTTTAATACAGGCATATGCAGGTCTAATATACATATCTCAGGAAGTTCATGCTCGTTTTCATGGAGGTAGTCGATCAAATCCCTACCATTGGATGCACAATAAACCAAATCCAATAAATGTGATTGAGCCATCGCTCGCATCAACACATGATGAATCATCGCATCATCTGCGTAGACAATCGTACATTTATTTTTGGTATCCATTTGAATAAGCTGTCATTTAGTAATTATAAAAACAATATTATATAAATATGTAATAAAATAAAAAATACAGAAAAAAGTTAGCAATAATTATGTTATTATACAAATTTTTATTTCAAAATGTCCAATATTAACAATCCAACAAACTTTTAGTTTGATTTATACAATAAGAACATCATAGGTAGCAATCTCTTCGCGTCAATAACGTTAGAAAAGATGTGGTAAAGAGAAAAGAAAAACCGGTAGATTATCTCCTAAAAATCATCTTCAATAATTTCGGCCACTCTTCCTATTTGGCCGTCCGTCAACCTGACTTTAATCCCCCTCGAATGATAAGAGGATGATGTTAGCAAGTCCTTCACAATGCCTTCTGTTAGATTTCCCGTACGCTGGTCCTTTTTTAAGATTATATTCACCAACATACCTGGCTTTACATCTGCTCTATTTCTTCCATCCATGGTCAAACTTAGATAAATAGTTTTTTAAATGCAATATAAAAAATCATTTATTGTTGGAAAAACCTTCATCCTAAATGTTGGAAAAAGCATATTGAAGTGAATGAAGGCCTATTGCATAGATAAATGTTACAAATCAAACGCAAAACCTTTTTCGGCAAGTACATGCATATCACAAAAAATGGCCGGAATTTCTTCCGACCATGACTGGCTTTTAGCTTTTTTTATGATATAGTTACTGTCAGCATTGACTGGCACCATTTGAGTTATTTAAATAACTTAAAAATATCGTTTCCAAATATAAAGACCATTAAGGCCAAAAGAATGAAGAACCCGACCATTTGTGCTTTCTCCAGGAATTTTTCACTCAATGGCTTGCCTTGTATCATCTCAACCAATAAAAACAATACGTGACCACCATCCAAAGCTGGAATAGGCAATAGGTTCATAAATGCCAACGCCATAGACAACATTCCCACTAAGGACCAAAAACGAATCCAGTCCACTTCCGTGCCGAACAAGGTTGCAATGCCAATAGGACCTGATAAGGCTTTATCAGCACGCACTTCGCCTTTGAAAATTTTACCAAATCCCTTGGCGTTATCGGTAATCACTGTAAATGCTTTCTTTGCTCCGATTGGAAACGCCTCCATCAAGGTATATTGCGTTGTAAACGATTTGATGGAATAATCACGGTTAATCCCTATTCCTAGCATGGCATCTGCAGGAACAATTCCTTGCAAGGAAACTTCAGCCCCTTTACGTAAAACTTTAATCGCAACCGTTTTATTGCTGTTCGCTTTTATTTGCGCTTTAAATTGGTCGAAGAAAGGAACCTGTGTCTCGTTTACGGCAATAATGCTATCGCCTTTCACAAACCCCATTTTACTTGCCACCGATCCGGGAGATACTTCAGCAACACTTGTCGTTTTAACACGTGGCTCGATAAACTTCTCTCCTTTTTTGTCGGAAAGCGTGTTTAATAAATCAGCGGGGACTTTGACTTCTGTAGTTGCTCCATCACGCTCAACTGTAAGTGCAACTCCCCCCATCAATACTTTAGAGCTGATCAGCTCCGAGTAATTTTCGATACGGTGACCGTCTATTGCAATCACTTTATCGCCAGCTTTCAAACCAATAGATTCACCAATGGACCCCGGCACAATACCGTTTACCAGCTGATCCATTTTGATGTCAGTATTGCCCATTTTAAAAGTCAGCATCCAAAAAACAACAACGCCGACCACAATATTGACAATAATTCCCCCAAGCATGACGATTAAACGTTGCCAAGCTGGTTTTGATCTAAATTCCCAAGGTTGTGGTTCCCCCTTCAATTGCTCCGTATCCATCGATTCATCGATCATACCGGCAATTTTCACATAGCCACCTAGCGGCAACCAGCCAATACCATATTCACACCCTTTATAATTGAATTTAAATAATTTCACTCCCCAAGCATCAAAGAACAGATAAAACTTTTCCACCTTGATACCAAATGCACGTGCTGCTAAGAAATGTCCTAACTCATGTAGAACAATTAAAATTGACAAGCCTAAAATCACTTGTCCGACCATAATTAAAACACCCATGTATGCTTTTTAAAATTTAATCTTTGATTATTTCCTTTGTTATTAATCTTGCGACACGATCCGTCTCCAGATAATCATCCAGCGTCGGTGTCGCAATGAATTCTACTTTACCTAATGTCTGTTCAATAATATCACTCATTTCCAAAAACCCAACTTGATCTTTCAGGAAGGCATCCACAACAACTTCATTGGCTGCATTTAATACACAGCTTCTATTTCCGCCGGCACGAAGGCTCTCATAGGCAAGTGCCAAATTCCGAAAAGTTTCCATGTCTGCTTTTTCAAAACTGAGCGTTGGATAGTCCATGAAATTAAATCGCTCAAAACTGTTTTCAAAACGTGCCGGATAGGTCAGTGCATACTGGATCGGCAATTTCATATCAGGAACCCCCATTTGGGCCTTCATGGAACCATCCTGAAACTGAACTAACGAATGTACAATGGATTGGGGATGTACAATCACATCCACCTGATTTATGGAAAGATTGAAGAGCCATTTTGCTTCGATCACTTCTAGCCCTTTATTCATCAGGGATGCCGAGTCAATCGTAATTTTGGCGCCCATCGACCAATTGGGATGCTTCAAGGCTTCAGCCTTAGTCACCTGTAGCAGATCGGCACGTTTTTTCCCACGAAAAGGTCCACCGGAGGCAGTCACATATATTTTCTCAATTGGATTATGCTCCTCACCGGTCAAACACTGGAAGATTGCTGAGTGCTCTGAATCTACAGGAAGCATACGTACACCATATTCTTTCACTAAGGCCATAATTAGCTCACCGGCGACAACCAGTGTCTCTTTATTGGCCAGCGCAATATCTTTTTTCGACTGAATTGCTTTAACAGTAGGTTTTAATCCCGCCGATCCAACAATCGCATTCAAAACGATATCAACTTCTTCCAACTGCACCACTTCAACCAATCCAGCTTCACCCAAAAGAACAGCGATATCATATTCTTTTAAAGCATCCTGTACCTGATTATATTGTAGGGAATCTGTTACCACCACTGCTTTGGGTTTAAACTCCAAAGCCTGTTGGATCAACAGTGTGGCATTGCTGCCGCAAGTCAGAACAATTGCTTCAAATGTATTAGGAAAGGCTCTTATCACATCCAAGGCTTGTGTGCCTATACTTCCCGTTGCCCCTAAAATGGCAATTCCTTTTTTACTCAAAACCTTTGCTATTAATTAAAATATATTATTTAAAATCTTTGGATCCTCTCCCCCATGGTAATCCGCCATCATGGATCGGTAAGCGACCGAAACAACAATACTAGCCAGGGGTACCACCAAGAACGAGCTCACGAGGTTCAAAATAATAAAAATTATGTAATATTCTAAATAATTAAAATACATCTGTAATAACTGGAAAAAAGCAAATACAGCCAAAATCAATAATAGTTTGAATACATTGCCTTTTGTCAGTGCAAAACTGAAACGTAATGACCGTAATGTCCCTGCGTGTTTATCAATAATGAAAAATGGATAAAATGCCACTCGGATAATCAGGATGAACGTCAATATGGCCGCAACAAAAACGACAAACATCGTAAAGTTGCTCATCAGCTCCATCCGATTGTCACCATTCTCAAATAGGTAAAGGAATGGTAAAGAGACGGCACCCAATAGCATCAGAAGTGCTACAGAAAGCACCATAATACTCAACATAGCGCCAAAAAAGTACGCAAGCTCTTTCGTACTCGGGATACATTGGACGAGTTTCTTCTCCTGGTTACCATCAATCAGACTTAAAATATACTTAAATAAAGTCATGTTCAATCCAAAATACATCACCATGAAAAAAAATGCCATAAAGCCACTCAACACCACATTGAAGTCACTGATGGTGGTTGCGAGATAATTAGACAGTCCGGAGGTTACAAATAGTAAAAAACAAAGCCCTGCCACTGAAAAATAATGCCTTTTCAGCAACTCCAATGACTTATTAAAAACCTCGTTAACGGCAAAAGTACTTTCCTTTAGGAATTGAATCATTTTTTCTTTGAATAAACTTCTACAAAGATGCCATATTTTTTAATTTTCAACAATTTACACACCTAGAAAAATCACTTTTTTTATCATATTTAACATAAAAGTGGAGGTTATGGAAAATCTGTTATCCTAGATAGATGAAAACAGGCTAAAAATAAAAATCCCCTATCCAAGCGGATAAGGGATTTTCTATTTTGACCTTAACTCTTCCTATTTAAATTCTTTGGGAAGCGGCTTCTCCAATAAGTATTGGTAGTAGAAACGCGCACGCTCATTAAAATCATATTTGCTTTTCGAACGGTCAAACCCATGACGGCTTCCCGGGTAGATCATCAATTCAAAAGGAACACTTCGATCCGTTAATTTATCGACAAGCTGTGTTGTATTCTGCAAATGAACATTGTCATCCATATCGCCATGCATAATGCGCAACACGCCTTTATAATTATTGGTATAGGTCAACACAGAACCAGCTTTATACCCTTCAGGATTGTCTTGAGGAGTGTCCATCCATCTTTCCGTGTAATGGCTATCATACAGATCCCATGAGGTAACCGGTGCACCGGCAATACCAAAATCAAATACATCTGCAGCCTTCGTCATTGCTAAACAAGTCATATACCCGCCGTAGCTATGTCCTGTAATAAGTACTTTGTTTTTAGCGACCCAAGGTTGCGATTTTAACCATTTAACAATTGTCGAATAATCAATGATCTCCCAGTGACCAAGATTGCGGTGCATATAAGCAACACCTTGTTTACCGAAATGACCCGATGCCCGGTGGTCTGCGGACACCTGAATAATTCCTTCATTGGCCCAGTACTGATTGGCCGTTCCTTTCCAGGTATCTTTTACCGTTCCTGCATCAGGCCCACCATAGATACTGAAAACAACGGGGTAAACTTTTGATTTATCAAAAGTTGTCGGATACGTGATGGTGAGCGGAAGATCGAACAGCCCATCATCTGATTTAAGATGTAGATATTCGGTTTTTCCGTAGGTATACGAAGCAAAATCAGCGGCTTTACTATCTGCTAACTGACGTACGACTTTACCATGATTATCCAGCAATGCATATCGATCCGGTGTACTCACATTGGAGTATTTGGTAATAAAATATTTGCCATCAGGCGATACATTCACATCATGTGAGTATTCACCGAAAGTCAGACGTTTTAAGTTTTTACCCGAGTAATCCACGCGGTACAGATCAAAACGAGCAGAGTTTTCTTTACGTGCGGTAAAATAGATCACCTTATTTTTTTCATCAATCCGTTTTAATTCAGTCACCTGCCATTCGCCGGATGTAATTGGATTAACCAAAGTTCCATCCAATTTATAGAGGTAGTAATGTGCCCACCCTGTCTTATCCGATTTTAAGATATAATATTTGTTGTCTGCCAGATACGTGATACGCTCATCGTGATCCAAATTGATCCATGAAGCCTGGCGCTCATCGTAGATTTCTTTTTTTGAACCGGAATTCGGATCCACCTGATAAAACTTTAAATTGTTCTGATCCCGGTTCATCCACTGTACCATGACGTTTTTACTATCAAAGGCCCAATAAGGCTGGCCAAAATACTGGTCGTCTTTTTCGTTGAAATCAGCCCAGGTAACGTTGCCCCCTTCGAGGTGAACGATACCCACCTTCACTTCCGGATTTGGATCACCGGCTTTAGGGTATCTTGTCTCCTCCAGGTAACCATGCTGGCCTTTGGACGAATAAATCGGAAACATGGGAACCTTGGTATCATCGAAACGCATAAAAGCGATTTTACGGCTGTCCGGAGACCACCAAAAAGCTTTATATTTTGTTGGGCGTCCAAGAATTTCTTCGTAATATACCCAGGATGACCAACCATTGTAGATCACATCAGTACCATCATTTGTATATTGCATTTCTTTTCCCGAAGTCACGTCCACGCTATACAGATTACTTTTGCGGGTAAAGGCTACATATTTACCATCCGGTGATAAGGTCGGATTCTGTTCAGCAACATCAGGAGAGTTGGTCAGCCTCTTTGCTACACCATCGGTACCTTTCAGGAAGATATCATTGTTCTCGACATAAACAACCGTCCCTTCTTTAGCGGGAACTGTATAAATGCTTCTGTGACCTGATTTAATGTTAACCTGATATAAACGACCATCATTTACATCATTTTCCAGATAAGCTGTCCCGTCTGCCCAGCCAGGATACTGATTGGTACGAACTGTCAACGATGACTTTTGCCCCCAGGACTGTGCAAAATCCAATTTCTTTTGTGCGAAACCAACCTCGTGCACAAAAAAAACGATAGACGCACCTAAGAGTACTCTTGATACCGTATTCATTAATTTTTGGATATGTTTATTAATTATTTTGGCTAAGATAAAGAATTGTGACAAATAACGACGATTTTGCCTGTAACAAGCTTAATTCAGATCTCGCATACCATAAGGCTTAGCAGGGCCTTGATCAAATCGCTTGATCATTGTTAAGGACGATACTCGAAAAGTGCAAGCTGTATACCTTCCTTAGGAAAATCAGCTTCTTCCACAAAATTTGATATCGAAACACCCAACAACCTCACTTTGTTTACTAGTTCAACCTTGCTCAACAAACTATGGGCGGTGGCGTAAATTTTATCTTCCGAATCAAAACTATTTTCTAAGGTTATACTGCGTGTCAACTGAACAAAATCGGCATATTTAATTTTTAAGGTTAAGGTCCTTCCGGAGATTTCCTTTTTCCCGATGCGTGTCCACAACTGTTTGCAGAGCCGTTGCAAAATGGTATTTAATTCTTCAAAAACTTCTACGTCCTCACCAAAAGTATCCTCAATCCCGACCGATTTGCTGCTGCGATTGGGAACAACAGGACGGTCGTCTATCCCGCGTACGATACGGTAAAAAAAATGCCCCGTCTTACCAAACCAGCGCACCAAATCCTCCTCTCGTTGTTTTTTTAAATCAAGCCCAGTAAACAGTCCCAGTTCATGCATTTTTTTTGCTGTCACCTTACCGACGCCAAAAAACTTGTCCACGGGCAATGACTCCATAAACTTCACAATTTTAGAAGGCCCAATAAAAGTTAAGCCGTTGGGTTTGTCCATATCCGAAGCAATCTTTGCAACAAATTTATTGACGGAAACGCCAGCAGAGACGGTCAAATTCAGTTCTTCTTTGATTGCTTCTTTAATGGCTTTGGCGATATCAATAGCCGAACCAATGCCTTGCTTGTCTACGGTTACATCCAAAAAAGCTTCATCGAGGGAAAGCGGTTCAATTAAGTCCGTATATCGGAGAAAAATCTCCCGGATTTGATATGAAACCTGTCGATACACATCAAAGCGCGGATAGGTAAAGATAATATGGGGGCACAACTGCAATGCCTTTCGGGAGCTCATAGCAGATTTGACACCAAATTTTCGTGCTTCGTAACTGGCCGTTGCAACCACTCCCCTCCCATCCGGGGAACCACCTACTGCAATCGCTTTCCCCCGATATTCGGGAAAATCACGCTGATCTACAGATGCATAAAAGGCATCCATATCCAAATGAATAATCTTGCGATGTACCTGTTCGGGATCCATGATCCAAATTTACAAAAATTAGCACGATAGACCACATAAACCCAAAAATAACTAATAGAATTAGCAACTGCCGCGAGGTGGGCAATCCGTATGCTGGGCAGCTCCTTATTCCAATCATTCTCGACAACCTACTATTCTACATCGAAACCATTCGTCATTATGCTGTTAATGTTTTATCTTTAGGTGAAACTATACCACAGGCGAAAAATAGGTCTGGCCCGTAGTCTCATACACTCATGCAAAAGAGCTTAAATATTAATGTATTATGGAAAATTTGCCAGAACAAAAAACGAAAAAATCCGGATTTAAGAAGTTCGTACTCCTGCTTATCCTTTTTCTACTTGTAGGGGGCGGCTCCTACGTTTACTGGAAGTATTACTATGTATTCGGTGAAGGCGTAAAATCTGGTTATCTTAATTATGCTGTAAAAAAGGGCAATATTTTCAAGACATACGAAGGTAAACTCATCCAGGAGGGGTTTGGAAGTATCAAAACGGGCGGTATCGCCAGCAATCAATTTGAATTTTCAATCGAAGATGATTCTATATTCCGTCAATTGGAGCTTAATAGTGGAAAGTACTTCGATCTGCGCTACAAAGAATATCATGGTGTGCTTCCCTGGCGCGGAAACACGGTTTATATTGTTGACAAAGTTGTCAATATGAAATAGCAAACTCCGCCGTATTTTTACAGCGGAGTTTCTGAAGCTCGGTTGAATCAGTTATAGTACATCAGTATGCTTTTGTAGCAATGCCCTTCCATGAGCTGCTTATTTTCCTCCGCATTTACGTTCCCTATCGAAGATTTTTCGACACAGCCTGCTTATGCAGAAAGCACATCACGCACGATCAATTTATCGTTAAAATAACTTTTTAAAATGGTCCCATCACCGTGCAGCGTCCAAACTTCCTGGGGATTTACCATCTTAATATAGTGAAGAATGTCATTCCAGTCCACATGATCAGAAATATACAATTCGATATCATTCTGTGCCTGTAAACGTTTCCAGCCTGAGGCAAATGCACGTAATACTTTGGTCGCCCTAAAATAACTATTGAAGGTCATCGGCGGTACCAAATAAACTTTATTCTGTTCACCCTGTTTCATTTCTTTTCTATTGTAGGGCTCATAGTCTAATTTCTTCAGCCCGTGTTGGTCGTAAAGGCGATGGTAGGGCAATATTCCACTATGCACAAGCACTTTTCGCTCCGGACAGTATTTGTTAATCAAATCAGTAATCCGCTGCGCCTTGCCCAATACATAGGTACCCAATAAAATATTACTGGCATGTCCGTCGAGTTTTTTTATCTCCTGCGCTGGATCAGGGTGGATAATATCCGGATTTGCAAATGTGCTTTCTGTAATAAGGACATCGGCTTGCTGCACTTCGATCGGTTCGCAAGTCTCATCAGCTTGCAATTTGTAATCGCCCGTGTATAGGTAGCGCACTCCCCGGTATTCCATAAGAATCTGTTCTGAACCCAATATGTGACCTGCTGGTAAAAATGTGATTTCGACCGCACCAATTTTAAACGGACTATTGAACAATTTAACCTGATAAGAATCTTTGCGGTTTTGTTTGTAGCGATAAGTCATAAACAGTGAAGTCGCATGTGTAGCATACACATAGTCGTGTCCCGAACTGGCATGATCGCCATGGGCATGAGATACGACATTGTGCATGACGGGATTACTCGCATCAATAAAAAAATCACCATAACGGCAATAATAACCTTCCGGCTTTCTGACCAAGAAGTCAGCTAATATGATCGACATAGTTTTATTTTAGAAATTTTTGATGTAAAGTCCACACTTGCGGCAATAGCGGAGTGGTTCCATTATTAATGATGACGAAGTCTGCCAGTTTTAATTTTTCTTCATCAGTTAGTTGCTTATTTATTCGCTCCATGACCTGTTCTTCAGTGACGCCATCACGTTCCATAACACGTTTAACACGTATGTCTAAAGGCGCAGTAACCAGGATGGTATAATCAAGATCCTTGTAAGAGCCACTTTCAAAAAGCAAAGCAGCCTCCTTGAGTGAATAACGGGACTTTTGTTGTTCGGCCCAGTCTTTGGCCGCTTGGATAACGATGGGGTGTACAATGCCATTTACAAGTTCGAGCTTCGCCTTGTCGCTGAATATCTGTTCGGCCAAAAAAGCCCGATCTAATTTCCCATCCTTATAGGTCTCTTCACCGAACTCCGCAATCAAGCGTTCTTTGATCTGTAAATCGGTATTCATCAATTCCTTCGCCTCATCATCTGCATTATAAACAGGTACAGCCATGGCTTTAAAAAGCTTACAGATAAATGTTTTACCGGATCCAATTCCGCCTGTTATTCCAATCTTCATGAAAATAGTGTTATTTACGTACAAAAAAGTCCACGTTTTGAGGTACAACGCTGATTACCTTACAATAGTCAGGTACTTTGGTCAGCAAAACAGGCAAATATTGCACCCCGTTTTTCTCCCAGTCAGCCAGATCTACCACAGCTTCAAAATCTCGCGATGTATAGTTATTATAATCTTTAACGGACATCAGTACTGTGACGACCACTTTGCTTGGACTAAGCCTAACAGAACTATAGCGCTGACCATTTTCAACCTTCACGGGTAATTCAATCACTTTCTCGGTTAATTCACCTACAGGCATTAGCACCTCGACCGAAGTCGGATAAACATTGATATTCGCTTTTTGATTACGTGCCAGGTTTGCCACGGTTCGAACATCGGTTTCAACTTCCTTCCCACGAACGGTATCAGTCTCCCAATATTCAATCGCCGAAACATCCTCATAGGGCCCTGTAATGGTCACATAAGCCGGGGTGATCTTGGTATCCGCAATAAAACCATAGCCCCGCTTAAAGCCGATATTGGACAGCGGTTTGACGGGCACCTTACGCTGGGTTTGTTTCGAAAAATCAAAAAACAGGGTATCTGGGCTGACCGAGACTACTCGTTGTTCATGTGGAAACTGCCGGTTGATAAAGCCTAGCTGGTTAGAGAAAACGATCCAATCTTTGGTTTTTAAAGAGCTTAGGTCAACCTGTACCTTTGGGGTTTCCAAAGCAGCTTTAGAAAACAGGAATTGCCATCCTGTCATCTCTAATTTCACCTTTACCGTATCGGATTGCTGCGGGTGAAATGCGCGTTTCTCGGGAAGATTGACATATTCAATTGCTGCCTTAACGGACACAGTATATTGATTGGAGATCGAAAACAATAACCAAGCTAACAACGAAATTCCAACACAACGCACGAAGACATTAATCTTACGCCGTTGGGTCTTATTTATTCGAACTGCATTCGCCATGACACAAACTTAATCAATTTGCGCAAAAATTAGCGTTCTTATCTGCATTTCATCACAAAGACGCCAATATTTCCATTGCATTTTTCTCTTTTGTAGCAAGGGTTTTGAAAATTGCCGATGCCTGTTGGACAGCATCGAAACGGACTGTCTCAGCAATTTGATTAAACAACTCCGACAGGGATGTCCACAATAATGCAATTTGTACAAACTCATGATGAACCACCGCAAGTTGTTCTATTCCGAGGAGATCGTAACTTTCTTTGATAAAGTCGCGATACAGATTTCGAAACAAAGCACCCCCAGTACCCGCTTTTTCCATTAGACTTGCAGCCATCTTAAACTCGCTTTCAATAGCTTGACTCGTCTTGAACCAATTCATTACTTCTTCACTGGTCTTCAAAATTCCTTTATATGAAATATTGCTTATAGGTGGTGTAAGATATTCCTTTGCATTATTGACCATTGCAGCAATCAGCACTTCTTTCAGGTCAATGTTCTCCATATTACCTGTTATGGTATAATACAAATTTTTGGACGACATAGGCCCTTTCTCTGCCCGCGCTAAAGCTAAACTCGCGAGGGATGTCTTCACACGACCGCCTTGCTGCCTCGTATCCACCAAGTAGGCCTGCTCATCGTCATAGCCATATATAGCGACATAATGTCCAGCAAAATGAAATGGCTTAGTAAAATATTCCAGGTAATAGGCATCGAGCTTTAATCCCACAGGTTGCCCCTCATCCAAGAGTTGTCGTACAGCCTGCCAGGCTTTTACTTTTGAAGAGGTTTTATGAACATGGAGTTCGAGACCGATATTTTTGCAGATATGCTGCGTCAGGAGATCCGTTTTTATTCGTCCGCCCAAAAATGGAAAGTCCATGGTTTTCATTCTCCAATAGATAAAACTAAGCCCTTCCCCCAATCCAAAAAGCATCGGTTCAGAAAGTTGAATGCCAATATGCTTCAATAAGGTACCTGTTGCGGTGGTTTCACAATGTTGCCCATCAAACGGTGTAATATTTTCCATAGCATTCTTTTTCACAAAATTAGAAGCTCGATTGACAACAGGATGTCAACATAAAGGGAGCCGCTTTCTGTAGGCTCCTATTGAATAAATTTATCCCATTAAGTCCTGACCAACAAATGTTGTACTGGAAGCTACGATTTCTCAAAACAGCGACCAGCACAACATTTGTTAACCGCTATAGAATGTACTTACCAATCTTCAGAAGATCGATGAAACATTTACACCTAATATAAATCCATCATAAAGGCAGGATCTTTTCGCACATTTATATCTGTTTTCCGAAAAAATACGATTAAATATTCAGTTTGAACAGCGACAACGTCATCTATTTCTTGCTGCTTAAACGGGCTCGCGCTAAACAATTCATTTTTCATCTTCTCCGTAGTCCCTTCCCTATTTTCTCTTTTAATTTTTTAGCTGCACCAAAGGAATATCCAGCTGGTAACCAAGTTAGGACTTTTTACAGTGATTGTTCAGTGATTGTTCAGTGATCGTTCAGTGCTTGTTCAGTGTAGACTGAATAAACAATGACTGATTACTGTCTAAACATAGAGTAAAAATTGTGTTTAGGGATTACCTGGTATTAGCATATTTCCTTTTTACTGCTTATCTTAATTATCTATAAGCTAATCAATAAATTATGGCAATCATCAAAAATGGCGTTAATGGGACTGTTTCCGGGAAAGCAGGCTCTGTTGTATTTGTGTCGACTAAAACAGGAAATTATGTACGCTCTCTCCCTCGCGTTAAAAAACGAGCCCCCACACCTGAACAGCTGCTAAGTAGAACACGCTTCAAAACTATGAGGTCGCATATGAGCATGTTAAACCCGATCATCAATATAGAAGAAATTTGACATGAGAACTTATGATTCGTTCTTATTCCTGTATAATGCAGCGGATAATGGGGCTGAATATCCATTTTTGACGAATGAGGCGAAAAATAGCTTAATAACTGGTAGACAAAATATTGATATACCGAAACATAAAAAGCAAGTGACCTATGAAGTGTATATATTTTTTGTAGAGAGCTATGGAGGAGGTAATACAGACAGTATGCACTTAGGTAAGATAGAGGTTTGATCGGTACATAAAAAAAGCCAGTTTTCTACGAAAACTGGCTTTCATTTCTTTCAGGAAAGAGCTTAAGAAGCGCTCTTCTCCGTGTTGTTAGCAGCTTTTGAAGCATCTAAAGCAATTGCTGATTTATCAAAACGGATTTTTACACCCGAACCTACATCGACTAAGAAAGTAGTGTCTGATACTTCTACAATACGGCCATGAATACCAGCTGTTGTAACAACTTTAGAGTTCACACCAAGTTCTTCAATATATTTTTTGTGATCTTTTTGCTTCTTCATTTGCGGTCTGATCATGAAGAAATAAAATACCACGATAATCAAAACCATTGGTAAAAAACTCATCAAATTGCCACCCGCTGCTTGTAATAATACTGTGTTCATCTTCTATTATATCGTTTAATAATGTGTTATTTTGCTAATACTTCGCCTTT
>JBMAAL010000055.1:0-34796 GCA_050281725.1 Sphingobacterium sp. | reverse complement strand
GATCAACCACAGCATATTTCAAGTTATTTTAAGCAATTTTTTGCCCAAGTAACCAATCCACCAATCGATCCGATTCGCGAACGCTTGGTCATGAGTTTAGCAACATTCATCGGTAACGCAGGCAATATCCTAATCGAAGACAAGAAATTCTGTCACTGTGTGACCTTACCGCATCCGATCCTGACCTCCAAAGAACTGGAGAAATTGCGTTCGATCGATACAGGATTGTTCCAAGCAAAAACCATTCAGTCATACTTCCGCTCAGATGGTAAACCTGGGTCATTGGAAGCAGGCTTAGAGCGTTTGTGCCGCTATGCGGATGATGCTGTACGTGATGGTTTTGAAGTCCTCATTCTTTCGGATCGTGCGATTGACTCCAAACATGCAGCTATACCTTCATTACTTGCTGTTTCAGCGGTTCATCACCACTTGATCAAAACAGGTAACCGTGGTGCTGTAGGGCTAGTGGTCGAAGCCGGCGATGCTTGGGAAGTGCACCATTTTGCCTGCCTATTGGCATTCGGTGCCACAGCGATCAACCCTTATATGGCACTGGCAAGCATCCGTACCATGAAGGAACAAAACACATTGGATACCGAACTGACCTGGCCTGAACTATCCAAAAATTACGTCAAAGCCGTCAACAATGGTTTGTTGAAAATTTTCTCCAAAATGGGGATCTCCACATTGCAATCCTACCATGGTGCTCAGATCTTTGAGGTACTTGGTATTGACAAGTCTGTTGTCGATAAATTCTTCTGCGGAGCAGTCTCACGTATCGGCGGTATGACCTTGGATGATCTGGCTAAAGAAGCTCTTTCAAAACATTGGCGCGGATTTGAAAAAAGCCGTACTCCACAAAATCTGTTGCCAGAAGGCGGTATTTATCAATGGAAACGTCGTGGTGAAGGCCACCTTTGGAATCCAGACACGATTCACCTATTGCAACAGGCCTGTCGCACTGGAGACTATGCGACTTATAAAAAATACGCGCAGAAAATCAATGAGCAAAAAGAACACATGTTTACCCTTCGTGGATTGTTGGACTTTGCAAAACATCGCAATTCTATTCCATTGGAGCAAGTAGAACCTGCTAGTGAAATTCTAAAACGTTTCGCAACCGGTGCGATGTCCTTTGGATCAATTTCTCACGAAGCGCATAGCACCCTAGCCATCGCCATGAACCGCATTGGTGCAAAATCAAACACCGGTGAAGGCGGCGAAGATGAATTGCGCTATCAACCGCTTCCAAATGGAGATTCTATGCGCTCGGCAATTAAACAGGTTGCCTCGGCTCGTTTTGGTGTCACATCCAATTATCTGACACAAGCGGACGAACTACAAATCAAAATGGCTCAAGGTGCCAAACCGGGAGAAGGAGGTCAATTACCTGGCCCCAAAGTGGATGCCTGGATTGCAAAAACCAGACACTCTACACCGGGTGTCGGTCTTATTTCACCACCACCCCATCACGATATTTACTCCATCGAAGATTTAGCGCAGCTGATCTTTGACCTAAAGAATGCTAACCGTCAAGCAAGAATCAACGTAAAATTGGTCTCTAAAGCGGGTGTTGGTACCATTGCTGCTGGAGTTGCGAAGGCCCATGCCGACGTGATTCTTATCGCAGGTTTTGATGGCGGTACAGGTGCATCTCCAATCAGTTCAATCAAACACGCTGGATTGCCTTGGGAATTAGGCCTTGCGGAAGCGCATCAGACACTTGTTAAAAACAAATTGCGCAGTCGTGTTGTGTTGCAGGCGGACGGTCAGGTAAAAACAGGTCGTGATATCATCATCGCTACACTATTGGGCGCTGAGGAATGGGGCGTATCTACAGCAGCATTAGTTGCCGGTGGCTGTATCATGATGCGTAAATGCCACCTGAATACCTGTCCTGTAGGTGTTGCAACCCAAGATCCAGAACTGCGTAAATTATTCTCTGGAAAACCAGAAGATATTGTCAACTTATTTACCTTCCTAGCAGAGGAAGTCCGTGAAACTATGGCTTATCTTGGCTTCCGCACTATCAACGAGATGGTCGGACGGGCTCAGTTCTTAAAGAAACGGGAAAATATAGACCATTGGAAAGCTAAGAAAATTGATTTCACAGACATTCTACATGTGGAACGCAACGAGCCTGGACAATCGTTATACAACACCGAAGAACAGGATCACGGTATGGCCATGATTTTGGATTGGGGCTTATTAAAACAATCTAAATTAGCTCTTGAAAGCAAAACACCTGTATTTGGGACGTTTAAGGTCAAAAATACAGACCGTACTATCGGAACAATGTTATCCAATGAAATTTCAAAACTTTATGGTTCAGAAGGTCTTCCAGATAATACCATCAATTTCAAATTTGAAGGTTCTGCCGGACAGAGTTTTGGTGCATTTTCAACGAAAGGTCTTTCATTTGAATTACAAGGTGAAGCCAATGATTACGTTGGAAAAGGACTATCAGGAGCTCAGTTAGCCATCTACCCAGTTGCGGAAAGTGCTCTCGTACCGGAAGACAATATCATTATTGGCAACGTTGCACTATTTGGAGCAACATCCGGACATCTATTCGTCAACGGACAGGCCGGTGAACGCTTCGCCGTACGTAACTCTGGTGCAACAGCTGTAGTTGAAGGTGTTGGTGACCATGGTTGCGAGTACATGACAGGGGGCCGTGCGCTGATCTTGGGTGCAACTGGTCGTAACTTTGCTGCCGGAATGAGCGGTGGTATCGCGTGGATCTACGACATTAACGAAGATTTCCGCGAAAACTGTAATCAGGAAATGGTCGACCTGGACCCATTGGAAAGTGAAGACGAAACCGCAATTATCGCCTTACTGAAACGTCATATCTTGCTCACCAATAGCCGTAGAGCAGATTTCATTCTACAAAACTGGTCAAGAGAAAAAAATAAATTCATTAAGGTATTCCCAAGAGAATACAAAAATGTCATTCGTCAAAAATTAGTTGAAGCATAAAATAGGAAGCACAGATCATGGGAAAAATTACAGGTTTTAAAGAATTTGAGCGCGTGCTTCCGACAAAAGAAGCTGTGGAAGGTCGCGTACAGCACTTTAAAGAATTCAATAAAGGGTATTCGGAGAACGAGCTCAATAAGCAGGCTGCGCGCTGCATGGATTGCGGTATTCCATTTTGTCATTCAGGTTGTCCACTAGGCAATGTCATCCCTGAATTTAACGATGCCGTATACGATGGAAAATGGGAAGAGGCCTATCAGATTTTGTCCTCCACCAATAACTTCCCAGAATTTACAGGTAGAATATGTCCGGCACCATGCGAATCAGCCTGTGTACTCGGTATACATAGTACTCCGATCACTATTGAGGAGATCGAAAAACATATCATCGAGATTGCTTTTAAAAAGGGCTATGTCAAAGCACATAAGAGCTATTTAAAAACAGGCAAACGCGTCGCCGTCGTGGGCTCTGGTCCAGCCGGACTAGCTGCTGCTGCTCAGCTCAATAAAGCAGGTCACGATGTTATCGTCTTTGAACGCGATGATCAGGTTGGAGGCTTACTCCGCTACGGTATTCCGGATTTTAAATTAGAAAAATCGGTAATCGATCGCCGTGTCAATCTCATGAAAGAATCGGGAATAGAATTCAAGGTTAATACAGAAGTTGGCAAAGACATCAGCTTTTATGAATTGAAAGCTTATGATGCTGTAATATTGGCAACAGGCTCAACCGTTCCATGGCACATGCAATTACCAGGGCATGAAGCTAAAGGCATACATTTTGCCATGGACTTTCTGACCCAGCAGAATAAAGAAGTAAGTGGAATTGCTATCGAACAAGACCGCATCCTGGCAACAGACAAACATGTTGTTGTCATCGGTGATGGTGATACCGGATCAGACTGCATTGGTACATCCAATCGTCATCGTGCAAAAAGTATTACACAGATTGCCCGCAAACCTACACCTTCTAAACAACGTCTAAAGAACAATCCTTGGCCAATGGACAAGCTCACATTCGGAACCTCCTCTTCCCAAGAAGAAGGCTGTGAAAGACTTTGGGCTACAGAAACGCAAGAATTTGTTAAAGATGAAGATGGCCATATCAAAGCTATAAAAATCAAAGAGGTTCAATACGAAGTTGATGAATTTGGAAAAAGAACCCGCTTAGGAGAATCCGAGATCCGTGAAATACCAGCAGACCTCGTATTATTGGCTATTGGTTATCAACATACTGAACATACGCTCCTTGAGCAATTAGGTGTCCGTGTCGATGAAAAAGGAAATATCCTTGCGAATGACAAAGACTACCAAACGACAGTTGATAATATCTTCACTGCCGGAGACTGCCGCAAAGGCCAGTCGCTTGTGGTATGGGCCATCTCTGAAGGACGCGAATGTGCTCGAAAAGTAGACGAATACTTAATGGGGTATTCAGAACTTGAAAGCAAAGACTTCCTGACAACAATAAATGCATAAAAGTAGGCCGCGCTCAACAGAGAGGTTATACCAGTGATACGCTAAGCTCCCGTTTAATCTTTAGCAAAAAGGTCAAAAGCTTGGACAGTATAAAATCATAAAAAGGTCCGTTGAGAATTCAACGGACCTTTTTATGATTTTATACTCAGCCACTATTTCAATGGGTCCTTAAGTTTAACAAAATAAATACTGTTTTTGTCTACAGTCTTTATGTAAGGTAATATTTTTGACGCATAAAAACCTTTTCCTGTTACCCCAAAATCATCATCATTACATACCGCGATCAGGGATGGATTAATGACAGCCAAGCCCTCAGCTTTATCATGCGGATACAATTCCTTGATATCCGTCATTAAATCGGCGACCAATGTCTTATTGACTGGTTTAATATTATATTTTGCCAATGTAGCCGCGTCTTTGAGTTCCTCCACAGTTTTACCATCAAATAATTTCCCGGTTGCGGTATTATTCGCATCTGAGATATCTGTTGCGCCAGAAAGATCTATTTTATAAATTTTCTTAAATACAGTAGAACGAGTTGCTTCTGTCGCGTACTCCCCATCACGTTCCAAGACAATAAATGTTGAATTGCTCACGGCAGCGATTTCACTTACAGCCTGCAAATCGGTACGCTCCATCATATAGACATATTGTTTCGTGGCGCCACTCGCAATATCCAGCGTAACAATACGGATTGCCAATGAATTTTTAATCGCATCTTTAGACGGATTATAAAGTGGAAATTGCATAATTCCGACCAGTGTTTTACCGTCTGGTGTAAGCGTCAATCCTTCCATTCCACGATTAGGACGACGTTTGGCAAATACCAAAGGCAACCTTTTACCCGTAGACCACGGATTAATCCGCTCTATTTCTTTTCCCGAAGCGTCAAAATGAACGATATGTGGTCCGTATTCGTCACTGACCCACCAAGAACCATCCGCCGCTCTCGCTAGTCCCTCTGAATCGATTCCATCCTCACTTTTCCCAAGATCTTTACCATCAACCCCCAATGCTTTTTCTCCAGAGCCACCCTTCCCTTCGGGGTTTGGCAAACCATTCAATTTCACGCCATTTTTATTTTTCAATTCGATAACAGACTCCAATGTTAGCGTATTATCTTTTAATCTGAATTTACCGATTTGCGGTGCAAATGTTGGTGAAGCAAATACTTTACTATCATTTTCCGTTCCATCAATATTTGGTCCCCTGTCCGTTAAAAGATAAAATACCGACTTGTCAGTAGGATCTTGAGCCATCGATGACCCATAGCCTCCATTGTACACTTTTACTCCATTAACATCAATCAATACTTTTGGATCTGTTGCTATGGCCTTTTCCGGATAGGTCAGTTCAATCGGGTCAGTAATCTGCGACACATCATCTTTACTACATGAAGCACCTAATAGGGCCAACGCCAATACACTGTATATTTTTTTCATCTGTCTAAATTTTTCAAATAATGCTTACTGTTATCCATATTCAGGACACATTCAACTAGTTAAATTTCATTCTTATCGTCTTGCTTAGGCTATAACACAGCAGGGTTTGTCTACACAATCCATGCGCAATGGGCACCCCAACTATAATGCAAACATAAAAGCCAAATATTAGCCAATGATTAACATAAGTTTAAATAAACTGCATCTATCCTAAAAAACACCTTGTAAAAATTAATTATCCTCGATTATGGAATTTTGAATTTCCCTGCATCACTACAAGAATAAATAGCTAATTGTGCAGCGAATAAACAGTACATTCTCTGCCCTCACCTACTAAAAATAGAAAGATGAAAAAGATCATAGTTGCCCTTTGCATAATTTTGGTATTTTCCAATGTGGATACGAAATCTCAGATCAGAACTACACGCGAAATACCAAGCTTAAAAATTAAAAATGGAGATGGCCAGCAAAACAAGGTGATATTGGCAGACCTAAAAGTAGCTGTCGTCATCTTCGGAAATATAGCCAAAACGACGATGACAATGGTCTTCGATAATAAGACCAACCGCGATCTCGAGGGCGAACTGACATTCCCTATGCCCGAAGGCGTCTCCGTGAGCGGCTACGCCTTAGATATCAACGGCAAATTACGTCAGGCAGTTCTAGTCGATAAGAATAAAGGAACCGAAGTATTTGAAAGTATAGAAACACGCCGGGTCGATCCGGGTCTATTGGAAAAAGTCGAAGGAAATAATTTCCGAACTCGAATTTACCCATTACCAGCGAATGGGAAGCGCACCGTTCAGATTAGCTATTCAGAAGATCTGACAACAGCATCCGATCAGACTCGTTACTACCATCTACCCTTAAACTATACTTCCCCCATTGAAAACTTCGCCTTGGATATTCATGTCTTTCAAAATACCGATAAGCCAGATTTCACAGAGAAACCAGACGGTTCTTTGGCCTTCTCACAGCATAACAGCAATTACACAGCTTCTTTACATAAACAACAATTTAAATCCCAGCGAAATTTAGTTATTCAATTGCCGACAGGCAACAAGGAAGCATCTGGCCTATTTCAGGAAAATGGTGATAAAAGCTTCTACTTTCTTGCCAATGCAACGGTAAACGCTATAAAACCTACTCAAAAGAAATGGGGGCACAGCATTGGAATTATATGGGACCGTTCGCTCAGTAGTAAAAATAGAGATATAGAAAAGGAACTCGCCCTATTAGATCTCTTTTTTAAAGAAAACCCCAATATGACTGTCGATCTGGGCTTATTGGACATCCGCTTTGTAAAAGGGCATACGTTTCAGGTACAACAAGGTAATTGGAATGAGCTCAAAAACTACATCAAAGAAATTGACTACGATGGTGGCACAGACTATAGTCAAATAAAGACTGGTGTAATACAGGCCAGCAATTACCTGCTGTTTAGCGATGGCCTTTCTACATTTGGTCAAAGTAAAATGAACCTTGACAATCCAATCTATTGCATTACTTCGTCCAATGGATCGGACTACGGTATCCTAAAACAAATTTCCCAGAAACATATTGGAAAGATGATCAATTTAGCCAATACCTCAATAACTGAAGCGTACCATAAGCTAAATACGACAGACCTTATTTACCTGGGGATAAAAGAAAAAAATGATTTTGAGGAAGTTTATCCTCAAAAAGGCACGCCAGTACAAGCCAATTTTTCTCTTGCGGGCGTAGGGAAACACCCGGGATTGAAGCAACTCACTGTACTTGTAGGAGATGGGCAACAAGCACCGCAAGAGATTAGTATAGCTCTGCAGCCTGATCATGGTGAAATTGACCTACAGCAGATCTGGGCACAAAAGAAAATTGAAGCGCTGGACCTTCAATACGAAGACAATCGTGAAGAAATTGAAACGCTTGGCAAACAGTTCGGTATTGTTACCCGAAATACCAGCTTGATTGTACTGGAAACTGCAGAAGATTACATACGTTATGCAATAACTCCGCCTGCCGAATTGCTTTCCGAATTCAATCGGCTCATAAAAGAAGAACGTATAGAAAAGGAAGAACGTGTAGCAGACTTGTTGGATCAGGCTCAAGACATTACCAAACAGCTTCAGTCCTGGTGGAATACCGATTTTCAGCAAAAAAAGAAATACCCAACGCGTAAAAAATTGATTTCCATCCCAGAACTTGCTGTTGCCGAAGAGATGGCTACCGATGTTGTTCCTGTTACACCTATACCGTCGCGTCCTTCAGCTAGCCCTGCCGCGACAGCACGAGCCGAAGAATTCAGGTCATCAAATGCCGCTAGTGAAAAAAGAGTGTCAGCCGAAGGCAATTCAAATACCGCCAAAGCTGTTACCAGTGAATTGGCGATGGCGGCCGCATCTGATAATGTTCTTCAGGAAGTCGCTATTGTTCAATCCTTAGAAGAGCGCGTAGCTGGCATACAAACGACAAGCAGCATCAACAACATACATGGAAAAATAAGCATCCCTGAAATTAAAGAAGACCAAGCCTATTTACAGGACCTTAATAAATCCAAAGATCCTTACAAAAGTTATCTCCAACTTCGGAATCAGTATATGGGAACGCCAACTTTCTATTTTGATGTCGCAAACTTCTTTTTCAAAAGAGGAGATCACAACAAAGCCATACTCATCTTAAGCGCACTTGCAGACTTACAAATTGAAAATGCAGATCTCTACAAAACCATCTCCTATAAGTTACGGGAATGGGGAGATTACGACAATGCACTGTTCATTACTGCTAAGGTATTAAAATGGCGTCCCATGGATCCACAAAGCCACCGCGATTACGCCCTCATTTTACAAGACAAAGGTATGTTCAAGGAAGCACTAGAACAATTATATGGGATTTTGACCCAGAGCTACTCCCCAGAAGCTGCCGATCGCGATGATGGTATTGAAGAAACATTGGTTATGGAAATCAATAATCTCATTAAAGCAAACAAAGCTGCAAGCTCCAAAGTTGCCGTGAACAAAAAATTGATTGCTGACCTGCCCGTCGACATCCGTGTTGTCATCAATTGGAATTCACGAAACACAGATATCGACCTTTGGGTAACTGATCCAAATCAAGAAAAATGCTTCTATAGTAATCCTGCCACAGCCATTGGGGGCCGACTCAGCAACGACTTTACTGGTGGCTATGGCCCTGAACAATTTTTATTAAAAAAAGCTTTAAAAGGAAAATACAAAATTGAAGTTGACTTCTATAACGATGATTCCCTTACTTTAGCAGGACCTGCAGCGGTCATGGCCGAAATTTATACCTATTATAGCAGTGGCAAGCAAGAACGAAAAATCGTTACGATCTATCTTGACCGCAATAAAGAGCGCAATATTGGGATTGGCGAATTTTCATTCCAGTAGATGAGTAGAGACAGAAGGTGTCCAAAAAGACAAATCAAATCCTTTGAAAATTGGCTCTATGAAATGATGCTTTAGGGGGACAGGTATAAAACCACATGAAATCGGGGCTATCCAAAAAGATTAGATAGCCCCGATTTCAATTAATGCAATTTACGGATAACCAGCTCCTTTTGCCTATGCTCTAATTTCGTTTTTACATAAGGATAAGTGAACACTGCTCCCAAAACGATACAAGCGCCAAGATAAAACCCGCCGCTCATGGTCTCCTTTTGTCCAAATATCAACATCGCCAACAGAATACCATAAACAGGTTCCAGATTTGTTGTCAGCGCAACAGTAAAAGCAGATAATTCCTTCATGACAGCAACTCCCATAACATAGGCCACCGCCGTACAAACCACACCTAACAACAGCAGATAAATTAAATCTTGCTGCCCCAATTTCATTTCAGCATTGAAATCTCCTGTAAACAACATCAATATGCTGATCCAGAAGCATGCCCCCATCATCTCATAGAACGTAATCAAGGTTGGGCTCGATTTTTTAACCATGCGCGCATTGGCTATAGAAAATATACTCGCGCAAAACGCACAGCCAAGCCCTGCCAATAGACCAACGAGGTAATGTGTTTCAAAAGAAAAGATCGTATAAATACCGATGATGATGACCAAACCAACTACAATATCCAACAGCGCAATGCGCTTTTTATTCACAATAGGTTCCAGTATTGCCGTAAATAAAGTCACAGCGGATAGCGTAACCAATGTCACCGATACGGTGGATACTTTGATTGAATAAAAAAATAATACCCAATGTAGCCCAACAACGGCCCCCACCATAAAAAACTGGAGAAATTGTTTCCTCGAAACTACAATAGACTGTTTGGTTACCAAGAAATAGATCAACAGCGCGATAGATGCTATTGCAACACGATACCACACTAAATGAAGGGCAGATACGGAAATCAGACTACCCAAAATTCCGGTAAATCCCCAAATAAGTATTGTTAAATGCAGAATTAGAATATTCCGATTTAATTGAATTTTAGCCATTTTTTTAATAGAAATTATTTTGGCGCTTTTATCGCCAGGTATAGTGCTACCAGAAAGAAGGTAACATTCGGGATTAATACGGCTATCAACGGTGGTAGTCCCCCTTTCAAAGAAAACATAGTTGCAAACTGTATAAATACGATATACGTAAAACTTAGCGCGATACCAATACCAAGACTCAATCCTATCCCCCCACGCACTTTCTTGGATGACAGTGCCACGCCCATCAAGGTCAGTACAAAAGCTGAAAATGGATATACATAACGCTTGTATTTCTCAAGTAATAAATCATTCATGACTCCAGTTCCCCTGATCTCCTCCTTATGGATACGAATATTTAATTCGCGTGTATCCATAGCGGTAAACATATTATCACGCACCTCAAAATCCGAAGGCTTCATATCCAGGGTTGTGTCTTTAACAGCTCCTTTGTCCATGCGTTCATGTAGTCCATTGATAATACGATTGGTATACCCTTCGATCTTCCATTTTGTCGCCACCGAGTCCCACGTGATACGGTCAGCCATCATTTTCTCCTTAAGGGTATCCCCTTTGAAAATTTCAAGTACAAATCCGTAGCCTGTTTTGGTTGAATTATCAAAATTGTCTATATAAACATAGCTGTTTTTGTCCAGTTGCATATGGGTAGAAACCCTCGAGTTATCCTTAGGTGGCTTTACATAAATATTTTCAAAGTCAACCTTCATCTTATTGGTATTCGGAATAATAAAAATGTTGAATACCAGAGAAATGGCAAAGATTAGCGTTGCAGCGATCATGTAGGGACGAAGCAAACGGTTAAAGCTATACCCGGCACTTAGAATCGGGACAATTTCGGTTTGGTCCGCCATCTTGGACGTAAAGAAAATAACGGCAATAAAGTTGATCAGCGGACAAAGAAAATTTAGGTAAAAGGGAATAAACCCAGCATAATACTCAAAAATAATCTTATCGAGGGGAGCATGATATTTTAAAAAATCATCCAATCGTTCGGACACGTCAAAAACCACCATGACAACAGTAAATATCGCCATAGTGAATAAAAAAGTACTTAGATACTTTTTGATAATGTAACGATCGATTAACGACAGCATTTTTTTAACTTGAGCTATTTAGTTTTACAAACGTTGATCCAATATTTTCACCATTTTGTTTTTCCAATCGTAGAAAGTTCCATCAATGATTCGCTCCCTAGCCTGATTAACCAACCAAAGGTAAAAATGTAAATTATGTAAAGAAGCAATTTGTGCTCCAAGAATTTCTTGCGATTTAATCAAATGCCTTAGATAGGCTTTTGAATAAAATTGATCTGCATGTAGATCACTCTCCGCTTCTATCGGCGAAAAATCATCTTTCCACTTTTCATTTTTGATATTGATAATACCATTTTGCGTGAAAAGCATACCATTTCTAGCATTACGGGTTGGCATAACGCAATCGAACATATCCACCCCTAAGGCAATATTTTCAAGGATATTTACCGGTGTTCCCACCCCCATGAGATAACGTGGCTTGTCATGCGGTAAGATATCACAGACAACTTCGGTCATCGCATACATTTCTTCCGCAGGTTCGCCTACCGACAATCCACCAATTGCATTTCCTTCGCGGTTAAACGAAGCAATAGTTTCCGCAGATTTTATCCTTAAATCCTTGTAAACAGATCCTTGAACGATTGGAAACAACGTCTGATCATATCCATAAAGCGGATCTGTACTATCAAAACGATCTACACAGCGTTTCAGCCAACGATGGGTCATATCCAAAGAACGACGTGCATACCCATAATCACATGGATAAGGCGTACATTCGTCAAATGCCATAATGATATCCGCACCGATAATACGTTGCGTATCCATTACATTCTCTGGTGTAAATAGATGTTTCGACCCATCGATATGGGAACGAAAAGTAACCCCCTCTTCTTTGATCTTACGTACTTCTGTCAACGAATACACCTGATAACCACCAGAATCTGTTAAAATAGGTCGATCCCAACCATTAAATTTATGCAATCCGCCGGCTTTATTCAACACATTCAACCCTGGACGTAAATAGAGGTGGTACGTATTACCCAGAATAATCTGCGCTTCAATATCGTTCTTCAATTCATGTTGATGAATTGCTTTCACTGTTCCTGCCGTACCAACAGGCATAAAAATAGGTGTTTGAATGGGACCGTGTGCAGTTTCGACAACACCTGCACGTGCTTTTGACAATTTATCTTGTGCTTGTAGCGTAAATTTCATTAATATATTTCCTCTGAGACTATTTCTATTTTAAAGGATGATTTGCCATGGACATGGCGATATCGGTATTTGGAGTAAAAAAAATAAAAACTCATTTTCAACTAGTTACAGCTTAAAAAGTCGTTATAGCTTTCCTAATTTCCACCCAAGCTCGGATTCATCCCTAGAATACGTTGCAAAAATACTATAAAAAGATTTGCAAACAGGATGTTTCAAAAATAAATTATCATTTTTCCCCTATAAAAAAGTTGCGGAAAGCACTTATCTTTGTGAGCTATGCTTGACCTTCACGTATTTTTGGCCAATCTTCCATATATTGCTTTCGGAGTATTGGGTCTTTTCCTCTTGATACAATTGTACTACATCTTATTTGTATATAGCAAATTGAGTAGTTATCAAATTGAACCTGTACAAGAAGGAACTGAATTCCCACCGCTATCCGTTATTATTTGCGCACACAATGAACAAGATAATATTCCTGAATTCCTTCCGAGTATACTGAATCAAGACTATCCCAATTTTGAAGTCATTGTGGTCAATGACTTCTCGACGGACAACACGCCTTGGATATTGCATGAGTTCGAAGCAAAATATCCCCATTTAAAGATTGTGGATATCAAAGAGCATATTCGCTTGAAACATGGCAAAAAGTTTGCCGTTAGTATGGGTATCAAAGCGTCAAAGCACCAAACACTAGTGTTTACCGACGCAGATTGTGCGCCACAATCCGATCAATGGCTCAGAGAAATTGCAGCAGCTTTCAGACCAGAAACAGAAATCGTACTTGGCTATTCTCCTTATTTTAAGCAAAAAAGCTTGCTAAATCTATTGATTCGATTTGAAACCAGCCATACGGCCATGAGTTACTTCGCCTATGCACTAAAGGGAGATGCCTATATGGGGGTAGGACGTAATATGGCTTACAAAAAAGACCTTTTCTTTCGTAACAAAGGTTTTGCGGCACATATGCATATTAAATCTGGCGATGACGACCTTTTTGTCAACCAAAATGCAAATCCGACCAACGTTAACATTGCACTGGCAGCCGAATCCATTGTCTATTCGGCACCTAAAATGACCTGGAGGAGCTATTACAAGCAAAAAGCAAGACACTCAGGCGCCTCTACCATTTACAAAAAGCGTCATCAGCGCATGCTGGGCACGCAGCTGGTATCAGCCGTCCTTTTTTATGTCGCCCTTATTGGAACAGCAATTGCTTTTCCAATGTACTGGTATGTTCCTCTTGCCGCATACTTCCTTCGGTTATTGGCACAATGGATAATATTTAGCAACATCTATAAAAAACTAGAAGTAAAGGAACTGATTTGGTGGCTACCTTTGGTAGACTTCATCTACTATTTCTATATTTGCATCAATGGCATGTTCAGCAGAAAAAAGAAAAAAATAAGCTGGAAATAATTCACTTTTTAAACATTAAGCTTTGAATCCAACAGTTGATATCATCTATAACTATTTTCCAAAATTAACGGATATTCAAAAAGAACAGTTTGCAAAACTTGCCGACCTCTATACATTTTGGAATAGCCAAATCAATGTCATTTCACGTAAAGACATTGATAGCCTCTACCTGCACCATGTGTTACACTCGCTAGGTATCGCTAAATTTGTCCAAGAGCTCACGCCAGGAACACAAATTTTGGATGTGGGGACCGGAGGAGGCTTTCCAGGTATCCCAATGGCCATTATGTTTCCTGAAGTCAAATTCCATTTGGTCGATTCTATCGGCAAAAAAATCAAAGTCGTACGCGAAGTTGCTGCTGGACTGGGTCTCCAAAATGTTGAAGCAGATCATATCCGCGCAGAACAGCTCGACGACAAGTACGATTTTGTGATATCACGAGCTGTGACAAGACTTGGTGAGTTTACACCTTGGATACAGAATAAATTCGCAAAAAAAGATAAAAACGGGATCCCTAATGGAATTCTTTACTTAAAAGGCGGAGATCTCACCGAAGAAATCAAAGAATCTAAGCTCAAAGCAGAATTGCATCCCCTTTCAGGTTACTTTAAAGAAGACTTCTTTGATACAAAATATTTGGTCTACGTACCCATGTAGTTAAAGTTTGGCATTACCCATAGGAAACTGAAGTCGCCTATGGATAATGTCTACAGAATCCAGGTAGTTCGTTAAACACTGATGGATATAGGCAATTTTCTCATAACGATCATTCTCACGAAGCCACTTTAAGGAAGGCTCATAGTATATTCTAAATTTGCGCAAAGAATCTCCCGACAACTTACTGTATGCCTGAGTCAGCGGATACCATTCCTCGCGAATCAGATCCTGTTGGTATTCTTTTTCAAACTGACGTTGAAGCTTTCGCGAATTTCGTCCCTTTCGACTGAATTTATTGTAAAGTTTGTTCAGATTGACCGCAATTCCCCCCTGGTGAGGCAGAGTCACCATATTCTTCGTATCACCCCAGAAAAAGATGGATTTATACTCCTCTTTTTTTTCTTCCCATTTATCCGCTGCTGATTTACGCTTGATCGAAACAGTATCCAAACGTAAAGTATCTTGTTGACTGCCTTTTTTCGCAATGGTATCCTGATGATAAAATTCCGCTGGATAGGCAAAAAGTCCCTGCCTATAAAATGAGAGATAGACACAGAAAAACAATAAAGATAGCAACCCGATACGAACCATATTTATAATTGATAAACTAAAATAACCAACTATAAATAAAATTAAAAAGTATTTAACTATCTTTAACTTAAGAAACTAAAGATCTATTTCTTTTTTAATCTCAAGGCCAATTAGATTGATTTCTTCATCCATTCCGAACATAGGAAGCTCCGTTTCTGGGTTCAGTTTCAGCCAGTTTGTATCATTGTCTTTAATAATCTTCACGTATTCTACACCATCCTTAAAAATAACATACGTATCTTCTTCCTCAGGGAAAACAGAATAAACTATATCCCCCAATTCGATATCAAAAGGTTCTTTCATTTCCATAGTTAAAATATCATTAATCGCTCAAAGTTACCAATTCCTCTTCTTCTTTCCATAATTGACCAATATTTCATTCCTTGAGATCTCAAATAAGCTCGGGAAAATCGCTTGCCTAAGCAATTCTAACAAAAAGTACGACAGCTACTTATATTTTTCCTATATTTAGATAAACCCAATTATGAAACTAATTTATCCCATAGCTTTGACGAAAATCAAGGGCATTGGCCCTAGAACAGCGCGTAACATCATTGACCAAGGTCACGAATTGGCGGACTTATTTGCTTACTCAAAAAAAGATTTGATGCAAATTCTTGGGATACGGGAGTCGATCGCAGAAGCCATATACAATAAAAGCTATATGTCCGCCTGTGAAAAAGAACTTGCTTTTATCGAAAAACATCAGATACAAGCGCTATGGCTGGAAGACCAAAATTACCCCAATAGGCTACGACAATGTGAAGACGCTCCGCTTGTTGTCTATTATAAAGGAAATCAGCCACTCAACAGCACAAAAGTTATCAGTATCGTCGGTACTAGACATGCAACTTATTATGGCCAGAAAATATGTGAAGATCTGTTAGAGGCCATGAATGGTACCAAAGACACCTTAATCGTTAGTGGTCTTGCTTATGGTATTGATGCTTTAGCACATCGCAACGCGCTAAAAAATAATATTCCCACCGTTGCTGTATTAGGGCATGGTCTCGATCGCATTTACCCGGCATCCCATCGCGAACTTGCCACAAAAATGCTAGACCAAGGTGGTTTATTGACAGAATTTACATCCAATACATTGCCTGAGCGCAGTAACTTTCCTATGCGCAATCGCATCATAGCCGGTATGGCGGATGTCACCATTGTCGTAGAAGCTGCAATTAAAGGGGGCGCATTGATTACCGCCGAAATTGCCAACAGCTACAACCGTGATGTATGCGCCTTTCCAGGAGCCGTTTACGAAAAAAGTTCTGAAGGTACCAACTACCTTATCAAAACCAACCGTGCTCATATGATTAGAGGCCTTCAGGATCTCGAATACCTCATGAATTGGGAAATCAGCACAAAAGCTATTGGTCAACAGCTTAGCCTTCCTTTGACACTGACAAAAGACCAACAACTCCTTTTTACACTCATTCAGCAAAAGGGACAATTAGAAATAGACCACATGATTAACCTCACAAAATGGCCACAAAGTAAATTGGCATTGATCCTATTGGAACTTGAAATGCAGTCACTCATTCACGCCCTACCCGGAAAACGATATAAAATAGTCGGACTGACCGAAATTCAAAAAAATTAGCTCATTTTCTGTCATATACCAACTACCCTCAAGAATATAGTTTAGAGCGCAATTAAAATTCACATTTATACCCAACCAAAAACCAAGAATTAATGAACGAAAACAATACAAAAAGTATCTGGAAAGTCATAGGAGCATCCTCCATGGGAACGCTTATCGAATGGTATGACTTTTTCATTTTTGGCAGCCTCTCCATTGTAATTTCCACCAAATTCTTTCCGGCAGAAAATCCAACTGCTGCTTTCCTTTCAACCCTAGCCACATTTGCCGCAGGATTCGTCGTCCGGCCATTTGGCGCCCTATTTTTTGGCAGATTAGGCGATATAATCGGTCGAAAATATACGTTTATGGTTACTTTAATGCTCATGGGCGGAGCAACATTTCTCATCGGTTGTATACCCAGCTACGAGAGTATCGGTTTTTGGGCACCGCTGCTCGTGTTGATCCTTCGTCTATTGCAAGGTCTTGCCCTAGGCGGGGAATATGGAGGTGCGGCAACTTACGTGGCTGAGCATGCCCCATTGGGGCAGCGCGGCTATTGGACATCCTGGATACAAACAACAGCCACTTTTGGCCTTTTCATATCACTCGTTGTCATCCTCCTTACCAAAGGCTTTCTCAGCGAATCACAATTTGATTCCTGGGGATGGCGGGTTCCTTTCCTCCTCTCTTTAGTCATGGTATACGTTTCCTACCTTATTCGTAAGAAGATGAAGGAGTCGCCCGAATTTAGCAAGGCCAAAGCGGAAGGAAAAACAAGTACAAATCCGTTAAAAGAAAGTTTTGGCAACCGCTACAACCTCAAATTTGTGCTGCTCGCACTTTTTGGTGCAGCCATGGGACAGGGCGTTGTTTGGTACACCGGACAGTTTTACTCGATGAGTTTCATGAAAACGGTCATGCACCTACAATCTGACCAGGCCGATACCATCCTCGGTATCGCCTTACTCTTGGGAACTCCATTTTTTGTCGTATTTGGGTGGCTTAGTGACAAAATTGGACGAAAATGGATCATGCTCGGTGGGATGTTCCTTGCCGTATTAACTTATCGTCCGATTTACGAATCCATGTACCAACTTTCCAATACCGAACAGAAAGTCAAAGTGAACGAAACAACGGAGATCCCTCATGGATCACAAACAACGGAAACCATTTCGATCATCAAGACTCAATATGAGGACCAGACGGAAGTTACTAGAGCCAGCATGATTCATCAATCCGGTAAACTGAAAGGGCAGCCAATGACCAAAACCACAGTCCATCTTGCAGGCAAGAACTATATGATGCTCGTCCTGCTGATCTTTATACAAGTGATTTATATTACCATGGTGTACGGGCCTATTGCAGCATTCCTTGTTGAACTGTTCCCCGTAAAAATCCGCTACACATCCATGTCCTTACCTTATCATGTTGGGAATGGAATTTTCGGCGGGCTCCTACCAGCTGTATCGACATACTTAACGACAAATGCCGAAGCATCAAATACCCCGCAATTCTATCTTGCAGGTCTGTGGTACCCTATTATCATTGCCATTGTATGTTTTATCATAGGCAGTATCTATATCAACAACAAATCAACTCCCGCAACACATGAATAATCTCAAAAAATTCCTCGGCATACTTTGGATCGTTTTAGCATTGTTTACTGCTTATTTCTCCATTTTTGAACTGGCCCTGCCAAAGATTTCAACGGGACATCAGGAAGATCTCGTTTTTGGAATCATTGTCCTGTGCATCTTGACCCCCATAATCTCCATTGGACTCGGCTTATTTGGCTATTATTCCCTATTGGGCGAATACGATCAAGAAAAAATGTAGTCCAAAAAAAGAGATCGACTTTGAATTAGGGAAATTAGACGATTAAGCCTATTCAAAGTCGATCTCCTATATGCCAGATTATTCTACTTCCGATGTTTTTAAAAGAACAATTACAGCCAATGGCCTTTGTCTGACACTTATTTTACTCCTTTTTTAGCTGGTTTACACAGATACCAACTATTTTCCACCGTAAAATAGTGCTAAGAGCAGTTACTAAATACAATTTATTACAATGATAATCAGCAGCATAAGATAAAATAGCTTTTTTTCTTTCCTAAAACTGTTTTTTTTTCTACTTTTGTGGCGGGTAAGTCTTCTACGACCAGCTCCCATTGACTCCCCCAGGTTGGGAACAAAGCAAGGGTATTTGGTTGAGCGGTGCGATAGGAGTAGCTTACCCTTTTTTTATGCCCATTTTTTTTGACTAATCCTCCGGTCCAAAATTCAATTCTAACCTAATAATCAGCTAAATATCTTATATATCCCAATTGTTACCCGCATTTCCCCTATTTATAGAAGCCCTGTTACACAAGGAGTTTTAATCGCTTGGCATGTACATTCAACACAATTATAATTGTATATAAAAGCAAATTTATATAAGTTTGTAATCGAATAAGAACTATCGTATGAGTTGGTTTAAAAGAGAAAAAGCTGGTATTAGCACAGCTACCGCTAATAAAAAAGAAGCACCTGATGGTATGTGGAACAAATGTCCTACATGTAAAAAACCATTGTTGCATCTTGAACAAGTAGAAAACGACTATGTTTGTCAATATTGTGGCCACCACTTAAGAATTGGCTCCAAAGAATATTTTTCAATTTTATTTGATAATAATGAATTCACAGAACTATTTCCTAATCTAAATTCTGGTGATCCATTAGAATTTTTCGATTCAAAGCCATACCCTGAACGCTTAAAGGAAAGTCAAGCTAAAACAGGCCTTAAAGATGCTTTACGTTCTGGCCATGGAAAAATGGATGGTCAAGACATTGTTATTGCTTGTATGGACTTTAGTTTCATCGGAGGATCAATGGGATCTGTCGTTGGTGAAAAAATCGCGCGTTCGATAGATTACTGTATTGAGCATAAAATTCCATTTATGCTAATCTCCAAATCAGGAGGTGCACGTATGATGGAAGCCGCATTTTCATTGATGCAAATGGCTAAAACTTCGGCTAAATTAGCGTTATTGGCAAAGGCAGGCCTTCCTTACGTTTGTTTATTGACAGACCCTACCACAGGAGGAGTTACAGCATCTTACGCAATGTTAGGTGATGTGAATATCGCAGAACCGGGAGCATTAATCGGATTTGCAGGACCACGTGTCATTAAAGAAACAATCAAAAAGGATCTTCCAAAAGGATTCCAGACTTCAGAATTTGTGCTCGAGCATGGCTTTTTGGATTTCATTGTCGACCGAAGACAGTTAAAAAACAAAGTAGCTACTTACCTTAAATTAGTGGGATAATCATCCTCGAAATATAAAAGAAAGCGGTGCCAAGAATATTCTTGGCACCGCTTTCTTTTTTCGCCCCATAACTGTTGTCATGCGACCTTATGACGGTTTTATAGCAGGGTTGAATAGGCCATCCTTTTAAAGATATCGCCAAAAAGCCCATATTTTTCTTTTGGACAAATAATCCGTTTCACCCTCCCTCTCATACGCTTCCCGCTCAAAAGAAATACGCCGGTAAGCTTTATCAAAATCTCTAAATTGAATAAAATGAACGGCAAATTCTATGAGATACCATCCATAGAAAAAGAGAATACCTAATTCAAGCGCCTGTCGCAAATGTATACGCTCATGACGAATCAAGTCGTCCTTCTGTTTAAAAAAAGTACTTTTCAGAAAGATAAAAGGATAAATAGTAATTGCATTGGCTTTTCCAAAAGAGAAGAAATTCGTCCAAAATTTGCTAACTATAATCATATAAGAAGTCTAGACCGTTTTCAAACTAGTCAAACTTAGAAAAATTTACCTTTATACACAATTATTATTGGCTTCTCATGAAATTGTACTATATCCCAATCGTTCAGTCCTTGATCAGATAAGAGATCGCAAAAATTTCTTTTTGAATTGGAATTTTTATTAAGTTTGCTATAGATTAATCGTGAAGATATGCCGTACAAAGAGCGTGAAATAAATAAGTTGTATTATACAATGGGAGAAGTTACAGAAATGTTTGATGTAAATGCATCCCAGATACGTTTTTATGAGCGTGAATTTGATATTCTACAACCTAAGAAAAATAAAAAGGGTAATCGCTTATTTACGCAAGAAGATATCGCCAATTTAAAGATCATCTTCAATTTGGTTAAAGATAAAGGTTATACACTACAGGGGGCACGTGATTACCTGCGTGACAACAAATCTGAGGCAAAAGAAAATCAACGTGTCGTAGATTCATTGGAGCGCTTGAAGAACTTTCTTCTTGAAGTTCGTGATTCACTATAGTACCTGAGAAACTTCTTTTTAAAACTCCCGCAACAGGAATCTTTCCGTCGTTTTGATCAACACTCGTCCCGTCTATCCAAAGCGGAAATTCTTTCGATTTATAGAAGAAATAAAATAACAGTCTGACCCGTTTTACAGCTGAAAATCATATATTCTTTTAACATCAGTAATAGTGTTATTGCTCTTACAGACCTATTTACAGGACCTTTATCAACAAAATATTAGCAACAACAGATAATAGCACAACGACCATGCAGACAGCATCTATTTTTCAAAACATCACCTTCCAGGACAAGAAGCCCAAAATGGACCTCCTGCTAGAAACAAATGGTAGCAAAGAATATCGTTTGGCTTTTGCAGAAGGGCAATATCTAAAGGAACACAGTACAGCTGCATCAATTATTGTAGAAATTGTCGAAGGCAATATTGATTTTGGCGTTAACGGAAGCAAAATCAGTCTAACAAAAGGTATGTTAGTGACTCTGGAACCAAATGTACCGCACGATCTCTTTGCCATTACCCAAAGTATTGTTCGTCTGTCTATTCACAAAAAAGACTAAAGAAGAGTCTAGGTGAGTTAACGGTCTTTGAGTTCAATAACCTCTAGGTTCTCAATTTTATCTTTATTGATATCAAACCGCATTAATGTCCTCACTTTATGCCAGCCGTGCTTACCCGCTGCACCTGGATTAAGGTGCAGGCATTGAATCTTAGGGTCGAAGATAACCTTTAGAATATGTGAATGTCCAGTAATAAATAATTTTGGCGGATTTTTCATCAATTCCCCTTTAATTCGTGGAGCGTATTTCCCGGGATAACCACCGATATGTGTCATAAAGACGTCCACCTCCTCACACCTAAACCTCAAATCTTCTGGAAATTGTAAACGAATTTCTTGACCATCAATATTTCCATAAACCCCGCGCAGCGGTTTAAAAGCCGCCAACCGATCTGCAACATCTACATCACCAAAATCGCCTACATGCCAAATCTCGTCGCAGGCTGCAAAATGAGTAAATACTGCTTCATCTAAAAAAGAATGTGTATCTGAGAGTAATCCGATCTTTGTCATAACTTAAAAAGCTAAAAAATAAGGTGCCAAGGCCGTGCGATAAGCTTCTGAATAAATACCTTTATCAGCATAAATAACAAACTCACGTACTGCAACCGACTCAACAGGCGTCCGTTCAAAGGTTACGATCTTACGTAGCACAGATTCTCCTTCAAAGGAACTTATCCGAACTTCAGTAGAACAATGTAAACCTCTTTTTGTAGAAATATTGACTAAGGTATCAGCTAATGCCGCTGGAAGGATGAGGATTAATTTCCCCCGATTCGATAAGCGTAAAGAGGCGAAATCCAACAGTTCAAAGAAAAAATCCAGATCCGTATGTCTAGCCAGTTTCCTCCGTTCATCCGGATTATGCAACGAATCCGTATAAAAAGGTGGATTTGAAACAATCAAATCATAATTCCCTGTTGTCTCCAGTTGCTGAAAGGAACTAGCATGTAGCGTTAGGCGTTCACGGAAAATGGAATTGCGAAAATTTTTGTCCGCCATCAACGCAGCCAAAGCGTCTACTTCAACAGCTTCTACCCGGCTATCCCCAAGACGCTGAGCCAACATCAAGGCAATGACTCCAGTGCCTGTACCCACATCCAAGACACGTTCCACAGGTTCTATCTCCAACAGTGAAGCCAACAAAACACCATCTGTATTGATCTTCATCGCACAATCAGACTGATCAACCTCAAATTGTTTAAACCGAAATATCGACGCCATACGCCAAAGATAAAACTTTTAGGACCTTTGACGCAAACAAACCCATGTATCCTGCAATTTATTTGCTAATTTAGTCAGCAACAAATCTAAATAAGCCATGAATATCCGTCAGCTTGCCCTTATGATACTGATTATGAGCTGTGTCCTGCCCACAAAACTGTTGTATGCGCAGAGAAATTGTGAACGTTATACGGTTGAGACACTTCCCTTATTGACGCAAGCCTTAAACAACAATGACTTTAACAAAATTGATCCTTTACTTAATAGCATACAGGCAAGCTGTGGTATCAATGAAATTGTACAGAGATTACGTATCCTTATGCAAATCATTGAAAAGAAAAATAGTGCTGCAGCGATTGACCTCTATTGGAACAGTCAATTCGATAAAAGCTTTCTACAAAGACTGGATGCGGCAAACCAGGACGATTTCTCAACGCAATACGAACAGCATAAGGAAAAATACAATTTTTATCCATTGCGGCATCCACTGGACGGCCTCATCAAAGTAAGGGCACAAGCACTACTTGTTTCTGACAGTTACACGTTAACGGATCAGGAAAAAGATATTTTACAGCTTTTTTCAGATACTGAAGTTTCCAGTGCCGTACAAGACCGACAATCTGATGAACAAGATAATCAACAACCGTTTCCAGCACCCAAAGTGTACAGAGATAGACAGAAAGCCAAACTGGGCTATGTTCCTTCAATCGGCGTAGTTACCCCACTTGGTGGAGCCAACAAAATCTTCGGAACCAACATAAGCTTTGGATTTATGCTGATGAGCTCGCTAGAAAGAAAATTTATTTTCGAAGGTGGCTTCAAGGTGCGCATCAACTCGAACGACCGCAATATTTATTACAATTACGAGGGCTCCAATGTTTCGGTCAATTCTTCAGCCACCGCATTTATGGGCGGTGCTGTAGGTTACAAAGTTTTTGACAATGATAAATTTATACTGATTCCAAAAGGCATCCTTGGCATTGATATTACAGATACCGGCATCACAGAGAGTGCATATTCTTCTGGTTATTATGATCCAGATGGTTATTATTATGATGGTGGATACACCGATCGTATGGTAACCATCAATAATGTTCACTTAGGACTTGGTCTCGCATCCCTATTTCGCATGAAAAACCAAAAGTACATAGGTTTTGAGCTCGGCTATCATTACACGCCTTATGATGCAAGCAGTAAGGTATTGATCCCGATACAGGCAAATTACGGAAGCTTGGAGCTATTTTTCAGGTTTTAAGTAAATAGCCCTCAAAAACCTTCATGACTTCGCAGACACTAACAGTGATGAAGCGAGCTGAAGGTTCTTTCTGGCCAATAAGATCAGACACTTTCAGAAAAAAATACGCCCGATGATGTCTGTCTTAAAAAACATGATCTGGCGTATGTAAATCGAAAAAACAAATCCCGCTTGAGATCAAGTGTCCAAGCCCAAAGGAAGATTTAATTCTTTAAAAGTCGTTGTATCTCATCCAGCTTCATTAATGCCTCGACTGGAGTAAGCGAATTAACATCCAGATTATTCAACATATCCCTGATCTTATTCAAGACAGGATCATCAATGGAAAACATTTGCAATTGGTAGGCCTGTTTCTGAATCTTACGCATACTATCCTTAATCTGTTCTCCTCCAGTTCGCTCCTGCTCCAATCTTTTCAAAATCTGATTGGCACGATTCAGCAACTTTTGTGGCATGCCCGCGAGCTTTGCGACATGAATACCAAAACTATGTTCTGAGCCTCCTGGAACAAGTTTCCGTAAGAAAATAACTTTATTATTGACTTCCTTCACCGTCACGTTATAGTTTTTAATGCGATCCAATGAAGTTGTTAGCTCATTTAATTCATGGTAATGTGTTGCAAACAATGTTTTTGCTTTGGCTGCGGGATGATTGTGTAAAAACTCTGCAATGGCCCAAGCAATAGAAATACCGTCATAGGTACTTGTACCACGACCGATTTCATCTAAAAGAATAAGACTGCGATCTGATAAATTATTCATGATGCTCGCCGTCTCATTCATCTCTACCATAAACGTAGATTCTCCGGAAGAAAGATTATCCGAAGCGCCCACACGGGTAAAAATTTTGTCAACCAAACCGATCTTTGCTTCTTTTGCCGGCACGAAACAACCAATTTGCGCCATCAATACAATCAGTCCAGTCTGACGGAGTAATGCCGATTTACCGGCCATATTAGGCCCCGTAATAATAATAATCTGTTGTGTCTTTGGATCCAAGAACGTATCATTGGTAATATAGTCCTCACCTATTGGCAGGTTTCTTTCAATGACAGGGTGTCTTCCGCCTTTAATATCCAAGATCTTGCTCTCGCTGATTTCAGGCTTTACATAATAATTTTTCTCTGCTACAACCGCAAAGTTAAGCAACACATCCAGCTTAGCAATCAGCTGTGCATCGAGCTGAATAGGTTTGATATATTCAGCAATGGCATGCAATAACTCTGCATATAATCTATTCTCCAGTGCTTGGATCTTCTCCTCAGCACCTAGAATCTGTTCTTCATATTCTTTAAGTTCCTCCGTAATGTAACGTTCAGCATTCACCAGCGTCTGTTTACGTATCCACGTCGTAGGAACCTTATCCTTATGGGTATTGGTAACCTCCAGGTAATAACCAAAGACATTATTGAATGCAATTTTCAAGGAGGGAATTCCAGTGAGTTCTGCTTCCCTTTTCTGAATCTCAAGCAAATAATCCTTACCACCAAAGGCAATTTTACGCAATCGATCCAATTCCGGATCAACGCCATCAGCAATTACGCTACCTTTATTGATTGCGACTGGGGGCTCGGCCTGAACCTGTAGTTCTATTCTTTCTCGGATAACTGTACAAGCATCCAATTGCTCCGATATGGTCTGTAGCGCGTTAGCATCTTTACGATCTGTAAGTTCCTTCAACTTTTCTATCGCATATAAAGCCCGCTTTAATTGCACGATTTCCCGTGGATTCGCTTTTTGTAGTCCTATCTTAGAAATTAGGCGTTCAAGATCCCCCACCTGCTTGATCTGACCAATCAATTCATCCCTTAAATTGCGATCAGCGACAAAGAAATCCACCACGTTCAATCGTTCCTGAATACTTTTCTTATCTTTTAAGGGCATCACAATCCAGCGCTTGAGCAAGCGCGCTCCCATTGGACTGGATGTATGATCCAATACATCAGAAAGGGTGACAGCATTTTCATTCAACGAACCGATTAATTCCAAATTGCGGATCGTAAAACGATCCAACCACATAAAACGATCTTCTTCGATACGGGAAAGCGTAGAAATGTGTTGTAAGTTACGATGCTCGGTCTCGTTTAAGTAATGTAAAGCTACACCGGCGGCAACAATTCCCGCAGGTATCCGATCAACACCAAATCCTTTCATCGACGAAACCTCAAAATGCTTCAATAATGTTTCTGTAGCATAGTCGCCCGTATACGGCCATTCGTCAAGAAAATAAGTATAATAATGCGACCCAAACTGCTCCACAAAATCCTTGCTCTGTTTTTTGGAAAGAATGACTTCCGTTGGCTTAAAACCTTGAAGCAATTTATCGATATAGGTAACACTTCCCTGAGCAACCAAAAATTCGCCTGTTGAAATATCAAGAAAAGAAATACCGATCCGCTCTTTTTCGATAAAGATTGATGCTAAATAATTATTCGATTTCTGTTGAACAATATTGTCATTGTAGGAAACGCCAGGGGTAACCAACTCCGTAACACCACGCTTAACGATTGTTTTTGTCGTCTTCGGATCCTCCAACTGATCACAGATCGCCACCCGTTGGCCAGCACGCACCAATTTTGGAAGATATGTCTCCAACGAATGATGAGGAAAACCAGCCAATGCAGTCTCCGATTCCGAGCCATTGCCACGCTTCGTCAAAACGATGCCCAAAATCTGGGCAGCTTTGATCGCATCCTCACCAAATGTCTCGTAAAAATCGCCAACACGGAACAACAATAACGCTCCAGGATACTTAATCTTGATCGCATTATACTGTTGCATCAATGGGGTCACTTTCTTTTCTTTTGCCAACTTGTAAATCAATTTTTATGAAGCGTAAAAATAGGATAATATCGTCGCTTTGGCAAACGATACACTCAACTTCTCGACAAAATCATTTCCATTAAACAAGAATATAAGCTAAGTTTGTATCCGAAAAAATTTAGTCATGGCCATCAAAAGATCTGGTAAACAAAATACGTCCAGCAAACAACAAAATACCTTCAAAAAAAAATCCTTCAACCCATTGAAGTCCATAAAATCTCCGATCCTGCGCATTGCGACACGGGTAGTCCTCTATTTTATTGGTATTTCACTCTTTTGGGTCGTTAGTCTGCGATTTATAAATCCTCCAATCACTTGGTTGATGATTCAGCGCGGTTTTGAGCTAAAAGAACAGGGCAAAGGATTTAAACTGGAAAAAAACTGGCTGAATTACGATGAACTTTCGGACAACCTAAAATTAGCGGCCATTGCAGGGGAAGATGCTCACTTTATGACACACTGGGGATTCGACATGCAAGGAATTCAGAATGCCATTAAAAAAAATGCACAAGGAAAAAAATTACGTGGTGGAAGTACGATCAGTCAGCAGGTAGCCAAAAATGTATTTCTATGGCCAGGCCGTTCATGGTTGAGAAAAGGCTTTGAGACCTATTTTACAATTCTAATTGAGACCTTTTGGAGTAAGAAAAGAATTCTCGAAGTTTATCTCAATGTTATTGAAATGGGACAGGGTGTTTATGGTGCCGATGCCGCCGCTTCCTACTACTTCAGCAAAACAGGTAGTAACCTGTCTAAAAAGCAGGCCGCATTAATTATAGCAATATTGCCAAATCCTAGAGAATGGGATGCTCGAAACCCTTCGACCTATGTCAACAGACGCGCAAATGCGATTGCAAAATACATGCACCATTATACCATTCCTGAATAAGCGAAACTATCGCTATTCGGCGGATCAATCAGAGGAGAAGCAATACAGAACTATAGATCAAAAAGAAAGGCCATATGTACTTATGGCCTTTCCTATATACTTGTTTACAACTTATTTAAAAAGTCGCTTATGCCAGCTCTGATGGAAGGGCACTGCCCAAGCATTCTCCATTTGATGTTCATGGGTAATGGTATTATCAAATACTAAGGTATTATCATTGATTGTACCATCTGCCAATAACTTTTCGAATCCAGCACGGTTAACCACGGCTATTCCTTCATCCGCTTTGTACGCAAATTGCATGCGATCAAATAGCTGAATACCGTACTTAGATTCAACTCCTTTTAAAAATCGAACCGAACTATCAATAGAACAACCTGATGCAGCCGCGACCTCTTCGTCCACTTTAAGGATGATAAAAAGATTATCCCGCAATTCCGCGGAAGCAGAAAGTGGTTTTCCATGTACTTTCCACTGTTCAGCAAAAGCTTCCAGGTCAGTAACAATCTCCTGTCCTTCTGCTGCCGTTAGCAGGCGATCTGCCTGATAAATCCAGATACGCTTCATATGCAAATGATTTTTAAAAGATTCATCTAGCCGATACAAATTGGCTGATTAATCCTACACTGTTTATACTCTTGGATAGTTGGAATATATACTCCTTCACCTCCGATTTCATTTCAATTTTAAGCCAGATCCACCACATCGAATCCGCTGCACCCCGCCCCTTTCTCACTAACCGATATAATACGGAGAAATCATTAAATAAACGATCACACCGGTAACAGCCACGTAAAGCCACATGGGGTAAGTAATGCGGGCAAGCTTTTTATGACGCTCATAAGAACCCGATATACCTCTAACAAATGTAAAGAGCACAAAAGGGATGATGATAATGGAAAGCAAAATATGCGTGATCAGGATAAAGAAATAGATCGGTCTCAAAATTCCCTCGCCGCCATATTTTGTTTCGATTGAAGTCATGTGATAAGCGACATACATCGCCAAAAAAGCTAAGGAACAAGCAATACAACATTTGATCAAACGCTCGTGTAAGGCCTTATTGCCCTTTTTTATCGCAGCCACAGCCCAAAAAAGCAAAACAGCCGTAATCCCATTGATAGCCGCGTAGATCGGCGGCAAAAAGGTTAGTGGCTTCACATCATAACCCAGCTTTTGTAAATTCACCGTAAAAAGGACAGCTACCACTATCGGTATAACAATCGATAGTAACCAAATCCATTTACTGTACTTTTTCTCTTTATTCAGACTCTCTTCCATGATATAACTATCTTTTTTGTTCTATTGTTGCTGGATGGTTTCGGATTTCATCGACCAATAATAATTTAATTTCATCTTCCAGGCGGTCGACATCTGTCTTTACGTTGATGTCATATATACCTCTTATACGTCCTTTTGTATCGAGTAAAAGATAATTAGAGCCAATAATGAATGGTTTACTGCCATCATTGTTGACAAGCGCGTCCTGCAATAAACTTCCTTTAGCAAATTTAAAGATATCAACAGAAGGATCTGTCACAAAAAACCAAGATTTGGTCCAAGGTTTGTAAACTTTCGCGTATTTCGCTAACACATCAGGTGTATCATAGGCTGTATCAACTGTGATAGAATACAACTTAACTTTCTTATTCTGAATAAACCGATTAGCAATTTGATCTAATCGCTTAATCATTGTCCTTGATAAGGAAGCGTCCCTAGAATACATCAGGTGAACTACAGAGAGTGTTGTATCATTGTCCAACAAGTGCACTTTCTTACCATCGTAATTCACAAAATCAACAGGTGTTACCATATGGTAGATGGTATCGGGAATATCACGTCCCCATTTTCGGCGAGTTGTTCCCGGCACTTCCTTTTTCCCAAAAATTGGTAAGGAGGCGTAGCTATTCGAGCCACTTTTATTTAGTATAAAATATAAAAATCCCGGCAGTAAAAGAATTACAGCCAGGATCAATATAGTTTTAATACCTTTCTTTTGTCCAGTATTATTATCCATTCACTTTATCTATTTATTTGGAAATATTTGATGTTCTTGGAATGCAGAAGCTAAATGGCCTCCTTCAACTAGCATCAAAACAATAAAATAAATAATAAAAATAAAGACGATTCCTACAGTGACAATGAAGCTCGATTTCTCGAATTTCAAGTGCATAAAGAATGCAATGATATAATAAGCTTTAACTAAAGTAAGTATAATGTAAATTGAATTAACCAATACCCCTTTAGACAGAATTTGCCAGTGGTGAACGAAGCCTAATGCGATTAAGAACTCTAGGCAAGTAAGGGCTAAAAGTACCCCAAATACTCTCCATATACCCTTTTTATCCAACCCACCTTCGTGAGCATGCTCTCCATGAGCGATATTATCTTGATATTGTGACATAGCTTTTGTAATTAAATTGTTTTACTAAACAAGGTAGAAAAGTGTAAACACGAATACCCACACTAAATCCACAAAGTGCCAATATAGACCTACTTTTTCAATCATTAAATATGACCCTCTTTTTTCAAAAGTATTATTTAAAGTCATGCACAAAATAATGATGTTCAAAATAATACCAACAGTTACGTGGAAACCGTGGAAACCAGTAATTGTAAAGAATAAGTTTGCAAACTGAAGTGCTGATGTATACGAAACATCTCCCGTAAAGAAATGGCTCAATTTTTCAACAACATTTCCGCCTTCCATATGTGTAGCAATATCAGTAGCAGGATTACGTCCGAACCAAAAGCCTTCGTGGTGCAAATGCGTCCACTCTAATGCCTGACAGCCAACGAACATCAAACCACCCAAAATGGTCCACAACATCCACTTCACAACCTCATGCTTCGAATTACGATGTCCAGCTTCTACCGCCAGCACCATAGTTACTGAAGACATAATCAAAATAAATGTCATCAAACCGACAAATACCAAGGGTTGTCCCCCGTCAGTAATTCCTGGAATAGATTGAAAAACCTTATCAGGATCCGGCCATACAGCGTGTGAAAATCGTTGCGCGCCATAATAAACCAAAAATGCAGAAAATGTGAAGGCATCCCCTACCAAGAAAAACCACATCATGATTTTTCCATACTCTAAGTTCCAAGGTGATTTTCCACCATTCCATGGACCAGTTTTTACCTTATCCAATTGCGATACTGTTGTACTCATTGTTTACTATTATTGATTCAAAAGTAAGAAAACATATATATAAATCCATAAAAGATCGAGAAAATGCCAAAAAATACTGGCAAGATCCATGCGGAAAAGATTGCCGTCTTTAGGAAGTTTGTTAATTCCTATAATCGCGCCAATCAAAACGATCAACCCCGCAATAATATGCGCCAAGTGCATCCAGATAAAAACGTAAATAAAAGATTGCGATGCATTGTTATTCACAAAATAAACACCCCTATCGATCAATACATTCCAAGCATGAACTTGCAAGGCAAAAAATACAACTCCCAAAATAAAAGTTGCTATCAAAAACAACCGCTGTTTGGAAGACTCGCCATTTTTAGCCGCTCTATGTGCTAAAAACATCGTTAGACTACTAACCACAATCACCAAGGTACTATATAAAAGTGCATTTGGCAATAGGGTCTTAATCCCTTTGTCCACGCCGCTCGCTGTATATACAATGAAACCACTGGATAACGCAGCAAACATCATGAACATACCCAACATACCCAACCACAGGTTGAACTTTTGGGCTTTTCTCTGTACTAACTTCTCGTCAGTTTGTGCTTGTATATCTAACATTATTTCAACGGAATAAAGTTAAGCAATAATACGAGTTGTGTCACAGGCAAATAGATAAATGAAGTAAACATTACTTTCTTCGCTGAAGGAATATCACAATTCTTAAACAGCAAATAACCGTAATAACCAAACATTATTCCACCGACCACGGATACAATCGTAAACCAAATCCCACCAAAGCCAAAATGATAAGGTATAAAACCTGCAGGTATCATAAACAAACCTGAAATGAATACCATAAAAGCAGATATCTTATCACGTTTTGTCGTCGGCAATAAGCGAAAACCCGCTAATTTATAGTCGTCATCCACAACCCAGGCAATTGCCCAGAAATGCGGAAACTGCCATAAAAACTGAATAGCAAACAACACAAAGGGAATAATAATAATTGCCGCTTCGTTATGTCCACTATAGTAGGCTAAATCGTCTTGCGAAAAGGCTGCATAATATCCAATTAATGGCGGAAATGCACCCGGAAACGCGCCGACAAACACTGCTATTGGTGATTTTCTTTTTAATGGTGTATAGATAAATGCATAAAGAAGAATACAGAACACCGACAGCAGACCAGCGACAAAATTTAAACGAACAAGCACCAAGGTTCCTAAGATGCCCATAAAGACACTCAATACCAAAGCCTGTCCTGTTGTCATGCGGCCTGATGGCAACGGTCTGTCCTCCGTACGTTTCATCAGTTTATCCAAATCCTTTTCAATGATCTCATTAAAACCATTGGCAGAACCTGTCACCAGAAAACCACCTATAGTCAACAATAACCAATTGAACCAGAATATATCACCCTGTTGTTTTGATCCTATCAGAAAAGCAATTGACGCCGAAAATACGACCGTCAACGTAAGTCTCAACTTAACAAGCTTTTTGAAATCTGAAATAAATTCTTTCATAACTAAAAGAGACCTCCTACTATCAGTGTAATTAAACACGTACTTTTAAACATAAACATCCCGAATTCCAAGATTAGTGCCTTTGCTTGTTTAACAATAACAACAGGTAGAACTGTGCGCCAAATAAGAGCGTAGCTACCACCAAATGTGTTGTCTGTGCAAATGCAGGTATTGCAAATCGAGCTAAGATAATTCCTGATAGCATTTGGATACCCACTAGAATTAATGCGATTAAAGCAAATTTATATTGCTTAGAACCCGTATTAAAACTCGTGCGGACCAAAAAGAATAATACAATAACTAAAATCAAAGAACAATATGCCAACCAGCGATGTAACTCAAACTGTTGGCCAATAGTTGTTATAAAATCAGTACGAGCTACCGATGAACCGGCTAATAAATCAACCTCTTCCCGAACTCCCGTTCCGACAATTACTTGTGTTAGCATCAGCAAAATAGATACTATAGCAAGTCCTTTTAATATACTCGAAGAACGATTGACCAATAAGGTCTTATTTCGCAAAGTAACTGCTTTGAAATAAGTATAAATACTAATACAAACAATTACAAGTGCTAAGAGCATATGTACTGTAATAATCCAGGGCATCAAATTTGTCGACACAACGATCGATCCCAGCCAAGCCTGAAGTACAACAACAAAAAGATTAATCACTGACCAAACAACGATCGAGCTTTTTGACTTCAAATAGGTGAAAGAATAAATAGCCGTAAACAACAGACAAAATCCAGAAATAACGCCCACCAATCGATTGATATATTCCGTCCAGGTCTTTGCAACATTAAATTCTTCATGCTGTAAAATACTTTTATCTGTACGGAGCTTATAGGCCATCTCTTTATCGCCGAAAAATTCTACTATCCGTGCGAAACGTTCGTTCTTTTTTGCTCTTCCTTCACTATAATGTTGTTCATATCCTTGAGGCAACTGAGAAATATCAGTAGGAGGAATAATACGGTTAAAACATCTTGGCCAATCTGGACATCCCATTCCTGACCCTGTACTCCGAACAACCCCTCCAGCAATAATGACCAAAAACAATACGATAATCGTTATAAGATTGGTCTTTACAAATCGCTTTTCAGCTGCTGGAAACATAATACTACCCCTACCTCTTAAAATATAAACTTCTATAAAGTAGCGTCGAAATTCCCGACGCTACTTTATAAGATTTTATTAGTCTTTTCTACCATTTTGAGCATTCCATTCTGCCTGGATACGCTCTGCTTCCTCATCTCCTTCGAAATCATGAGGCAAATTAGAGCTCATTGTTTCAGAGAAAGGAACACTTTGAGGAATAAAATCCTCACCATGACCTGGCTTACTGTAATCGTAAGGCCAACGGTGTACAGTTGGAATTTCTCCTGGCCAGTTACCGTGAATATGTTCTACCGGAGTAGTCCATTCCAATGTATTGGATTGCCAAGGGTTTTGTGGTGCTTTTTTACCGAAGAAAATCGATGTAAAGAAGTTCCACAAGAAAGCTACCTGACCTAAAGCAGCAATGATCGCAGCCCAAGTCACCAATTTGTTTACAGAAACCCATTTCGCCATGAAAGCAAACTCTGTAAATGCATAGTAACGGCGAGGCACGCCATCAATACCCATAAAGTGCATTGGGAAAAATACCATGTAAGCACCAATGAAAGTCAACCAGAAGTGTAAATAACCCAATTTTGTGTTCATCATGCGACCGAACATCTTCGGATACCAGTGGTAAACACCACAAAGCATACCGAAGATCGAAGCTGATCCCATTACCAAGTGGAAGTGGGCAACAACAAAATACGTATCGTGTAAGTTGATATCTAATGCCGCATTACCTAAGAACAATCCTGTCAAACCGCCAGAGATAAAGAATGATACCAAACCGATAGCAAACATCATCGCCGGAGTGAAACGGATATTACCTTTCCACAACGTTGCCAGATAGTTAAACGCTTTTACAGCTGAAGGAACCGCGATAATCAATGTTGTAATCATAAATACACCACCCAAGAACGGATTCATACCTGTTACAAACATGTGGTGACCCCATACGATAAACGATAATACGGTGATACCGATCAACGAGTAAACCATCGCGTGGTAACCAAAGATTGGTTTACGTGAGTTGGTCGCAATAACCTCAGAAGTTAAACCCAAAGCAGGCATAACAACGATATATACCTCAGGGTGACCTAAGAACCAGAACAAGTGTTGGAACAAAATTGGTGAACC
>JBMAAL010000054.1:0-35085 GCA_050281725.1 Sphingobacterium sp. | reverse complement strand
AGAAGCACTCGCTATTGAAGATCCGGATTATTATAAATCTTGGATGAGTTAGGGAAAATAAAAGAATAACCTTTATAAAAATTATGGCAAATACATTTGCAGATAAGATTGCCCAAGCGCAAGATTTTCTACCTATTAATGGAACAGATTATATTGAATTTTATGTTGGCAATGCCAAACAGGCCGCACATTATTACAAAACAGCTTTTGGATTCCAGTCGGATGCCTATGCCGGACCGGAGACAGGCGTTCGAGATCGGGTATCCTACGTGTTAAAACAAAATAAAATACGTTTGGTGCTCACCACGGCGTTGAAATCTGACCACCCTGTAACAGAACACGTTAAAAAACATGGTGATGGGGTTAAAATATTGGCTCTTTGGGTCGATGATGCACGAAAATCGTTCGAAGAAACAACAAATAGGGGAGCGAAGGTCTATCAGGAACTGCAGCTTCTGAAGGATGAAAATGGAGAAGTTTGGACCGCGGGCATTTATACCTATGGCGAAACGGTCCACATGTTTGTTGAACGCCGCAATTATTCTGGTCCATTTATGCCGGGATATGAAAAATGGGAAAGCGATTACAACCCAACGGAAACCGGGCTGCTCTATGTTGATCATTGTGTAGGTAATGTCGGCTGGAATAAGATGAATGAAACCGTAAAATGGTATCAGGATGTAATGGGGTTTGTCAATATTTTATCTTTTGATGACAAGCAGATTAATACAGAATATTCGGCTTTGATGAGTAAAGTGATGAGCAACGGAAATGGCTTTGTTAAGTTTCCGATCAATGAACCTGCCGAAGGAAAGAAAAAATCGCAGATAGAAGAATATCTTGAATTTTATGAGGGTGAAGGTGTACAACATGCCGCCCTGGCAACCAAAGATATTGTGGCAACCGTGCGGGAACTTAAAGCAAGGGGAGTAGAATTTTTGGGTGCTCCTCCCGAAGCATATTACGATATGTTGCCCGAACGAGTTGGAAAAATTGATGAAGAGATACGGATCATCCAAGAACTGGGTATTCTAGTCGATCGTGATGAAGAAGGTTATTTGCTACAAATTTTTACAAAACCGGTAGAGGATAGACCAACTTTATTTTATGAAATCATCCAACGAAAGGGGGCACAGAGTTTTGGCGCAGGAAATTTCAAGGCTCTTTTTGAAGCAATAGAACGTGAACAAGAACGCCGAGGAAACTTATAGCAGTATGGAAGGGATGAAGGAATTATTACGGGCTTTTGAGCATAAAAGTCCAGAAATTGTTTTCGAATGGAAAGATAGTGAAACTGATGCCAGGGGATGGATTGTTATTAATTCCTTACGTGGAGGTGCAGCCGGCGGGGGGACCCGAATGCGGGCTGGGTTGGATCGGCATGAGGTAGAATCTTTGGCAAAAACAATGGAGGTTAAATTTACGGTATCCGGACCTGCAATAGGGGGCGCAAAATCTGGAATCGATTTCGATCCACACGACGCAAGGAAAAATGAAGTGTTAGAACGTTGGTTTAAGGTCGTCACACCATTATTGAAAAACTATTATGGGACAGGCGGAGATCTGAATATCGATGAAATTCATGATGTAATCCCTTTGACGGAAGAGTATGGACTATGGCATCCACAAGAGGGGATTTTGAATGGTCACTTTAAGGTGAATGAAAGTAATCGCATTCATCAAATTGGACAATTGCGTTATGGGGTCTCCAAAGTATTGGAGGATAGTTCGTACAGCCCAGATCTGAAGCGTAAGTACAAAGTGGCAGATATGATCACGGGTTATGGGGTGTCAGAGTCAATTCGTCATTATTATCAACTTTTTGGTGAAAATTGCTTTGGGAAGCGAGCGGTAATTCAAGGTTGGGGTAATGTTGCTGCCGCAGCGGCATTTTATCTGTCTAAACTTGGTGTAAAAATAGTAGGTATAATTGATCGAGTCGGCGGACTGATCAATCCGGAAGGATTTGGAGAGGAAGATATTACCCGTTTGTTTTTAGAGCGCAAAGGCAATGAGCTTTGTTCTCCGGATTTGATTTCTTTTGATCAGATACAGAAAGAAATATGGAGCCTGGAAACGGATATTTTTGTGCCTGCTGCGGCCTCCCGCTTAGTGTCAAAAGATCAGATTCAACACATGATAAATCATGGGCTTGAGGTGATCGCTTCTGGTGCCAATGTGCCATTTGCAGATCAAGAGATATTTTATGGACCTGTTATGGAATTCGCAGATCAGCATGTTGCTGTTATACCTGACTTTATTGCTAATTGTGGTATGGCGAGAGTTTTTGCCTATTTAATGCAACGTAATATTGAAATCAGTGATGATGCAATTTTTTCGGATGTGTCTAGCGTAATTTTTGAAGCACTTAAGAAAATTAGGTCGGTTTCTTCTAAAAAGATTCATATATCATCGAGGGCATATGAAATTGCTTTAAAACAGTTGGTAGAGGCCGGTAATTAATTATAAAAGGATAAATTCTAATTAGCGTTTGCTATAACGCAATAAAAAAAACACTTGAAGCGGGGAACTTCAAGTGTTTTAACTAACCAATTATTAACCTAAATTTATGAATGCTTAAAACAGTGCAATACCTATGCCAAAACTTATTTTCTTAGCATGAACATATTGTCATTTTTTTGTTATTAAAATTTCTGCGTTAAATTCGGTTTTTTAGTTTTTTATTTGTCCTAAAGTGTTGATAAACAAAAACTCCCGAAGCGGGGAGCAACAGGAGTTTTCCTAACCAATTATTAACCTAAATTTATGAAAAGTACCTATATAACGTAGTAAGTTCAAAAAATGTTTCAACCGATTGTAGTTTTTTTTACTTTTTAACATTTTTTGACTATTTGCTGTTGATTTTCAATAAAATGTACTACTATTTATTTTGTTTTCTTTTTAGGGGAAATAAAAAACCTGTTAGCGGGGACTAACAGGTTTTTTATAAACTAACTAAATTATTAACCTAAATTTATGAAACTACTAGACAATATTCAAGAAGGATGCCAATGTCCTGAATCCGTTAACTGTTTAACGATTTTTAACAGCTTCTTTTCGCGTAAGAAGGAGAGGCCCTAATTCTCAATACAATCCAGTTAATTTTCAAACCTTTTATCGCTCATAAGCGTTTATCTAAACAAAAAGGTCAGTAATCAATGCTGTCTATTGACGTAAACTGTTTAAAAAAAGGTACATGTCTTTAACATATCGCTATCAATTTGAAAATGACGATAGTCCATTTTGGGCTTTTGCCATTCATGATGGCCATCAGGTCGATGCGCATTTGATGCCCTACATGAATATTGCAGACGAGGAACGATTACGCGAAGAGGATCCTTATACGGCTATTTTGGCCGAATTGCCTTGTAATCGATTTGTATCTGGAACTTCCAGATTTCAATTGGATCTTAATCGAAAACGAGAAGATGCTATTTATCTGGTACCTGAGCAATCTTGGGGGATGCGGGTATGGCGAACAGATCTACCCAATGAACTAAAAGATCAGCTGTATGCAGCCTATGATAGCATGTATGAGGAAATAAGCCAAGCGATTCAGCGTACGATTGATCGTTATGGCTATTTTATCGTGTATGATATTCATAGTTATAATATGCGTCGCGGGGGACCTCAAACTAGTTTGAATAATGCCGCCGATCCTCAAATCAATATTGGGACACAACATAATCACAAAAAATGGCGAATGTTGACTGATCAGGTATTGGAAGTACTAAAGACTGGAAAAGATGGGCAAGTTTACGACGTACGTGAGAATGTGAAATTTAAAGGCGGATTCCTTTCTGCGTATTTGAATGATAAGTTTGGTGATAAAGGCTGTATTTTTTCTATCGAATTTCGGAAAGACTTTATGGACGAATGGACTGGGGAAGTATTTCCGCAAAAGCTTCAGGAGTATAAGCAACTTCTCTTGCACAGCATTGGAACACTGGAAAATTATTTTGCCTATGAAAGATAATGCGAAACAACTTGCTGGCATTTTAAAAATGATCAAAAATAAGGAGGTTTTCCACGTACAGATTCCGCCAAAAAACAAACTGGTATTTAATCAAGTTGTTCCTTATCTGTTTTTATACAGACAGTTTTTCAGTCAAGACCCTATGCTGGCAGAGTTGGTTAAATCAGAACCGGCTTATTTTAGGGTAAGAGATCCGCAGATGAATGTTTCGGAATGGATCGCTCCAATCCTCAATCAACTTGTTGAAGAGTTTGGTGCTTGTTTGATTATTGAAGCTTGGGCAGCAGATCCAGCACAGGAGGAAGATATCCAAATTCATATTGCGCGGAAAAATGTTCAGGCTATAGCACAGTATCTGGGTAAGCAACTGACCACAGAGGAATCGATTTCTAAAGTGGAGATACTGACAGATTCCAAAACAAATGCAACGCAAAGTTTATCCCCTTCAAGCGTACAGTTGGATAATCTGAATACCAATATATTTTACATGGGGCTGGAGATAAAGCCGAAATACCTTTTAGGAATAGATCAGCAAATTTTACCGATTGATCTGCGTCATTTCCGTGAAGCCATATCCAGGAGTCTGTCGAAGACATTCTTTGAATTCATTCGCATACATACCTTATCTAAACCTACAGCATTTAAAATAAGCCAGCCTAAAAAGATGCTTCCTTTAGCTTGGGAGATTGATCAGAAATTAGCGCGGGAAAGCCAACGATTTGATTTTTTATTATTGGTTACACCAACAAATTCTTATGATGCCTGGCAGCAATTTAAAAAAGGAAATTACCGAAAAACTCCTGTGTTTCGATATAGGCCCATGCCCATTGATCCAGATATTATCAAGAGAAACCTCTATAACTTGCATATCGAAGATTTATTTGATCCTTCCATTGCTTATTTGTTTCGTGATAAACGCAAGGAGCTTGATCAGATGATGACCATGTTGAGTGAACGGGGAAAAGAAGGATTTTTGTTGGGCAGTATGCAGGTTTTTGGTACTGTCAATGAAAAATTGCTGGAAAAGGCACAGGCAATTTTGACAATTACGACAACGGATCGAGAAGTAAGAACGAAAGAAGAGGATATTGTCTATGCCGAAGAGTTCGCTAAGCTCGCCCAGGAAGAATTGGATTATCTGAAAAACCAAGATCCAAGCTTTGGCACCACAGTGAGGCTACGGGATGATATTTATGGCGTGATGGTAAATCAAGGCGTACTCAATATAAGTAAGCAGTATAGTTTGCCAAGGAATAGGGTAAAGGCACTGATTCAACATGAGGTCGGTACACATATTGTTACTTACTATAATGGGAAGCAACAGCCGTTCAGTCTCTTTAGATTAGGCGTTCCCGGTTATGAAAAACTTCAGGAAGGCCTCGCTGTACTTGCTGAGTATTTGGTAGGGGGGCTGACAAATAATAGACTACGTATTCTGGCTGGAAGAGTTATCGCTGTCCATCATATGCAGCAAGGCAGTTCATTTATTGATACATTTTCAGTCTTGGTAGACAAATACCAATTTTTGACCGAAACAGCTTTTCAAATGACGATGCGGGTCTATCGAAGTGGTGGGCTTACCAAAGATGCATTATACTTGAGTGGTTTAATCGAATTGACAAATTATATCAAGAGTGGCCGGGATCTATCCCTGTTGACGATGGGTAAAATTCGCGAAGATTATATACCAATCGTAGAAGAACTTATGTTAAAGGGGGTATTGAAGGCTCCGACCCTAATCCCAAGGTATCTAATGGATCCATACAAGGATGCCTTGTTACATCTCAAAAAAAGTAATGGAATATTTCAAATGATTCAGTAATCAGATATTTTATATGAAGATAGCATTCGTGATCAATCAAACCCATAAAGAAACAGCTCGTTTCACGACGACCCTTTTGGCATTGAAAGCCCATCAAATGGGGCATGAAATTTATTATATTGGCTTGGCCGATTTCTACTATGAGTCAGCCTATATTGCCGCCCATGTACGAAAAGTACTCCCTGATCAGATGCTTACTTCTGCTAATCACCTCATGGAAGCATTGCGCGCAACGGAAAAAACTAAAATGATTTTGGAAGATATGGATGTGGTCTGGCTACGATTTGACCCAGTCCTGGATATGGTTAACCGACCTTGGGCGGCAGCTTCGGCCCTACAATTTGCCGCTCTCCTAAAAGAAAAAGGTGTATGGGTTATCAATGATCCCGATAGCCTTAGCCGGGCTAGTAATAAGTTGTATCTTGAGGGATTTGATGAATCTATAAGACCGAAAACAATTGTAACCCGAAACTATATAGATGTCATTGAATTTTTTGAACAACAGAATAAACTTATTATTTTAAAACCCTTGAAGGGGTCCGGTGGTAAAAACGTGTTTTTAATCAATAAAGATAATCAGCAAAACCTCAAACAAACTGTAGAGGCCATTGCCCGGGATGGTTATGTGATTGGCCAGGAATATCTTCCGGAAGCTGTCCGCGGTGATATCCGATTCTTTTTATTAAATGGAGAGCCTATTTCGATCAATGGTAAATATGCTGCTGTTCATCGTGTGCAACAAGGGGACGAGATTCGGAGCAATGTGCATCAAGGTGCAAAGACCCAAGCAGCCATTATTTCACCGGAGTTATTGATTATGGTCGATAAGATCCGAGATAAATTAGTTCAAGATGGAATGTATTTTGTCGGTTTGGATGTGGTAGGAGATCGTATCATGGAAATCAATGTATTTAGTCCTGGTGCATTATGCCAGACGGAAGAAATTGTAAAAGAGGATTTTTCGGCGCTTATTATTAAAAAATTAACGGAGAAGGTTGCTTTCAGGAAACGAGGTTGATGAGAGTTGACTTGAGGAAATCTGTGTTGTAGAAATCCGATGAAGTATTGTAATGGCGATTTCCGGTAATTATGAATTTGAAATGAATTACATGGATTAAATTCTTGTTATTTTTAAAAAAAGAAAAATATGCTGATTATCGATTCTCCATCCCACAACGCCTATTTTAACATCGCTTCAGAGGAATATTTATTGGGTAAATTTCCTAAAGAGGATATTTTTTTACTCTATGTAAATGACCCTTCAATTATAGTGGGTAAATTTCAGAATACCCTGGCCGAAATCAATCTTGATTATGTCAACGAGCATCAGATTAAGGTTGTGCGACGAATGTCTGGGGGTGGTGCCGTTTATCATGATGCTGGAAACTTAAATTTTTCTTTTCATACCTTATTGGGAAATCATGATTTTATGGATTTTTCAACCTTTACACAGCCCATTGTAAATATTTTGAACAAATTGGATATCCCTGCAAAATTGGAAGGTAGAAATGACCTTCTGGTAGATGGAAAGAAATTTAGTGGAAATGCCAAGCTTGCAAAAAATGGGAAGATGGTTCAGCATGGTACGATATTGATTGATTCGCAGATGCAGGTATTAAGCGATGCTTTAAAGGTCAATCCATTGAAGTTTGTAGATAAGGCGGTAAAGTCGAATCGCGCACGTGTCACAAATTTAATTGAATATCTACCTGCTGGTTTTACGACTGGAGATTTTAAGGAAATGCTGATTGAAGAAATAAAATTTGAGAATCACGCAGCCAAAAGGATTGAGTTTACCGGTTCGGATATTGAAAAAATAGAAAAATTGGTTGAAGAGAAGTATGAGACATGGGATTGGAACTTTGGTTTTTCCCCAAATTATAACTTTAAAAAAGCAATTAAGATCCCTGCAGGATTCATCGAGTTGCACTTGGATGTGCATAAAGGATACATTGAAAGGGCTAAAATTTTCGGTGATTTTTTTGCATCCCAATCAATTCATGAACTTGAAAATTTATTGATTGGTGAAAAGCATGAGGTAGGAGAGATTGATACCTTATTGAAATCAATTGATTTGACGGCGTATTTTGGTAAAGTTGAACCCGCTGAAATTCTTGCCTTGTTTAAATAGAAAATGTAGTATTGCCCTACGCGGGTGTTAATTAAGAAATGTATGCCTTGGAATCCGGATATATACAATCAATTTAAAGATATTCGTTTTAAACCGTTTTATGATTTATCCGAACTAATAACTCCAAATAAAATGGAGTATGCAGTTGATTTGGGTTGCGGTACAGGTGAACAAACAGCTATCTTAAGTGAACAATTTTCTCAAGCGACTTTTCTTGGGGTAGATTCTTCTGCGGAAATGCTTTCTAAAAGTCATCAGTTTGAAACGGAACGTCTAAAATTTAGGCAAAGTTCCGTCGAGAACTTCCTTGCAGAGCCAAAAACCTGGGATCTTATATTCAGTAATGCTGCCCTACAATGGTTGGAAGATCATCAGGTTCTCTTTCCGCAAATTATTTCCAAATTGAATGCTGGCGGGCAATTGGCGATACAAATGCCTTATCAGCCAGGAAACATACTAAATAAAATTTTATTTGAAATGGCGACGGAAGAACCCTATCGATCCTATTTGGAAGGTTGGAATAGGCCTTCGTCTGTATTGGATATCGATACTTATGCGCAATTATTATTTGACAATGGCTTGGATCAACTAAACCTTTCACTTCGTGTATATCCACTCATTGCCGCTGATGCTGAAACGCTTTACAATTTTATCGCAGGGTCTGCTTTGATTCCTTTTATGGAACAATTGGAGGAAGATAAGAAGTCTGTGTTTGTGACTGAATTTAAAACACGCATCAAAAAACAATTTACTAAATTTCCAGCGATATATCCTTTCAAGCGTATTTTATTATATGGGCGTAAAAGGTAATTTACATATCGATTAGATCCGACCAATGGGCATCTATGATCGTCGCCAGGTCTGTTGGGGCTAAAATAATCTGAAGCCCCTTTTTTCCCGCGCTTACCGAAATCGCTGTCTCCAATTGTGCGGCCTCTTCAATAAAGGTTGGGAACTGTTTTTTCATGCCAATAGGTGAACAGCCACCGCGAATATAGCCGGTCACCGTTAAAAGGTCTTTCATCGGGAGCATTTCACAGTTTTTATTTATTAAAATAGTCCGTTATGGCATCTAGCGAGTATGTATTTAAGCAGTTACTTGCTTGCAGACCACCCTTTTGAGCCACCAATACGCCATATTGCATATCGTGCAATCCCTCTGTACGATGGGCATCGGGATTGATGGAAAGTAGAACTCCTTTTTCTACTGCATAACGGTGCCATCTCCAATCAAGGTCTAATCGTAAAGGATTTGCATTTATCTCAATGACAACACCATTTGCCGCACAAGCATCGATAACTCGTTTAAAATCTAACGGATATCCGGCCCTGCTTAACAATAGTCTTCCTGTTGGATGGCCTAGGATTGTTGTATACGGATTTTCGATCGCTTTGATTAGTCTTGTTGTCGCTTTGTCTTCGTCCATTTTCAGATTGGAGTGGACAGAGGCAACAACGAAGTCAAATTTAGCCAATACCTCATCGGGATAGTCTAATGAACCGTCACCTAGAATATCGGATTCAATTCCCCTGAAAATCTTGAATGGGGCCAGTTTTTCGTTTAGTGTAGCAATTTCATTCCATTGTTGTTCCAATCGCTCAATGGAGAGACCGTTGGCATAGACTGCAGTTCTCGAGTGATCGCATATACCCAAATATTCAAGCCCCAGGACATCTTTACAATGTACTGCCATTTGCTCGAGGCTATGTACGCCGTCACTATAGGTGGAGTGATTGTGGAGTGTTCCCCTAAGATCTTTGTATTGAATCAGCTTTGGTAATGTATGATTTTGAGCCTGCGCTATTTCATTCAATCCCTCCCGCAATTCGGGCTCAATATAATCTAAACCTAAGTTGCGGTAAATTGCTTCCTCACTGGAAAGTGAAGGGAGATCTGGTAAAATATTAAACAGGACGTCGAGGTGTGCAGTGGATCCTGTACTAAGAATCAGGTCGCGATAAAAATCATTGATATTACTACTGAATACTTTGAAAGTAAACCCCAATTCATCGGTCAGTTCTATGGAATTTTCTGTTTTTTCCACTAAAGTAAATCCTTCAAGGATTTTCTCTACGTTGTCTATACTTTCCGATATTAAAAGATCTACGGTACTCAAAACCTCGCATTTTCTTCTGAAATCTCCAGTATAGGATAGTAGGGAAGAAGGGAAATGCAATTTCAATTCGTTGAAAAATTTTTCTGCCAGCGGAAACGCTTTCGCATATAAAAACCATCCTTTGTTGGAAATAGAAAACTCAATGGATTTTTTGATGTCTTCCTGCGTTTTAAGACCAAACCCTTTTGCTTCTACGAGACGGTTTTCATTACAGGCGTAAAGTAATTCGCCGACACTTTCAATCTCGAGTTCTTTCCAGATAATTTGAATCTTTTTAGGGCCAAGGCCCTTAATATTTAACATTTCAATAATACCGGCTGGTGTGTTTTCAATAAGCTCCTCAAGCTCTTTGAAAGTTCCTGTAGCAGCGACTTCTTTGGCTTTTTCAGCCGTGCTTTTTCCTATTCCAGGCTGTGCACTCAAATCTTCAAGACTAGCCTCGTCAATACGGAAAGGTAGCTTGTCCAACTTAAAAGAGGCACTTGCAATGGATTTTGTTCGAAAAGGATTTTCGTTGTGAAGCTCCATCAATTGGCTACATAATTTGAAAATTTTTGAGATCGCTTTATTGTCCATCGTGTTTGAATTGTTAAGCTACAAATATCTTAAATTTTAGGCCAAAATAACAATTCAGATACGGATATTATAGCGTTAAATAATGTAAAAAAGCTACTTTAAATGGCTGTTTTTCTCTATTTCTTGAAATTAACAACAAAGTGACAAATGCATGTCCACTTAACCAAACATTTTGGCTATGTTTGCCGTTTTTGGGTGTTAAAATTGGAGTTATTTTGTGAATATCTTAAAAAAAACAACCCTATTAAATAGTAAAATAGCATGATAGCAGACATTAGTGACAAAGAAATCAGTGGACTTTATAAAACAGGTATTATTCAACAAACTGCTTATTGGTCTGCAGTAAAAAAAATGCAAGGGGTGCAATCCAAGGCATTTAATTTTAAATCCAAACAATCTGACCTATATGTAGGAGTCGAAGACGATACCTATTTTATCGGTGATCTATTAATTATTATACAAGCCATAGATCAGGAACATAGCATAGCCTATGTACCTTACGGACCTGAGATTGAGCCTTCAGATGAAAACCAGGGCTATTTTTTAGAACAGTTATCGGAGAGTTTACGTTCCCATCTGCCACCAAATTGTATACTGATCCGCTATGATCTATCTTGGGAATCACATTGGGCTAAAGAGGATGATTGTTATGATCTTCATGGTAATTGGATAGGAGTGCCGGAGAAACGTATTCAGGAAATGCGCTTTAATTTTAATACAGAAAACTGGAATTTTCATAAAGCCAATACAGACATACTCCCTTCAAATACTATTTTTATGGATCTTAGAAAGGGGGAGGATATATTGCTTGGAAATATGAAATCTAAGACTAGATATAATATCAATTTAGCAGAGCGGAAAGGAGTACGTGTTCGTTCACTGGGACTTGAAAGTTTGGAGATTTGGTATGAGCTTTATAGGCAGACAGCTGTTCGAAACAACTTTTTCTTACATGATATAAGCTATTTTAAGATCGTTCTTTCTGCAAGGGCAAGTGATACATTATCTCCCGCAGATGTCTATCTTTTAGTGGCTGAAGTGGATAACCAGCCTTTGGCCGCTATGTTTTTGGTGATTGCGGCAAATCGGGGGACTTATCTATATGGAGCTTCTGCTTCCGAAAACCGTAATTATATGGCGACCTATGCTTTGCAATGGCGTGCTATGCAGCTTGCGAAAGAAAAAGGTTGTACAGAATATGATTTTTTTGGGGTATCGCCGCAGGCAGATCCTTCACATCCTTTATATGGGCTTTATCGTTTCAAAACAGGATTTGGTGGTGAAATCTATCACCGTATGGGCTGTTGGGATTATCCCTTGGACAAGAGGAAATATCAGTATTATGCTTCAATGGAATTTAAAAATCAGCGCTATCATTTGAGTTAGTAATTAGAATACCTCACCCAAGGTGAGTCTAACACCCCGGTGATTCTTACTGATACCATAGTCGATGCCGATGTTGGTGCCCGAGTTTTTGTTAAACTTAATTCGCGCACCTGCACCAGTGCCGACGTTCCAGTCCTCGAACATGGAATTCTTTGGTCCATTTAATGTCGTAAAATTCATAAATGCTACGAATCCAAATAAGCCGTTTTGAGTGATATCACGACGATATTCCGTTTCTAAATAGTAAAGTGATTTGCCACGAAAACGGCTAACTGGAAAGCCTCTTCCCGAACTATTGTATGGATCCCATCCCAAATTAGGAAGATCGAGATAGGGCGCTTTACTATTAAATACGGTCCAGAAAAAACTCCTTATGGCAATCATATTTTGTCGGTTTCGGTCTTGGGTGAGCCTATGGTATCGTCTAACTTCAAGAAATAGCGATTTCCAATTCTGATCACTACCTAAAAATGTCGGATTTATACGGAACTGTAAATTGGCATAGTTACCCGACCAAGTATTGATCGAATTGGCCCGTGTATCGTAAATTAAATTGAAACTGACTCCTGAAGACATGGTATTGTCTTTTAAATCTGTTCCATAAGGGTAGGACGTGTAGTCTTCCAGCTTGGTATTGCTCGTAGACTTAATATTCATTCTATAATCTAGATCATAACCAATTCCCATAAAAAGTCCCCCATGAATTCTTTTTAATGCATGTTGGTATAAACGAAAGTAGGTGTAGTCTAAATTAATCTGCTGATCGCCATGATGCTCTTTGCCTATTCCCCAAGTTTCGTGTGGGTATTTTAATAGACGGATATCGCCATCAATCACCCATGCATTATCTTTTAACCAAATGTAAGAACGGATTGGCAGGCCAAATCGTTTTCCAAAATTTGTGTAGGGCGTAAATGTCATTTTGGACATATAGGTATCGGAACGATCTCCTAAATAAAATCCTGCTGTGGTACTTGTAATTAAAGCATGCCCTCCTCCAGGAACATTTGTCGAAAACGGTAAAAAGGAAAAATAGATTTTCTTTCCTGTACTATCGACAGTTTGGGGGGGCTTGATATTTAATATTTCTTTTCCAATATCAATCAGGTCCCGTTGTTTACTTGTATCGGCGAGATGTTTGGTGGTTTCTATTTCATTGACGGGACGTTGTGCATATACAGTGTCGCCAAGTACAAGTAGAACCATCAAAATAGAACATTTAATATAAAAAAAATATACGCTATCGTAGTGTGTCATGAAAGAATGCAATCTAATAGGAAATAGACAGAATAACAATATTCAAACCAATAATTTATTCATTCTGTCACGTTTTGGCTATAAAGAGAATTGATTGGAAATTTCATTCACCTAGAAAAAAATATCATTTACCGATTTTAATGTAATGTTAATCTAAATGTAATGAAATCAATATATGAGTTGTCTTAACTTTGAATCAGAAAATAAATAAAAAAAGTACGCAACAAATTTATAGCGTAAGCGACAATAAAATAAGAAAATATACTAATACATTATAAAATTGAAAAAGATATGAAAACCTTAGTAAAAACATTTGTAGCAGCGGCAATGATTGCAATCTCTACTTGCTCAATGGCTTCAGTTAAACCAGAAGAACGCAATTTGATTACTGCTGATTTGGCCATCGATGAATACGTCGGTGCAATGACCGAAGGTCAAGTAGCTAATTTAGATAAGCTTTTTACAGCTGATTTTGACCAAAAAATTTGTGGTAAACAAGATTTGAAACATAGCCGTCTTGAGATGATTGAGTTTTTGAAAAAACAAAAAGGAATCAAGATGAACTGCAGAACAACAACACAAATCGTTGAAGAATTACCTGATTATGCCATTGCGAAAGTTACGATGCAATTTGATGGTTTTGCTAAAACAGATCTGATCACACTTGTTAAAGAAAATGGAACTTGGAAAATTTCTAAATCTGTAAACTCTTATAAATAAGAATTTGCTGTCAAAATTGGTCGATTAAAAATAAGAAAAGGGTACTTGGAGTAAGTACCCTTTTTTTGTGGAGCATATCAGATTCGAACTGATCACCTCTTCACTGCCAGCGAAGCGCTCTAGCCAAATGAGCTAATGCCCCTGCTTTATTTGGTGTCGCTAAGATAGTACTTTTTTGGATAAACAAAGCTTCTTTTTTATTTTTCTACATATTTTTCTACGCATGTCATCTAGTCGCTCTTTTGATGACACAAATACGCGCGAGTGAGAAACTCTATTTTTCTATTTGGATATCTTAAGGTGTTTTTTATCCCGTTGAAAACAACAAAGTTTACTGGAGGACATGAACAATGTATTAGTGTCCTCCAGTAAGCAGAGCTTCGGTTCTTTTTATCTGACCTTTATCTTTCCAGGCATCATGCCCAGGAATTACCATATTAATCTCGGGATATTTTGCCAATAACCTCGCTAGGGATGGTTTCCAGGATTTTATATCCCCATCTGCCGTAAATCCTAGATCTTGGGCTTCGGAGCTTTTTATAAAACAACCACCGTCTAGGATCTTATATTCGGGAAACCAAACAACAACATTGTCCATGGAGTGTCCGGCACCAAAAAAGTTCAAAACAAAAGATTGTCCGCCAATTTTATATGTTTTATCGGTTGCAGCTAGGTGAGTGGCCTGTGCTTTGTGATTTGCCTTTAGCAGGTCGTTCGTCATTTTTGTTGCGTAGGTTGGAATTCCAATACGGTTGTAATAAGCAAAACCACCTGCACGGTCTTCGTGCCAGTGTGTCGCGTAAACGGCAATGACGGGTAAATTATGTTTCTGTTTGATACTGTCCAATAAGGGTTGATATTGTGTGGAATCCCATGGTGTATCAAAAAGGATAACGCCTTTTTTTGTAATTAGGTATATTGCATTAGCTGCATATTTGGTCCCCTCAAATGTATTAAAGGTCGTATAAAGATACAGTTGCGGATTTATCCTCTCTATTAAAAGAGGTTTTTCCTGCGCTTGTAGAGATGGAGAAAGACCGAGTAAACCAATGCTCAGGCATACACCAGCAAATGTTGCGCGAATATGAGGTGAAAAAAGTGAGATCATATTTTTGAATGTTATTGCATTAACGTTAGAACAAAATGATTATTATTTTTTCAAGGCCTTATTAATACATTTTTAGGTAGACTGAACAAAGTCTTCGCGATAAGGAGTGAAGGAATCGATCAGTTCACCCTCCTCAAGACATTCACATCCGTGAATCAATTGCGAATAGATGATACAAGAGTCACCCGCAGTTAGGATGCGATCAACACCATCAATATGGTATCTGAATGTTCCTGCACTAACATAAGAAATCTGTGTGTGGGGATGTTGATGAAGTGCACCGATCGCCCCTTTTTTAAAACGAACTTTCATGAGCATGAGCTCATCATTAAAAACGAGTATTTTTCGCATAACGCCTTCGCCCAGGTCTGTCCATTGCTGCTCGCTGTCGTGTAAGAATATTTCGCTCATCTAAATGTTGATTTATGGATGTTTCGATTGGAAAACGCTCTGTTTTCCAATTATAGCAAAAAAATACGAATTTAAGGCCAAATCCATCGCTTCTTTTGAAGCATATCAATTTGCTTTACAATATTTGACAAAAGGTAAGATGAATTAAAAACAAAATGATCCAAATAAGTGAAAAAACAGTTGTTTTGTGCCGTAGCAAAATGTATATTCCACTATGAATTATTTCGACGAGCTTATTACTTTATTACATGAAGAGCAAGAATTTGATCGATTACAACATGAAAATTTGTTGTTGAAAAGTAGTTTGAATGAACGAAGAATGCAAGGTGTCACCTGGTTTCCGATTCAGATAACAGATATGGAACTTGGGAGAGGAGATTATTTGTCCGTTAATTTGAACCGAACAAATCATTATGAGGTCGAACATAAGTTTCGCTTTGGTATGCCAGTTTGCCTGTTTTCAAATCACGATCCCGATCGAGATCGGATAGCGGGCATCATATCTTCGATCAATAGGGATGGTATGCGGATTTCATTTCGTGTCGATGAACTTCCAGAATGGAGTAGAAGAGGGAAGCTTGGTGTTGATTTATTATTTGATGAGTATTCCTATCGGGAGATGTTCAATGCATTGGAGAAAGGAAAGGAATTGAGCCGAGACGCAAAGCAGGGTAGTTTTGTGAGAAGATTAATCGGTGAAGAGGTCATTCCCATTGCTTCTATTGGAGAATTCTTTGAGAACCCCAGCTTAAATACTGGGCAAAATAAAGCGATCCAACAGATATTGGAAGCAAGTACCGCGGCTCTTTTGCATGGGCCGCCGGGGACAGGGAAAACAACAACATTGGTTCAAGCCGTGAAGGCATTGCTAAAACAATACAACAAGCAAGTATTGGTTGTTGCGCCGAGCAATACGGCAGTTGATCTGTTGACAGAACGTTTAGACGCTGCTGGAATTGCAGTAACAAGAATAGGAAACCCCGTTAAGGTTTCGGAGCATCTTCAAGAATTGACACTTGATGCAAAGATTGATCGACATCCCGCAAATAAGGATATTAAAACACTTCAAAAGCAAGTGCGGACCTATACAGAGATGGCTCAAAAATATAAACGTAATTTTGGAAAGGCTGAGCGGGAGCAAAGAAAAGCATTGTTTGATGAAGCTCATCGAATCAGAAAAGATGTTGATAAGATTCAAGATTTTATCAGCGCAGATGTTTTGGACAAATCGCAGGTAATCACCGCAACATTGGTTGGATCAAATCACGAGGTTATCCGCAATCGCAGCTATGAAACAGTCATTATTGATGAGGCAGCACAAGCATTAGAGCCTGCTTGCTGGATCCCAATATTAAAGGCAAATCGGCTTATTTTGGCAGGTGATCATAATCAGTTACCACCGACAGTAAAATCGAGTAAGGGATCCAATCATGGCCTGAGCCATACATTATTTGAAAAATTGGTAGACCATAATCCGCAATTAGTTTCTTTGCTAGATGTGCAGTATCGAATGAATGAACAAATTATGCAATACCCATCTATAGCCTTATATAATGGTTTGTTGAGAGCAGATAGTACAGTAGCACAATGGAGCTTAGCAGTGGATACCGAGCCGGTCTTATTTATTGATACAGCGGGAGCGGGTTTTGAAGAAACGGAAAGTGACGGCGCAATCTTCAATATTGGAGAAGCTCATTTTATTAAATCTCATCTGAATGACCACATTGGGGCTTGGACAGCTTCCTTGACCCTAAATGAAAGCCTGAGCATCGGGGTGATTGCACCTTATCGAAAACAGGCCACTTTCTTGAAGGAAGTATTGGAAGGGGAAGACGAGCTGCGACCTTTTAATGACTTGATTAAAATACAGACAATAGATAGTTTTCAGGGACAGGAGAAGGATGTTATTTATATCAGTTTGACACGAAGTAACGCCGAACAGCAGATTGGTTTTTTGTCTGATGTTCGCCGGATGAATGTAGCAATGACTAGGGCTAAGAAGAAACTGATTGTTATTGGAGATAGTGCTACAATAGGCTCTAGTCCATTTTACCGTGAATTTATAGCCTATACTGAGAAGATAGGTCACTATCATAGTGTGTGGGAATGGGATATTTCGGCGATATAAAGCAAGATGCCACTTCATATGAAGTGGCATCTTACTTTTAGTTCATTTTGCTAATGACGATTTACCCCTGTTGACCGCTTCTGATTAAGAAGTGAACTTCATCCAATCCGTGTTCTCGTCATAGTTCATAAGTGGTTCGGCATTATTATTATTCGATAATTGGCCTACCAACATATAAATATCCATACTCACGTGTTGACGTGTTATTTCTGTCATCTTATCATTGAACCCGGCATTGTTAATTTGTAAAACATATTGAAAACAAATGACACGAGCTATTATCTTTCCAAGTGTAACTAGTTCGCGCTGCTTAGGTTGCAGCGGAAAGTCAAAATTCAAGATTGATGAAAAAAATGGTGCTGCAAATTCAGTTGAGCTATATTTTTTTAAGAAAGACAATAAGTTGCTTTCTTTGGTTTTGCGCATAAGTTTACCGATCGCTTCAGCAACTTGAGAATAAAGCATTTCATTTGATCCCTCAAAGATTTGAAAAGGTCTGCTATCTATGAGACCTCGCCCCGCAACATGGTCCAGTCTGTAGCCATTAGCACCGGATAATTGCACACAAATCTGGGCCGATTCATGCATCAAGTCTGTCACAAATGCTTTCACACTATTGGCATCGACACCATAGGCTGAAAGGTCATTATGGATAGAACTGATCGAAACACTGTATGAACACATCGCAGAACATAATGTAAATGCTGCTTGTATACGCGACAATTGAAATTTGACAGCGTCTAATTCATTTAAACTAATACCCGCCACACGTCGTTCGGAACAATGCGTCATGGCCTCATCCAACATACGTTTTATAAAACCCATACCCATTCCAGGAAATTGTAGTCTACTGCGATGAAGTGTATCTAACATCAATTTAATTCCTGTGCTTTCCGGATTTAGTTTGTGATCCACGGGTACATTGATATCAATATTGTTTACACCATAAGGGATTGCATAGAGACCAAGGCTATTGTATTTTTTTGTGACAACAATTTTTTGTTCTTCGGCAGCGTTCTCTGTGACAAAAAAGTCTATATCCCGTACCAATTCTCCGTTTTCATTTTTCTTGCGCGCTGTCACGAGCCAAAAGTCTGCAGCCCCAGTAAGACCTTGCCAGTGTTTTTCACCTTTTATATAGTACTTATTGTCCTTTTGTTCGTAAGATGTTCGCATATTGAGTGCGTCACTGCCGTAAGCCTGTTCGGTAATCATTAATCCTCCCATTGCCTGATTTTCCAAAAATTGCTGGAATACCCTCTCTTGAAGTAATGTATTGCCGTATTTGGCAAAAGGCTCCAAAAATAAAGCAATATTAATACCGAAGATTAGAGACAGCGATAGTGATTCATAAGAAGCTGCCGCCAGTACGCCCAAACATTCTTTTACATGAAGGCCACGACCACCGTGATGTTCGGGGATAGCCACCGACAACGGTTGCATTTTCATGATCTCTTTTAAAAACTCGGGCGGAAGCCCACGCGTTAAACTGAGCGAGTTGTAATCGTACTCCTTATTAAATAAGCTTGATAGCCTAGTTTTAAAATCCGCAATAAACAACTCGAAATCTTGGGTTATATTGTTGTCTTCTGAAACCTTAAGCATCTTTAAATATGTAATTAAATGATGGAACAATGTAAATTGAAACATCGAGAATTAAGAGTGCTACCGAACTGAAATTCTCTTTTGCTTCAATGACTTACACAAAAATAACTGCAATCAATTTGATTTTCTTGTGTACTTCAGTATAAAAGATAGGACAAATCGTGCATGTTGAAAATTTAAGTTGCTCTGTTTCGATAAGAAGTAGGAGAAACGCCAACTATTTTTTTGAAAAGTCGTGAGAAGTAAGACGGGTCAGAAAAATCCAATTCATAACAGATATCTGCAATGCTTTTAGTGGATTCAAACAGCAGAAATTGACTGTGCATAATCAATACTTCAAGAATAAGTTCTTTGGAAGATTTTTTGAATACTGAAAATACACAGCGATTAAGGTAGTTTGTAGATACTGCAAGTTTGTCGGCGTAGAATGAAATATTTTTTTGCTTTTTGAAGTTTTTGTGCACGAGTTGTTTGAACATCATCGCAATTTCCTGCCGACGATTGAGGGCTTGATTGGAGGACGAAAGTTTGATGATTTTTAAAATTGCCGATTTTAATAAATTTTCAAACAGTTCTCGATAAGGGAAGTCCGAAAGCAGTTCATTATAAAGTAATCTAAAAAGCTCCTGAAGATCACTACTATCTTGTGCAGTTAAGTTAAGTAAGGGCGAGATGTTAAAGATATTCAAAATCTCCTGTTCCCTGAATATGGACGTCATCGCATTGTCGTTGATCAAGACGCAATGCCCTTTCGAAGATTTATCGACAGACTTTATTGTTGAGATATTACCATAATTGCTGATAAGAATTGCCGGAGCCTGAACGACATATTCTTTGGCGCCGATCTGATGTTTAAAATAACCTTCAGTTATATGGACGAGGAGGTTATAGCCCAAGAAAATAGGCGGAGTAGGGAATTTAATATAAGGAGCGATTTCACTTAGCTGAAATATCTTGATCGGTGATTGCTGGTAGCGAAGATGCTCCAAACTCCCTGTCATAAAACGATCTACAAATTCACCCGCATTTACCTGCTTTTCCATTATCAATTATAAGTATAAAATTTAGTATGCCAAAGCCTCTGAATGTCATCTATTGTTCCATTTGTAAATCATGCCCCCAATAATATTCCAAAGGTAGCTGGATAAAACTTGTTTATCAATTTTAACAAATGATTTGCTAAAATAAAGCTTTATCTTTAGTTTAGTTTTGCAATCGGATAAATAGCCCGATGCTCAGGGGCTATATTTTAATATTATAAACCAAATGAATATCAAACCAGTGCTCATTTCTATCTTGATTCTATTCCTGTTCAGAAATGCAACTGCACAGATCTCGTTGAATTATTGTAATGATCGTATACAAACTGGAGCAGAACAAACCGAGCGTTATCTTCCTTATTTAATGAATAAACGTATTGCAATATTGGGCAATCCATCTACGGTTATTAAAGGGAGACACCTTGTTGATAGTCTACTTGCGCGCGGGGTTCAGATTGTGAGAATTTTTGGACCTGAGCACGGATTTCGAGGCAATGCAAGTAATGGAACTGAAGTGGGGGACGAAATCGATCCGACAACCAAAATTCCTATTGTCTCTTTATACGGGAATAAGAAAAAGCCAACAGCGAAGGATCTAAAAGATATCGATCTGTTTATTTATGATGTGCAGGATATGGGGGTGAGATTTTATACCAACATTAATACCCTTCGGGATATTATGGAAGCTTGCGCCGAAAATGATAAGGAGCTCTTGATCTTAGACAGGCCCAATCCCAATGCCTATCTTATTGATGGACCTATATTGGAAATGGAATATAAGTCGGGTATTGGGCAATTCCCTGTTCCTATCGCGCATGGGATGACTACAGCTGAATTTGCTCTGATGATTAATGGCGAAGGCTGGATGTCAACTCAAAAAAAATGTAAATTGAAGATTATTCCTGTAGCAGATTATGATCATAGTATGCTCTATAGACTACCAGTCAATCCCTCGCCCAATCTAAATACGGAACAAAGCATACTCTTATATCCAAGTACCTGTCTTTTCGAAGGTGTAAAAGTAAATCATGGTAGAGGCACCGATTATCCTTTTGTAGTGATTGGTAGCCCGATTTATAAAGGTATATATGACTTTTCATTTTTCCCCGTCAGTAAAAAAGGAATGAGTGAATCACCGTTGTTTATGAATGAAGAATGCTATGGCATAGACCTGCGTAAGTATGATCTGCAGCAGCTTGTTGCTAGTGAAAAAATAAACCTATCGTGGATGATGGCGCTTTATCGAAATTCCCCAGAAAAAGACAATTTTTTTGATCAATCATTCTCGAAGCAGATTGGCAGTATTGAAAAGCTTGTAGGTGTAGGTTTATTTCGCAAGCAAATCGAAGCTGGTGTTTCGGAGGATGAAATTCGAAAAAGTTGGGAGCCGGGCCTGGGCAATTACAAAAAGATCAGGAAGAAATATCTTATCTATCCATAATAACAAGGTTCTTTGGTTCTTATAGGAAAATAATGGAGAGGTTAGAAATTTTATAATGAAGTGGAATACCCCATAATCTTAAATAAAAGACAGTGATGTTTGGACTAAAATATGATTGGCGCCCGATTATTATCTTATTTTTTACCATAGGAGGTTTTTATCAATTACGGGCGCAGCATCTGGCTAGAAGCCTCGATCGTCAAAATTATACAGCACAATCCAACATCAATTTAAATCCCACGTTGAAATGGAAATTCAAAACAAAAGGAAAGCTGTTTTCTTCGCCCATTATTTGGGAAGACATCGTTTTTGTCGGGTCTTGCGACAGTAATCTTTACGCATTGAATAAAACTAGCGGTAATATACTTTGGAAGTACAAAACTGCTGGTGAAATTCGGTCAACTGTTGCTGTTGATGCTGGAACAGTGTATTTTCTAAGCACTGATGGCTACTGTTATGCGTTGGATGCCCCCACAGGACGAAAATTATGGCAGTTTTCAACCAAGGGTGAGAAGAATTATGATGTATGGGATTATTTCCTCTCATCTCCGGCAGTTGCAGATGGAATCGTTTATTTTGGATCTGGCGATCACCATATCTATGCCTTAGACGCTAAATCTGGAGAACTTGTTTGGCGATTCTTGACGGGAGGAATTGTGCATGCGGCACCAACGTTGACACTGGACAATATTTTCATTGGTAGTTTTGATGGCTATTTCTATTGTTTAATGAAAGATGGCACGTTACGTTGGAAATTTAAAACAGTTGGTGAACGTTATTTTCCAAAAGGCGAGATTCAGTTCCATGCAGTAGTCGCCGACAGTACGGTTTATTTTGGCGCTCGGGACTTTAATGTATATGCGCTTAATACGAATAATGGAAGTGGTTTTTGGGTATACCACCAACCGGGAAGTTGGACAAGTGTACCAAGTGTTTGTGGAGAAAAGCTAGTTGTAACCATGTCGGATTCCTATAGTATCCTTGTTCTAAATAAAATGGACGGAGTAAAATTCGTTGAGCCTAAGGTACCCTTAAACACCTTTAGTAGTGCCTCAATTGCTGGTAATAAAGCTTTTTTTGGGACACTAGATGGTGTAATTTATAGATTGAATATAAATACTGGAGAAGTTGCGCCCGTTTTCCAAACCGAGTCAAGTAGTAAAAAAAAGAAACTGTTTTTCAATGATAAAGGCGTACTCCGTCCTGATCTTCAACAAAAATATGAGGATGATATTACACGACTGTTTGCAGACTACCTGCAGATGGGGAGTATCTTTTCAACAATATGGATCGATGAAAATCGGCTTTATTTTAGCTCCGCTGATGGCTCCATCTATGCGCTTGAATAGCAAGTACACCCTATTTACAAATCGTAGCAATGCTTACTTTCTCAAAATTTTTTCCATGGATTTACCTTTGGCCAGTTCATCAATTAATTTATCGAGATAACGAACTTTCTGAACCAGCGGATCTTCAATATCCTCAATGCGATAGCCACAGATTACACCCCTGATCTTCGAAACGTTCGGGTTTAAACTTGGTGCTTGTTTAAAGAAATGTTCAAAGTCTATTTTATCGTCAATCGTTTGCTGTAAGGATACCGGTGTATAGCCAGTTAGCCAGAAAATGATTTCGTCAACCTCTTCTTTTGTGCGTCCTTTTCTTTCGGCTTTTTGTATATAAAGCGGGTATACACCAGCAAATGACATGCGATATATTCTTGTATTATCCATTTTTACACGTAGATTTTATTAAAGGTATTCATTTTGAATGAAAATAAAAACAAAGGATAGTTGGCTAAATTAAGCAAAATCGTCGCTAATTTGTACTACGCAACTATGAAATTTACTTAGCAATTTCTTTAATAATAATATAAATTATAATTCTATCTTTATGTGATACAAAATTATTGAGAAATTATATATGGATTTGAGGTATATTCGAAATAACATACATATTAATGAAGAGGATCAACAACATATCAAAGACTTTCCTGTGTTAATAGGAGGTTGTGGAATAGGAAGTTACATTGCGGAGTGCTTATTGCGTATGGGTTTCGAAAATTTGACAATTGCCGATGGAGATGTTGTCGAATTGACAAATCTAAACAGACAAAATTATACAAACAAAGATATTGGTATTAAGAAAGTATTTGCTTTGCAGGAACGTTTGCATTCAATTAACCCGCAAGCCAAAATAACAGTGTTTTCTGAATTTATTAACCAAGATAATCTATATAATATCGATATTAATCATAAAGTTGCCATTAATGCGTTGGATTTTTCTTCTGATATTCCTTTTGTCTTTGACCAGTATATGGCAAAACGAAATATACCGGTAGTACATCCTTATAATTTGGGCTGGGCAGGATTTTTAACAGTTCTTCCACCTGAAGGTCTTAATCTACATTCATTGGAAAAGGCCCACAAGACATTTGAATTAAATGTCGGTAAATTTATTGTTGACAGTTTAAAAACAAAAGGAATAGAAACGAAATGGTTTGAGGAATTTTTGGCAGAATATGGTAAAATAGCGCTGACATCTCCGCCGCCGCAGCTATCACTTGGTTTATATCTGCTGTCGGGAATGGTAAGTCACATCGTGTTCAATCTGGCAACAGCAAAGCCTGTAAAATTCTTTCCAGAGTCCTATTATTTATCAATGATTAGTTGAACTTAATATAGTTGAAAAAAACATTCGTTCCATTACACTTTTGTGTAGTAAATTTGTCTCTGTGGGAATTTAAACGAAAAGTCTTTATTTTTATAATTGCATATCGAATAACATTTGCATGAACTGGACGCCTGAAAATTATTATTTTACCAAGCTTAATAAAAACGAACTTCCTGAACTTATTCATTTTTATTTAGTAACGACTCAGCAGCATTACAAACTAGATAGTTATTCCGAAGAGGAATATGCGTTTGACTTTGAGTCATTGATAGGAGAGGATCAGATTTTTTTTGATCGTTCCATTTATTATGTGCTTCGAAGTAAGCTTGATAACTGTATTCAGGCATCTATTAGAATTACATTTTGGGATAAGGAAACGAGTTTGCCGATTCAAAAATTATTTGATATCGAGACAGAAAGTTTGTTAATTCCAGATGTAAAGAATTTTTGGCACATTGGACGTTTCGTAATTTCTGGAAAGATAATAGGTAATCGCATCAATATTCTGAAAAAGATGCTTTTTGACGCATTCTATGGTCCGTATAGCCTTGGTAGTGGATTAGTTATAGCTGAATGTGATCGAAAAGTGGTAAATACGCTTCGAAAATTAGAAATAGAATCTTTTCAACTTGGTGATCCAATTATCTACCTCTATTCTGAGACATTACCGATCTATATTAAATCGGAATGGCTGGAGACTTTTATTGAGAAAAATAAATATTCCCAGTTTAGTATAGGAAATCATGCCGATATTCAAAAATTTGTTGAGATGTCAAAACTAATGCTAGTATGTTCAAAAAATAGTGAATAAGATTAAAAAAGAGATAGTTCAATGGCTAATGCTGTAGCTTCTGTAATACTTTTGACTTTCAGTTTTGAAAATATCTGTTTTTTATGAAATTTTACCGTATCAATCGATACATAAAGTCGATCTGCTATTTGATCCATAGTAAGACCCTGTGCGGAAAAAAGAAGAATGTCTTTTTCACGGGGTTTCAATTTAATGCGCGGAGTTTCTACCCAAATATCTTTATCCAAGTCATATTCAAACTGTTTTCCGTCCTCATCAGATTTAAATCTAATGTTTCCTGAGTTAGCATGTGAGGACATAGAAACCAAGCAGAGGGCGATCCAGGGGTTAGAAAACTTATCCAGGAGCAGAGGTTTTAGTTTATGGTTTACTAACAGTGGCTTATTTCCCGGTTGTTTTAAATGAAAATCATAAGATATGGAAAATTTTAAGCGATCTTCGGCATCTAAATTTCCAAAAAAGTCAAAACCAACGTCATTGATCTTTTTTAATAAATGTAAATCGCTCTCAGGTACATTATTAACATAGTGATAATACCCTTCCCGCATGACTTCCGCAGGCGTGCTCCCACACAAAAAGATTGGGTTATCAGAAACAAATAGAAAGCTTTTCTTTGAATAGTCAATTAAATATATACTCTGATAGGTTAATCTGCTTAAGGATTTGGCAAAATTTATAAAGGCTTCGACAATCTCATAATCATCTTTGCTAAAGTCGTCTTTAACTTGTACCGGCTTGAAAAAATCTTCAATCTTAATTTTCATAGTGTAAAATACAAAGATGATCCGCAATCGCTTTTGAATACCACGTAAAATCGATGTTGTCCTGGCGTGCAAGTTACAAAAATAAGGACGTATTCTCAATTTATACGCTAACAATAGGCTTTTTTTACCTTCCTATCCTAACTTCGTAATCATCGTCAACGTTAATAGTTGAACTTGTTTAAATATTGCATCTCTATCCAGCAAATGAAATAAGTTTCTACACAAATGGGTAGAATATCGTTTATAATGATAATACAAAAGATAATACTCTTATCTTTAAGGTTTCAAAGCAAATAATTGTATAAATATAACTTATTAGATCCAAATAGCCAATAGTAATTATTGCTTTACTCGAGTTTTGACAAAGTTTTAATCCTAAAATAATGGACTCTAGGTAAATATTGCAATGTGCACACTTCTATTAAGTTTTTTTATCATAAATAATCTGTAGAAACACTTTTCTAAGTAAAGGTAATTTTTCCCCGAAAACTAGGAAATACGGTTGATATCGCGCAAACTACAAATTGACCTAACTTTGCTATCCAAGAATCAAAATCTTTCATTTTCGCTCACTTGTGTCAATAAAATTCACGTTATTTCTTTCTTTTTATATGTATATACATTTTACTGTTTTTCATTTGATATTTGTTTTTTTTGTAGTAATATTGTGCTTAAAGTTTTGCTTTTAAATGTTTTTGTAGGTTATTAATGTATGTACAATGTAATGTGTTTTGTGAATTGTTTGTACAGTTTATGAGGAAAGCAACTGATGTAATTAAAAATTATAAAATCTGATACTTATGAAATTACGTTTCTCACTTTCTTTTGCCGCCGGTCTGTTGTTCATGTGCGCTCAGTCTGTTGTTGGTCAGGAGCATGCAGTTTGGCAATTGGGGAATTCAGACGGTTCAAGCAGCGAATTTGCCTTGTCCCCGAATGGATATAAGAAATTTTTGGAACATGATTTTGGTTATGAAGACAATGCGTTTATCATCGGTCAATCTTCTTTAACAAGGGATTTACCCTATGTATTGCCCGGTCCGGCCAATGAATGGGGCGGGACTGGAGGAACCTCTGGTCTGAGAACACATTTTTTAAATTTATACTATGTGTTAAACAATAGTATAAAAAAGGGGGAGTGCACACTCCAGGTTAAATTAGCAAATAGTGACCCAAAAAATAGACCTACACTACAGATCGCAATCAATGGCAAGCCCTATAATTTTGATGTGGAGCTGGGAGCAGGAAATGGCGAGCCACTAGAGAATTCCTTAAAATCTGGAAATTCTACGATAAATATACCATTACCAGCAGATCTCATTAGAAAAGGAGGAAATCAGATTACCATGACTGTCATAAAGGGAGGTTGGGTTGAATTTGATTCCTTTAAACTGCTTGGTCCACAGCAAGTAAAGTTAATAGCTAACCGCTCTGTAATTGTTAAAAATGTACATCAAGCTGATTTTGAGATCTTAAATGCAGGAAAACCCGTCCAAAATATGCTGGTTGATCTCTTGAAATTGAAAGATGATGAACAATTAAAAGTAGTCTTAGATGGAAAGAAAATTTATGAGAAAACACTTGAAAAAGGTGCAGCGAAACTGGAAATACCAATGCCTTATGTCGCTAAGGATATATGGAGTAAGTATGAAATTTATAGTAATGGGCAATTAATACAATCTTCAACAATCAAGCGGGGGCCAAAAAGACTAGGTGGAGTTTCAGATTATGTGAACACGATGATAGGTGCAGCACATTCCAGATGGATGATAGCCCCGGGACCGTGGATGCCTTTTGGAATGGTAAAGATAAGTCCAGATAACCAAAATATTGGCTGGCAGGCTGGTTATGAACCTTCTATCGAATCTATTGGTACTTTTAGCCATATTCACGAATGGACAATGGCTGGATTGGGAACATTTCCGACAGCAGGTCAATTGAAAACACGGGTCGGAGATCAGTACAGTACAAATTCAGGATATCGATCAGCAATAGATAAAACCAGCGAAAAGGCTCCATTGGGATATTATGCTGTTCATCTCCTTGATCACGATATCGACGTAAAATTGACGGCTGGCACACGTTCCAGCTTTCAACAATATACTTATCATAAGTCGGACACAGGACGTATTATGATTGATCTTAAGGTTAACGGAGAATATGATTATAAAATTAAAGATTTCTCGCTGAAAAAGGTTTCTGACTATAAGGTTGTGGGATACAGTAATCAATTATCTGAAAACGTTTGGTCCACGGATGCAAAACAGGATTATGTCGTATACTTTGTGATGGAGTTTGATAAACCGATAAAAAACTATGGTACATGGCATAATGATAAGATAACAGAACGGACCGATTTGGTCGCCGATAGTGCTCAATTTGCGGGAATGTACGTGGAATTTGATGTGCACAAAGATAAGGCTGTACAACTGCGCACGGGGATTTCCTATGTGAGCTTAGCCAATGCAGAGGAGAATTTAAAAACGGAATTGTCGGAGCCATTCGGATGGTCTATTGATCGGGTCGTGGAAAATCAACATAAAGTTTGGGATGAACTTTTAGGTAGATTGGAGATAAAGTCTTCAGACTATTTTGAAAAAGAGAAATTCTATACCAATATGTATCGCACTTTGGCAAGCCGAAACACATTTAGTGATGTGAATGGTCAATGGAGGTCTTCGGATGAAGTGATACGAACTTTAGCCCATAAAGGGGATCTCGCCTTAGGCTGTGATGCTTTCTGGAATACCTTTTGGAATTTAAATCAGTTTTGGAATCTGGTTACACCGGAATGGTCCAGTAAATGGGTTAGATCGCAACTTGCGATGTATGACGCAAATGGCTGGCTGGCGAAAGGGCCGGCTGGAATGGAGTATATTCCCGTTATGGTTGCTGAACATGAAATACCGTTAATTGTTGGGGCATACCAGATGGGAATTAGAGACTATGATACTGAAAAGGCATTCGAAGCTGTTAAAAAAATGCAGACAACAAGTCCATTGAAATTTGAAGGCGGTTTTGCGGGTAATCGGGATTTGGATGTCTATTTAAAATATAAGTACGTTCCTTATGATTTGGGCCGGTTTTCTAATTCAATGGAATATAGTTTTGACGATTGGACTGTTGGTCAGTTCGCAAAATCGTTAGGAAAGGAGCAGGAGTATAACTATTTCAATGATCGCGGAAGCTGGTGGAAAAATGCGATAGATATCAATAGTGGATATGCAAGAATGAAAGATGCCAAAGGCGAATGGTATAAAGATTTTGACCCCTTCAAGTCCGGAGCTAACCATCATTATGTAGAAGGAAACGCATGGCAATTGACCTTTTTTGTACCACAGGATATTCCTGGGCTAGCAAAAATGATCGGACAGGATGTGTTTTTAAAACGATTGGAATGGGGATTTCCGGAAAGTGAGAAATGGCGCTACAATGGTCCTAATGATCAATATTGGGATTATCCTGTTGTTCAGGGAAATCAGCAGTCGATGCATTTTGCCTATATTTTTAATTGGTTGAATAAGCCTTGGTTGACGCAAAAATGGAGCCGCTCCATAGGTGAGCGCTATTATGGCCAAGGGGTCTCAAATGCTTATTTGGGAGATGAAGACCAAGGGCAAATGAGTGCTTGGTATATCATGAATGCTATTGGTTTATTTCAGATAGATGGCGGGACAAGAGTCAAGCCGATTTATGAAATAGGAAGCCCGCTCTTTGAGGAAGTTAAGATTAGATTGGATGGTAAATATGGACGAGGTGAACAATTTATTATCAAAGCGAAAAATGCAAATAAGAAAAATATGTATATACAACGTGCAACACTAAATGGAAAACCACTCAATACGTTTTATTTTGATGCTTCCGAACTTCTAAAAGGAGGAGAGCTTGTTTTAGAAATGGGCGCTACACCGAATAAGCAATGGGGACTGTATCAATAAAAAATATATGTATTGCTGGACGAAACTTGATGCACGTTGAACTACGATGATTTGTTAAAATTTGGTTAAACCGTTCGGTCTAACATAAGAAACTCGTTTTTGATGACGTTATATCAGTAGTTTCATAATTTAGGTTAATAATTGGTTAGTTAGTAAAAGCCTGAAGTTCCCCACTTCAGGCTTTTGTTGTAATTGGTCATCATAAATTTCTTTGCTTCACATTTATAGTTTTGCTAAATCCTATTAACAAACGTAAAATCATCGATATAACGACATGTAAGATTTGTAAATCTTTGCGATTATCTGTAGTATTGTAGGTACACGCTAAAATGCGCGACCTATGGTGTTTGCTTGAATGAAAGCAATTAATAATGTCGTCTATCAAGATTATATGATCAAATCTATTCGTTTTTTACTTTTAGGATTATTTCTTTGGGAGAACGTTTCTGCCCAAAAGCTTCCTACAGACTATGTCAACCCGTTTATCGGTACCAGCAATTATGGAACAACTAATCCGGGAGCTCAGGTTCCCAACGGCTTGATGAATGTTTCTCCGTTTAATGTAATGGGATCATCACTTAATGCATTTGATAAGGATGCAAGATGGTGGTCTACTCCCTATGAACATAGCAATAGTTATTTTACAGGTTTTTCTCATGTTAATTTAAGTGGGGTAGGATGTCCAGACATGGGAAGTTTGTTGTTGATGCCAACCTCAGGGAAATTAGAGGTTGATTATCATCAATATGGGAGTACCTATACGCAGGAGGTTGCCCATCCGGGGTATTATAGCAACGTATTAAAGAAATACGGTATCAAGACAGAAGTTTCAGCGACAACCCGTGTAGGTGTGTCGAAATTTACTTTTCCAAAAGGACAGGCAAATATCCTGCTTAATTTGGGCGAAGGTTTAACAAATGAAACGGGAGCAACAGTTCGTTATGTAAGTGATACCGAAATAGAAGGATCTAAGTTGCTGGGCTCTTTCTGTTACACGAACAATCAGGCTGTTTATCCAATCTTCTTTGTTATGCGTGTCAATAAAAAACCGTCAAAAAGAGGATATTGGAAATTCCAGCGTGCCGGAGAAAAATGGGAAAACGATTGGAATAAAGATGCCGGAAAATATAAAATTTTTACGGACTATACCGATCAGCTTTCCGGCGATGATCTTGGTGCATATTTTAGTTTTGATGTCAAAGAAAATGAAAGCTTAGAAGTACAGCTTGCCGTGTCATTTGTGAGCGTTGAAAATGCGCGTAAAAATCTAGATGCTGAGCAAGCAGACTTTAGCTTTGAAAAAACACAAAAGTACGCAGCTTCGCTTTGGAACAATGCATTGTCAAAGATACAGGTAGAAGGCGGTACAGAGGACCAAAAAACAGTATTCTATACGGCATTATATCATGCTATGATTCATCCAAATATCTTACAGGATGTAAACGGAGAGTATCCGGCAATGGAAAGTCGGAAGACACTTGTTGCAGATCACAATCGTTACACCGTGTTTTCGCTATGGGATACGTACCGAAATGTTCAGCCTTTAATGTCACTGGTTTATCCTGATAAGCAGGTGGGCATGATACGCTCAATGATCGATATTTATAAGGAAAGTGGTTGGATGCCCAAATGGGAGTTGTATAGTCGAGAAAGCTATACCATGGATGGCGATCCGGCAGTTCCAGTGATCGTTGATGCATGGATGAAAGGCATTCGGGATTTTGATGTTAATACGGCTTACGAAGCGTTTCTGAAATCAGCTACGACTACGGATTCGACAAATAAAATTAGACCAGACAATGCGGACTATGTGAAGTATGGGTATGTTCCACTGCGCGATTCATTCGATAATTCGGTATCTCATGCCATTGAATATTATGTTGCCGATTGGAACCTAGCCCAACTGGCGGGTTCACTGGGGAAAACTAAAGATGCTCAGCTTTTTGCTAAGCGAGCACAAGGATATAAACATTATTATTCTTCAGAGTATGGGACTTTCAGACCTATTATTCCTAACGGCGAGTTTTTAAGTCCATTTAGCCCATTGATGGGCGCCAATTTTGAACCTAATCATGGTTTCCATGAAGGTAACGCTTGGAACTATAGCTTCGCCATACCATTTGATATACCTGGTTTGGTGAAATTGATGGGCGGAAAGCAAAAATTTGTGGATAGACTGCAGGCAACGTTTGATAAAGGGTATTTTGATGTTACCAACGAACCAGATATGCTGTATCCACATGTGTTTTCAGAAATCAAAGGAGAAGAATGGCGTACACAAAAGCTGGTTAAGGAAATTTTAGAACAACATTTTACGAACAGCCCTGGGGGGATACCGGGAAATGACGATACGGGAACAATGTCTACATGGGCTTTAATGAACATGATTGGCATCTATCCGTTTTGTCCAGGCAGACCAGATTATACCGTTGTAACACCTGTATTCGACAAAGTGACCATCCAACTCGATAAAAAATATTATCCAAATGGCGACAAAGTGACGATAAGACGTCAAAAAGAGAGTGCCGGTGATTATATCAAAAAGATCTTTATCGATGGAAAACCATTCAATGGATTTAAAATCAACCATCAGACTTTGGTGAATAGCAAGGATATTCTAATCGTTACTGGAAATAGATAATTAGGCAAACTAAATTAAAAAACTGATCTACACGATGAAATATATTAATTATGCGGTCTGTGCAGGCCTTTTGTCCTTAATTGGTTGCGCTTCACTACAAAACTCCGATGAGACTTTTTATGCAGGGGATGTAAATCCTTTTATCGGAACGGATTTTACGGGCAATACATATCCTGGAGCACAGTCGCCTTTTGGAATGGTACAGCTCAGTCCAGATAATGGACTGCCAGGCTGGGACCGTATTTCCGGATACTTTTATCCTGACAGTACAATTTCTGGTTTTAGCCATACACATTTAAGTGGAACCGGAGCTGGCGACTTGTACGACATATCTTTTATGCCGGTTACCTTACCTTATCATGAAGCCCCGGCTCCCTTAGGTATACATTCCAAATTTTCGCATAAAGACGAAAAGGCTCACGCCGGATACTATCAGGTAAAACTTACTGATTACGATATAAATGTAGAGCTGACAGCAACGGCACGCTGCGGTATTCAACGCTATACGTTTCCAAAAGCCGAGTCTGCAGTATTTTTAGACTTAAAGAAAGCAATGAATTGGGATGCTACAACAGATTCACACATCGAAGTGGTTGATTCTGTCACTATTCGTGGTTATCGTTTTTCAGAGGGCTGGGCAAGAGGCCAACGCGTTTATTTTGAGACTCGGTTTTCCAAGCCTTTTGCAGCCGTTCATATTGATAGTTCAGCAATTTTATCAAGCGCAGATACAACGGCGAAGAATGCAAAACGAATCGGTACAGCATTTAAAGCACGATTTGATTTCAAGACAACAGCTGGCGAACAAGTGACTTTAAGTACAGCTCTTTCAGGTGTAAGCATGGAAGGCGCTTCTAAAAACTTAAAAGCAGAGGTTCCAAATGATGACTTTGATTACTATTTGAGGGAGGCAGAGCAAAATTGGAATAATGAACTGGGAAGGATAGCTATCGAAACCAAAGACAAAGAGGAACAGGTTAAGTTCTATACAGCACTATATCATTCGATGCTTGCACCGACAATTTTCAGTGATGTCGATGGTGCTTACATGGGGGCGGACCGGAAGGTACATCAGGCCGAAGGTTGGACCAATTATAGCACATTCTCACTTTGGGACACCTATAGGGCTTCGCATCCATTATTTACTTATATAGACCCTAGTCGAGTAAATGATATGATTAAGTCCTTCATTGCCTTTTATGAACAGCATGGCCGACTACCGGTATGGAATATTTATGGGAGTGAAACGGATATGATGATTGGGAATCATGCCATTCCTGTCATTGTAGATGCATATTTAAAAGGAATCGGTGATTTTGATGCATCAAAAGCGTTAGAAGCCTGTGTTGCCACAGCTAATATTGATAATTACCGGGGTATAGGTCTTTATAAAAAATTAGGCTATGTGCCCTATGATGTCAAAGATGAATACAATGCCGAAAACTGGTCCCTATCACGAACACTTGAATATGCCTATGACGATCATTGTATCGCAATGATGGCCGATAAGATGGGAAAGAAAGATATTGCGGGAACATTTTTTGCAAGAGCTCAAAACTATAAAAATGTGTATAATCCGGCTACTTCATTTATGCAACCTCGAGATAGCCATGGTAAATTTATTACCCCGTTTGATGCGGAGGAATATAGTGCACATATCTGTGAAAGTAATGCATGGCAATATTTTTGGTCCGTACAACATGATATCCCTGGATTGATTAAACTTGTTGGTGGGCAAGAACGTTTTGCACAGAAGTTAGATAGCATGTTTACATTTCATCCCTCTGACACCAGCAAGCTGCCAATTTTTAGTACAGGAATGATTGGGCAGTATGCACATGGTAACGAGCCGAGCCATCATGCACTCTATTTATTTAATGCGGTTGGACAGCCTTGGAAAACGCAGCAATATGCGGCGGAGGTAATGAACAAACTTTACTTGAATACGCCTTCGGGATTAAGTGGAAATGATGACTGCGGGCAGATGTCGGCTTGGTATGTATTCAGCTCATTGGGATTTTATCCTGTAGACCCCATAAGTGGAAAATACGAAATCGGTACACCTTTATTTGAAAAAGCTGAATTGAAGTTGTCCAATGGAAAGAAATTTACAGTGAATGCTAACCATGTAAGTAAATCTAATATTTATATCCAAGCCATTACGATCGATGGTAAGCCTCTTGAAACAAGCTATATTACACATGAACAAATTATGTCTGGAGCGACATTGGTGTTAGAAATGGGCGAAAAACCGGGGCCGATATGGTACAAAAATAAATAAGATCTATAAGTATATGGAGATTCTTATGTGAAACTCCCAAATAATTAAGAGAAGCCTCCAAATGAATATTAATCGTTTTGGGGGCTTTTATTTTGCCGTTAGAATCAAGTTTTTGTAGAAGTACGTCGTGCTACACAATGTTCCGTTCGGGAAGAGGGCATAATTGGGGATATCTCCGACTTTCGTCCAGCCACATTTTTGATACATAATATAAGCCGGGCTATCGGTTACAGTATCTAGTACCAATAGTGTCTTATTT
>JBMAAL010000053.1:0-35940 GCA_050281725.1 Sphingobacterium sp. | reverse complement strand
TCCTTTTTCTAATCTATCACTAATCTACGAATAATTCGTAAATACAAAAAATATTTTTTCGTTCCTTTTCGGATCTTCCCCAAAATAGAGCCTTCCTAAACCCTCCAAAAAAAGAAGTGGCTCATTTCTTGCGTATTTAAACTCAAATCCGACGAATATAAGTTAGCTGGCAAAAAATTTGTTATACGTTTATTTTAATTCTAAATTCATTCATAAATCGCTTCATCAATTGAAAGAACAGGAATTTTCACTGTATAAAATTGATAGCAATCAGTCGCACCGTTCACTCCAAAAGGAGATGGTTTAAACACATACAAGAAAGATAAATGGCTAAAAATATCAAAGCGATCAAATGTCCGCATTGTGGTAGCATAAAGATCACCACACTACGCCCCGATTATTACAAATGCGACAGCTGTGGAACAGAATTTTTTCTGGACAGCGATGACATCAATATCAACCACAACTATAACTACCCACGCAACAACCAAGATCAATATAAAGCCATACGGATTGTATTATTTGCTGTTGTGGGCTTTATTGCGCTGATGTTTGTCATTGGAGCCCTAAGCGCTCTATTTTCCAAAAAGCCAGCGTCCAATTATTCAACTTACAGCTCCTCCCAAACAACAGAAAAAAAAGAAGAGGCCGAACCTCTAGAATGGAATTACGCAAGCAACACGCTATTTTTGGATAAAGATAATACGCCACACATCGTCGTCGTCGGTAATGTCGGAACCTTCAGGGGTCGAATGGACGAAGGCAAGGACAATAAGGTTTATATTGGGCTCTTCGATCCAAAAACAGGTAAGAAAGAATGGGTTAAGACTTTGATGGAAACTCCCGTCGAACTGTCGAGCAGCGACGTCAAACTTCAGGTATTTGAAGATCAGCATCTTTATATCATCGTCAAATCCAAATATATTTATCAGCTGGACAGAAATACACTCACTTATAAAAGTGTCCTAGAGAACTATGTAAAAGATGCTCCATCTTTAAGCACAGGCATCGCTAAAGTTGAATTTAAATACGAAGACTATGGTTCTGCCTATCAAATTGTCAACAATGAAGGCCAAAACCTAGCTTATTACCCCTTAATTAACAAATCTATTCCCGATAAGCAGCTATACGACGAAAGAAGGAAAAAGCTGCCCAGCCCAACAACAAAAACAGAATTCACCTTTTCAAGTAAATCAAGTTATTACCCAGAAGAAAAAATTCAGTTAATCCAGTACAGCTACCAATATCAATATGGATTTCCCAAAGATAGCCCACGCTTTTCCTGGGATAAGGATTACGGCGGATCAGGTATTTTTACCGACCGTGATCCATACAAAAAGGTCTTGATAAATCCATGGCAATTTAAAGGAGCCCGTCTGATCAGTTTCAAAGACTTTACACCGGGCAGGCTTTACTTCCAGCCCGTAGTGGTTGCTCAAAATGACAAAACACTTCTCATCGCGTATAAACCAACACCTGCTGAGGACGATCCCATACAGATCCAGTTGCTGGATATAACAACGGGGGCCATACAAAAAACGATCAACACAGACCTGAAGTCCATCTATGGAAATGGGAGCCTGTTAAAGGATGGTTTTATTGTAAAAGACGGGAGCAACTATTATTATTTTGATAATAATGGCAAACAAATCAACAAGTTTGAAGGGTATAACCCCAAATTCGACACACTAAATTAAACACTATGGGACTATTTAATCTTTTTAACAACCAGCTTTCTGAGGTCATTGAGTGGAAAAACCAGGATCCCCGATTATTATGGTATAAATTTCCATCTGAAAGGAATGAGATCAAAAATTCCAGTAAACTGATCCTCGCTCCAGGGCAGGGCTGCATCCTCGTCTATGAAGGAAAAGGTGAAAACTTGCTGACAGAGGCAGGTACATACAATCTGAAAACGGACAACCATCCATTTTTTACTACTTTAGCGCGTTTGCGGCAAAACTTTGAATCCGAACATAAGCTCTACATTTACTTTTTCCGTACAGCCGCTATCGTCAATCAATCCTGGGGAACGGGAACACCTATTAAATATATCGACCCGCATTACAATTTACCGATAGAAATCGGCTTGAATGGCACGTTCTCTTACCTCATCAAGGAACCGGTACATTTCTATAAAAACATTGTGGCTAATCAAAATACGGTTAACGCAGCTGTTATTCAAGACATCATCAATAATCGGATCCCCCAACAAATTATTGCGCAGATTGCACAAAAGAAACTGGGTTACAATGAGATTGACAGTCAACTGGGATTACTATCGAACGACATCAAGACCGCGGTTATACAAGACTTTAATGACCTTGGTCTCGACATTACGGATTTCAAAATCTTAGGAACTCAATTTGATGCCAATACACAACGAAGAATTGGAGAAATCGCCGATTTAAGCACACAAAATCAAGCGGCGCTACAGGCAGGCCTGAGCTATGTTGAATTAGAAAAATTACGGGCACTACGCGACGCAGCTAAAAATGAAGGCGGAATTGCCGGTGTAGGAGCACAACTGGGAGTCGGTATGGAACTCGGAAAACAGTTTGACCTTCAAAAAGAGGAGATCAAAGATCATATTCAGCAAGAGGGTGACTTTGTCGAGAAACTCCAAAAGCTGCAGCTGCTGCTTCGTGAAAATATCATTACCCAAGAAGAATTCGACACATTAAAAAAACAGATTCTCAATAAAATCTAGTGCATTACGGGAGATTCAACATTAAAATTGATATCTATCCCGTGAGATCTTTTTAAATGTGAATTAATTCATAACACATAAATATATTCAGCTATGAAATACCTATTCGGCATATTATTCACCCTGGTGATCCTTTTCGTTGCCACCTATTTCCTTTTGGGACTTTGGGGCATTAAGCTATTGGAGGCGGAAAACTTCAGCAAAATATTGTGGACTACAGGAATTCTGACACTAACGTCCGTTGTACTGGTTTGTTTTGTCATACTACCCTTTTTCGGATCGGGTAAACAGGGCAACTACGAAGACAAAGGAAAGGTTGCGCAACGAAAAATAGATTGATATTTTTGCAGAATAAGATAATGTTAAATTTGAATAAATTATTTGCTTATTTAAGTAAATAATTCGTGAATATTATCCAAAATGACGCAGTCATGTCATTTTAATTCCAAAAGAACTTTCAATTTTAAATATCAAATAGTTAAATTTGTGAGATTAGCATAACAAATCAGATATAAGATAATATATAAACATGTCAGATAAAGCATCTATAAATTTAGACGGCACTTCGTATGACCTTCCAGTCATTGTCGGTACTGAAAATGAAAAAGCAGTTGATATTTCCAAATTAAGAGATCTAAGCGGATTTATTACGTTAGACCCAGGATACAAAAACACAGGTGCAACGAAAAGTGCGATTACTTTCCTTGATGGCGAAAAAGGCATATTGAGATATAGAGGATATCCAATTGAACAATTGGCAGAGAAATCGACTTTCTTGGAAGTTGCTTATTTGTTGATTTATGGAGAGCTTCCAAAAAAAGAGGTATTGGAAAAATTCAGAGCTGACATCAAAAAGCAAATGATGATTCACGAAGATATGAAAAACTTCTTCGCTGGATTCCCATCCAAATCTCACCCAATGGGCCAACTTTCGTGTTTAGTAGGCGCATTGTCGGCATTTTATCCAGAATCTTTAAATCCAAACTTAACAGAAGAAGAAGAAGATCAAACGATCATCAATCTTTTGGCAAAAATGCCAACAATCGTTTCTTGGATTCAAAAGAAATCATTAGGTCATCCTGTTGTTTATCCAAAAAATAACCTTGGTTACATTGACAACTTCCTAAACATGCTGTTTGGAGAAGTGAATGATGAAAAAACATTTGATCCTGTTGTCATTGACGCCATGCACAAGTTGTTGATTTTACATGCTGATCATGAGCAAAACTGTTCAACATCTACTGTTCGCATCGTTGGTTCATCCAATGCAAACCTTTATGCATCTGTTGCATCGGGTATCAATGCATTATGGGGACCATTACATGGTGGTGCAAACCAAGCTGTAATCGAGATGTTAGAAGCCATTAAAAATGATGGTGGTGATGCTGAAAAATATCTTGCTAAAGCAAAAGACAAAAACGACCCTTTCCGTCTAATGGGATTCGGTCACCGCGTTTACAAAAACTTCGACCCACGTGCTAAGATCATCAAAAAAGCATGTGATGACATCTTGGAAAAATTAGGCGTTCAAGATCCGGTATTGGATATCGCTAAAAAACTCGAAGAAGCAGCATTGAATGACCAATACTTCATCGACAGAAAACTTTATCCAAATGTTGACTTCTATTCAGGTATCATCTACCGGGCATTAGGTTTCAAAGCAGATATGTTTACCGTATTATTTGCTTTAGGCCGTCTACCAGGATGGATTGCACAATGGAAAGAAATGCGTGAAAACAAAGAGCCTATCGGTCGTCCTAGACAAGTATACGTTGGCCACACAGAACGCGACTACGTTGAATTTTCAAATCGTTAATCCGATTTCGATTTATATCCTAAAAAAGCATCCTTCGGGGTGCTTTTTTATTTTCACCCGAGCTAACATGAATGGCTTTACAGCTATCTGAAACCACCCACTCGAACAAGATATGATTACTCGTCGTTACGCTATTGTCACGATAATCTACTTGTTAAGTATATTTTAATTTTTCCTTATCTAAATTCCCTGTTTTTCGTTAAGTTTGCGTATTCATTGGTCTCTTATTAAAAATCATTATAAATAAGACTTGTTAGAAACAATACTACATATCTTGGTTCCCATTGCTATTTTCACTTTTATAGCAGCCTTTACCTTATTTGCAGTATATGCCGAGCGCAAGATCGCGGGATTTGTACAAGATCGTCTAGGACCGATGGAAACAGGAAAATATGGCAGTCTCCAAACGATTGCCGACATTCTCAAATTATTACAAAAAGAATTAATTACTCCCTCATCGGCCGATAAAATACTCTTTAGAGTTGCTCCTATCGTTATTTTCGTCGCTGTATTTACAGGTTTTGCCGTTATTCCGTGGGCCAAAGATTTTATCCCGGCGAATACGAATACAGGCCTGTTCTTCATTATGGCCATCATCTCTATTGATGCTTTGGGCATTTTAATGGCAGGCTGGGGATCTAACAACAAATACTCTTTATTAGGATCCATGCGTGCCATAGCACAGATGGTTTCCTATGAAATTCCGGTAGGCCTTTCGCTGATTACGGTCGTTATGCTAACCCAAACCCTAAATTTAAATGAAATCGCCATTGGACAAGGAATCCTAACTAATGGAAGCATTAAATTCTTAGGTTTTTGGGAAGTCAATGAAATCGGGGGCCTTTTCGCCTGGAACATCTTTCAGGCTCCACATTTGATTATCACCTTCATCATATTCTTTATTGCTACCCTTGCTGAGTGTAATCGTGCTCCTTTTGATATCCCGGAAGCCGAATCTGAATTGGTCGGTGGCTTCCATACGGAATACGGCGGGATACAATTTGCCTTTATCTTTTTGGCGGAGTATGCCATGATGTTTTTGGTATCGATGTTGGGGGTTGTTCTCTTCCTAGGAGCTTGGAATACACCATTACCAAACATAGGTGCAATACGCTTGGCCGATTGGACCACAGGTTTAGTGTGGGGAATATTTTGGACCTTAGCCAAATCATTATTTATTGTTGGTATCCAAATGTGGATTCGATGGACATTACCGCGGTTACGTGCAGACCAGCTGATGAGTTTATGTTGGAAAGTATTGACACCGCTGGCTTTTCTTTGTATGGCCATCTCTGCAATTTGGCGAATTTTAGTTATAGCATAGGATATGATATTTAAAACGGCTTCGCATGCATTTCGTACGGCAATCAAGGGTTTATCTTTGACTGTTAAGCACTTGTTTGGTGCCCGACGTTCGCGAACGGAATTGAATATCAAGAAAGACAATTACTTTGATCAGCAGGAAGGTATTGTCACTGTTCAATATCCGCGTGAAAAAATGCCTATCCCCGAAGTTGCCCGCTATCAATTGCAAGTCGATATCGAGGACTGTATTGTCTGTGACCTATGCGCAAAGGCATGCCCCGTCGACTGCATCGAAATCGAAGCCATTAAATCACCGGAAGCCATTGGAAAAACTTCAGATGGCAGCGTTAAAAGACTATACCCGGCCAAATTCAACATTGATATGGCTAAATGTATGTACTGCGGGTTATGTACTGTCGTTTGTCCGACGGAATGTATTACCATGACCAACGAATATGACCGCAGCTCGCAAAAACTGACCGATCTTATCTATGGATTTTCAGATATGACCGATAGCGAGGTCGCACAACGTAAAGCAGAATGGACCAAGTTTCAAGCTGAAAAGGAGGCAGCAAAGCAAAAATAAAAGATGGAAAGTATTTTATTCTACGCCTTTGCTATCCTAGCAATCGGTTCAGCACTTTTGCTCGTCAATCTTAAAAATATTGCACGTGCATTGTTCCTGTTTTTTATTGTCTTATTTGCTATGGCAGGACTTTACCTATTTGCTTTAGCCGATTTTGTAGCTATCACACAAATTATGGTCTATGTTGGTGGCGTGCTCATATTGATGTTATTTGCCTTTATGCTCTCCAACAAAGAACTCCTGAAAGACCTTCAGGATAGCAGCGGTTCGTTCTTAACCATGCCCAGATGGCAGACGGTTCCCATCGTGCTTGGCTTCCTTTTACTGATGCTATATGGCATTATGGAATGGCAACAAGCACCATCTGCGTGGATTTTACAAGCTAGGGAAAATAACACCGAGATTGTCGCAACAGACAATAACATACATCAGATTGGGTTACGTTTTATGACTTTTTATGTATTGCCATTTGAAATTATATCCGTGTTTTTGATGATGGCCTTGATAGGAGCCTCGCATTTATCCAGAAAGGAGCGTACAATATGATTACGCTGACGCATTTTTTAGTTGTCAGTGCCTGCATCTTTTGCATTGGTCTCTATACCGTTCTTTCCAAGAAAAATGCAATTATGATTTTGGTCGGTATTGAGTTGATGATCAATGCAGCTATCCTGAACTTTGTTGCTTTTGGAAAATATGATAAATTGAGTTATGGTGGGCAAATTTTTGCATTATTTGCCATCGTTCTTGCTGCGGCCGCAGTCGCTGTTGGATTGGCTATCGTATTAAATGTTTATAGACATTACAAAACCATTAATCCGGATGAGATAAACCAATTAAAAGACAAGTAAACATTGGATCAATTTGTTCACATATCGCCCCTTCTGACCGCACTGCTTACCTTGGCAGCGCCATTAGCGGCATTCCTATATCAAGCAATAGCAGGCAAACGCGACCAGTCTGGCCTAGTTTCTCTCGCGGCGATCATCCTCAGTTTTATCGCTGCTGGGTTTACCTGGTTCTCCATATGGAATAATCCGGCGGTATCAATTCAAGTAAGCTGGTTCACTATTGGTGAAACATCATTTAAAGTTGGTATCCTGCTGAACAATTTGAGCACGTTGATGCTTTTTTTGGTACCGACCGTTGCCCTACCCGTACATATATACTCCAGAGCCTATATGCATGGCGATTCAGGTATTCACCGTTACTGGATGTATCTCAGCTTATTCTGTTTTGCGATGTTGGGATTGGTCATCATGGATAGCCTCCTATTGATGTATGTTTTTTGGGAATTGGTCGGTTTCGCATCGTATCTCCTCATCGGCTTCTGGTTCACACGTGAAACAGCGGTACAAGCCAATAAAAAAGCTTTTTTGGTCAATCGCATCGGCGACCTCGGTTTTCTAATTGGGCTTGCGATCCTATTTACACAGTTCAAAACCCTCAATTTAATCGATCTCTTTGGGGACAATGGCTTAATTTATCAATCCACAATCGCCCAAGGATTATGGATTTCTCCAGTCAATAGCTTACCTCAGATTTGGCTTACCATTGCAGGATTAGCCTTTTTCTTGGCTGCGATGGCTAAATCAGCCCAATTTCCATTACATGTATGGCTTCCTGATGCAATGGAAGGTCCTACATCAGTATCCTCGTTAATTCACGCTGCGACCATGGTTGCCGCTGGTGTCTTCCTATTGGCTACTGTATTTCCATTATTTAATGAATCTGCCTTATTATTTATTGCCATTATTGGTACAATAACCGCTGCTTTGGCAGCATACTTCGCGCTTGGCCAATACGATATCAAACGTATTCTTGCCTTTTCGACCATATCGCAGTTAGGTTTTATGATGGTTGGAATTGGCATTGGAACATGGGATGCTGCTTTATTTCACCTGACTACGCATGCCTTCTTTAAGTGTCTATTATTTCTTTCTGCAGGAGCTGTCATTCATGAAATGGCCCATCTCAAAGCACATAGCCAATTGGACTTTGATCCGCAGGATTTACGGAATATGGGTGGACTACGTCAATATATGCCAAAAACCTTCGTGCTGATGTGTATAGCTTCCCTAGCACTTGCGGGCTTCCCGTTGACTTCAGGTTATCTATCCAAAGATAGTATCGTTATCTCTTCCTTTGAATGGGCTATTTCAAAAGGTAGCTTATACCTTATCATCCCCGCAATTTTAATTCTAGTAAGTATTTTAACGGCTTTCTACATCGGTCGTTTGCTCTTTAAAGCCTTTTTTGGAGAGTTCAGACTGTTGAAACAGCTTCAGGGCAAACAACATGATCATCCGCTTCATGAAGCACCAAAGACCATGTTGATCCCCATGTTTATGTTGGGTCTCTTCTGTCTATTTCCGGTATTCTCATTCAATCCGTTTTCGTATCATGATTCCTGGTTGATGGACGGCCTTTTATTGGATGAATATGCTTTTGCGCCAAGCCATAGTGCACACCTTATCATTCCTGTCATATTGCTACTAGGTTCGGGTATTGGCTGGATCATCGGCTGGAAATGGTATGTACAAAATAAATACCCTTTGAACCCAGCTAGCCAGGCATTAAAAGCCGCTTTCAACCAGGGGTATATCAATGAATTTTACCAAGCAGTCTTTGTGAATGGTACATTAAAATTTGCGCAGTTCTGTTATTGGTTTGACCGTCATATCGTTGACGCTTTCGTTTCTTTGATTCAGTTTATCGTCTTATCCCTCTCTCAGTTAAGTGTGTGGATAGACAAATATATTGTAGATGGTTTTGTTAATACGGTTGCTACTGTAGCCTATTGGACAGGCAATCAAGTTCGCCTGGTCCAAAACGGAAAGATACAGACAGCATTGTATTCCGTCTTTTTATTAGTTTTACTTGGTTTAATTTATCTTATATTCTTTTAGGAAATGCCTATTCTATCCTTATTGATATTTTTACCGCTATTGGCTACGGCGCTCATTCTCGCCTTACCAACACGCTATAAATCGAGTTACAAATATATTGCTTTAGCATTCACAGCAATACAATTTGTACTGGCCGGAATATGTTATGCACAATTTGATGCAAGCAAAACAGGAGTCCAAGATCTGGCGGGCTATCAATTTGTTGAACAACTTTCCTGGATCCGATTAGATTTAGGATCAATAGGTAAATTAGAGATCGATTATCTTATTGGTATTGATGGGATCTCCATGCCCTTGTTATTGCTGAGTGCTTTCGTTATGCTGATGGCTATAGGCGCCTCTTGGAATATCCAGAAAAGTCCGAAGGGATACTTTGCCTTGCTCATGGTACTTAATATGGCCGTTATGGGGATTTTCTGTGCATTGGATTTCTTCCTATTTTATTTGTTTTATGAAGTCATGTTACTGCCACTCTACTTCTTGATCGGTATCTGGGGTGGCGCAAGACGCGAATATGCAGCTATAAAATTCTTTTTATATACCCTATTCGGGTCTGTATTTATGTTGTTGATTATCGTCGGATTGTATTTTTCAGTAATCAACCCCTTGACTGGAGCACATACCTTCAACATGATCTATATGATGAATCCAAAGAATTATCTTGAGGGTTCTATTTTCGGCTGGGAAGGTTATCAGGAGATTTTGGGCATTTCAGCTCGTCTGGTCGGTTTCATTGTGCTCTTCTTTGCTTTTGCCATTAAAGTACCCATTGTTCCTCTACATACTTGGCTGCCGGATGCGCACGTTGAAGCGCCAACACCGGTATCTATTATTCTTGCCGGTATCCTCCTGAAAATTGGTGGTTACGGTATCATCCGTATCTGTTACAGCATCTTTCCCGATATGGCAGCCTTATCCAATTGGTGGCTTGGATTAATCGGTGTTGTCTCCATTATTTATGGTGCTTTGAATGCCTTATCACAAAAAGACCTGAAACGAATGATTGCCTATTCATCGGTTTCACATATGGGCTTTGTGCTGCTTGGCGTTGCATCGCTGACTGCAGAAGGTATTTCTGGCGCCATGTTTCAGATGATTTCCCACGGATTCTTATCCGCTGCACTCTTTTTCCTAGTTGGTGTGGTCTATGACCGTGTACATGACAGAAATATCTATAGTTTCCGTGGCCTAGCTCAAATTATGCCTAAATACACAGGTTATGTAGCTGTCGCATTTTTTGCGTCCCTAGGCCTGCCCGGTTTTTCAGCCTTTATTGGCGAAGCCTTTGTCATTATCGGTTCCTTCAATGCCGCGAGTATAGGAACTGGATTACCGCGTTGGATGGCATTGGCGGGCTCCATAGGTATCCTATTAAGTGCAACCTATCTACTTTGGACACTGCAACGCATGTTCTTTGGACAAATTCGCTTAAAAGGTGGGGACTCCTGGAGTAATGCGCTGACAGACCTAAATTTACGGGAACAAGTGATCTTATTTCCTACCCTAGCGCTCGCCCTATTACTTGGAATTATGCCGGCATTAGTATTTAACACCCTAAACGCCAGTGTTCTGAATCTCGTGAGTTTTATCCAACAATTTATCTAATTCAGCATGCCCGCATTCAGTCCATATATCAGTTCTTTCATCGATCAGATTATCGTAAGCGTTCCTTATTTTAAGCCCGAACTGACATTGATCGTCACTTTTATTGGTACTATCATAGCTAGTCTTTTTATTGACAAACACTGGAAGAATACCTCTTTTGTCATCACCCTCGTTGGGTTATCGCTCAGTGGCTGTTACCTTCTGTGCCAGGGATTCAGTAAGGTCGAGGTAACGGGCTTCTTTGATATGATCCATATTGATGCATTTGCTGTAGCTGCACGTTTGATTATGCTGTTGTCGACAATCCTCATCTGTATCTTCATCCAACAGCGCCAGCAAGACCGCCCTTTAGGCGACCTATACGCTGTGCTATTGACCGCAACCCTTGGCCTGAACCTGCTGACGATGTCGAGTAACTGGCTGATGATCTTTATTGCTGTGGAGACTGTTTCGATCAGCTCCTATATTATGGTTGGCTATTTTTCTTCCACAAAGGTTCAATCGGAAGCTGCTTTAAAATATGTACTTTTTGGATCGATCTGTGCTGCCGTTATGCTCTATGGCTTGTCTTTACTATACGGTTTCACGGGAAACCTGAATTTTGACGCACCAAGCCACATTGCCGGCTTGATGGAAGCACCACAGATCATGATCAGCATTGCTTTATTATTTTTGCTGACAGGTATCGGTTTTAAACTGAGTTTTTTTCCCTTTCACGTCTGGAGTCCGGATGTTTATCAAGGTGCCCCAACAGTGATTACCACCTATCTTGCAACTGTACCCAAAATTGCAGTCGTTGTTCTTTTGTCCAAGATATTCTCCGCATGGCTCAATGTCTCCTTTTATTTCAGTGATTTTCTGACTTATGTGATTATTGCGATCGCCATTGCAACCATGCTGATTGGTAATTTAGCCGCTTTGCGTCAACAGGATGCCAAAAGGATGATGGCCTATTCTTCCATTGGACATACAGGTATACTTCTTATGGCTGTACTGGTTTATCAAAATAAAGAGTCAAATGTGCTCTTATTTTACCTTTCCATTTATGCCTTGATGAATATTGCGGTGTTTATCTTCATTGATGCCTTAGAAGCTAGTTTAGGAAATACCACGATTGAATCTTATCGTGGCTTAGGAAAGCAATTTCCCTTACTGTTTACTTCCTTTTCGATTGTTTTAATCGCTTTGGTCGGCCTACCTCCTACTGCAGGTTTTGTTGGGAAACTTTTGGTCTTTTCCAAAGTATTCGAGCAATACCAAAACTTCCAATCGTTCAGTTTATTGGCATTACTTATTGTCGGAGCCCTCACATCGGTTATCTCCCTGTTTTACTATTTTAAGATACCACTGAATGCGTTTCTAAGGGAAAATACGGGATCTCCAGCTGTTAAGTTCAATGTACTGCTCTTGTGTATTGGAATCTTATGTACCGTCGCCGTGTTGATCTTAGGTATCTTTCCCGATTTATTACTTTCGGCATTCTAGAAAACAGGAAACTTCTTTCATTTTAATAAGTTTATCGTCCAATTCATTCCCTTAATGTCTGCGTTGAATAGTAAGAATAACTCCATAATATATTTTATATTTGTAACATGATTAGTGCAATAGCAAATCCAATTTTTCAGCGTGCTATCCAGGATTACCACGTATACGATCAGATTGATCATCCAATCCAAAATCCGTATGACAAACAATCCCTAGAACATCTCCTCTATTTAAAATGCTGGATTGACACTGTACAATGGCATATGGAAGATGTGGTGCGTAATCCCGCTATTGAACCTCAAGAAGGATTATATTGGAAAAGACGTATCGATGAATCCAATCAGTATCGCACAGATACCGTAGAGTACATTGATAGTTATTTTCTGCAAAAATTTCAAGATATACAGGCTCGTCCTACAGCAACAATCAATACTGAAAGTCCGGCATGGGCTATTGATAGACTTTCCATTCTGGCTTTAAAAATCTACCACATGGAACAGGAAACATTACGCACAGATGCTTCCGAAGCACATATCATTTCCTGCCAAGAAAAACTAAACGTTTTATTGGAACAAAGGAAAGATTTATCCCAAAGTATTGATGAATTGATGACCGCCATCGCATCAGGTGATAAATACATGAAAGTCTATAAACAGATGAAAATGTATAACGATCCGGCATTGAACCCTGTCCTATATTCATCAGGAAAATAAAATATGTCCTTACCGCAACGGATCATAGTAACCCGATTTTCAGCTATGGGCGATGTTGCCATGGTCGCTTCAGTATTGAAAGAATTCTGTATTCAATACCCTGATGTAGAAATTATTATGGTCAGCCGGCAATTCTTTGCCCCATTTTTTGATGGAATAAAAGGTGTACGGTTTCACGCGATTGAGCCCAAAACAATTCATAAAGGTTTCTTTGGATTAGTCAAGCTAAAAAAAGAACTGGCTCAATACGGTGCAGGTGCTGTAGCTGACTTACATTTCAATTTACGCTCCCGCGTAGTCGATCTTTTATTTTCCTTATCGGGTGTAAAAGTAAAACAACTTGACAAAGGCAGGGCGGAAAAAAAAGCTTTAACCCGCGAAAACAACAAAATTAAAGTTCCTTTAAAGTTAACAGTCGAGCGCTATGCAGATGTATTTCGCGCATTAGGTTTCAAATTCGAACTTAGCAATAAATTGGTTCTTAATTTGCAGGATGTACCCAAAGCTGCATTTAGTATGTTTGCAAACTTCGATCGAAAGAAAATCGGCATTGCCCCATTTGCACAGCATCGTTATAAGATTTTTCCGCAAACCAAAATGGAATATGTGATAGACATATTGACGCACAATGGCTATGATGTTTTGTTGTTTGGCGGTGGTGAACAAGAATTCCAGATTGCGCAAAACTGGACGGAGCGATTTCCCAACACCTATAATACCATAGGCAAGTTTTCGCTACGGGAAGAACTGGATTTGATTTCAAATCTAGATCTCATGATCAGTATGGACTCTTCGGGACTTCATATGGCATCATTGATGGGCGTAAGGTGTCTTTCTTTATGGGGAGCAACGCATCCTTATGCTGGATTCACCGGTTATGGGCAGCAGCTAACAGACTGCATCCATGTTGAACATCCCAATAGACCGAGTTCGGTATACGGCAACAAGCCATGTGATTGTGATGGGATAGAAGCAATTGATTTAATTACACCGGAAATGGTGATTGAAAAAATAAGAGCAATAGGATGAAGATAGGGTTAATAACCATTCGATACGGATTGGATATCACCGGTGGAGCCGAATTCCATTGTAGAATGCTAGCTGAACGATTATCAGCAAAACATGACGTGACTGTATTAACCACCACTATCAAGTTTTTAAATAAACCAGCGGAAGATTTCACTCCAGGCCTAGAAATTATACAGGGAATACCTGTGATGAGGTTTGTGACCGATAAAAATTCAGCCTCCGAAAAGAAAAGTAAAATTGCCCGGAAAATACGCCGATTGATCTATCGCTGGGGAATAGCAAAGCCTATTTTTTCCTTATTTCCCATTTGGAAATTCAAAGTTGATGATGAATCTAAATATTTAGAAGGACATCCATTTTATTCGTCTTCATTACTCAATTATATTAGGGAATTCCAACACGATTTCGACAAATTCATTTTCTTTACTTACGAAAACCCACTAACCATACTGGGATCACTCCTTGTGCCACAGAAGTCTATTCTGATTCCCACCGCACATATGGAGAGTATGTTATTTAGAAGTATCAACACACTTTTATTTTCAAAAGTCAATCATATTGCCTTTAACACAGAAAGTGAAAAAGAAATGTGTTTAGAAATTTTCAGAAATTCGCTGGCAAAAAATACAATTGTTGGCATAGGCGTTAATCAAATAGATGATTTGGCAGCTACAACAGCCATCAGTGCCAAATATCAGATCAAATCACCATACCTACTTTATTGTGGCCGCATAACTCCTGTAAAAATCAACAATTTTATGACCTATTTTCTGAAATTAAAATCAGAAAAACAGATCGACTTGCAACTTGTACTTACAGGAGAAAATACCATGGATGTTCAGCAAGATCCCGATATCATCTATACTGGTTTTGTAAGTGAGGAAGAAAAGAAAGCGTTAATGCAACAAAGCTTTGCCATTATTAATCCCTCACTCGCCGAAAGTTTATCACTATTGACATTAGAAGCGCTCCATTTGGGGAAACCGGTCATTGGTAACAAAAAGTGTGATGTCATGGTCGAACATGAACGCAAAAGTGGAGCTGTCTTCTGTTATGATTCCTTCAACTCCCTAAGTTCAATTATCGCATATTTGCAAGATCCAACTACAGATAAGAACATCATTGCGGCAAAAGCTAAAGAATATGTTTCTAAATATTATAATTGGGATTTGGTATTAAGTAAATTTGAACACATTTTTAAAGAAAGCTAAACCGGGTCAAGCATGATAACAATTGGATTTGATGCTAAACGATATTTTCTCAATCGAACAGGCTTAGGCAATTATAGTCGGGACCTTGTACGTATACTGGAACAATATTATCCGGACAATACTTATTTGAAGTATACACCAAGATTGGACGATAATGCTCTTTCGAAGAAGGCGCTTATTGAAGAAAAAATTCGTCTACCCAAAAGCACATTTAACCGCGCTTTTCCCGCACTTTGGCGAAGCTTTGGAATAGCATCCGACCTGCTTAATGACGGTGTAGAGCTCTTTCATGGCCTTACAGGAGAAATACCAAGGGGCTTAAAAGCCCGTGGAATTAAATCCGTTGTCACTATACACGATTTAATCTTCTTACGCTATCCCGAACTCTATAAACCCATCGATCGTTGGATATACAACAAGAAATTCCAATTAGCTGTTAATCACGCGGATAAAATTATTGCAATTAGTGAACAGACTAAATCCGATATCATCGATTACTATGCAATTCCCGAACATAAGATCGAGGTCATTTATCAGGGTTGCCATCCGGCTTTCAAGGTTCCAAAAAGCGACGATGAGCAGGAAAAATTAAGGTTAAAATATAATTTACCCAAGGACTTCCTCTTAAGTGTGGGTTCAATTGAAAAACGAAAAAATGTTTTACAAATTGTAAAAGCTATTCAGGATATCGATATCCCATTATTAATAATTGGTAAGAAAACACCCTATCTTGAGGAGATTAACAGATATATCGTAGCCAACAAATTGGAAAGCAAAGTCATTATAAAACAAGGGTTTACTATTGAAGAACTATCGACCATTTATTCGATGGCATCAATTTTTATATACCCTTCTATCTTTGAAGGCTTTGGTATTCCTATCATTGAAGCCTTATATGCTGGTACTCCTGTCATTACAACCAATTCGGGTGTATTTCCAGAAGCTGGTGGACCATCGTCTTGTTATATCGACCCTTCAAATGTAGACGAAATAAATCTAGCGATCAAAGGTATTCTCGACGACTCCCAAACCAGTGCAAGGATGATTGCACAAGGCCGTCACTATGTGCAAAAATTTAATGATGAAAAAATTGCATCAGAACTCATAAACTGTTATCAGTCCTTATTGTAATTTAGGCTGAACGGTATGCGTAAAATATTTATCCAAGACTTTTAATGCGATTATATCCTCTATTTTTTTATTTTTAAATTGAGCAATATATTCGTTTGCATTTTTCACGATCATCCTAGCTGCATGATCATCTGCCATAAAATAGCGTAATTTTTCCTCCAAATCAGAATAATCATCTTTAATACAAATAAAATGAACATCTGGAATTAGGCGACCTTCCATAAACCAAGTCTCATATTTTGGCATAGGCATGACCGCAATAGAATTAGAGGACATAATCCACTTCAAGTTTGTCGCGACATCGTTTCCCTCAAGCGCCAAAATAAATTTATAATCAAGGTGCCCTGCGATGGATAAATAATCCTTATCGGAAGATCGATTAGCCTTTTTGATATTGCACAATGGATGATCATAATACAATTGGTAGAATCGACTACGATGAATCTGTCCAAAACCGCTCCTTCCGACCAACATATCTATTTTTTTATCAAAAGACACATCATCCTGAAGAAAATTAAAATGTCTTGCTTTATCCAAATTTAAGACTATTGCATTGCTGTTATTACCATGAATAGGTCGGCTCTTGAGTAAAGTCGGATGTGAGGGAATATGAATGATATCACCGGGCAAAATACTGAACCGCAATTTGGGGTTAAAAAACCTTAAATATTCCTTACTATCGAAATAATAAACGCGTATGCGTTCTGGTACGCGGTATTTGCCTATTTCAATGGCGTCCTGATCTAAAGGCTCAAGCCGCTCCAACTTATTGTAATAATTTACCCTATCATCAATATATGTGGCATTTTTGCGATAATAAGTGCTATCTAAACGCTTTGTTAGTTGGGCTTGAGAAAGACTATCAGGAACTAGCTCCCTAAGAATTGCTTTAATATAATAGTAAATCTTATTATTTTTATTTCGCAAAAAGATTCTTTTGAAATTCATCGATGACCAATACTTTTCTTCAAAAATAAGTAAAAATAACTCTCCCTTAAAATAAACAAACCTAAAAGTCTGTATCAGGCTTTACAACAGGAATACGCAGCTGTAGTTTCTTCCAATGGTTAGATTTGTCTTTATAAATCATGAGTTTACCTAATTTATACTTAAATTTCAGTAATCCTTTATAATCATCTTCAATGCAGCGATACGCCACATTCGGATTTTCTTTCAGAACCTCATTAATGGCTAATGTATAAACTGTTGGTCCTGTCATCGCATGCACATCATGTGGAAACCGATTCTGTTCAATATTATCCACAATCAGCTCCATCGTTCTTTTTAAAAAGGGATGTCCTTTATCAAAGATAAGTGCCCATTGTGCATACAGGCTCCTATTGTTCTCATGCGTTATTACCGCAACGTCATCGCTATTTAGATATTTATCGATGGAAACTAACAAATCACTATCTAAATCTATATAAATACCACCATATATATATAAAACAGCATAGCGAAAAAAATCTGCTTTGGCCGCTCCTATCTGAAGACGATGATAAGCTTTATTAATGCGCTCATCAAAATGTTCAGCAAAGAAGTCACTCACCCTTTGATCATCATAGAACTCATACGAATAATCCTTGTTCTTTTTCAAAAATGAGCGAATATAGAGCTTCGTGAGCCAAGGAATCTTATTATCCTTAAATGTTTGAAATATATTTTTTGGAATTCCCATGATAATGAATAACTATAGGAAACTAGAAAGTCCGTCAGCACAGGATGTCAGCTTTTCTAATTTTGTCTTTTCTAATAAATGATCGTTTTGTGGAAGTGCTTTTCTAGACGCTTCTTTATGATATAAGTGATACCCAATTGCAGCAAACTTGATTAGTTGCCCTTTGAGTCCATAATTGAATAAACGTTCCACAAATTCACTGTCTTCCCGGCCCCAGCCTTCAAAAAGATTATTAAAACCATTCACTGCGCGAACATCGCGCATGTAGAAGGACATATTACAAGAGCGTACTTTGCTTCTTTTTTGTGCTAGGTTTTTCGCAGTCCATCGTGCTAAAAGAAGATTACGAAAACTACTTATTCTCTTCTCAAACCTACCAGATTCAAATCCCGCCTGAAACATATTCGGATACTTTAGTTGATTCGACTCGGTTAACAATTTAGATGTTAATGCTTGATTCAGTAAAACCCTTCCACCTTGGATAAAATGTCCGACTTTGGCGAGTTTTAGATGGTCTTCAATAAAATTTGGTGCCATAAGAATATCACCGTCGACAAGTATAACATAGGGGGATTTCACTTGGGCAAGCGCTTGATTTCGAATACGTGCAACGCGAAAACCACAATCGTCCTGCCAAACATGGCTGATTGGAATTTCAGAAACCTGCTCATAACGATGGACTAGCTGTCTTGTTCGATCATCAGAGCCGTCATCTGCAACAATAATTTGACTCGGCAAAACTGTTTGATTTAATGCAGACAATAGCACCAATTCCAATGCATCGGGCCTATTATACGTTGTAATAATTATCGAAGTTTCCAAAAAATAGCTATAAAACCGTAAGTGCTAATCAGATGATTTCAGGTATTTATCAATACCGTTATCACAATAGGTCAAATTTAGCTTTTTTGTTTTTGCAAACAAACAATTGTTGTTGCCTAAATTCTCTTTTGCATTTATCGCATGCCAGATGTGAAAAACAATGCCGCCGAATTTTAAGAAGCGTTTTTTAATGTTGATATTTAATAGCCTAGCGACAAATTCTTTATCTTCCGGTCCCCAGCCTTTAAAGTCTTCATTATAGCCATTCACACGAATGGCATCTTCTTTCCAATAGGCCATATTGGCCCCATGAATCTCCCAACGTTCGTTGCCTTTATTTTTATAATTAAATTCAAAATACTTCCATAATAGCTGAAAACGAAAAGCACTGAACAGGTTCGAGACCCCCTTATCGAATCTATTTACCTTTGTATCACGCTTTGTCAATTTTTTCTCGGAAAATTCCCGATCAAGATAAATACGGCTGGCACGTACAACCGATCCTTTTCGCGCAAATTTTCGATGATCTCGAATAAAATAGGGATGCAAAATTAAATCACCATCAATTTGGACAATATAGTCGGATGAGGCTTTAGCAATGGCTTTATTTCTGATTTTCGCCAACTGGAAACCCTCGTCTTCATGCCATACATGAATAAAAGGAATATTAAACTTACTTTTATATTCTGCTACAACTCGCTCTGTCTCCTTTCCTGACCCGTCATCAGCGATAAGTATTTCATCAGGAAGAACCTTCTGAAGCAATACACTTTCCAAGCATAATGCCAACGCCTCCGGCCAGTTATAAGTAGATATTATTAGAGAGATTTTCATTTATTCATCTATTGTTAAAAACAGCGTCCAAGACCTCATACTCTTTCTTTATGGTATGATTATTTCTCATATATTCAATGGCCTGATTCGATTTTATTTTATAAAATTCATCCTCCTGGAGCAATTCAATAATATGAGAAGCAAAAGCCTGTTCATCTAGCGATATAAGACATCCATTATCTGATTTATTAAACAATCCATCGACACCACGTTGATTGGTTACAACCGGAATGCCAAAAGATAGTGCTTCCAAAACCTTTATTTTGATTCCTGTCCCTGAAAGCATTGGACAGATAGCAACTTTAGCTTGCTCATAATATGCTGCAAGATCATCCACCAATCCATGTTTTATAACATTTTTCACTGTTGGAATATGTGCACAAATCTTGCCAATCACATGCAGTTCAACATTCGCAAGTAGCGGAAATACTTGTTCTAAAAACCACTTTATACTCGACACATTGTGTGGATTATCACTCGCTACATAAATTAAGTCTATCTTCTTTTCGCGTTCTTGAATAACAGGAGATGGCATTGAAACCGGAATTAATCGTACAAATTTATCTGCAAACTGTTCAAAAATATATTTTTCCTCAATTGAAAATGTCCATATCTCATTAAAAGAAGTCATCATAGACAACTCAGCTCCAAACATTTTACCCAATTGACGCATTGAAAAGTTTTCCTTTTCCTTTGTTTTATTTTGCAGCGTCAGAAAATCATGCGAATCTAAAATTGTATAAGATCCTATCAAATTCTTTACCAAACTACCAAATTCAACATAACTAATAATAACATAATCATACTTATGATCGCTTAAAACCTTTTCAAATCTCCTTTGAAATGATGGCGAAACACGATCAACCAAATTTGAGTGGAATATATTTTTAATCTCTTTTTGTAATTTATCACGAAAGAAATAACTAATCCTATTTTTTTTGGAAGATTTAAAAGGTAAAATAATCAAGTTAATATTTGGAAATTCTGATTGAAAAATAGCTTCATCACCTGCCCTCCAATTAATTGAGGATACAAAATCAATCTCAAAATTTGCACTTATCGTATTAAAATAAGTTAACAACTGCTTACACCTAGTCAAATTGCCTGCTTTCGAACTGTTAGGATTTTCAGGCATAAAGTATAATATTCTCTTTTTCTTTATTGTTTGCATTTATTCTTATTGAATAGGTAAAAAGCAGCAATTGCTTTTATAATAAATAATACGAATTATTCTCGGGAAATGCCACATTCTATTTGAATTTTTCTTTTGCCGGACCAACTAAATCTCGCTTTCGCCCCGAAAACGCTTTGTGACTGTCTCCACTAAATTTAACCACCCTTTAGCCATATTTTCAAAACTGTACGCCTTCATTGCCAAGTTGCTTTGAACGCCAAGTCTCGAACGTAGCGAAGAGTCCATGATCAATTGTTCGAGGTACAGAACCATCTCCCGGTCGTCCAATGCTAAAAAACCATTCTGATTATGTTTGATCAATTCATTTACCCCTGAACATGTGGAAAAGCCAATACTCGGCAGGCCTATTGACATGGCTTCTGCCAAGGCTAATCCAAACCCCTCATATTTGCTGGGGAAAATAAAAATATCCGCATCCCGCATCTTTATCAGAGGATCCTCGGTGAATCCACACAGAAAGACCCGTTCAGCCAATCCAAGATCACGGATTTGTGTATTCAATCGATCAAAGTCTGGACCTATCCCCCAAAACTCCAAATCCCAATTGGGATATTTGTTTGCCAGGCCAGCAAAAATTGCAATGGCGATATGCTGCTGCTTACATTCTGTATCCAAACGCCCCACATGAATAATCTTATATCTTTCCTTGATACGGTCATGGATAACTAAATCGTGAGGATCTACCTGCTGGATTGGATTGGCAATAACGTCGCATTGTCCCGAAAAATTAGACGGCAGAAAATCCCGATAGCTATCAAATAAGATCTGAACACCATTCAGATGATCGAAACTAGCCGTTAACAAATCAACCATATATGCTTTTCTCCCGCCTAGAACATTGGTATAATCGTAATCAGGTCTTCCATTGACCGAATCTATAATGGGGATTGACAGTGTATTTCCATAAGTAATCTCCAGAAGTGAGCCAATGGACATGGTAATAATCAAATCCGGCTTTAGCCCGTCGATATAATCTTTCCATAAAATCGCCCGCTTTCGCAGATTAAACTGATATAATTTAGCTTCCCCCCCCATGCGTTGCTTCAATCGGCGGTTATACCACTTGCTGTATTTTTTGCGAGCCTTGTATTTCAACCATAAAAGTGGATTCGCCCCCTTATAGTTATAAATAGGAAGCTCGAGCTTCTGCTCTAAATTAGCGTCAAAGATATTCGTCACTTTCACCGACTTATGCAGCGGAAAAACTGGGGAGCCTTTTATGTTTTCATTGGTTGCAATCGCCACTTCATGCCCATTTGTACTCAGTATGTTCGCTAGCGCTGAACATATCTTTTCCGTTCCTCCTATTCCATTTAAAAAATACAAATGTTGTATTAGTAAAATCTTCATACGTCGAGATACTTATTTCTGATCCTTTGACGGACTTTTCTTCTTAGGCCAGCAATTGGAATAAACCTCACCCAAAATAAGCCTCGCTTCAATTTTTCAGCCCTCTCTTTACAATAAGATACGTAAAACGTATCAAAATCCCTATGATCTCGAGCCTCTACAAAATAGCTAAAAGGCACCGTTAATATTTCTTTATCGGCTTTGGTAAGATGCGGGCTTACATATTCTTGCATAAAATTTTGCAATAACTTAAACAGCTCTTCCTTCTCAAGATCATTAAATGCCATTTTTAAATAGCGAAACTCAAAAGGTTCATGTTCGATAAATAGCGCTAGTTTTAAGGCTTTTGAAGCAAAAAGATCATGTTCCTTATAAAACTCCTTCAATAGTTCTAACCATATGGGGATCTGTTTCAATAAGCGATCAGTCTGCCGATTAATTTGCGTATGATTTTGATTCTCGTGCTGTCTATAAAAATATACTGCGCCAGGATTGAATCCGATCTTATCGGTCATCAAAAAGAGACGATGTGAAAACAAGCCATCCTCGCAGGGCTGAATTCCTTCAGGAAAACGAATATTGGGATAAATGTCCAATAAGGTCTTTTTGGTCAGCAAACCGCATGTCGGTACAGCAGTCAAACGTGGCGCCCGGGAACAATAAGGCTCTCCCAAAATCACCAAATCAAAATTTTGCTGTATAGCAGTCGCTAAAGAAGCTGACAAAAATGCGGGTTCAATGGTATCATCAGAATCTAAAAAATAGATATATTCTCCGCTCGCATGAATGAGACCGTTATTTCTAGCGACAGACACCCCCGAATTTTCCTGATCAAAAAAATAAATGCGCGCATCCAAAGATGCATACTTCCGACAGATTTCAGCCGAAGAATCACTGCTACCGTCATTAACGAGTATGATTTCGAAATCTTGTAATTCCTGATCAAGCACACTTTGGATCGTCTCGTCTAAATATTTTTCGACATTGTATACCGGTATAACTACCGAAACAGCAACCGGACGAGGACAATCCATACAACCATTTTTTCCCATCATTAATCTTTAATATACAAAAATAGTAACAGAAATGATATATTAAAGGCTGAAATCATTTTAGTGACTTCTCAATATTGTCTTTGTTCAATGTAAATTCCCGATATCTGAACTCACCAGATTTATTACCGATCATTGCTCCCATCTTAATTAAAGATTCGTTGCTGCCCATTGGAAAAATTGAACTTCTATATGCATTATTTTTCAACAGCGGCTTCGGTAATACTTTGAAATTTAATCCATCTTTAGAATATCCAATGTACAACAGTTCCGCAGTATACCGTTTCACATCACCCACTGCAATACAGAGAAAATAATAACCATCGACAAATGTGGCCTGAATATGCCATGGTGAATTTACTCGTCCCTCCTTTAACCAGGGTCTATTTAGAAAATTTATGATTTTGCTTTCCTTAAATCCTGAGAAATTAATGCCATCGGTAGATGTTCTACGAACAACATAAGAAGGATCTTTACCTTTAAAATTTTTGGAATTAAAATTCAGCTCAATTTCATAACTCAAAAACTCCTTCCCATCATGGATAAAGGAGGGAGACAATAGATGATCATCTTTGGGCGTAAATGGAGGATTGCTGGTAAAAGCGACATTCAAATTCGACCACTTTATACCATCTGTAGAGGTTTGTTGTACAATAGTGCGATGTGCATTTTGCTTCAATCGATCAAAATTGGTATTACTTAACACACATTTGCCTTTCAAAGCCTGCGCAGTGATAAAACTACCTCTATAGTAAAGATAAAACTGATTATTTAAGTATATCCAATCGACATCTGACCAAAAACCTTGAATTGGATCAACCTTGTTTTCACCGAAACTTTCTGTAGGAAAGGGAGCATGGATAATTGGATTGCTCAATCCCGGAGGATTTACCCAATCAAGCCCATCATTGGATACAACAACACTTGGATTTTCAAATTTCTTTGAGTTTTGATTCGTTCCAACTGCGCCAAAATAAGGCGTGAAAACCATCCAATACTTGTATCCATTCAGCTTATTTGAAAAATAGAGAACATCTGGATGACAATAACTGGCATTTGCACCCGAGATATCTATAAAATCATTGGCATTTTTTAGGCCTTTAAAATTAGCGTCAGCAACAGTATGTATATTGACCAAACCTTCATCACTATCAAAAGTAACTGAATCAATGGGTTCAACAGTCCAAATAGGAGCTTCCACATCCTGCGCAAAAAAGTCCTCTGGACGGTGGCAAGCCACGAGGAAAATACTTCCATAAAGAAGTATCAAAAAATTACGAATCATAAGTAAAAATCAAACGGTAGAAACAAAAAAATGCGACTTGGCTAACGATGTTTTTCAATAAATAAAATAAGCTGACGGCAAATAGCTAGATAAAACAAATTATTGTTTTTCGCTGCGAAATTAGCATAATTTTATCAAAGTAAAACAACGATTTTCTTTTTTAAATCACCAAGACAACAAAGACCCAAAATCACTCTAAAAAATTCGTTATCAAGACTTTCATTTTACCGTAATAGGCACTAAAAAAAACACAATGCTTTAGCTTTGACACGACATTAAACGTATCACTTGATGTAAAAAAACTATTCATAACGTTATATACTTTTCAAAACTTACTGTATTATTATTTGTATTCATACGCAAGCCTGCTCATTGCGCAAACACAATGAACCGGAACAACAAGCGTTATTATCTATATTGGTATTAAGAATCAAAAATTTTAATCATGGACAACAGTAAAAAACTTTATATCATCCGACATGCAAAAGCCGAAACTATTCCGGGCATAAACGACTTTGATCGTGCACTTACATCCGACGGTATACAACACGCCAAACAAGTTGCGGCTAAGCTATCAGCAAAATTGACCCTAGATGAAAACAGTATTGTGATCAGTTCGCCAGCCAATCGCGCACTGCAAACAACGCGTATTTTTCTAGATGTTATGGGCTCTTCTTCTTTTGATATTCAAATTGAAGAAACTATCTACGAATGCACATACAAACATCTGCTATCCATTATCAATGCAATTCCTGATCATGTCAATCATGTTCTACTCTTCGGTCATAATCCTACACTAACTGATCTAGTTGAATACCTGACCCGAAAATCGGCATACTTAAGAACGTCATCATGCGCAGAGATAAAACTCGACCCCGGCTTCACCTTTCATATGCTCAGCGGCAATTGTGCCGATCTTGTACAAATAATTGATTAAAATTCTATTCAAAGAACAAACTTATTTTCAGCTAATATCTGCTGGTCACTTACCTGCATTTGATTTCATTGCCTTATCAATCACCAAAGGCACTGAAATCAAATCCAAATCATGTGAATACACCACAAATTTCTCTACCCAGCAGGGATCAAATTTTTCCTTAAATTCTTTTAAGCCCTTTGGCTGACGGAAGTAAGGATTATTTTCATATAAAAAACTGATCAAACGTTCAACAAGCCCTTTTTTCTTGTCAAATCCCGAAAAAGGAGCTAGTCCCATATTGAGAAAAGAATAACCTTCCTCTTTGCAATATTCTAAAAAACGGATAATCAATACATCCATATTTCCGCCTGGAGCATCTTGCAATTTGCGGATAAGATCATACGTCGCCTCGTCCGGCGCATAATTGGGAATAATATTCAAAAAGGCCAAAATGCGTCCTTCGTTATCCTCCAAAGTAATCACATGACTATTTTTAATTTTTCCAACATCAAACATCCCCTGAGAAAAAACGCGTTCCGAACGCTTCATGTCTCTCAACCAATGATCCGACACAACCTGTAATTTCTGAAGCAAACCATTGGATAACGGCGCGCGATATAAATTCGAAACAAAACCCTTCTTTTCGATGCTATTCACCGCATTCCGGAGTGATTTGCGTTTCTTTCCTTCCATCGAAAAATTATCAACATTCACAATGGCCTCCTCTCCGATCAGAAAAGATTTTTTGCCCAACTGCTTGAAAACCGCCAAATGTCTACCGTCAACGCGGTAATAGGCTGTTTTTAAACTCGATTTACGACAATAGTGTTCAAATGCATTAATCAGTTCTTTCATAGCATCTTCAGTATCTTCACAAACGGGACCTTCGAGCACCATCGCAAAACCATAACATTTTTTATACGCAATAAAGCCTGACAGCTCCTTGTTAAAGAAAAGATCTTTATCGCCATAAGTCTTAAAGTAATCGACAGGTGATTTACCATAACGCTCCAAAATGCGCTGCGCGATTTCTATCTGTCCATCAACTTCTTCCTCCGCCAACTGACATGGGTTGACCATCCAGTAGAATAATGCGGAAAGACTGATCACACTAAAAAAATTAATAGAATACAAAAAGTACTGTCCAATGGCTGTCTGCGGCTCTGCAACATCACCATTGAGTAATACAAAACCGTGCAACGTATTGCTCACTGCATTTACAATGGTAAAGTCCGTATTAAAATGCTTCGCATTCAAGAAATAAAAGCCCGTAATCCCATACAGAAGTACAACCCCAATAAGCCACAAAACCAAGCTGAGATTTAAAGAGCTCAGCCTTCTGTTACTTTGCACAAAGTAATGTTTCGAAGAATAGAGTAACATCAGCAACACCAAAAAAGCAAACCAGGCTTCTTCAAAATCCAGCCCTTTGGAAAGATTAGCAACAATGGAAAGTGAACATAGCGCAACCGCAACATACCAAGCCATACGTAGTCCCTTCAACAAAAATCCCGAACACATCACCAACAATATACCAAAGAAAAGTACCGCTGCATTTGAAAAATTTAATGCATCATAAGATATAAATTGCTTTAATGCCGTTATACGGCTATGGATAGCCGGTGTTAAGACCGAGATGATATTGATAAGGCCCATCACAAAAATAAAAACAGATGGAAGTATCCGAACAAAGATGTTGTTCTTATTCACGAAGAAACTAATTCCCCCCAATGCCAATGGACCCCAAAACTCAAATAAACGATATAAAAGGGATATAGAAATCGCCTGTTCTTCGTTGTAGCCAAACTTACACAGAATGACAACCATTGACACTTCGATAAGTCCAACCCCCTTCATCAACGGTGAAAAACAATAGACCAACGTTCCGACTGCATAGGTTACTGTACAAGCCAATAACGATGTTTCAAAGCCTAAAGCAAGCATAGCGATATAGATATGCAAAATCCCGACGAGTTCAATGACTGTTGCCCAAATGAGACTTTGCAATACAGCCCAAAAATCTACGCCTTTTTTATGGAGTTCATCCCAGGTACCTGCAACGGAAGGGAAATGACGTACTGTAAAATTGTACGCTCCGCCACCACGGTAAAATGATCTGTAGTACCAGCCAAATCCCAACAATAGGGCACTAAAAACAAGCATAATCCCGATGATCTGCATATCAAGACCTGCGATTCCCACAAACAGAAAAACAAAAAGACAGAGGATAAATAAGGAAACTAAGCTAATGACGGCGTAGATAACAGAAGAAAGATTGGCGTTTGCATCATCAATTCCCTCCTGATTGACCTCTTTCTTAAAGAAAGCCAGTGAGGTAAATCCACCTACCGGAAGAAAGACACTGATAAAGTTTCTCTTTAGAAATAGGCGGGTAGCCCCACCCAGCGATAGTTTCTGTTGCAAAGACTTAAAACTATAGACATAGACCAAACCTTGCATGGCGATATAAGCCAAAGAAACCACGATCCCGATTGCCACCCAAAACAACGAACTTGACTGGATAAGCCCTACCGACGATGCCAGCTCCTGTCTTTGATTTGCAAAAAAATATACAGCACCCAAAATGACCAATAGGCCCAATAAGGATTTCCAGATCAACATCTTGTTTTTCATCAGCATAATTACCTCTCGAATTGACAAACCCAATTATTTCGCTTTTCTAAACCGCTTTTACTAATGACATCATTTCCTTAAAATAGTCCCAATCCAATCTGTTTTTTTCAGGCATCAAAAATCAATACCGATCTTTGCCCTCACACCCCATGGAGATACCCCCGGATTATTCAGGTACGTAAAACGGCGAACCAAATCGACCCGTAGAATTTTAAAGATATTACTCAAACCAACACTGCCTTCTATATAAGCCCCATTATTGAGGGAGAACAGCTGCGGTTCGCGAGGATCCTTGGGCAATTCATCAAAATTTCTCGTGTATCTGTTGGAGGCATCAACAGCGCCATACAACATCTTTACAGAGGCGATTTCCCGGAGATCCAGTTTTTTCAAAAGCGGAACTTTATTCAGAAAAAAACCATTAAATGAATGTTGAACTAATAGTGATGTATACTTATCGCTCATAAATTCCATCGAATTCATCAAATTGTATGAATTGAGCTGATACGAATACGTTTGATTTGCCCGGTGAATAATCATCAGCGGATAAGGAACCTTTCCAAATTGGACACCCGATTCAAATACGATATCGGCAAAACCAAATTGGGACGCAAAAAATCGCTTATTGGCATTTAATATAAAACGTTGGTAGTTATAATCTCCGCCCAATAAACCTTTCACGCCAACCTGTGCGGCTAAGGTAAAAATAGGTTGGCCCGTATTGATAATACGTCGATAACGTTTGCCCTGGTATAATTTCTCATGTGGAGCCCAGCGAATCTCTCCGGTGAAAGCAGAAGTCCACAGCTCATTGCCATTACTTCTTCTAAAAGCGCGACGATCAAATGCTAAGATACCACCCGGGCTAAGGATTTGATTGAAGAACCCTATTTTAAAGGATAGATGGTTTTCAAACTCCTGCCAATATTCGATCTGCCTCCGCTGTAGATAAAACATTTTGTCATTCTCTCCTCTTCTGAATGAAAGCAAAAAATTGTCATTGTCAATAAAATTGAGATCCTGCCCCGGCACCTGCACCTCTTTACTAACCTTAGCGGAGACTAACTTTACCGGAAATTTATATACCGATTCACCATTAAAGGAGTAAGTGGCTCCCATATTATATTTCCATTGCCTATCTTTCGTACCGTAGGCACCATAACCATCCAGGACCAATGTTTTGCTAAAAATATCCGTCGTGTTGCCCCCAAATTTAAATCGGCTTCCTTCGACAGGGTTAAAACTATAGAATGAAGGTACTGGCCCTATTTCGATAACACCGCGTCCATAATACCCCGACATGATAAAGGAGCCCAAAGCCATCAGGTTTTTAAAAGATTTTGATTGTTTTAAACTATCGATATTCGTAAAGGCCTGCTCCTCCAGCTTACTCAGTTTCTCAGGTCTCGCAAGATTCCAGTCAATTCCATTCGGATTCTGTGGTCCTGTTCGTGTTAATGCTTTACCATTGACAGCGAGCTGTGTTTCATCGGAAGGTGATCTGCTCGTCACTTTCTCCCCAAACAAACCCATACCATCTTTAAAAATCCCCATGTCTATCGTCAGTACTCCCCTACTCAGAAAAAAACGATGTGCTTGATTTTCCGAATAATTTAAAACAATATTTAAACCCTTTACCCAATTGATATTGGTCGCTTCGTTGATGGTCAGTTCCGCTTGATCCAATGCATAACTTCCATCTAAGCGGATATAGATGAAGCCTGAAAAAAGTGCATCCTCCCTATTCCGCGGCTCTACACGTATTTTGGCATGCCAAGGTTTACTATCCTTCAAAGTGTCAACCAGGTAATATTTATAAAACGAAGGTCCCAACGTCGCTATAGGGCTCAAAAAACGTCTATTCCCAATAGAGACATCCGTATCATAGATATTTGTCTCCCCATAGATTTTATCCAAATACTCGTCGATACCATCTTCATCCAGGTACTGATCCACCCGCGACTGATTCTCCCCCAGTAAAACAAAACTATTACCTTTAACGGCATCCAATTTTCGCTGACCAATTTTTTCATCCATGAATATGGGTACCAGCGACCTCCCGGGATACTTTAGCGTATCCATCCCCTGTTTCAAGAATCCGAAACGTTTGAGTAAGCGGGATTTATCCACCTTTTGATTTTGAATAGACAGGGACATCGATAACTTCTCATATTCCTGATAGCTACCTACTGCCCCATTTAGGGCATTATTTTCGTCTCTTTTTTCAATTACTTTACGGATTAAATCGACTGTTGGATTATGTTTATTCGTGTATTTCCTCTTTTTAGGCGCATTCACGACAACTTCATCGAGGCTCTGTTGTTCATCTTCCAAACGGATAATCAGCACCTTCTTGCCCTGTGCGACACTCATCGGGAACAACTGCTTTTTATAGCCAACGGCACTAAATAGTAATTCCCAGTTGTCAGGCACGGATGGCAGCTGAAAATGCCCCTCTTTATTTGTTGCTACAGATCTGGCCGTATGGGAAAGCGTTACAGTAACACCTTGAATGGGTTTTGCTGATGAGGCATCGAGGACAATCCCTGTTAATGAAGCTCCTTGTCCAAATAGTCGAGAAGTAAAGAACAGTAAAACCAATAAGAAACGATATTGCATAAAAAAAACCTTGCATCTAAATTCAGTAGGATGACAAGGTTTTTATGAAAAAGTCCTAGTGCGATTGCTATCTTAATCGAACAGTATTATAAATCGTCTTAAAATCACGATTATAATTATGCGGTCCAGCCAATACATCGACCTTTAATCCCGCATTACGAAACATTTTCACGAGATCTTCTTCGCCCTCTTTACAAAAAACATAAGTCGAAGGGATTTGCTTTAGCTTCAACACTTCAGCAAGTACCTCATAGCCATTGGCTTTCTGTTTCCAGTTGAGCATTGTCGATACGGTCACCTCAAAGCTAGCATACTGATCTGGTGATAAATAGGTAACATGCCGGATAGCTTTTTTCAATGGATCTGAAAAATTATTCAGGATAAAAGGCAACACTCCTGCAGAAAATGAATGTCCTATCAAATAAATCTGGTCACAGTCCCATTCTTTTCTGAAATGGTCAATATATCGTTCGAATTCCCTTCCTGCTTCTTGCGGGGTTTTCTTTTTCCAAAAATATTTTTTTGCATCGATGACCAAACGGGGATATCCATCGAGTGAGAAGTAAGCTAACAGGCCTTTGGTAAAATCATTGTAACCGCCATCGCCCGTAATAAATACAAGCATTGTTTTTTGTTTGTTATTGGTATCTTTAAGTGGAATAACGTAATTTGGTAGTACTTCGGCCTGTATTGGTTTTAGGGTCAAACATAACCAGAAAAATAGAAATAGCAATAATCTATCTGCTTTATAATGTGCAGTGTTCATATGTATATATTAAGTGTAAATATTTGCTTTGAATAGTAACAATGTCTGTGACCACCTGGGACGATTCATTAATAAATACGTTTTGAAATCCTTTCCTCTGACACTATTTACTGGTTCTAATGTCCTTTATTGGAATAGATTTACGCACACCGTCCATCACATAAAAAAAACCAAGGGCATTATTCGAAATATTACCTTCGACATTGGCAGGTACTGCGGACAATAATCCTTTCCATTCTGTCTCCTGAAATAGATTATAAATAAAACGGGAGTAACGTGGCGATTCAGAGAACTTGGAGACGATTAAACTGTCCTTCAACGATACTTCATAGTTATATGTCTTCCCAAGTAAGGTGTTCAGTACGTTGGGCGCCCCCAAACGATAACTATAACTAAAAGGAGATCGAAAAGAAGAAATATCGTCTTCGGAAAAATCCTTTTGCGGCATAATAAGCCATTTATTAGAGGTTCGCATCCCGAACAGATGTTTACTGACTTTTACCCCCCATTTGCTATTCAAGTTATTTTTTTCTACCGGTAGAAAGGCATTTTCAATCGGTACCACGGGTATCAATTGATCCTGTGCTTCATATGATTTCCCATTCAATGTAATCGTAAGCTGAAATACATTTCCTACGGTGTCCTTTAGGTTGAACAGTTCGCCATAGTAAAGCCCTTCACCCAATTCATTGAATTCAATCATATTGGGGCCATTGGTTACACGGACGGTGGCTCCGCTAATCCCAATAGTCCCTGAGTTAGACTTTAGCCCATCCAATTTCTTTAATTGGATATACTGCTCTTTGTACATCGTATTAATGCCCCCTTCAACAATCATATCGTACGATTGTCCTTCGTCTACAGCTGACTTCTGACAAGAAACCACTAAAAAATAAGCAACTATAATCAATAAGAATCTCATATCAATCAAAATCTCATGGTGTAACTAATTGAGGGAATCCGCCCGGAAAAGGATGTTTTCTGAATTGCCAAATTCCCATTGCTATCTTCGGAGAAACTATAATAAAGTGGATTGCGCTGATCAAATATATTATATAATCCAAAATTCAAGGTGTGTCTTCTTCCTCGCTCTCGCTGCCTTATCGTTTCCAAATCTACCGAGCAATTTAGATCAAAGCGACTAAACGTAGGCATCCGATGGGAATTACGGCTTGAATACACTGGAACATATATACCCTCATATTCCATAAATCCTATTGGATAGGTTAAAGGCCTTCCCGTATGAATCGTATAAAAAGCATTGAGATGCACCGATCTCCCCAAATCGTAGGACAAGTTGCTCTTGAGCACATGTGGAATATCGAAATTGGCTGCATACTCTTTTCCTTTATTGATGCCGTTGATCTTACGAAAAGATCTCGACCAGCTATAGAAAATACTGCCCGAAAACTTACCGATACGCTGGTTGACGGATAATTCTAGTCCATAGGCACGCCCCTTTCCTTGGCGCAGCTGTGTTTCGATAAATGGGTTGAGTATTAGCTGCGCATGATCGATCAATTCGACCTGATTGCCCATCCTCTTCCAATACCCTTCCAGTCCAATATTTCCACGATACAATAATCTGTTGATACGAAAAGAAATAGCATCAATATATTGTGGTTTAATATTTAATCCCGCCGGCACCCACGCTTCCAACGAGGAAAAAGCAAGTTCATCGTTCTGTAATAACTGCAAATATTGATAGCTCCGATTATAAGCCAGTCTGAAAGCATAGTCATTGCCCATTTTATATTGCAAAGACAGGCGTGGCTCTAAACCATAATACGATTTTTTCTTGTCAGCATCGTTCGACAACGGCTTATACGAGCTGCCATCCAATAAATAATAGCGCCCAAAAGAGGCATTAAAAAAGGCATTGGCGCGCATTCCCGCAACAATCCGGAAGGTAGAATCAATCTTCCAGTTAAAAGAAACATACCCTGTATAATCATAGGCCTGTGCCCTGAAAATATTATCCTCCGTATTCGAATTTACGGGTGATATCTCTCCAGGATTAAAACGATGCAGGGTTCCCTGAAGGCCAAAATCCAAGGTGCGGTCCAATCCCATAAAATACGTAAAATCGGATTTCAAACTAAAGTCGCGTATCCGTGTCAACCAGGTCTGATTGTCACTCGATTCGGGTTTGCTGACATCCAATTTATTATGATAATCACTGAATATGGCCGAAAGGTTCATAAATAATCGGTCACTATGCACATGGTTCCACCGCAAAGTAGAAGTCCAATTACCCCAACGATTGGTATTCTTATTCGGTGAAATAACTTTATCTTGCCCATAGTAACCCGAAAGGTAAACCCGATTTTTCTCGTCAAATGTATAGTTGAACTTCACATTATAGTCGCTATACTTGCCTTTAACATTGAACAGGCGATAATCCGTATTAAAAGCATTTAATATACTTCCCCGGGCGGTGGCAATGAAAGCACCTTTTCCTTTTTTTATAAATGGCCCCTCAGCACCAACCCGGGCAATCAATAGACTTGATCCACCAAAAACATGAAAAGCATTGGCATCGCCGTCTCTTGTACTCATATCCATGATGGAAGAAAGACGTCCCCCTAAATTTGCAGGGATAGCATCCTTATAAAGCTGTGTATTCTTTAAGATATCCGAATTAAATACCGAAGTTAAACCGAATAGATGCGATGGATTATAAACAACAGCTTCATCAAGCAAAATAAGATTCTGGTCTTTACCGCTTCCCCTTACAAAAAGATTACTACCACCTTCTGTTAATCCGTTAATCCCATTTTGCATCTGTAATACCTTCATGATATCAGCCTCGCCTTTATAAAAAGCATTTCTTCGCGTTTGGGTCCAATTGATCTTATCTGTGAAACTTCCCATGTGCTGCGCTGTCAAGGAAGAATCAACATTAACCACCACCTCACTCAAGTTGAAATCTACCGGAGCGAGCTTAATGACCAGGTAATTATTTTCTAACGCAGCATTTAATGAGACCACCCTTGTTTTATAGCCCAGATAACTTACATAACAACTGTATTCGCCCCGTGGTAATGTCAGTGAGTAAAACCCATATTTATTACTTAAACTACTTTTACTTTTCTCTGCGATCAACAAAGTGGCACCAATCAGGTTTTCACCGCTCAAACTGTCCACCACACGTCCTTTTATGGTAAAAGTTTTATCTTCCTCATAGAAGATCAGCGCCCTATTGATCATTGTAAATCCAACATTGGAATCTTTCAGCAAATAATTAAGGACTTCTTCCAAACTGGATTTGTCAAACGATCGACTATAGATGATGTCCTTATTAAAAATCTGCTCATCATAGGACATGGATATATCATATGTTTTATGAATTTCGGTAAGTATCTGAAGAATCTGTTTGTTATATGTGTCAATTGAGATCCGTAATTCAGCAGGGGAGCTCTGTCCCATGGCTTTCGAACATACAACCATAACTAACCAGCAGAAAAAGAGCAGACGATACAGGATCCTATCTTTCATATCAGCAACGCGAAGAGTCTATTCGTAGATACTATATCCCTTTTTACCAGTTTTCCATTTCACATTTAAGGTTTTGGAAAGGATCTGAACGATCTCATTGAGCGTCTGCCCATCAAAATACATGCTGAGCTTCCGTGCTTTTAAACTATCTCCAACGACAGTTATATTCGCCCGAAAGTGCTTTTCCAAATCTGAGCAGATACTATCCAACCGAACATTTGAGTAGCTCAGCTTTTGCGCTACGTCAGTATCATTGTCTACCGACAGATCCATTTTAGATAAAGACGCTGTTTGTCTTTTATAAAGGCCCTTTTGATTTTTCTGTAAAACAAGCTCTTCCGCATGGTCTCCTTTTCCACTGCTTAAAGCTACTATCCCCTCCTTAACAAGTACTTCGACATCATCTTTCAGTAAGTTGACCTCAAAGGTAGTGCCGATATCACGTACATAATTATGTTCAAGATCAACCACAAAGGAGTTTCCTTTTTGATGTTTGACATCGAATAGCGCTTTTCCCTTTTTGAGCTCGACAGTTCTTTGCTGTGGAAATGTCCTTTTGTTGAACATCGCTTCGGCTCCGGCATGTAGTGTCATGATCGAACCATCGGGAAGTATGGTAGGCTGCTGTGCTACTGATCCATATAATCGGACTTCGTACCCCATCCAACGGTCAAAGTTCAGGTAACCGGCAAAACCGACCACGAACAATATGGCTGCAGCCACAAATTTCATCCAGGGTTTCCAGATTGTTCGTACCGCTGTCGTGATCTCCGGTTTTTGGTGATCCC
>JBMAAL010000052.1:0-36196 GCA_050281725.1 Sphingobacterium sp. | reverse complement strand
TTAAGCTATTTTAAAATAATATGCAAACCTACACAAAAAAAATTAATCTTTTTGAGGTTATACATCAAAAAAAACTATATTCTGAAAGTAAATTCTATCTGGAAAAAACTGTCTTTAAATTTAACGAATATAATCTGTAATTCTTACGTCCCGGCTGAAGTTATTTTTAATTGGACGCCGTGTTAAATAAGAATTAAGCGGGTGTTTTTGAAATCATTGAGCACAGGGAGAAAGAATCCAATAGTGAAAAGGTGATTTCGACAACTGGCTAAAGACGCAAATGCTATGAAGAGCTGATAAGCGAAGCTATCACAACGTTTTAGAAGCGTATTCAGTAGGTTAATAAGGGTAAAAGAAACAGCTTCAGTAGGTTAATAAAGATAAAAAAAAACAGCGGCATTATCGTTTGGGATAATGCCGCTGTCGGGCTATTGAAATATGTTTATTTAGACTCCAATAGAAAATTAGTGGGCTGTTTCTGCCTGCTGTTCCTCCGGAGTCGGCTCATCATACTTGTGGAAGATCAAACGTACACCACTGTTTTTGGTGAAAAATTTGACCGACCAGTTGACGAATGTGATCAATTTATTTCTGAATCCATAGATGGACATCAAGTGAACAAACATCCATGTCATCCAGCCAAAGAATCCATTGAAATGGATTTTTCCCATGTCAACGACAGCTTTGTTACGACCTACCGTAGCCATGGATCCTTTATCAAAATAGTTGAATTTCTCTGTTGGTTGATTGGACATGGTTTGAAGAATGTGTTTTGCAACATATGCCCCTTGTTGTTGCGCTACCGGAGCAACACCTGGTAAGCCGCGCGGAAGATCATCTGTAATAAATGCCGAAACATCACCAATGGCATAGACCCCTGGCATATCGATAACACGGCATTGATCATCTGTCTGTATACGGTTACCACGTTGGATAATCTCTTTTTTGAAACCATTCGGATATTGCCCAGCTACACCTGCTCCCCAAATAACAGTTTTTGTTTCAATGCTTCTGCCATCGGCGAAAGTAATTGAATTGCCATCATATCCCGTTACCTGAACATTCAATAATACTTCTACACCCAGATCTTTGAGATACTTTTCCGAATCTTTAGAAGATTTTTCAGATAGGTTAGCCAATACTTTTGGAAGTCCTTCAACCAGGTAAACCGACATCTCAGATTTTTTTAATTCTGGATAATCTTTCTCAAGAACATTGTTTTTAATTTCTGCGATTGCTCCCGAAAGTTCTACACCTGTTGGACCACCCCCGACAATGACAAAATTCAAATTAGCTTTACGATCAGCAGGGTTTTCTATTCGTACCGCTTCTTCAAGGTTCTGTAAAACATAGCTTCGAATATTTAATGCTTCTTGTATGTTTTTCATCGGCAAAGCATATTTTGTGATTTGTTGATTGCCGAAGAAGTTCGTTGTAGCACCTGTAGCAACAATTAAATAATCATAGTCGAAATCACCAACATCTGTTCTTACAATCTTAGCCTCGTTGTCTACGCTTTTTACGTCAGCAAGTCTAAAATGAAAGTTGTCTTGGCCTTTGAACATTTTGCGAACAGGGAAGGAAATGGAGTCCGCTGAAAGAGTACCCGTAGCAACTTGGTACATCAATGGTTGAAAAGTATGAAAGTTATTTCTGTCCAGCAACAGGACTTCAACTTCCTTATTTTTAAGCTTTTTAGCAACTTCAATTCCTCCAAATCCAGCACCAATAATGATTACTCTTGGGAATTTTCTATTTGAACTATTGCTTGGCATATTTTTAATAGTTTGTTGTAAAAATTCGGTACAATCGAATTAAGCTGCAAATATCTTAAATTTTGACTCAAAAAGCTAAAAAATATTTATTTATTATGCTGATATGTTGTGAATTTTATTGTAAAGAGGCTAATTCTTTCAATAATATGTTTTGTAGTGGTTTGATTTTTAGCTCTTTATAGTGTACATTGTACCCTTTGAAAAAAAACGATGTATAGTGTCATCATCGTGTATTTTATACACAATGATGACACTACTGTAGCGCGCCTTTAATCTTGATTTTCATACCGTTGTTGCTATTCTGCAGATAAAGCTGACAGGCAAGCCGACTTTGATCATCGGCATCCGGAAGCGTGTCCAGCATGTCGAGCTCTTGATCACTCGCTGCTGGAAGTGTATGCAGGCCTTCAATAACTCCGACATGGCAGGTAGCGCACAGCGCCATACCACCACAAGTGGCCAATATTTCATACTCGGATGCCTTTAAAATTTCCATGAGCGAAAGATTGATATCAGTAGGAACCTCCAGCATATTTTCGGTCCCATCCCGATCTATAACAGTGACTTGAATTAAATTATCGTCCATGGCTAGAATGTATTTATACCGTTTACAGTGGTGTATTTGAATGTCAGTTTTTGGTCTGGGTAGACAAATTTAAAGGCACTTTGACACATTAGGGCAGCCTCATGGTACCCACAAAGGATGAGTTTCAGTTTGCCTGGATAGGTGTTGATGTCCCCAATAGCATAGATCCGTTCAATATTGGTCGAGTAATCCAACGTATTGACCGCTATGGCATTTTTATCGATATTTAATCCCCAATCTGCAATTGGACCAAGCTTCGGCGTAAGACCATATAAAGGGATAAAATAGTCTGCATCTGTAGCGACTACTTCTTTTTCTTTATTTGCTGTCTCAACATGGGACAAGTAGCCATCGCCATGAACATTGATCAGATTGTGGGACAATAATAAGTTGATCTTACCCTGTTGGGCCAATTTGAAAACTTTCTCAGCCGAGTCTGGAGCGCCTCTAAAGGAGTCACTTCGGTGGATTAAAGTGACTTGTTGCGCAATATCTGCGAGATGAAAAGTCCAGTCGAGCGCGGAGTCACCACCACCCGCAATAACGATTCTTTTATCCCGGTATTTTGCAGGATCTTTTACCATATAATCTACGCCTTTACCTTCAAAGAGATGAAGATTTGGAATTTCGGGCTTGCGCGGTTCAAAGCAACCTAAGCCTCCGGCGATGACAATGACCTGTGTATGGATCATCGTATGATCATTGGTTTCTACAATGAAAGAACCGTCGTCTTGTTTTGTTATATGTTCCACACGCTCGCCTAAGGTGAATGTGGGATCAAAGGGTTTAATCTGTTCAAGCTGTTTATCGATCAACTCCTGTGCAGTGATACTTGGGTAACCGGGTATGTCGTAGATAGGTTTGTGGGGGTAGATCTCCGAAAGTTGACCGCCCACCTGAGGGAGTACATCAATCAAATGGCAACGCATTTTTAAAAGCCCAGCTTCGAAAACTGCGAATAGGCCAACAGGTCCTGCTCCGATGATACAGATATCCGTATTTATCATAGCTATTCTATATTTAAGTTGTTATATATTGTATTCAAAATTCTTGTAAAAGCCTCAAAATCTTCGTCTGCTAGATTTTCCCAGGCCTTCATGCGGATCTCCGTAACAATTGGCGTAAGCGATGCTACTTTTAATTTACCTTCTTCCGTCAAATGGAGGTACAGGCTTCGACGATCCGTTTCATCGGTGATCCGCTCGGCCAGATTTTTTTTAAGAAGGATATCAACGATTCGTGTCAGGGTGGGCTGGTCTTTTCCACAGCGCTTTGCCAGTTCTTTTTGTGAAAGTTGATCTGTTTCATACAAAGCCTTTAAAATGGTCCATTGGTCTACAGTAATATCAAATCCTTTTTCCGCAAAAGAAGATTGGGCAAACTGTTTTACTTTCTTGGCCGTTTGATCCAAGATAAAAGAGTAGCGGTCAAATTTTTCGTTTAGCATACAAATATTTAGTACAACAAATATATTTAAATATTTAGTGTGACAAGTAATTTGAATGCAATAAAAAAGGGCATTCATTCGAACGCCCTCTTTCTTTTTTATCGATATCGACGACTATGGTCTTATTACTTCAGCTTTTTTAGCCTTATTACCTTCTGCCAAATGCTTTCCTTTACGTAAGTCATATACTGAAGGTGCAGCTAAGATAATCGATGAATATGTACCTACGATAACACCGATTAAGATTGCGAATGAGAATCCTCGGATAACCTCACCACCAAAGATAAACAATACAGCAAGAACAAACACGATTGTCAATGATGTGATAATTGTTCTACTTAAGGTCGAGTTGATCGCATGGTTTACGACAATGCCAAGATCTTCATTATGTGCATTTGGGTTCGATACGAATTCACGTAAACGGTCAAATACAACCACTGTATCATTCACCGAGTAAGCAATTACAGTTAATATCGCTGCTACAAAGTGTTGGTCAATATCAAGTGAGAATGGTACGATACCATCCAAGATAGAGAATAATCCCAATAAAATAATCGCATCGTGAATTGTTGCAATAGCTGCTCCAACTGAATATTCCCATTTATGAAAACGAATCAAGATGTAAGCTGCAACAATGATAATAGAGAAAATTGCTGAGCTGGTTGCTCTAGATTTGATGTCGGTAGCGATACTTGGTCCAACTTTTTGAGACGAAAGAATCTCATGTTTATTGGAAGCATCTACTTTCGATAGACCTTGGTTTAATTTGTCCAATACTTCTTTATCAGCAGCGTCCGAAGTTTCTTCAATATGGTAAGTTGTTGTAATACGCAATTGATTGGATGCACCGAATACTTTTACTTCTGTTGTTTTCTTGAAGATATCATCCAAATTAGTACGTACAGCTTCCAAGTCCACAGGCTTATCATAACGAACAGTATACGTACGTCCACCTTGGAAATCCACACCTAAACTGAATCCTTTTGTGAAAATTGATGCTGCAGAAATTAACACGGCAACGATTGAAATAGCATAAAAGATCTTACGTTTCTGAACAAATTTGAAGTTTGCGTTGTGCAAAGTCTTTGCAGACCAAGGAAAAGAGACTTTAATTTTGAAATCTTTCGCCAACATCCATTCAAAGATAACACGGGTAACCAAGATTGCAGTAAACAATGAAGTAATGATACCCACCATTAATGTTGTTGCGAAACCTAAAATCGGGCCACTACCGAATAAAAATAAGATAATACCAATTAAAAAGGTAGTGATCTGAGAATCCAGGATGGAAGGTAAAGCATGTTTGTAACCATCTGCAACAGCCTGACGGATCGATTTTCCTAACCCCAGCTCTTCACGGATACGTTCATAAATCAAGACGTTTGCATCGACCGCAGTACCCATTGTTAATACGATACCCGCGATACCCGGTAAGGTCAGTACAGCATTCAAGGATGCCAATACCCCCATGATGATAAATACGTTTAACAATACTGCGATGTTTGCTACGATACCTGCAGTATTGTAGTAAGCGATCATAAAGATCATCACCACAATAATACCGATAACAGCAGAGTTTACACCGGCGTCGATGGCAGCCTGACCTAAAGTAGGGCCAACAACTGCTTCTTCAACGATTTTAGCAGTCGTTGGAAGACGACCAGCTTTCAATACGTTTGATAAATCTTTGGTATCTTCTACCGTAAAGGAACCAGAGATTGATGAGCTACCATTTGGAATTTCACCGTTTACAGAAGGGGCAGAATAAACCACATTATCAAGAACGATGGCAATTGCATCTCTGTTTTGAGCTGCTTTTGCTGTAATTTTCTTCCATTGATGCGCACCTTCACTGTTCATTTGCATACCAACCACAGGTTGATTTTTATCATCAAAGTTTGCTGTTGCGTCAGTGATTACATCCCCTGTCAATACAGCACCATTGTCCTGTCCAGACCCTTTAATTGCGTATAATGATAATTGCTCAGGTGTTTTTTGCTCTGGTTTAACAGCCCATAAAAGCTTTAAGTTTCCAGGAAGTATTGATTTTACCTCAGGACGTTGCAAGTAAGCATTTACTTTTGCCGTATCTTTTAATGAAGCAATACCGACCATTGAACCTGGCATAAGCGCCATTTGTTGATTCTCGCCCATATAAACAGCTGGACGCAATACTTCAAATAAAGGATTTTTCTGACCTAGATTTACAGCAGCACTGTCTTTCTTCGCATCTTTTTTACCGCCGGTTAGATTAGACAATAAATCATCTGATTTTTTGCTTGTATCTGCAGCTGCGTTTGTCGTAGCCGCTGGAGCAGCTTTTAACGTTGATGCTAAAGTTTTGTCGATATTTTCCAGTATTGGATAAACTTCCTGATTCGTATAGGTCTCATAGAATTCCAATTTAGCCGAGCCTTGTAATAGGTTACGAACACGACTTTCATCTTTCACCCCAGGTAATTCGATCAAAATACGGTTTGTACCTTGTTGAATCTGAATGTTTGGAGATGCAACGCCAAATTTGTCGATACGTGTACGGAGTACTTTGTAGGAATTTTGGATGGCATTGTCTGCTTCTTTTTGAAGGAATGATTCAACTTTTGAGTCTGAATCACCAGGTTTAATTAAGGAAGCATTGTCTTTTGTTGAAAAGAATGTTGAAAGTGGAGTTGTAGCGCCGATGGATTTGTATTCTTCCATAAATAAAGCAACGACTGTTTTTGCACTCGTTTTACTTTTTGCCACTGCCTGTTCCAACGCTTTGTTGAATTTCTCATCTTTTGGATTGTTCGCCAAATTGCGGATCAATTCGTCCAATGAGATCTCCATGGTTACGTTCATACCGCCTTTCAAGTCCAATCCCAAAGCGAGTTCATTTGCTTTGGCTTCCCGATAGGTGTATTTTGCAAAACCTAAATTGTACACTACTTCACCGGCCATTGAGTCGAGATAGCTTTTCTCTTTCGCCAAATCTCCTTTGGCAAAATTCTCAGCATCTCGTTCCACATTGCGGGTCACCCAAGTAAATGATAGGGAGTATAGACACGCTAATGACACCACTATCACTAAAAGTTTAATCAGCCCTTTACCTTGCATCGTCTGTTATAATTGTATTAATTTTAATGTTAAATACTGTTTATGTAATTGATAATTAGTTCTCGTTTAATCACATTTTACCAAGAATGGCAAAGGTATAAAATTTTTGTAGAATGAAAAGTTTTATTTATGCCAATTAGGTCAACGGCATAAAAATAGGAGAATTGAAGAAAAAAAGAAATATTAATTGATTTTATTTATAAAAAAAGGCCCTACTCAAGATGAGAAGGACCTTTTTACACTGTTTAGTTGCTTATGTTATCTCAATGTATATTTGATACCGAATGAGAATGTTGATGCATGGAAATCACTTCCGTGGTTTAATTGCCAATCTGGTTTCCAGTCAGCATGAAATCCAATAGGTGCAGAAGGAATTTTAAATTCCAGACCTAATTGTGGTCTTAAGCTTATCGCTGTATAGTTGTCGCCAATATCGAAGAAAGTAGCCTGTGCACCGATACCTGCATACCAGCCTAATCCAGCAGCTCCGCGGAAAGGTCTAGCATGTTGCCAATCTGCACCAACAGCAACCACGTGATCGTCAAACATCACCTGTGCTTGACCATTATTAGCTCCACCGATCGATTGTTTATATTGAATACCCCAAAGATCAGCGTGTTTAGTACCATCAAATACAACACCAATTGCAGCGCGTTGCGGAGATTGAGCTTTCGCTTCTTGTGCGCCAAATGCTAATGCTGCAACAGCAGCTAATGAGAGTAGTGACTTTTTCATAATTATCTTATCTTTATATTTTCATTAATTAAAATAACTTTTCGTGTTACACAAAAGCAAATAGCTTGCCAAAAAATGATATTGCCTGCACGGCGGCCGTAATGAATGCTTAATTCATAACGTTTCTAATTTGTCTTCCGATTGTAATTTGTATCTTTTATTTTTTATTATTGCTTATTTTTCTTAAATTTGCCTGGCAAATAGAAAACCCAATACATATTTGCCATGCAATTAGATCCACAAAAATTCGTAGCAGAAGGTCTCACTTACGACGACGTCTTATTAATTCCAGCTTATTCTGAAATTTTACCCCGTGACGTTGATACGAGCACTTCGCTAACAAAAAAAATCAAATTAAATATTCCATTGGTTTCTGCAGCAATGGATACGGTAACCGGTGCTGATTTGGCGATTGCGATTGCACAAGCTGGCGGTATTGGTATGTTACATAAGAACATGACTATTGCAGAACAAGCTGCTGAAGTACGCAAAGTAAAACGCTCAGAGAGCGGTATGATTCAGGATCCAGTCACGTTATTGGCAACAGCAACGGTGGGTGATGCCTTCAATATTATGAAGGAACACAAAATCGGTGGAATCCCTGTTGTGAACGAAAAAGGTCAATTGGTCGGTATTGTAACCAATCGTGATCTTCGTTTCCAGAAAGATATGAGCCGTCCAATCAACGAATTGATGACCAAGGAAAATCTTGTCGTTGCTCCAGAAGGAACGGATTTGGTGAAAGCAGAAGAAATTCTTCAAAACGAAAAAATCGAAAAACTTCCAGTAGTCAATGAAGAAGGTATTTTGAAAGGCTTGATTACCTTCAAAGATATACAAAAATATAAGCATTACCCCAATGCGGCGAAAGATAGCCATGGCCGTTTATTGGTTGGTGCGGCGGTAGGTGTTACACCAGATACCCTTGACCGCGTTGAGGCTTTGGTGAAAGCAGGTGTGGATGTGGTCACAATCGATACAGCACATGGGCATTCTAAAGGTGTAATCGATAAGTTGAAATTGGTGAAATCGCAGTTCCCTGACCTACAGGTAATCGTTGGAAATATTGCAACAGGTGCAGCAGCAACAGCTTTGGCTGAAGCAGGTGCCGATGCTGTAAAAGTAGGTATCGGACCGGGCTCTATCTGTACAACCCGTATTATTGCTGGTGTTGGTGTTCCTCAGCTTTATGCCGTATATGAAGTTGCCAAAGCCCTTAAAGGAACTGGCGTGCCATTGATCGCAGATGGAGGTATCAAACAAACAGGTGATATTGCAAAAGCAATTGCAGCTGGAGCAAGCACGATTATGGCTGGTTCTTTGTTCGCTGGCGTGGAAGAAGCTCCAGGTGAAACAATTATCTATGAAGGACGTAAGTTTAAATCTTACCGCGGTATGGGTTCAATCGAAGCCATGGAAAAAGGATCTAAAGATCGTTATTTCCAAGACGTAGAAGATGATATCAAAAAATTGGTTCCCGAAGGTATTGTTGGTCGTGTTCCTTACAAAGGTACATTGGCTGAGGTCGTTTATCAATATATTGGCGGATTACGCGCTTCTATGGGATACTGTGGTGCTGCAACAATTGAAAAATTACAGGAAGCACAGTTTGTCCGTATTACAGGAGCAGGGTTGAGAGAGTCCCATCCACATAATATTTCCATTACAAAGGAATCACCAAATTATAACAGCAGAGGCTAGATGTTGCTTGGATGATATAAAAACCGATAATCTTGATTATCGGTTTTTTTTGTGTAAAAATATTAGCAAGATAGCCCCAGTGATCAATAGGAAATTTGTACTTTTATACCCTATTCTCAGGTTTTAAAATTTAAGGAGTTAATTTGGATTATTTAGCGGGTTTAAACCCTTCACAACGAGGAGCCGTAGAGCAAACAGAAGGTCCTGTGATGATTGTTGCGGGAGCTGGTTCAGGAAAAACACGGGTAATTACTTATCGTGTAGCACACTTGATTCGAAAAGGTGTTGATCCATTCAATATCTTGGTATTAACATTTACCAACAAAGCGGCCAAAGAGATGCGCGCGCGTATCGTTTCTGTTGTTGGGAGCGAAGCGAAAAATATTTGGATGGGAACATTCCACTCGGTATTTGCAAAAATACTTCGTGTAGAAGCTGAATTGATCGGTTATCCCAGAAACTTTACTATCTACGATACGGACGATACCAAAAGTTTGTTGCGTGCCATTTTAAAGGAAATGAATCTCGATGATAAGCTGTATAATGTCAATCATGTGTACGGACGTATCTCACAGGCAAAAAACAACCTGATCTCACCGCAGGAATATAATAAGAATGAAGCCATATTGGCCGAGGATATTTCCAATGGTCGTGGTCAACTGGGACAGATTTATATGACTTATGCACAGCGCTGTTACCGTGCTGGGGCAATGGATTTTGATGATCTGTTGTTTAAAACAAATGTATTGTTAAATAAACATCCAGAGGTACTGCATAAATACCAGCATCAATTTCGTTACCTGATGGTCGATGAGTATCAGGATACCAACTTCTCGCAATACCTTATTGTCAAACGCCTGGCAGCAGTCAACGAAAATATCTGTGTGGTTGGGGATGATGCACAATCGATCTATGCATTTCGTGGTGCAAATATTCAGAACATCCTGAATTTCCAAAAAGATTATCCGGATGTGAAGATCTTTAAACTGGAGCAGAATTATCGATCTACGAAGATGATCGTGAATGCGGCCAATTCAGTGATTGCCAATAATCAGAATCAATTGGAGAAAAATGTTTTCTCGGATAATGAAGAAGGCGAAAAGATCAAGGTTTCACGTGCTTTCTCTGACAATGAGGAAGGTAAGATCGTGGCCGACCAGATCATTGAAGAGAAATCGTTAAAAGGGCTTAATTATAAGGATTTTGCTATTCTGTATCGTACCAACGCCCAATCCAGGGCTATGGAGGAGGCCTTACGCAAAATCAATATTCCTTATAAAATCTATGGTGGTACCTCTTTCTATCAACGGAAAGAAATTAAAGATCTGATTGCGTATTTCAGACTTACCTTCAACCCGAATGATGAGGAAGCACTCAAGCGTGTTATCAATTACCCGCGTAGAGGGATAGGGGATACGACGATAGAAAAGATCATGATCGCTGCAGATCAGAATCAATACCGTATTTGGGATGTTGTTGCAAATGCGGCCCAATTTCTAGACGGACGTAGCGCCACTTCTGTTGGTGGTTTTGCACAGATGATACAGAGTTTTCAGGCCCTGGCCAAAAACAATAACGCATTTGATACCGCAATGCATATTGCGCAGCACTGTGGTATTCTGAAAGAATTGTATGAAGACAAATCGGTAGAGGGGCTGGCGCGTTACGAAAATATCCAGGAACTCCTCAATGGTATCAAGGAATTTTCGGAACGGGAAGATATTGAGGAGCGTGGGCTTGATGTCTATATGCAGGATATCGCGCTGTTGACAAACGACGATAATGATAAAGATCCAAATGCGGATACCGTATCATTGATGACCATCCACTCTTCCAAAGGATTGGAATTTCCGATTGTTTTTATTGTAGGCTTGGAAGAAAACCTATTTCCTTCCCAGTTGTCGTTGAATTCCAGGTCGGAACTGGAAGAGGAACGAAGACTTTTTTATGTCGCCGTTACGAGAGCTGAAAAAAAATTACTACTTTCGTATGCTACTTCGCGATATCGTTGGGGAACGCTGAATAACTGCGAACCCAGTCGCTTCTTGGATGAATTGAATCCGGCATGTCTTGCATTGGATTTTAAACCACGACAAACTTCTGCCTCAGCCGGAAGTTTTCAAGGCGAACGAATTGCATGGCAACAAAAAGACAGTGATGATACGTTTTCTAAACCTAAGCCTAAGCCTATGGTTAAAACGACATCAATACTGCCGAAAGCCCACAAACCTACTGCGGGTTTTGCTCCTTCAGATACATCAAATCTTCAAGTCGGCATGGAAGTTGAACATGAACGCTTTGGATTTGGCAAAGTTGTTAATCTCGAAGGAAACAAAGGAGATATAAAAGCAACTATTTTCTTTAAAGAGTTGGGACAGAAACAATTGTTGCTTAAATTTGCAAAACTTAGAATAATTCAATAATAAAATACCAAAACGGCATCTTGATCGTTTAATTAGGTACTTATATTAGCTATATGAACTTTGACTACAACAGCACTAGACCAAAATTGATCCTTGCAGAATATGGTCGCAATGTGCAAAATATGGTAGATTACATCTGTACTTTACCCACAAAGGAAGAAAGAAATAAACATGCGCAGATTGTAATCGATATGATGGGGGTATTGAACCCGCATTTGAGAGACGTATCTGATTTTAAACATAAACTGTGGGATCACCTACAGATTATCTCTGATTTTAAATTGGATATCGACTCGCCTTATCCAATTGCTACAGCGAAAAGTGTGAAACATGAAGTTGAGCATTTAGGCTATCCGCAGCATTCCATTAGATTCAAGCACTATGGTTTTACCGTAGAGAAAATGATTGAAAAGGCTTTATTGGCTAATGACGAAGCCAAGAGAGAGCAGATGGTCATCGGAATCGCCAATTTTATGAAAATGGCTTACCTGACCTGGAATAAGGATTCTGTTTCAGATGAGTTGATCATCCAGGATCTAAAAGAGTTATCAGGTTATCAATTGACCTTACCAGAAGGTACCGTATTGACTAAACTTGACTTTAAAACCCCGCCTCCGGGAAATCGCATTAAAGGTCCTGCTAATAGTAATTCAGGCGGAAATAATAACAATAGCAATAACAATAACTCCGGTCACCAGTCGAAAGGTGGGGGCAAGCCTCGTATGACAAGTAACAATAACAATAATACGAAGCGCAATAACTACGGAAGCAATAACAACAGCTATGGTAGAGACAACAATAACAACAGCTACAGTAGGGACAACAATAACAACAATAACAGAAACAGAAAGCCGCAGGGTAACTATAATAACAAACGGGGCTAGTTCTTAAAGATTTTGTTTAAAGAAGCAGGCAATTGCGAAGTGATTAACAGATTTCTTTACAATTGCCTTCTTTTTTTAAGAACCGCACTGCTTTAATAGGTAGCATGGTTCTTTGGCCTTCCATCTTTGTATGTTAGGGGGAAGGCTAAATATCCCAATGCAAATACAAAAACAGGGATATGATACTAAGAAGATATCACTTATATATAAATGAACGCATTTGAAATAATCGGTGGAAAACCGTTAAAGGGAGAGATTATTCCTCAAGGAGCAAAAAATGAGGCCTTACAGATCCTTTCTGCAGTTTTACTGACAGAAGAACCTATGACCATCAGTAATATCCCAGATATTAAGGATGTCAATAAGTTGATCGATCTATTAGCTGCTTTAGGTGTTAAAATTAATCGCATAGACAAAGACACATATGTTTTTGAAGCTAAAGATATAAATATAGACTATTTCCAGTCACCCGAATTTAAAGAAAAAGGCGGTGGATTGCGTGGCTCTATCATGATTGTCGGCCCTTTGTTGGCCCGATTCGGAAAGGCTGCCATTCCGAAACCTGGGGGTGATAAAATCGGGCGTAGACGATTGGATACCCACTTTTTGGGTTTTGAAAAATTGGGTGCTAAGTTTGTTTACGATGCGACTACCCATTTTTTTAACGTTGATGCAACGGAGTTAAAGGGAAGTTATATACTTTTGGACGAAGCTTCTGTAACGGGTACAGCGAATATCGTGATGGCTGCTGTATTGGCAAAAGGGACAACAACGATATATAATGCTGCTTGTGAGCCTTATTTACAGCAACTATGTAAGATGTTGAACCGCATGGGTGCAAAAATATCCGGTATTGGATCTAATTTGTTGACCATCGAAGGCGTAGAGCGTCTTGGCGGAACTTCACACCGTATGTTGCCTGATATGATTGAAATCGGTTCTTTCATCGGACTTGCAGCAATGACAGGTTCAGAAATCACCATTAAAGATGTATGCTTCGAAGAACTTGGTGTTATTCCATCTGTATTTTCGCGCTTAGGTATCAAGTTTGAATTACGTGGTGATGATATTTTTATCCCGGCACAAGAATCTTATGAAATCGATACATTTATCGATGGATCTATCCTGACGATTTCGGATGCCCCTTGGCCAGGTTTTACACCCGATTTATTAAGTATCGTACTTGTTGTGGCGACTCAGGCAAAAGGAAATGTATTGATTCATCAAAAAATGTTCGAGAGCCGTTTGTTTTTCGTCGACAAATTGATTGATATGGGGGCTCAGATCATTTTGTGCGATCCACACCGTGCAACCGTTATTGGACTGAATAAATCACACCACCTGAGGGGTATTGAAATGACTTCGCCAGATATTCGTGCCGGAGTGTCTTTATTGATTGCAGCGCTATCTGCCAAAGGAAAATCGGTGATCCACAATATCGAACAGATAGAGCGTGGCTATCAAGATATCGAAGAACGCTTGCGCAAATTAGGAGCAGATATTAAACGTATCGATGCCGAACCAAAAGGACATTAAGTATCGCAACTAGCATGCCTGTTAGCACGAGATAAGAGAGGCCCCGGAATTTATATCCGGGGCTTTTCTGTGATATCTGCATCAAATAAGGTAAATTTGTCTATACTACATTTAAACAGCTATAGATATGAAAAAATATCTAAAAAAGTACGCCTTAGTTTTCCCGTTATTAGGCATAGTGCTTCTTTTTCACAATTGTCAATCCTCTACACCTAAAGAGGTTAAGCTACATGAAGAATCAAATACAACAACTGACATCCGCTCTGCTAAACGGATCAATGCTGCGGTAATCGTGCAAAAAGTTACTTTCCCCAATATGCCTTTTGCTGAACTGATCAGGTTGATGAATTTGACCAAAGATAGTTCACCTGCTGCATTGTGGAAAGCCATATCCGCACTACCTCGAGCGGAACAGATGAAGAAAGATAGCTTTGATATTGAACATCCCCTGCAGCGTATGGAACTGATGCTTGTTCCTTTACGCAAGATGGAAATTAAATTTGACCAACAGCAAGCAAAATCTAATGCTGAGGGACTGACGTACCGATTGGAAAATTATGTGAATTATAACGAAGGTTCAGGCGAGGTTTTTCTTGCAAATAGTGACAATGAGGCTATCAATGTTGGGTTAAACTATCCGGAAGGGAAACTAAATGGATTGGCGAAAGTGCAGATACGCATAAATCCCAAAGAGTATATGATCGATAAGACCGGAAAAACAAAAGCAATTGCCGGAATTACCTGTCAGCAGGCTATTTACAATAAAATTGATGCAATGGATAAGACGCTCCCTAAATTTGTCGTTTGGAAGAGTCCACGAATTCCGAAAGGAATCAATTTGCTGCATCCTTATGTGTTTGACGAAAACGAAGGAATTCTTGAAATTGATGCCTATCTCAATGAGGATGAAAATTCCCTTTTGCGCTTTACGACCACTGCTGTTGTCGAAAAGCAATTTGAACCCAAAGAATTTGAGGTAACAAAAGCACATGTTAAGCTTGATGGGGCCAAGGATCAAAACAACATCGAAAAAAATGTACTTGATGTGGTGTTTCATTAGAAAACACCATAAAAAAGCAAACACCATAAAAAAGGAGTTGATCATTTGAACAACTCCTTTTTTATTTGGACTATATGTAAAAGTTTACATTAAAGGAGCTGGTGCTTCTTCTTCAAATAAAGGAAATTCTTTGATAATGTTGTACCATGTGATTACCTTTTTAATATCCGAAGAATAAACACGTGATTCATCATGGCCAGGAGCTACTTCACGGAAGAAATTTCTTAAAGTAGCGCCATCAGATTTTGTATCTGGTAGAGCGATGCCTTTCTCTTTGATTGTTTCAAAAATATTCAATAGACGAATTTCTTCTTCTTCACCATAGATTGTGATGTCTTCCAAAGTCGCCATTTTTGTAGAAGATAAACTTACTACAGTTTTAATTTTTGTTTGATCAAGGGTTTCTAAAATAAAACCACCTTTATTTTGTCCAACCAATTTGAACAATCCTGGTTTACCAGTTACGGATACTAATGCTCTTAAATTCATTCTAATATTATTTAAATCTCCAAGAATTAATCTTCGATAACTTCAATTGATAAAATACGATCACCTTGTTTGATATCGTCAACGATGTCTACGTTTTCGATTACTTTTCCAAAGCAAGTATGGTTACGATCTAAGTGCGCAGTGTTGTTACGGCTATGACAGATGAAAAATTGCGAACCACCTGTATTACGGCCTGCATGAGCCATAGACAATACACCTCTATCGTGGTATTGGTTTTCGCCTGTTAGTTCACAGTCAATTTTATAACCAGGGCCACCTGTTCCAGGGATTCCAGCAGCACCTTCACGTGAATTTGGACATCCACCTTGGATAACGAAATCAGGGATCACACGGTGAAACGCTAATCCATCATAATATCCTGATTTAGCAAGTTTGATAAAATTGGCTACTGTATTTGGAGCATCAGCTGTGTAGAACTCCACAGTCATGTCGCCTTTTTCTGTTTTAATAATCGCTTTACTCATATTCAAAAATTTTTATGAAATACAAAGATAACGTTTCAGAGTGAAATGTGAAGTAAATCGCGATTGCCAATTTTTTTTAATTGATAGATTGTGTATTTCTCAGGATATTAAGTAACTGTTTTTTTGTATATTTATGTACGCTAGCCAATTATAATTAACTGTAGATGTCAAATCCGTACAAACTAGTCATTCGGGAGTGGGCAGAGGCCGACCGTCCGAGAGAGAAGCTATTGAACCAGGGGCGTAGGGCGCTTACAGATGCCGAATTATTGGCTATCCTGATCGGCTCTGGTTCCAAAAATGAAAGTGCTGTCGAATTATGCCGACGTATATTGGCTGATGTCAAAAATAACCTGCACACGCTTTCGATGATGGAGGTCTCGGAACTGAGCCTATATAAAGGGATAGGCGAAGCAAAAGCCATCGCCATTCTTGCGGCATTGGAGCTCGCCCGCCGTAAAAATGAACTGCCCGCAGAAGAACGTAAGCTCGTAAATAGTAGCCGCTTCGTTTACAACTTGATGAAACCCATCCTGCAGGATCTGCCCCATGAGGAGTTTTGGACACTGTATTTGAATACGGGGTATAAAATATTAGACAAACAACTCATTGGCCGCGGTGGTAATGATTTTACGCCGGTCGACGTTCGAATTATATTACGATCCGCACTCAGCCTTAAAGCGCATGCAATTATATTAGTTCATAACCACCCCTCGGGCACCTTGTATCCCAGCAATGCTGACAAAATTCTGACGCAAAAAATTGTTGAAGCCTCTAAAATTATGGATATTAGAGTTGCCGATCATTTAATCTTTACTGATAACGGCTATTATAGTTTTAAAGACGAAGGTATAATCGACTAGTTCCAGCAATTCTTAGTATGAACAAAAACAGTATTGATAGATTTACAGACAGGGTTGTCGATTACGAGAAATTTAGACCTTGTTACCCAAAAGAGATTATTCAAGTGCTTAAAGAACAGATAGGGCTGGATAAAAAGTGGTTGGTTGCCGATATCGGTAGTGGCACTGGGCTATCCACGCAACTTTTTCTCGAAAATGGAAACGATGTTTTTGCTGTTGAACCCAATCGGGAAATGCGTGAATCTTTACTGCATCATTTTAAAACCTATCGGAATTTAATTGCGCTGAATGCCACCGCCGAAAGTACATCCATTGAGTCTGGCTGTGTCGATCTTATTTTTGCGGGGCAATCTTTTCATTGGTTTGACCGTGATGCATGTAAAAGGGAGTTCGCTCGCATCCTCACCGAAAATGGACATATTGTGTTGGTCTGGAACCAGCGTGATCCTGACGACGCTTTTCAACAGGAATACGAAGATTTTCTGCTCAGTCATATACCAAGTTATCAATCAGTCAGTCACAAAAATATCAATGATGATGATCTCAAACAATTTTTTTCACCACGTCCAATGACCAAAATAACCTTGCCGAATCAACAGATATTGGATCTTCGGTCGTTCTTGGGAAGAGTGCGTTCATCATCCTATTTTCCAAAAGAGCAAGCTGAAAACAAAACGCTCTATGACGATCTCCATACCCTTTTCGAGAAGTACGCAATCTCTGAGCGTATCGTATTCAAGTATATTACCGAAATTTATATCAGTTAACTAAGAAATAGGAATTTGCAAAGCTTCTTTCGTTGCATTTTTTCTCTTCCAGTCGAAAACTCTTCGTATAGGAGAAGAATGAAACGGGAAGATTAAGATGAACAACGTTAAGATTACCCCGATAATAAACAGTCCGGTATAGGCGTCGCGTAAGGATAGCAGCGAGGCTTGGATCTGCACCGATTTCATTATATTTCCTCTTTGCAGCACCAAGCTATTTGTTCTATCGATTATACCAGCAAGGTTATTGGCGTTAGCAACCTGTAGGTTGTAATACCAATTGGCAATGACGTTTGACCAGACTACAGGGACCAAAAATGAACGTGTAAGAATCAAAAATACTAAGCCAGAAAGGTAATATTTGCTGGGGATATTGCCGGCCATATATACACCTATCCCAATATAGGAAGTGATCACACCCATTCCTCTTAATGTCAAAGGGAGATAGAATAAAGCTGTGTTTGTCTGTTGATCGATAATCCTTGCAAAGAAAAAACAAGATAGGGCATAACAAGCCGCTGAGAATGCCAAAATAAACTTACATTTCTTTGTTATTTTGAAATATACGTAAGCGATTACTGCACCAATGATATAACCAGGGATCACATAGGTATTTATTTCGGCGACTTCCAGAGGATTTGTGCCCAGCGTAATTCCCAAAAGAGAGGAGTACAGCGAGGTTGAGCTATAAAAAATGCCGAAAATAAAAATTGTTCCAATGGAGATCGGCAAAATCCGTGTTGAAAAGGCTTCAAAATTTAAAAGTGATTTTCGGATAAGTGCACTTCTGTTTATAAAAAGGATAAAGAAACAGAGTGATGCGATTCCCGTGACCAGAATAAACTTGGAATGAAACCAATTTTGTGTCAGACCATATGTGCTGAAATAGGCAAAATTCAATAAGGAAATACAAAGTAAAATACTGCCAAACCAGTCATACTGGTACAGCGGGACCTTTCTAAAATCTGACGATTTCATAAAGATAATACAGATTAACAACGCTACTGCCAGTAGTATGTTTTGAAATAAAAAGACAGTTTCCCAATAGAAATGTGTTGCAAATAGAACAGATACATAACTTGCCAAGGCCGGAATGATCATTGTCATAGGGTAGTAGACCGCATATAATTGATAGCGTTCTCCACGCGGCATGAGGAAAGGGATCATTTCCCCAATGATAGCCATAGTGACAATAATCTTGGCACTCCCGATAAAAAATGTGGCCATACAGATGTTAACGCCATTATTGGCTTGTTCCAAAATCGTATTGGAAGCGAGCATAATGAAGATGGAAACGATTAATATCGTCTTTTTGGAAAATAATTTCAATAACCTAAATACCAGCGGTATGGCACATACCATTCCCGCATAGTAACAATATGTAGCCATACTCAGATCTGCGGTGATACCGGCATATCCATTCATGACATAGGTGTTGATGGATGTTGGGATACCATTATTGAAGGAAAATAAAATATTGAGCACAAATAGAAAGAACAATTCCCATCCTGACCCCAACCAATCTCTGAATATACGATCTTTCATGATTATTTAATACGTATGATGGCATTCATACCTACGCGAAGCATGGCGAGATCTTTTGGGGTATTGGATGCTGTAAAATTAATTCTAACCGGAATACGCTGTTGTACCTTGACAAAGTTCCCTGTGGAGTTGTCAACTGGAACGGCAGAATATTTAGATCCTGTTGCTTCGGATATGGCGGCTACTTCACCTTCAAATGTCTTCCCCACCAATGCATCAATTTCAATCTTGACTTTTGCCCCGAGGGCAATATTTTTTAGTTGACTTTCGGTATAATTTGCGGTTATCCATTTCTGCTCATCACGTACGATGTTGACCAATGGTGTACCATTTTGCACCAATTGGCCCTCTTCTATCGTCCGCCGTCCTAATACACCGTCGTAAGGTGCAGTGATGACCGTATACGAAAGGTTTAACTTGGCAAGATCAATCGCAGATTCGGCCTTTAGTAATGCGGCATCATTGACCGACAGTTTCTGTTCAGACTCATGTGTGTTCAGTTTGGATACACGCTCTTGTGCCAAAAGTGCTTTATATTTGGCCAACATGGCCTCATAATCTGCTTTTACCTGATCGAATTGATATTGCGTTACTGCCTCATCTTTCACCAGACTCTCGTAACGCCTATAATTCAATTCCATATTATCTAGCCGGGCTTTCATCTCATCAATATTGGCATTTGCTATTGCAGTACTATTGCTGGCAATAGCAATTCCAGATTGCGATATTGTTTTACTGGCTTTGGCATCGGCGAGAGCGGCTTGCGCATTCTGTAATAAAATTCTGTACTCCGCATCGTCAATGATGACGAGCGTATCGCCTTTGTGTACTTTTTGATGCTCATCAAATTGAATTGTTTTGATATAGCCACTGATACGCGAATTTATAGGGGTAATATGGGCATCTACTTGGGCATCATCTGTATAAACAGATTCGTTGATGTGGAAAAAAACTAAGATACCCCATATAATGGTGACTACAATGACGATTGCAGACAGGATATTGATGATCCATATTTTCCGCCTTCGTTTTATTTCTTTCTCACTTAATGTTGAATTACTCATGACTCATTTACTTTTCTTCTTTTTTTCTGAAAATCAGTGCTCCCGATACTATTGCTTCTCAATAATAGTGGTCAATTTTTCGAGAGTTTCTGTAATTTCCGCTATTTTTTTTTCTGCTAACTCCTGTAGGATCGCATGGTAGAGGTCCTGTTGGACAGGGTCTAACAATGTCCTATATTCGTCTCCCTTTACCGTTAATTCGATTAAATTATTCCTTCTGTCATTGGGATCGCTGACCCGCTTGACTAGATCCCGTTTACAAAGGTTATCAATCAGCGGAGTGACACTTGCTTTGTTCTTTTGTATCGCTATAGCTATATCTTGCTGATTCATTTGCTCCTTTTTCCATAGTGCCGCTAATACTTGCAACATTTCGTAGGTGATATCCAATTGCTGTTCCTTTATTTTCTGAATATAGTATTGTTTTAAGCTCGTTCGTAAAGCAATGATACTATCTACGAAGGGTTTTACTGGATTCATGGATTCGTTTTTCATAATACAAAGTTAAATATAAAACAGTTAAATATCAAACTAATTTACTTTAGTTAAAAATGTGTTAAAGATGAGTGCTTTAGCGAGAGATGGCATTTTATTTGGGAGCACTTAAACGAAAGGAAAAAAAGATATGTTAGGAGTTGAATTAATATTCTTTAGACGTTGCCTACTGCCACTGTTGATATTAGGAGGCGGGATAAGTGTTGTAAGAGCGCAGCAAATGCATGCTTTTAATAATTTAGAGACTGATTATCATTTTGTATATCGCTGGGTAGATCCATTCTTCCCTTTAAGCCCTCAGGTAGATGTGATGAGCTTAGACGTTGCACCAATCGATAAAGGGCTGGAACAGCAGGAGAAAGTAAAAACGTCCTCGGGAAAACAGCGTTTTACGGGCAGGGTGAGTGAGCGCGTATATGAAGGTTCGGAAGTAACCGCTAGCCTGGGAGAATCGGTCGGGAATATAACCTACAGCTCCGCTAACTCACCCACCCGGTATCGTGTTGCAATTGATCGACGGATTAATGAGCACTACCATGGAAAGCCTGTATTTATAGATGCAAAGGGGGTAAAATATATAATTGATTCGAAATTTAGAAAACAAGTTGTCGAGTAGTTCCTTAGCTAAGTTAAAAGTATGTTAAAAATCTTTTGTTCAAGAAATTAAATCGAAATATGGCATTTGTATTGTACTTTTATTTACAATTATTTAAATAACAATTGCGTTATGAAAGCAATAAATCGTTTCAAAAAAATCACAGCTGCATTAGCTTTGATCGCTGCATTCGGATTGGGACAATCCTATGCACAAACGGCTCCTAAAAAAATGGAAAAAGAAGCCAAAAAGTCTGAACAAAAAGCAAAAGAAGTAAAGATTAAAGCCAACGAGGCCGAAACGAAAACGAAGGCAGCGCCCGTGAAAGCTACAGCGAAGAAGGAAGCTGCAGTCAAAGAGAAGAAGGAAGCTGCAGTGAAGGAAAAGTCAGCGCAGGCGAAAAAGATGGCTGATACAAAAACACCGCCAGCAGCACCAATGGAAGCGAAGGAAAAAGCCGTGAAAAAAGAAAGTACTAAAGCTGAGAAAAAAGTTACTGCTGTTAAAAAAGATGCTGTAACTGCAGCTGATAAAGCAACTAGTGAAAAATACAATGGCCATACAGTCTATGTAGGTCCAAAAGGAGGAAGATACTATATCAACGGAAATGGTAATAAAACATACATTTCTGACAAAAAATAAAGAGCAGCTAAAAACGAATTATAGTAGAAAAGGGGATATCGATCGATGTCCCCTTTTTTAATTTAAATAGTTTACCGTAACAAATTCATTAAATAGCTTTTGTCCAGATAAAAAACATCTATACTTCCACCATCATCCAGGATACTGTTGCTAATCTCCTTTTTATGTTGCTGTAAGGATTGAATTTTATCTTCGACTGTGTTAGGGCTGATTAATCGAACAGCAGTAACCGTCTTTTGTTGCCCCATGCGATAGATCCTGTCGATCGCCTGTTGTTCAACAGCAGGGTTCCACCAGGGATCTACCAGGTACACAACATCCGCTGCGGTAAGATTAAGTCCGGTACCACCGGCTTTCAGACTGACCAAAAAAACGGGGATATCCTTGTCGGATTGAAAGTCACTCACCAATTTACCTCTATTTTTGGACTGGCCTGTGAGCATCAATGAACGAATACCTTGTTTGTCCAATGCCTCTTTAATTAGGTTGAGCATACTGACAAACTGCGAAAACACGATCATTTTGTGCTGGTCTTTTTTATGCTGAATCTGTTCGATAAGCATTTCGATTTTGGCAGAGTCTGCAGCAGTAGTCAGATCTTCATTTTGGAGAAGTTTGCTTGAATTACATATCTGGCGCAATTTTGTTAGACCTTTTAGCACATGCATAGGGCTTTTCTTTATTTCATCGCCATCTTTGGCAGAGATAAAATCCCGAAACTCTTTTTCATAAAGATCATAAATTCGCCGTTGGGCAGTTTTCATCTCACAGTAAAGGACTAGTTCATTTTTCGCAGGAAGATCACGCAATACATCCTGCTTTGTTCTTCGGAGAATAAAAGGCTTTATTTTCTCTTTCAGCATTTTTTTTCTCTTGCGGTCGTGGAAAGCATCTATAGGAGTCGTATAGACATCTTTGAAATATTTTTTGCTTCCTAGCAGCCCCGGCACAATAAAGGAAAGCTGAGCATAAAGATCCATCGTATTATTCTCGATAGGAGTTCCTGTTAAGATGATACGATTTCTTGATTTTAATAAATTGACCGTTTTGTAGCGCTGGGAGTCCGGGTTTTTAATTTGCTGCGATTCATCCAATATGACATAATTGAAGGTTATTCTTTTTAGGATATTGATATCCGTCAGCAGGTTGTGATAAGAAATTAAAACAAGGTCATACTGTTCAAACTGCAGCCCTTTGTCTATTCTATTTGGACCATCTAAGACGAGCGTTTGGAACGATGGAAGAAATTGTTGGATTTCATGCCGCCAATTAAAAATTAAGGTCGTGGGAAGTACAAGTAATGTTGGTGTGGATTGTCCCTTTGCTTTTTGAGTAGCCAGAAAGGCTAATATTTGGATTGTTTTGCCAAGTCCCATGTCATCGGCAAGACAGGCGCCAAAGTTAAGCCCGTCCAAAAAATGCAACCATTGTAGCCCCTGTTGCTGATAAGGACGTAGGTTTCCAACAAAAGTCGGCGGTACCTGGACCTCGGATAGCGAAGAAAAATGAGCGAGCTGCTTTCTCAAGGTGCTGAGCTCTGCCAACACGATGGGGTCAAGCTCCGCCTGATCAAATAATTGATCGATCTCATTGAATTTGTATTTTGGAATTTCAATGAAATCATCAGCTATCGATTCAGCAGCATTAAAATAGGCCTCAAATTTATCGAGCCACTGTTGCGGTAAAATACCCTGGGTGCCATCATCCAAGGTGATGAATTGTGAGCGGTTCCGTACGGCCTTTTCAAGTTTTTTTAGGGAGACACTTTTGGGGCCAAATTTGACCTGTATATTGGCATTGAACCAATTTTGTCCACTGAGGACTTCCACATGTATTTTCCCTTTAAAACGACTTAATTTATTTCCACGTAACGCATTAAATCCAATAATCTGTATACCCTGATGCTGCCACTCCTCAAAAGCATCCAGAAACCAGTTGCTGTCCAGAAAATATTTGCGATGCAGATAAAAATGCTGAAAGCTTCCCTCATCCATTTGTTCCTGAAAATAGGGATGCTGTTTCAGTAACAGTGAAATAACTTTTGTTTCAGCTTCACGTTTCCGATCGACCAAAAATTGCGTACCCTTGCTATCTGTGCCGAATATATTTCGCTTACTTAAAATAGGAATTTCGACCTCACCATAACGCATGACAGGAATAAGATTAACAAAATCTTCCGATTCCTCCAAAAACAAAAGGGATTGCATGTCCTGATAATACAGGTTTTCCTTCAACTGTGGCTTGCTTGCTTTTGGAATATCTTTAAAATTCAACTCCACGGAATGTGCGATCTGTTCCAAAAACAATCTGTTGAACTCTTCGAACTTACGTTGATGGATCAACAGTTGTTCCCCCTTGTTGCCAAATAAACGGATCAACTTAAGGTGATGTTTATTCTCAATCAGAAAAAGTTGAGTTTTGATTAGAATGAAATGGTCCAGAAGAACAACTAAATTCTGTAAACTGTAGGCGATGGTATGGATATGAATTTCTCCCTGAATGGCATAAAATGCGCCTTTTCTTGTAATAAAAAGCTTAATATCACCTTTGTTTAGGCTTAATTGTACCGGCGATAAGGTGGAGGCTGTTATATTATCAGATTTCTCATAGTCATGCAGATAAAAATCCAGGTGTAAGGGGTTTTTTGCAATCGCTTTCAGGCTGGAGCTAATTTCGATATCCTGTTGCACAGCTTGAGAAAATTGATAAACAGCTGTGTAAAATTGCATTTCTTCAATCGAGCTGCTTTGCCAGATATGAGACTGGCTCTCACTAGAAGAAACCGGGTTTTTAGGAACGCCGAATTTCGTCATTGGGGCTTGACACAGGAGTATTTGTAGATTTTTGTAATACCGGTTGCGCGTTAACACCACAAAATGATGTTGCTGTTCGACTGTCGTCTTGACCTTTGGGGCAAGAGATTCCTCCACGAGATCAAAGTCATCGATAGAAGTTAACTGTTTGTCTTTTAACAGAAACTCCAGCTTCCCCGCTTTGATCTGTGCGGAAAAATAGTTTTCTAGGGATGATTCATTTTCCAGTCCATACTGTGCCGCAACTTTCTTGAGAAGGTGCTGATAGCGGTTGTGATCAAAAAATGCCAGCCAATTCTCCTGTGTAAATAATTTACTTAAAGCCGCCTTTTGATGACGACAGAATCCAGTTTGTGGACAATTGCAAAAGACGGCTGTTGTAGGTGCCGTATAAATGATCATCACTTCAAAATCGGTGTAATTCTCCAGTACCTGAAAAGTTGCCTGATTGACTTCCATCTCCATCGCATTGACCTGGAAATGGGCCAGTGTCAGGTCCATCCAAGGAAAATAAGAATGGCGGCTCACCTTGGTGAAATCGATATCGGTCAATATATACTGATGGAATTCCATGATCCTTGGCTAAAAATTAAAACTCATTCCGCCATAATAATTACGTAAGGGGGCTGGGTTAAAATACCGTCCTCCAAAAGCATTGATATCGTTTCCAAGACTATATTTTTCATTGAGCAGATTGTCGGCCCCTAGAAAAAGTCTGATTTTATGCTGTGAACAGACAGCTTTGCTCCAGGATAATTTGCCTTGCAAAAGATGATACCGTTTGGCATAAATAGTGTTTGCATCATCCAGTGGTATTGCGGCTGTTAAATTGGAAAGAAGATCCAATTGGAATTCATTCGGGAAGAGTATATTCAACGAATTTACCCATACCGTTTTAGGAACCGCAGGGAGTTTATTGTCCTTATAGTTTTTGTCGCCTACCTGGTAGGTTTTGAAACTGTAGTCATTGAGGGAAAAATTACTGGTCAGTTGTAGGCTACGGACCATACCGGTCGCCTGAGGCCTGATCAAATAGATGAATAGCGATGCTTCCAGCCCCTTTTGGTTTATTTTACCCGCATTTTGAAAATATTCAGCACCATTGTCCCGTACTTGCCGGATAATGGCATTGTTCATTTGATAGGTGTAGGCCGCTGCATCTAAAATAATCCTGCGATTCCACAAATGCCAACGTAGCCCCAATTCATGATTTGTACCTGTTTCGGGCTTCAGCATCGTATTAATTGCATTGTCTGACGAGCGGACCTCAGCAACAGTTGGTGCAGAGAAACCTTTAGAAATCGATGTTCTAAGTGCGAGCATTGGTGTGATCAAATAGGATAGTGCAGCTCGCGGCATCCATGTACTTCCGAAATCAATGTTTTCTTTATTCTCCTGTGGAACAGGATAACGTTGCTGGTAGCCAATTTTATTCTCATTTAATCCGAGTGATAGCTCTACCTGTAAGCGCTCCAGCCACTCCAGCTGGGTGCGGGCAAAAAATGATTGCTGACTGTTTTCCAATTTGTCCTTGGCCTGAGGATCGGTAGCGACACCTTGGGCGTTGTCATAATTGTCAATAGCATACCAACCCTTTTGTGCTTCCAGGCCTAGTTGGACTTCATATTTTAAATCTCGGCTCAAAAGATCGGCATAAGATAAATACAGGCGCGTTCCTAAGTTCTTTTCATCTCTTTTCTCGTAATTGGTGATGAAAGGATTTTTGATCTGATTGGATGAACCAAATACACTGGCAAATAAGATCATCTTAGAACTGAGATGCGTTTGGTTGCTCAGTCCACCAAAGAATGTTTTATCGTAGATTGCTGCTTTTTGTTCAGCAGCACCATGGTTTGGTCCGCCCTTTGGCCGGGCTTGCCTGCGGTCGCTTTCCATTTGTGCTGCGGTGAGCCCTCCCGGAGTTTGGTAACCGAGATCCGAATAGAGCCCCGTGAATTTTAATTCGGATGTTTTTGCATATTGCCAATTGTAATTGAGCTGGATATTCTTTTTGTTTAAGGCTGAATTCTGGCGATAACCGTCACTTCTCGTCCAACTCTGATTGATGGCAAGTTGTTGCGTCTTGCTGACGGGTAATATTGCATTGAGCTGTTCCTGGAAAAGACCGTAGGAGCCTCCCGTTAATTGGAGATTGACTTGAGGTTGTGTAGATCGATCAAATCCTTTACTATATAAGGAGAGTACACCGCCTGAATTGGCCCCATAGATCGATCCGTCTGGACCTTTTAATATATTGATTTGCTCGATTGCATAGGGATCGAGCAAGTTAAGATAGGTGTTCCCGCCGGCGTCAGTGAGCGGAAAGTCATCTAGATAGATTTTGACATTGCGAACACCAAAAGGCGAGCGGATCATACTCCCGCGGAGCGCAAGCCGGTAACTTCCAGGAGAACGTTCTTCCATCCGTAAACCAGGCACCCTGTTCATTGCTGAAACAAAAGAGGGCGACTGCTGGGATTGGATCGCTTGGCTGCTTAACACAGCCGCAGAAGATGTCAATCGCAAGAGCGGTTGTTTATTGAAGTAGGCCTTCACTTCGACTTGTTCTAGCCGATTAGTCGTAGTATCCACTTCCTGCGCATATAATTTGCTACATAAACCAAGGGTAGCAAGTAGGTAATATCTTTTCATCGTTAGGGTTAGTTCGGCTTAGTCTGCAAATTCCTGACTGAAATAAATTTCAAAAATCTGCTTTTTCTTATTGTATTTTAAGCATTGAAAATTCGCATATACGGAGCTCGTCGGTACACAAAGGCTGTTGACCATGGCATCTTTTGAGAACTTTTTGTTCAGACAGCCCCGCTGCAAATCAAAGTTTCTGTTCGTAGAAATATCGGTCACATCAAAGGAATTGTCGTCAATCAGGTAATTTGAATTGTTTAAGCGAATATAATCCTCTTGATAAATCAGTTCGGAGGCAACGAGATAATCGAGCGATCCAAAGCTGGATGAACAATCTAGATTCTGAAGAGTATTGACAACTTTTAATTCTTTATACAATGTGTTGAATGTATTGTTCTTATGATCGAATAGGATGATTTCGATGCGATGATTATCTTTATTGTACACGATATACCCAAGGTCAAGGGTACCATTTTCAAAGATATTTCCTTTAGTGATCGCTAAAACAGCTAAGTTAGGATGCCCAAGAAAATAATCCTTCTGGTCCGCAGGTAGTGTCGTCGTTAACTTCTGATGAAGTTTATCGAAGAGGCCGACATCATTCATTTTCATTAACTGCTGCGCTTGTTCTTTTACGCGCTCTGCAAAACGAGGGCTATCGTAGCTCGACGTATCCGATGGGAGCGGTGCGGAGGCAGGAAGGGCTACTTGTTCTTTCTTTTGGTTCTCGCTTTTCGTTGTTGTTGGCGCCTTTGTCTGATGACAGGATACAAGACCTAAACATAATGGAATGGATAGAAAAAAGGTTTTTAAATTCATGATGAAGTATCTTCAATGCCTATGCAGCCACTCTTCATACAGAGAAAGAGCAACGACATCGGCTAATTTAGTTATTTTATGGCAAAGAAAGCCGCTGCAACCTGGAATTAGAAAGCTTCATTCAGTCCCAAAAAGAAACCACGGGAACCATATTTTCCAAAGGCATAGTCCAAACATAGATTTGTGCGTGTTGCTTTGTTAAAGAGAACCCTTAATCCGGCACCACCACCAGGTTGCCACCTTTCAAAAAGTTTGGTGCCCAGTTCGTCGCTGGCTGTCTGTAGGTTAAAAAAAGCGGCTCCGCTCAAAAAGCGATTCTTTAAAATTGGGAAGCGGTATTCTGTTTCGGCATAACCGAAAGAAATTCCTTTGAAATAACCGATGGTATAACCGCGGCCGCTTCTGACGGCTACGTCCCTTCCCGTTCCTGGAAGATCAAAATAGGGAAGTGTGCCACCAAGTTTATAGGAGCCCCAATACCAGAAGGCGAGTACATGAGCTGGGTCGGACTGAGATAGACTAAAGTATTTGCGAAAGTCGGTGGTAAGCTGTACTGCACTTTTGCTACTGCCCAGCAGTGTGGTATTCCATCGCACACCGATATCCGAATAGATACCCTTGTAAGGCCTATTGGGATTGTCTCTGGTCATATACTGCATATTGAGCAATAGGCCATTGGAATTGTAACTGTCGGGCTCGAAGCCATGTTTTTCGGTGTAGATGGTATTGGGCGTAACGTTGCCATTCGGGCCGCTGCTGGTTATTTTCCGTCGTAAGTCAAATGCTAATCCGGCTCCAACAAATAGTCCGTCGGCGATGCGTTTATAGACTTTTTCATTAAATGTAAACGCATTATATTTTGCGCCATATTTCTTATGGTCGGGGTTGGCAAGAATCTCTTCATCGGCATTGTTCCATTTTCCATGGGGAGTCATGCCTAGACCTGCGTCTAAAGCCACCATTTTGACAAGTGCAAAAGCACCCTGAAAATTTAGCTTATTGTTCGGAGTAAATACATTGTGACTGATATAGAAGACCATAATGTTTTTTGTGGTGATCGAGGCGGATGTCGCTGCGATCGACATGGTCGTTGTTTTGGGGTCACCCAGTATCTTCCCGGCGACAGCCTTGATTCCAATCTGGCCACCAATGGTTGGGTTGTAGGCAATGTTGGGCATTAAGGTGATGGGAGAGCGTTTACTAGCGTGTTCCTTTTTTCGTTTGGGATGGATTATTCTTCCGATGAGATCCGATATATCGTATTGGCTGGCCAAGGCAGAGTCACGCTGCTGTTTGTACTGCGCAACAGAGTCTGTTTTCACATCAGTTTGTGCTGCAAGGAGTGTAGGGATTGAAATTAAAAGTATTCCTAAAAAAGCGTATCGGAAGAAATCGTTATAACGTAAAAGTTGATGCATACATTCGGGCTTATCTTAAAACTAAACGTAAAAAAAAATAAAATGTTTTCTCAGGCACCCGGAGCCTTCCTTTTTTGATGGTTGAACAAATGCTAATAGGGTATTGTGTTGGAGAAGTTTATTTTTCTGCCGAAGCTGGAGAATTAAACTTGCAAATAACAGCAAATTTATCTTAGTTTGATTATTTAAACTAGGATATGATAGGACGTACTATATTGAATTATGGATTGACTTTGCTTTTATTGACAGGAGCTGCTCATGCACAGGAACTGTATACCCCAAGGAATATTCAGCAAGCGATCGAAAAGGGAACCCGTACCACAACGGGCAGACCGGGTAAAAATTATTGGCAGAATTTTGGTAAGTATGATGTGCGGGTGCAATTGGATCCGGGCACAAAGATGGTGAGTGGAACAGAGACTATTCTGTACACAAACCATAGTCCCGATACGTTGAAACACTTGGCTATCCGATTTGTCAACAATGTGCACAAACCCAATGCGGTACGTGCGGCATACGCTTCGGACGATTACCTGACTTCCGGCCTAAAGATTAAATCGTTTAAACTGAATGGTCAGGTTTACGACGTAAACAGCAAGGACTGGGGAACGGTGAAGTTGGGCGACTTTGGGCAGAAAATTCTTCCGGGAAGCACTGCAACGTTGGACATTAGTTGGGAATACCCTTTGTCGGTTGAAAGCGACCGTGAAGGGCTGCTGAATGCGTCTACCTTTTATTGTGCATACGCTTATCCGCGTGTGTCTGTATACGACGATTACAATGGCTGGGATCTGCTGGAACATAATGGCCGACAAGAATTCTACAATGGTTTCAACGATTATCAATTTGAGATATCCGTTCCGAAGAACTTTGTTGTCTGGGCGACAGGTGAATTGACCAATGCCGCTGATGTACTGCAGAAACCTATTCTTGACCGTTTTGAAAAATCAAAAGTTAGCGATACCCCAATACATATTGTGACAGATGCCGAAATGAAATCGGGGAAAGTGACAGCACAAGAAGACTGGAATAAGTGGAAATTCAAAGCAACCTATGTCCCTGATTTTTGTTTCAGCGTGAGTGACAATTATATTTGGGACGGGGGGAGTGTAGATTTGGGAAGCAAGCGCGTTAGCGTGCAATCCAGTTATGTCGCCGGAACCCCAGATTTTGAACAATATATTGGCTGGCAGCAATATTGCATTGACTGGTTTTCTAAAAATTGGCCTGGCGTCACCTATCCATACCCGACAATGACGGCTGTTCAGGGATTTGCAGATATGGAATATCCGATGATGATCAACGATTCGAGTGTCCCAGATAATCTCGTGGATGCGCGGCAAACGGCAGACCATGAAATTGCGCATACCTATTTTCCTTTTTACATGGGTATCAATGAGACGCGATACGGTTATATGGATGAAGGCTGGGCTACTGCATTGGAATTTTGGATTGGAAATGCAGAAATTGGTGCCGAAAAAAACAGAGAGCTTTTTAAAGATGCCCGCGTAAAGCGTTATATCTTTGACCCCTCTACAGAAGAAGACCAACCTTTGATTACGATGACCTCTCAGTTAAGTGGTTTGGGGTATGGCAATAATGCCTACATCAAGGCCGCATTGTCTTATATAGCATTGCGGGATTATCTGGGTGATGAACTGTTTAGAAAAGCATTACACCATTATATGGAGTTATGGCATGGAAAACATCCTACGCCTTGGGACTTCTTTTACAGCATCAACGCCGGAGCTGGGCAGAATTTAAACTGGTATTGGAAAAATTGGTATTTTACCAATAATTACATCGACCTTAAAGTGGATAGCTTTAAGCAGCTCGGCGGTAAAAATATGCTTACGATTGCCAATGTGGGTGGATTTGCAATTCCATTTGATGTGTTGATTACCTATGCGGATGGATCGGTGGAGACAAAACATCAAACTCCGGCAATTTGGCAACACAATGAAAAACAGGCAAGCCTGACGTGGACTTCGACCAAAAAGGTGAAAAATATTACCTTGGACGGCGGTATTTTTATGGATTACACAGCTAAAGACAACAGCTGGAACGTTATAAAATAACCCGATTGATCGTGTCAGCCTTTATGTTCTGAAAAGGTTGACACGATTGCTGTCTGAATCCTGTTGTAGTTCTGCGGATAAATCGGTGTTCGTTCGTTCATTCGTGTCAATCTTGCCCCAGCTTGAATGACTACAGCTGATCGATGCTTCGAAATGTCAGATTAATTCTTGCGCTGAACGCCTTCTTTGTCGGTGGAAGCCGATGCAGCCAATACGTTTGTGTAAGACCTTTCATCACCAATAAACTTCCATGCCCCAAGATGATGTCTATTTTTTCTTTGCTCGTTTTGTGTTTAAAAGCAAACTTTCGTTCAGCACCAAAGCTTAAAGAAGCAATTGCTCCATTTTTTTTGAGGTCTTTTTCACCATCACTGTGCCAGGCCATTCCCTCGTCGCCATTATGGTACAGATTCAACAGGCAGGAATTATAAGTCTCCTGTGTTTGCTCTTCGGCAATTTTTTTCAGCTCAAGAAGTTCCTGTGTCCAAGGAAGCGCTCTTTTAGTGGTGTTGGAATAACTATATTCGAAAGCCTGATCGCCATACCAAGCGACCTTTCGCTTGGTGACGATTTCATTTCCAAAAATAATGGCGCGATCATTTACCCATTCGATCGAGTCCATGAGTTTATCAAAATAGTGGTTTGCTTCCTGCGGAGACAGTATTTTGCCATAATAATTGACAGTCCCATCGTAAGGGAGTAGATTTCTATTGCCATCGAAGAGATTGTCGAAAAGTTCCATGTTATCGTATTGTGTGTGTTTACTAAATAGCCGTATGCAAGGTCTCCCATCCGATCATCGCTGTTTTCCGCATCGGATCCCATCGGTAGCCGCCAAATATTCCGCTGTTTTGTATCACCCGATGACAGGGGATAAGGTAAGCGATCGGATTGCTTCCGACAGCTGTACCGACAGCACGGGAAGCTTTGGGGTTTCCGATTTGAGAAGCGATGGCACCGTAGGTACTTAAGTTACCCATAGGGATTTTTAATAAGGCTTCCCAGACTTTCAATTGAAAATCAGTGCCTTTTAAATGTAATTTTACCTGGCGGATATCTTTGTCCTGGGGATTTAATGCTTTGAGTGCATTCTCGTGCATGCTATCTCCCTGTTGTCGGTATGTTGCGTTCGGAAAGCGTTGTTGAAGGGTGTCAAAAGCTGTTAAGTTGTCATCGGCATAGGCAATATGACAAATACCTTTAGAAGTGGATGCAATTAGCATTCTGCCGAATAAGCTCTGATAATAGGCGTAGGAAATCAATAGATTGGAGCCTTCATTTTTATATTCAGCGGGAGTCATCCCCTCAATGTTGATAAATAGCTCATGAAGTCTACTGCTGCTGGAAAGACCAAGTTGATAGGTGGTTTCGGCGATATTATTTTCCTTGAGCAATGATTTTGCATGATTTATACTCACATACTGTAAGAATTTCTTGGGGCTTGTACCTGCCCAGGCGGTAAACATACGTTGAAAATGAGCTTCACTCATGTAAACATGAGAAGCGATCTGACCCAATGTAGGCTGTGTCTTAAAGTTTTCCTGTAAGAAATGTATGGCCTTGGCGATACGTTGAAAATCTACTTCTTGTTGAATAGTCATGATTGTTCATTTAATTTATACAAAGTTGCTAATAAGAAGAAGTCTTTAAAATCCGATTTATGCTAAATGTTGGATGAAGGAGATTTGTCTGAATGACCTAAGGATTTATCTGGTGCGACCAGATCGCGGATCAGTTGTTTGAGTTCTTTTATTTCGGGGAATCGACCCGCTCTTTTTCGATCGAATATCTCCTGATCCGCTACCCGTACTGTATAACGGCCTGAAATTTCGCTGGGTATGAGTGTAACGCCATGGATCTCATCCGCGAACGAACTCAGCACTTCCTGTGCCATATAGGCGGCACGCAGCATCCAATTGCATTTTGGACAATATTCAATTTCAATTACAGGTTTTGTTGCCATGAGTTAAGTTAAAGTGCGTTGTTTTGTTTTAAACAAATTTATCGATCCTTGCGCTGCAATCAAAGGGCTTTTTGTCATGGAAATTTCGAGATTATTTCCAACTCGGTGGAGTGCAGTATAAAACCGGCCCATTCCATATAAAGACAGCCCATTCCATTGGCCTTTTACTCGGTCAATGGAATGGGCAGGTCGTGTTGGATATCTCCGATGGGTATGCTGTAGGCTTAGCCGATTTTCAAAGAAGTCATGGTCAGCGATCCAGCCACTGAATTGTCGTTGAATAGAAACAACTCATCATTTTTCTCCTGTAAACCCAACGTATAGATTAAAGGGAGGTAATGTTCAGGAGTAGGAATTGCCAAGTCAAACTCTTTGCCCTGTTTTCTGAAATCGATGAGCGCCTGATGGTTGCCGTTCTGAATGAATTGCTTCATTTTTTCATTGGCTATAGTAGCCCATTCATATGCATAGCCTGCCGTATCGAGCTTGTCCCAGGCGACCATCCGTAAGTTGTGCACCATATTGCCGCTACCGATAATGAGCACCCCTTTTTTTCTTAGCGCGTTTAATTGCTGTGCAATCTCGTAATGGTATGCTGCAGGCTGTGTGTAATCAATGCTCATTTGAATAATTGGAACGTCTGCATCAGGGTATAGATGTTTGACAACTGACCAAGAACCATGGTCCAGTCCCCATTTGTCGTCGAGGTGAACATCCGCTTTGCTCACGATACGTTGTGTTTCCAAAGCGAGCGTCGGGCTTCCTGGAGCTGGATATTGGACATCAAATAGCGCCTGAGGAAAGCCGCCAAAATCGTGAATTGTGGCGGGATGCTCCATCGCTGTGACAAATGTTCCACGTGTTTCCCAGTGTGCAGAGACAACAAGAATCGCCTTTGGTTTCTCGAAAGTTTGACCTATTTTTTTGAACCCCTGCACAAATTCGTTGTCCTCGATGGCGTTCATGGGACTTCCATGTCCTAAAAATAAGACCGGAAATTTATCTGTTGCCTCCAGTTCTTTAGAAAATTTATAGAGAGAGTCTGCTTTATGTGCTACTCCAGCTAATGGTAATGTTGCCATAATTTTAATAAAATCCTTTCTACGCATTTGATATGATGTAACTGCGTCAATTTTTATTACAAAGGTACGGGATATGCCTGGCTAGACGGTATAACTATCCTGTCAATCTGTTGTACTATTCGGAAATCTGTCTATTCGGAAATAAGTTTTTGGATTTCATTTCTAAATTCCGAAGGCGTCATGCCGGCTTTCTTTTTAAAGACATTGGTAAAGTAAGCTTTGTCTTGGTAGCCGAGTTCAAAGCCAATTTCAGAGATTGTTTTAGTCGTTGTCAATAAGAGGTTTTTTGCTTCAATAAGTTTTCGTGTTTCGATGATCTCAGAAACGCTTTGTTGTAATATGCTCTGACAAATTAAATTTAGGTTTCTTGCGGACATAAAAAGCTTCTCTGCGTAAAAATTAACGCCTTCAGGGCGGCGATAATTCTCTTCCAGTATGGAAAGAAAGCTTGTGAAGGTTGTACTCTGATTTTTTAATTGCTGTTGGCTGTCTGGAAATTGCCTTTTCCGCTCAGATTCAATCATGGTAAAGATGGTGCTCAATAGCTGCTTAATGACCCCATAATCTATACTGGTTTGTCGGCATTCCTGTTGCATCAGCTCACAGAGGATCGTCAATCTGCCGAAGCAGTTAAGACTGGTAAAAGTTAATGTCGCATTTTCATGAAAGTGGGTATAAAGTTGGAAGGTTGTTTCGGGGATAAATTCACTTTTAAATCGAATGACCCAAAATTCAATGCTATTGTTGTGCAAAAGAGGTTTGACACGGTGCGTTTTGCCCTGAGTGACAAAACTTATAAATGGAGCGGTGTAGGTTTTTGTTTTAAAATCGATAAAATGTTCGAGTTTTCCTGCCACACCAATAATCAATTCCTCGAAATCATGTTGGTGTATTTCGTTTTTGGATTGCTGGATGCGCAGTGCCTCATCGGCGTCAACTTTGTAAATTTTGAAAAGCCAGTTCAAAATAAGGAAGATTTTAATTTGCTATTTACGAATATACGGTTTCAATTACATATTGTTTGTCAAAGACCATTTGGCTTTTCATATTGATATTTTCCTTGTTTCAGCGGCAGTTTTGACGAAGAGGAGAGATCTATTGTTGTGCTTCTTATGTTCAAATTGTATACTGATTGCCTATTAACACTCGTATAGCACCTCTTTAGTAGGGGGATAGCAGAGGGTTAACAGGG
>JBMAAL010000051.1:0-36596 GCA_050281725.1 Sphingobacterium sp. | reverse complement strand
CATCAGGCTTATGGGCATAAAATCCTAACGGGGCGTCGCGATATATTTCATACAAATCGAATTGAGAACGGAATTTCGGGTTTTCCCAACCGTTTTGAATCTAAATACGATGCATTTGGTGTTGGACACTCGTCAACATCTATTTCTGCAGCATTAGGCATGGCGGTCGCTTCCCAAATAAAGGGTGAAAAGGATCGTCAGCATATCGCGGTTATCGGTGATGGTGCCTTGACTGGTGGAATGGCATTTGAAGCATTGAATCACGCCGGTATTTCCAAATCAAACCTTTTGGTTATTCTGAATGACAACTGCATGTCCATTGATCCTAATGTAGGTGCATTGAAGGAGTATTTGACAAGTATAACAACCTCAAAACGATATAATCGTTTTAGAGACGATATCGCAGCTGTATTGACCAAGATTTCGGAAGTTGGTCCAAATGCACTTGGTATTGCCAAAAAACTGGAAAAAAGCATAAAAGGAACTTTGTTAAAAAATGCCAATCTCTTTGAATCTTTAAATTTTAGATATTTTGGACCGGTTGATGGGCATGATGTCAAGAAATTAGCCAAGACCCTTGAAGACCTTAAACATATACCAGGCCCTAAATTATTGCATGCCGTCACCATCAAAGGTAAAGGCTTTGCGTTAGCTGAAAAAGATCAGACGAAATGGCATGCTCCAGGTTTATTCGATAAAATTACGGGTGAGATCAAGAAGTCTTCGAATGATAAACCGGTAGCGCCTAAATTTCAAGATGTTTTTGGACATACTTTAGTTGAGCTTGCGGAAGAAAATGATAAGATTGTGGGTATAACGCCTGCAATGCCTTCTGGTTCTTCCATGAACATTATGATGAAAGCTATGCCTGACCGCGCATTTGACGTTGGTATTGCTGAGCAGCATGCGGTTACGTTCAGTGCAGGACTCGCAACACAGGGATTATTACCGTTCTGTAATATCTATTCGTCGTTTATGCAACGCGCTTATGATCAAGTCATCCATGATGTCGCATTACAAAATCTGAATGTTGTTTTCTGTTTGGATCGTGCGGGCGTGGTAGGAGCGGATGGTGCGACACATCATGGCGCTTATGATATCGCATTTATGCGCTGTGTTCCAAATATGACGGTTTCTGCTCCGATGAATGAGGAAGAGTTACGGAATTTAATGTATACAGCGCAGTTACCCAATAAAGGTCCGTTTGTTATCAGATATCCGAGAGGAAATGGTGTTATGCCAGACTGGCGTCGCCCGTTTACGGAAATTGAAATTGGAAAAGGACGTCTTATAACGGATGGAGAGGAGCTTGCTATATTGAGCTTTGGGGCTATAGGAAATGAAGCTGTTAAAGCAGTACAGCAATTAAATGAACTGGGAATACATCCAGCGCATTATGATCTTCGATTTGCTAAACCATTGGATGAAGCTTTGCTTCATCAAGTCTTTCAGAAGTTTGATAAAATTATCACGGTTGAAGATGGAAGTTTACAGGGGGGCATAGGTTCGGCTGTATTGGAATTTATGGCCGATCACGGATATCATAGCCGGGTTGTTCGTTTGGGTATTCCGGATAAGATCATTGAGCATGCTGAACAAAACGCACAGTGGAGGCATGCACACTACGATGCTAATGCTATCGTATCAGAAGCCAAGAAACTGTGCAATGGAAAATTGACCAGCTCAATGGTCGGATAAGAGCTATACATTTGAAAAATAAAAAAGGAGATCAAAACTGATCTCCTTTTTTATTTTTCAAGGGTGGCGATGTTTAAATTTACAATTCATCTCATCTGTTACAATCTGTTTTTTTATGTACTATAATTTGCACTGATTTTTGTTTTAAGGTTGTGCATAAATAACTTTAATCGTCCTCTGGCAATGATGTTAAGTTGGCTTTAAATTCTTATAAATTTAATATTAAAAATATATGAACTAAAGATTGTAATTAGCTATTATTTTGGTTAATTTAGATTTAGACCTTAAAGACTGATAGGTAGTGAGTTTGCTACTTTTTTTGTTCTTTTTTTTGAAATAAATTTGGAATGTTAATAATTATTTTTAGAGATCAATTTTAGCGCTAGTTTTCCACAATTTTACACGGTAAAAATCTGATATATAGTATCTTATCAATTATTTTATATTTTAGTTTTTTAGCTGATTTTTTTTTGTCATCTTCGTTCTCAGAGAAAGTTATCAACATATTTTTTGTCGCGTATTGTAAATCAACTTATTAACAATTTTAGAATGGAAAAAACGTATTCAAGTGTCTGGAATAATTGTCTTTCGATTATCAAAGATAATATACCAGCACAAAGTTTCAAGACCTGGTTTGAACCTGTGAAAGCAGTCCGTTTGGAGGGTGACGTTTTGACTATTCAAGTGCCTAGCTTATTTTTTTATGAGTGGTTGGAAGAACACTATGTAGGAATTCTTCGCAAGACCGTAAAGAAATTCTTAGGAGAACAAGGTAGATTGGAATACAATATTGTAGTGGAGAAGTCTTCAGCTTCTCATCCTTATACGACTAATCTTCCATCGAATGGCAATGGAGCAGAAGGGAAAAGGCAATCTATCCCTGTGCCGGTATCTTTAAATAGGGATATCAAAAATCCGTTTGTTATTCCTGGATTGAAAAAATTGCAGGTTGATCCGCAATTGAATCAAAACTATACATTCGAAAATTTTATCGAAGGTGAATGTAACCGTCTTGCTCGCTCTGCAGGTTATGCTGTAGCGAATAAACCAGGTGGTACTTCATTCAACCCTTTGATGATTTATGGTGATGTTGGTTTGGGAAAGACACACCTTGCCCAAGCAATCGGAAATGAAATCAAAAGAAATCTTCCCGATAAATTGGTCATTTATGTGTCTTGTGAAAAATTCTGTCAACAGTTTGTGGATTCATTGAAAAATAACACGATCAATGACTTCGTTAACTTTTATCAAGCAATGGATGTCATCATTATGGATGATGTGCACAATTTTGCTGGTAAAGAAAAAACACAGGATATTTTCTTCCATATTTTTAATCATTTGCATCAATCTGGAAAGCAGATTATTTTAACTTCAGACAAAGCACCTAAGGATTTAGCTGGTTTGGAGGAACGTTTGCTTAGTCGTTTTAAATGGGGATTATCTGCAGATATTCAGATTCCTGATCTTGAGACGAGAATGGCAATTTTGAAGAAGAAGATGTATTCTGATGGTATTGATTTACCTGAAAATGTAGTGGAATATGTCGCAACACAAATCGATAACAGTGTTCGTGAATTGGAAGGAGCTATGGTTTCATTATTAGCTCAGTCTACATTAAACAAGAAAGAGATCGATTTGGGTTTAGCAAAATCGATGTTGAAGAATTTTGTGAAGAATACCCATAAGGAAATTTCAATGGACTTTATTCAGAAATTAGTTTGTGAATATTTTGAAGTTCCTGTAGATATGGTAAAGTCGAAAGTTAGGAAGCGTGAAATCGTGCAGGCCAGGCAAATTTCGATGTATTTAGCTAAAGCCCATACCAAATCTTCACTAAAATCGATCGGAGCATTCTTCGGAGGAAGAGACCACTCGACAGTCATTTATGCATGTCAAACCGTTGAGGATTTAATTGAAACTGACAAGAAATTTAAGACTTATGTAAGTGACATTATGAAAAAATTGAAATCTTAATGTCAATTACCGTAAGCAAAAAACAAAAGGGGCTGTCCAAGATGATTGGATAGCCCCTTTTTAATGCATTTAACCCCTTGTAAGGTATTAAAAACCTCTGGACATATAAATCTATATCCAGAGGTTTTTCATTCTTAATAGAACGATTGTTGTTATTGATTGCTCTGTCCGTTGCCGGATTCGTTTTGTTCAGTTTTTTCTTGAGTCGCAGGAATACTTACTGGGGGTCTCTCTGTGACATATTTCTGATAAGCTGTCTTTTGTTCATCGGTGAGCAGCTGTGCTATCTTAGTATCGGATTCACCTTGAATTTTGGTTATGCTTTCCTTCTTGGCATCAGCTGTAGCTGTCGCGTCCTGGATAACGGCTGCAATAGCCTTTTCTTGGTTTAATACGATGGTTGACACGGCTGTTTTTTGCTCTTCGTTTAAGGTTAGCTTTGTCACTAATTCAGTTACTACTTTCGTTGCATTCTCTTCTGGTGTTGTTTGTTGTGCAAATGTTAGGCTCATTGCTAGGAAGAAACCTATACCTGTTAAAAATAGCTTTTTCATGATATTTAATTTTAGATGAAATTATTCAATGTCTATTCTCTATTTTTTTCACTATTAACGTGTGGGGTCAGTTGTTACTGGTTGCTTTGCCCCGGGGGCTGATTTCGCTGGCCTTTCAGCAATTATTTTTTGGTAAAGTGCTTTTTGATCCTCGGTTAGCAGCTGGCTGACTTTTGTGTCTACCTCGGTTTGAAGCTTATTTAGTGCTTCATTTTTTACTTCAGCGGAAGAGCTACTGTCTTTTGTTATCGTCTGCTCGGTTTTTGCCTGATCCAATAATATAGTTGATACTGCAGTCTTTTGCTCATCATTCAGATTCAGTTTCTGAACAAGTTCAGTTGTTGCTTTTGCAGCAGTTTCCTCCGGAGTACCCTGTTGCGCAAATGTCAGGCTGAGGGCCAAAAAGAATCCGATTCCTGTTAAAATTAGCTTTTTCATATCTATTGTATTTAAAAAGTTACAATTAAACTGTCTTACTATAAAACTTGGAATTGGTAATTATATTGTATTAAATTTGTTACTTTAACAAATTTTTAACACAGAGTACTGTGTTAACAGGTTGTAAAACAATATGTTGATTTTGTTTTAGGATAAACAAGGTAACGACGATTTATCCGGTGTCCGATACGGTGCAATCACCTCTTGACGATTAAAATATACTGCATTGATTAAGAATTGTATGGGTAAAATAATAGTGTAGACAATATCTATACAAGCAATAAAAAAGGCTCTTGTACATAAAACAAGAGCCTTTCTTTAAAAGTACTTTAATCATTAATTATCGGAACGTCTGGACATTCTTTCCTTCATTTTTTCTTGTTGTTCGTCAAATAACTTACCTTGTTCTGGACTAAGCCAGGATTTGATTTTAGCTGTTTGTATTTCCTGAAGCTGTTTATATTTTTCCATGTTGGCCTTACGATCTCCGCCATCGTTTCGAAGTGCAGCCCGTTGTTGCGCTTGAGTCAATGTAAGGTTATAAATCGAATCTTTTTGTGTTTGATTGAGGCTTAGTAATTTGTCTAGATGCTCTACACGCATTTTAGCTTGTTCCTCAGGACTGCGTTGTTGACGTTGTTGAGCAAATACTCCTGTAGCGCTTAATAATAAACAGGCTACTGCCATTAAAATTTTCTTTTTCATCTGTGTATAGTTTATATCATGAATGCCAATCTTTGCAATTGTGCACTCTATTTGTTTATTGTCCATTCCTATGGACCGAAAAGACTTTTAAGTAGTTTCGTTTACCTATTGAATATAAATTTGAGGAAAAAGTTTAGTATAGTAATTTATCTTAACAAAATTTAAGGTTGATTAACACTTTGAGCTAGTGCATTATGGAGTGTTTTAAGGAATTGTTCTTTATGGATGGGATCATGAAATTGGAGGCCAATTGGAAGATAGACCAAATCAATAGCTGCCAATTGTTGTTTAAATGGTTTTAACCGCTGAAAGTCTTTTTCGGTAGTCAACAGCATTTTGTTATTACTAGCTAGGCTTAGGTAGGATTTTGTAATTTGTTCAATATCCGATTCACTAAAAGTATGATGATCCCCAAAAGATAGGTGTTTGACCAAATTTGCCCTTTTTTTGATATAATCTACGAGAGGTTTCGGTTTGGCAATACCTGTAACCAAAATAACATCCCTGTCTTTGAAATCGATCGTATTCCCGAAGCTGTCAATGGCTTGAAAGTAGTCTATGTAGGTAAAAGTAATTAATGCTTTCTTATTAAAGCATCTGATTTTGTGTTCTATGCGCTTTTTTTCATCGTTCGAGAGATCTATTGGACATTTGGTAACCGTTATAATCTGGGCCCGTTTGGCTTCAATAAGTAAGTCCCTAAAGTTTCCTGTAGGAAAAACAAACATTGGACTAGCAAATGATAGAAAATCAAACAATAGAATATTAAAAAGCGGCGATAATTTTCGATGCTGATAGGCATCATCCAGAATAATCAGTTGATGATCTGATTGAAGTTTCTCTATTCCCGTACAGCGATCTTCACAAACCGCAACGGTAACTGATGGAAATTTATTTTTGAATTGTAAGGGTTCATCGCCAACATTGTTTGCTAGCGAATCGGTCTTTACCAAATGGAATCCGCTAGTCACCCGCCCATAGCCTCGACTAAGTATTGCCGTTTTATACTGGTCTTTGAGGCTCGAAACAACAAATTCAGTCATTGGGCTTTTTCCTGTCCCACCTACGGCAAGATTTCCTATAACTACAGTTGGAATGTCAAAAGACCGCGATGGAAGCAGCTTAAGATCATATAGTCTATTTCTTATCCATACGATTAAGCCGTATAGGATCGAAAAAGGGAATAATAGATAACGTAAAAAAGCAATCATTTTGGAATAACTGTTAGTCCGACGTCGGTGATTTCTTTCAACGGATTTTCTTTCATATTCTGCATGATGGAAATAGTATACATACCTGTATCCGGAAATAGGTAATCTTTATGGATTATGGATTGATTATTATATAAGCTACCTGAGGATTTTCCGAGCCATTTTCCATCGGATCGAGCCATTTTTATTTCTTTACGGAAAATAGACTGCTTCTTATCCGGGCCACGTTGGTAGATCAGGACAAAAAGGTTCGAAAAGGCATATTCCGGTGTATGACGGACATCCATTAATACATCATATCGTTTGGTTTTATCACTAATATGAAATTGAAAGCTAGGCGGTGATGTATTCAACCAAGCTTTATTATCAATTGGTTTATTTTCATTTATGACAAAAGTTTGGTCACAAGAACACCCTATGCCAATACATAACAAACCAATAAGGAAAGGAGAGCTTTTGAGTTTCATGTTTATTTATAAAAAGAATATGCCTAATGGGTTAAAATTAGGCATATTTTTTTTTATTCTGCTTTCGGTGCAGCATTGTTGTTATTACCTTTGTTTTTATTCCGATGGCGATTGAAACGCTTTTTGGGTCTGTTATTAGATCCTTCTTTATTCTCTTTATTCGCGGGTGGAGCTCCAGCATCGGTAGAAATCTGAGGTTTAGCACTTTGTCTAGGTGTACTTTGTTCGGACTTCTCAGTTTTTTGTACAGCCTTACTTTCAGGTTTGACAGTACTGCTTTTGGATTTTCTTTTTTTCTTTCTTTTATTTCGATCATCAAGTCGCGTTAAGCTATCCTGTCCGACTACATTTTCGTAATCGTAGTTGATATTTTTCTCTTCTCTGACTTCATCGTTATCTACTGCACTTGAAATTGCTTCCGGTTTGATCCCCTGCTTATTCATTTCGACAAACTCTTTGACTTGTTGAACAGGGATGGCGATCCAATTTTCGGCTCCAGGAAAAGAGAACCACATCATTTTCTTGAAGATATCGGTCTTTTGAAGATAAGCAACTCCCTTTAGCGTTTCGATGCGGTCGATATTATTCGGGATGTCTTTTAAAGCATCCATGTAACTATCTAATTCATAATTGAGACAGCATTTTAATTTTCCGCATTGTCCCGCTAACTTTAACGTATTCAACGAAAGATTTTGATAACGTGCTGCCGATGTGGATACTGTTTTGAAATCCGTTAGCCAGGTTGAACAGCAGAGTTCGCGGCCACAGGAACCAATTCCACCGAGGCGGCTAGCTTCTTGTCGCATACCTATCTGGCGCATTTCAATGCGTATTCTGAAAGCTTCGGCCATTTTTTTGATAAGCTCACGGAAATCCACGCGACCCTCAGCCGTGTAGTAGAAGGTAGCCTTGGTTTTATCACCCTGGTAGTCAACATCAGAAATCTTCATGGACAAACCCAGGTCCAAAGCCAGTTTACGTGCTTTGTGCATAGTTTCCCATTCGAGATCTTTTGCTGCGTTATACTTCTCTGCATCCATTTCATTGGGCTTCCGATAGATTTTTTTAGTTACCATTTCTGGGGTAACATTGTTCTTTTTTAATTGTAGTCTGACCAATTCACCTGTTAAGGAGACATGCCCGACATCATAGCCACCAGTAGAAGGTTCTACAACGACCATCTCCCCCATTTCAAGGTAGGTATTGTCTACATTAATAAAGAAATCTTTTCGTGATCCCTTAAATCGTACTTCGACGATATTAAATGGTTTATAGTTTGAAGGCATATCCATATCGGAAAGCCAGTCATATACATCTAATTTATTACATCCGCTAGTCATGCAAGAGCCATTGTTCTGACATCCTGCTGGTGTACCATTTGTCGTGGTAGTACCGCAACCTCCGCCGGATGAGCAACTGCCACATCCCATAGTTTTCTATATTATATATTGAGTTCCTTTCGGAAACGTTTTGTACTTGTATATTAATGTTAACTGCAAAGATAAATCTAAAAATAATATTTTGGGATTTGCATTTCTTTCTACAAAATAATGTGTTTCCTCAAATAGATTTATTGTTGCTTCAATTTGTTCAACGGTATAGTGTACGGCAAATTTCTGAACAAAATCCAATTCTTTGGCCGGTAAGAACACTAAACTGGAAAGCCCTTCTTTGATTAATATAATTTGACGCATCATATTAATTGCATAAAAAAGAAAGCTTTTTTGGTTTTCTCGCCCCATTTTTGAAAGCTCTTCTTCCACTAAAGAGATCATATTGGCTCCTGCATCTGAAACAATAAAACGTAACCAATTGACCAAAATGCCAAAATGGTTATTTGTTTGGGACTGGATTTGATTCATGGCTTCTTGCAGGTTTCCATCCGCAATAAAAGCAATTTCAGCTGATTCCTGATCCGAAAGATGATGTACGCTCTTTAGATGTTGTGCGACCTCCATGTGATCCAACTTCTTTATTTTGACCAATTGCGTACGTGATATGATTGTATTTAATATTTTGTCCTGATTTTCTGCAACTAGAATAAAGAGCGTTTTTTCGGGCGGTTCTTCGATTAACTTTAACAGCGCATTGCCCTGTGTGTCCAAGTATTCGGGCAACCACATAATTAAAACTTTATATTCCGCTTCAAAGGACTTTAGGCTTAATTTTTTGATGATACCATGCGCCTCGGCAATATTGATATTCACCTGTTTGTTGTCCGCATCCAATTGATTGCGCCAATATTCCAATCCCATGTATGGATTGGATAGAAAAGATTTTCTCCAGCTGTCCGCATAATCTGTTGCTGTATCTTCCTTATGCTTGGCTATAAAAGGATACGACATGTGAAGATCAGGGTGGATCAGTTTGCTATATTTTCGACACGATGGACATTCGCCGCAACTATCTGTCAATTGCCGGTTTTCGCAATTCAAAAACTGTGCATAAGCATAAGCAAGTGCAAGGCTGCCTGAACCCTCAGGACCAAGAAATAATTGCGCGTGACTCACACGGTTTTCTTGAACTGTGCGAACTAAATGTTCCTTGATGTCTTTGTGCCCAATGATCTCTTTAAACTGCATACAGTACTGCTATTATACAAATGTAATAAATATTGTGATTTATTGAGCCCAATTTGCTTTCTATACTTTTGGCGCTGTGCTTATTAATTGAAATACAATTGCTTATTTAAGCGATTGAAATCGCCTGATGTGGAAAGAAAGGCGGCCATAAAACTGAAAAATATTGATTAATTTGTGTATTATTGCACATAATAATTAGTATTCAGGAAATGAGATTCATTGTATCAACATCAATTTTATTAAAGCAGTTACAAGCTATCAATGGCGCATCCAGTACAAGTACTGTTTTGCCTATCTTGGAAAACTTTCTTTTTGAAATAAAAGACAATAACTTGACTATTTCTGCTACGGATCTGCAAACAAGTATGGTTACTTCTTTACAGATCGAAGCAAAGGAAGAGGGAAGAGTAGCCATGCCTTCGAAGATATTGATCGAGACATTAAAAACTTTGCCAGATCAACCAGTAGCATTTTCAGTAGACATGAATACCTTGGCTATTGAGATCAGTGCCGGTGATGGGAAATATAAATTGAGTGGAGAGAATGCTGACGATTTTCCTAAAATTCCTTCAATAGATAATGGTTCAGTTATTCAGATGCCAGCGCCTATTTTGTCTGAAGCAATCAGTAAGACAATCTTTGCTGTCAGTAATGACGAGTTGAGACCTGCTATGTCTGGTGTTTTGGTCCAATTAGCTGAAAAGAATGTGACTTTTGTCTCCACTGATGCACACAAGTTAGTGCGTTATTCAAGAACTGATATCGGAGCAGAGAAACCCGCATCCCTTATTTTACCGAAAAAAGCACTTTCTTTACTTAAATCTTCATTGCCATCCGATGATATTACAGTATCTATTGAATATAATCAAACCAATGCATTCTTTAGCTTTGGTAATATCAATTTGATCTGTCGGTTGATTGATGAGCGTTACCCAGATTATGCTGCTGTAATTCCTCAAGTCAATCCAAATAAGTTGACTGTCGATAGACTATTGTTTTTAAATACATTGAGACGGGTGGTGATTTTCGCTAATAAAACCACACATCAGGTTCGCCTGAAGATCTCGGGTAGTGAATTGCATATCTCTGCAGAAGATCTTGATTTTTCGAATGAAGCGCATGAACGCTTATCCTGTCAATTTGAAGGCGATGATATGGAAATTGGTTTCAACGCCAAATTCTTGGTCGAGATGTTAAATAACTTGGAAAGTGAAGAAGTTGTTTTGGAGATGAGTACACCAAATCGTGCTGGTTTATTGATTCCGGCTGTATCTGAAGATCATGAAGATATTTTGATGTTGGTGATGCCGGTTATGTTAAACAACGCTTAATCGTCTTTTCGCTTTGGAAATAATTACGCATCTTATTGACTTTATTCTCCATATAGATAAACATTTGGTTGAAATAGTCAATGATTATCAGACTTGGACATACCTTATTCTGTTTCTCATCATTTTTGTAGAAACTGGAGTGGTTGTAATGCCTTTTTTACCGGGAGATTCGTTGTTGTTTGCCGCAGGTATGCTTGCCGCACAACCGAATGATCTTAACGTATGGTTGATGATTCTCATTTTATTGGTAGCCGCGGTGTCTGGGGATTCCTTAAACTATGCTATCGGTAAACACTTTGGTATGCGCCTAACAAGATTTAAGCTCTTTGGTAAGCAGGTTGTCAAAGACGAGCAAATTGCCAAAACACATTCTTTTTATGAGAAATATGGCAGTAAAACAATTGTTATCGCTCGCTTTGTACCGATCGTACGGACTTTGGCGCCTTTCGTGGGTGGTATTGGTAGGATGAATTATGGTACTTTCATTACCTATAATGTCGTAGGTGCTATCTTGTGGGTAGGTGGTATAACCCTAGCAGGATACTTTTTAGGAAATATTCCTATTATAAGAGATAACTTCTCGAAGGTCGTATTGATTATTATTTTTATATCCATATTGCCAATAATCTTCGAGCTTATAAAAGAAAAGATAAAAACTAAAAAGGGAATCCAATAAGATTCCCTTTTTTATAGATCAAAAAAATGGAAATCATTTCACAGCTCATTGATTTTATCTTGCATATCGATCAGCATCTTTTGCAACTGGTCAATAGTTATGAAAATTGGACTTATCTGATTTTGTTTTTAATCATCTTTGCGGAGACAGGATTTGTTGTTACCCCATTCCTCCCTGGTGACTCTGTTTTATTTGCCTTGGGGGCAATCATTGCCCGCCCGGATTGCCAGCTTTCCTTACCATTATTTATAGTCATTCTTATTTTTGCCGCTATCTCCGGTGATTTTGTGAATTATGAAATTGGCAAATATTTTGGAATTCGGGTTTTTAAGCCTGGATCAAGGTTATTTAAACCGGCTTATCTGCAAAAAACACAAGATTTCTATGCTAAACATGGAACAAAGACTATTGTTTATGCCCGATTCATACCGATTGTCAGGACTTTTGCACCATTTGTGGCAGGCATTGGCCGGATGCCCTATACAACCTTCGGAAAATATAATATACTAGGGGGGATATTATGGGTTTCATTATTTATTTTGGCGGGCTATTATTTTGGACAGCTGCCATTTTTTAAGCATAATTTTTCTCTTGTTATTTTGGCGGTTATCTTTATTAGCTTAATACCCATGCTTATACAGTTTTTGTCTGCGAAAAAAACAAAAAAAGATTAAACGTTACATACTAAATGCAGTCTTTTAAGGTTAAAGGATTGGTACGAATATCCCTATCAAAAAGTACAAACATTGCATATAAACAGAGATTGGACTTTATAAAAGCAAAGGGGAGACGATAGTTTGGATATCTCGTCAGCTCACTGAAGAAGATATTATTTACGTATGAACTATTTGGTTTTAGCATTTTCCCTGCTTTTTACACAGTCTATTTTTGCGCAACGTGTCGTTGTCGATCATCATCAAGCGATAGAGGCTTATGAACTATTGAACAAAATCCGTACAAATCCAGAAAGGTATAAAAAAGAGCTAAAGCTCTTCAACCTGCAGAAGATTAAACGGACCAAACTCAATTGGAATAAGCAGTTGGCGGAGGTTGCAGTTTATCGTGCAAAAGATATGGCCAAGCGCTCCTATTTTGACCATGTTTCACCTGAGGGTTATGGACCTAATTATTTCATTGACGAAGCCGGATATCAACTTAACCCAGCATGGCTGTCCAAACGAAATGCAAACAATTTTGAGTCTATTGCGGCCAACCGATCCAGTGCTACCGCTGGCATTAAGGCCCTAATTATTGGAAAGGAAGCTCCGGGGTATCATCATCGCACACATTTACTGGGCATGGATCAGTGGAATGCTTCGCTATACGATATCGGAATTGGTTACGTCGAATGCAAAGGTGGTAAACCTTATGAAAGTTATTTAGTTGTTGTCATTGCCAAGCACGACTGGTAAATAAATGAAAGGTAATTTGGGGAGTATCAGCAATTAATCGACGCAGGGTATTCAATTTTTACTGAAAAGTCATACCTTTGCATATGATAAAATCCATGACAGGATATGGCACGGCTTCCGCTGATAACGGTAAAGTTAAATATAGTGTCGAAATAAAGTCCTTAAATTCAAAATTCCTTGAATTAAATCTTCGCTTGCCCAAAGTTGTTTCGGACAAAGAATTGACCCTGCGCACTGAGAGCAGTAAACTTATTGAGCGTGGTAAAGTTAACATGAATGTAACGGTTGAATACACGGATCAAACGGCGAAGGCATCTTCTATTAATGCTGATTTACTCAAAAAATATTACAGTCAATTGCAGCATATCGCATTGGAACTTAACGATACCAATGTCAATCTGTTTGAACTGGCGTTAAATATGCCTGAGGTAATTACCAATAATGATGATTCCGTTGATGACGAAGAATCTAAAGTATTGATGGATGCTTTCTATGATGCGGTCAAACGTTTTAATACATTTCGTGAAGACGAGGGCAATGTGCTTGCGGGAGATTTGAAGAAACGCGCAGAGCTTATTTTAACTTACCTTGGAGAAGTAGAGGCCTTAGAAGTAGAACGTATTCCTTTGATCAGACAGCGTATTGAACAATTTTTAAACGATACGGTGGGTAAAGATAATGTGGATCAAAACCGATTTGAACAGGAATTGGTTTACTACATTGACAAATTGGATGTTACCGAAGAAAAAGTCCGATTGCGCGCCCATTGCAATTACTTTTTAAAGGCATTTGATTCTGCGGATTCAAACGGGAAAAAATTGGGATTTATTTCACAAGAAATGGGGCGGGAGATCAATACCCTAGGTTCCAAAGCTAACCATGCCGGCATTCAACAGATCGTGGTCAGAATGAAAGAAGAATTGGAAAAAATAAAAGAGCAATTGCTCAACGTATTATAAGAATGAGCGGTAAATTAATTATATTCTCGGCACCATCGGGAGCTGGAAAAACAACAATAGTAAGAGATCTTTTAAGTAAACACGGTGATAAGATTGAATTTTCCATTTCAGCAAGTACACGTGATCCAAGAGGGCAGGAGGTAAATGGAAAAGACTACTATTTTATGTCGAAAGAAGAATTTTTGCATAAGGTAGCAAAACAGGAGTTTATCGAATTTGAGGAAGTATATTCTGGTACTTTCTATGGTACTTTGCGTTCAGAAATTGAGCGTATTTGGAAAGAAGGTAAACATGTTATTTTTGATATCGACGTTGTCGGTGGATTACGTTTGAAATCAAAATTCCCAGAACAGGCAATTTCTATTTTCGTACAACCACCATCATTGGAGGTGCTTAAGGAGCGTTTGACAGGACGTGGAACGGATTCGGAAGAAAAGCTGAAAGAGCGTTTTGCTAAGGCAGAATTGGAACTTACCTATGCCAATAAATTTGATGTCATATTGAACAATTTTGATTTAGCTACCGCATGTGCCGAAGCTGAAGAGATTGTCATGGGATTTATCAATAAATAAGTTCATGCGAAAGATTGGTTTGTTTTTTGGTTCTTTTAATCCGGTGCATATCGGGCATTTGATTATAGCCAACTATATGGCCAATTTTACTGGGCTGGATGAAGTTTGGTTCGTGGTCTCTCCACAGAATCCATTTAAAAAGAAATCCACATTAGCAGACCCTTATGACCGTTTGGAAATGCTGAATCTGGCTTTGGAAGACTGTGATCATTTGAAAGTAAGTGACATTGAATTCCATTTACCAATGCCCTCGTATACCATCGATACCTTAACGCATCTAAAAGAGAAATATCCAAACCGGGAATTTGTGCTACTTATGGGGCAAGACAATTTGGAATCGCTGGAAAAGTGGAAGAATGCGGATATTATCTTGCGTGATTACCAGATTTATGTTTATCCAAGACCAGGGTTTGATAATGAAAAATTTAAAGATCATCCCGCTATCACCATGACCGACACTCCACTAATGGAATTATCCTCTACCTTTTTGCGAAATGCAATCAAGGAAAACAAGAATATTCAATTCTTTACACCTAAAAAGGTGATTGAATTTATTGATAAGAAAGGTTTATATTCTTGATATAAATGGAAGTAAACGAAGCATGATATCCCCGGGTTTTATTAAATCCGGGGATTTTTGTTTGTAGGCATCTTAAGAAAATATTAGGGAATAATTTTTGCTGATATAATTTTTCTTTTTAAAGCTCAGATAAGACGATCTTTAATGAATAATTAAAATAGCTTGGATCGAAAAGCAATCATTCGTGAGAACCTGTTGTTTAACCTATCAGGCTTGTTTGGATAACAGCATGAGTAGAAGTTTAGTTCTGGGATTTTTGAGAAGGTTTATGATAGAGAAAAATATATTAATTCGTATACTATGAGAAAGCTCGTTTTATTGTTTATGTGTTTCGTTTATTGGGGGACCGGTGTAGCACAAACGGATAACGCGGATGACAATAGTCTTTTTATGGATCCTGCGGCTATTGAGCTGCGGAGCAAAATGACCATACCGCCTTACGGTTTGGACAAAGTAAAAGCGTTAATTTCAACAATAATCCCCGAAGAAGATAAGGAAACGACAGATGCGGGAATAAATGCGATTTCAGCCGTTGATTTTAAAAAGCTAACGCTGCGTGAAAGGTTCACCTATACCATGATTCATGCCGAGCTATATGCGCAAAATTGTGCTATACCCGAGTATCAGACGCAGATCGACAAAAAAATATTTGCTACATTATTGGACGGCTTTAATGAATCCTCTTGGTCGCAAAGACAGACTGATTTTTTACAGGAAAATAGGGATTCAGTGATGAAGCTTATTCAGGAATCTGTTGTCCGAAGCAAACGGATGGGGGTAAATTATAAGCATGCCATAGTGGAGATTAATGGCTGGCAGATGATCCCTTTTATTGTTGATTATGCCAAGAAAACACCAAAGGATAAAGATGCCTTGACCTTATTGTTGTTGCTTATGAAACGTGGTGAATACAGTGAATTTATAAAATCCAGTTCATTTAAAAAGTTGTATGGAGAGGACAGTAATTATTATTCGTATTTAAATTACAATAAAGAAAATGAAGCGTTGATCTTTAGTAGGGCGTTGAATTATTACAATGAGAGAAAAAGCAAATAGCCTGTCTAGACTTTTGGTCGTCCTGCTTTGGGGATTGGGCTGTAGCCTAAGCAAGGCTCAGGAAGACAAAGATGTCGCGTTGAATGATCCTCGTGTCGAGGATTCTTTCTCAGAAGACAACGTGCACTATATTACCGAAACAGCAACAGCCTATTACAACATGCGGAAAGGGAAATGAGAAAGCTACTTTATTTAACTGGATTGTGCGTTTTGTATGCTATACAGGCGGTAGCGCAAGTTAACAATTACGTACAAATTCCTGCCGGCAGTTATCATTTGGGCGATACAGCAAGCTTAGATAATCCAAAAAGAACAGTACATATCGAATCGTTCTGGATCTCGAAATTTGAGCTGACGAATGCTGAATTTGAGAAATTCGTTCAAGCAACGGGCTACAAGACATTAGCGGAACGCTACCATAATGCCATGGTCTTTGAGCCTGGCCTGGCGGAGTTTCGCTGGTTACAGGATAGCACTGCCTATTGGCGCTTTCCGAATGGTGTAAGTCGTGGCGGAATTGCGGCCAAGATGGACCACCCAGTTACCTGTATTTCTTACAAAGATGTGCTGGCCTATTGTACATGGGCAGATTGTAGATTGCCATCTTTTGACGAGTGGGAGGTGGCAGCTAGAGCCGGAAGCGAAGGCTATTATTTTGAAGGTTTCAGTAAAGAGAATATGGGCGATTATGCAAATGTATGGCATGGAAGAGATCATTTGAAAGCTGATTATTCCGATGGTTATCTCTATACTTCTCCAGTCGGAAAATTCAAACCCAATCCATGGGGGCTTTATGATATCTTTGGCAATGTATTTGAATTTTGCACCGGAAAGCTCGAAAAGGATGGCGACCGATATGTCGCGCATGCCCGTGGAGGCTCCTGGTGGTGTAGTAGAAATAGTTGCGCCGCTTTCAATGCGGTGTTCATCGGTTCTGTGAGTCCCAATGCCTCTTTTAGTAATTTGGGGTTTAGAATTGTAAAAAAAGTCTTTACTCCTGAGAATAAAGACTTTTAAAACAAACTCATCGTAAAGGTTGATTTTTTATCTGCCCATCCAGCCACCATCGACTGTTAGGATGGTTCCATGAACATAATCGGAAGCTTTTGAAGCGAGGAATACAGCTGGCCCCTTAAAATCTTCTGGAGTTCCCCAGCGACCTGCAGGTATACGGTCCAAAATGGACTTGGAGCGTTCGGGATCGTCTCTCAGGGCCTCGGTATTATCTGTAGCGATATATCCCGGAGCAAATCCGTTTACGTTGACACCTTTGGAAGCCCACTCATTTGCAAAAGCCTTTACCATAGATCCTACGGCGCCTTTTGAAGCGGCATATCCTGGAACATTGATACCACCTTGGAAAGTTAATAAAGATGCTGTAAATACGATTTTTCCAGTTCCACGTGAAATCATGTCCTTTCCAATCTCGCGCGTCAATATAAACTGTGCATTTTGATTGATTTCGATGATTTCATCCCAGTATTCATCAGGATGCTCAGCGGCAGGTTTTCGAAGTATATTTCCTGCATTATTAAAAAGGATATCAATCGCAGGATGCGCTGATTTTACCTTTTCAATAAACGCGTAAAGTTCTGTCCGTTTAGCGAAATCACACTGGTAGGCATAGAAATTTCTGCCTAATGCTTTTACGGATTTTTCTACTGCGGAGCCTTCAATTTCTAATGACGCTGAAACGCCTATAATATCTGCTCCAGCTTCAGCCAATGCTTCGGCAATTGCCTTGCCAATTCCTCTTTTGCAGCCTGTTACCAAGGCTACTTTCCCACTTAAGTCAAAAGATTGCAGTATGGACATTATTTTGAATATTTTATTGTTAATGGTTGATCTAAATTGTTTTTGAATGTTTTTACATAAGACTGCCATTGCTCAAAACTACCTATTTTGCCAGCTTTATTGAACGCAGCACCCGCAAAATAAACGAAGGGTTTATCATTTTTGACGGTGGTTGCTAGTAAAAATTGTTTTGGACTATCTTTGAACACATATTTTACTTTTGGCAAAATAACAGCAGTTCCTGTAATTTTATCTCCTTCTGCAGGCTCCCAATAGGTTAAAATGCCATTCTTTACATCATTTAGAATTTGAGGTTTTTCCTCTTTTCTTTTGGCGATCCCCACAACAATTGGCGTAGCGGCAGAGGTTGTGTTTTTGATGGAATAGATTATCTTGTTCAATTGACTCCCAGCGTCTAAAGAAACCGTCTTTTCAACTTGTAGCTGTTGCCCCTTTACATTCTCCGGTTCATAGATAAGTTTGAATGTGGAACGTAGCGGGCCATTGTCCAATACCTCGTATTGACGATAATGCTTATGGTAAATGACCTGTTCATCAATAAATGGCGTTGCATCGCCGACGCCCAAGGTTTGTCCGACCGAATAATAATCTAATCCTTTGCCATGATCGGCATGATAATCTCCAGTTTTATACCATTCGTCAACAATAAGATCATTGCTACGTTTTGCCCAGAAGTCAAAACCTTGTGCGTCCTCAGAGCTGCCTTCTAAAGCCTTTCCATACGCTCTAAAAGCTGCAATATCATTTTCCCAAGCAAAGTCATCTTTACGTTCAGGGACGTATCTCGCATAAGTCTTGGGGGTGACAGTTGCGGGTTTATTTCCATTAACGCCGAAGGTTGTTGAGCTTCTAGGAGCAACGGTTATTTGAATCAAAATATTTTGTGCCGTCGGTTTTCCCAGTTTTTCAATTTGATATGCCAGTTCCTTTTTATCCTTATCCACAATTGTAAATACACTGTTTTTTAATGCGAAGTGTTTTTCGAATGTGGTATAAGGTATACTGATCAACTCTGTTCTTGCGCTAGCGGAAGAGTTGTTTACAGTAATGGTTTTGTTGTTCTGCGCAAAAGCAAGTGTTGAAAGTCCTAGCGCTAAACTCAATACGAGTGTTTTTTTCATATTACTTCAATTCTGTGATGGCACATTTGTCCATATCATCATAATCTAAATTTTCACCTGCCATTCCCCATATAAATGTATAATTGGACGTTCCCGCTCCTGAGTGAATTGACCATGGCGGTGAAATTACAGCCTGATCGTTGTGCATCCAAATATGGCGGGTCTCATCGATAGGTCCCATAAAATGTGATACAGCCTGACCTTCAGGTAATTCAAAGTAGAAATAGACTTCCATACGACGATCGTGGGTGTGTGATGGCATTGTATTCCATACAGAACCGGGTTTTAACTCTGTCATACCCATCTGTAATTGGCAGGTTTGTACCACTTTGTTCAATAACATCTGGTTGATCGTACGGTGATTGGCAGTTTCCAATGAACCCAATTCTATTTTATTCGCATCTTCTTTCGTTACCTTTTTAGTGGGGTAGCTGCAATGCGCAGGCGTAGAGTTTAAATAGAATTTTGCTGGCTTTGCATCATCCTGGCTTGAAAAATAAACTTCCTGAGCACCTTGACCGATATAAAGGGCTTCTTTGGTATTGAGATCATAAATAATGCCGTCAACTTCAACTTGACCGTTCCCACCGACATTGATAATACCCAACTCTCTTCTAGAAAGGAAGTAAGGTTCTTTTAATAACGCGGGAATGGTATCTAATTTGATTTTTGAGCTTACAGGCATTGCTCCACCAGCCATATAGCGATCATAGTGGGTATAGACAAAATTAATTTTGTCTGCTTCAAAAACTGTTTCAATTAGAAAATTCTCCCTTAATCCTTGTGTATCTAAAGTTTTGTATTCCTTTGGCCCTATTGCGTAACGGGATTCAAAATTAATGCTCATAACTGAATTATTATTTTTGTTTGAATGCTAAATTTAGGGCTAATATTTGTCAATTGCGATACAATCTTACGCAAACGATGTCGTAGTGATCGATTGGTTTTCCGAAAGCGGTATCAACTTAAAATAATCGATATGGCTATTAAGATTACAATATACTCCTATCAAATTCTACCTAACAACAGTTTTTAGCCAATTTTTAGACAGTGATCAGTCAGTGCTTATTCAGTCTTTACTGAGCGATCACTGAACAAGCACTGAACGAGCACTGAACAAACACTGTCAAAAGGCCTAATTTGATTACCATCTGGTCTTCGTTTGATGCGCCTAAATCTCATCGCTCTTTTGCAACTTCCATGTGTTCGTTTGAAACGCTGTTTTCCACAGGCGTTTTTACTTTTTGGCGTGTCCTAATGCGCGGCCTTTGCAGATAATAATTACCTGTTGTGTCAATATTATTTACATCTCGGTTTCAGATTTACTAACTTCGTGTATGATAAAGAAGAAATCCCCATATTCTAAACGCATAAACACGGATCGAGAGGACTGGGGATTCCTTATGACCATGTAAAAAGCAAATTATTTACATATGAAACCCAATATTTTAGTTGTTAACGATGACGGTATTACAGCGCCAGGTATTAAGGTGCTGTTGGAGGAGATGCAGAAAATCGGAAATGTAGTTGTCGTTGCTCCTGATTCGGCACAATCTGGAATGGGGCATGCCATTACACTTGGTAGACCACTACGTTTGGATAAAATCAATTTATATGAAGGTGTTGAAATGTACCAGTGTTCAGGAACGCCAGTAGATTGTGTAAAACTTGCTGTAAATAAAGTTTTTAAAGGGCAAAAGCCCGATATATGTGTATCGGGGATCAATCATGGGCTCAACAATTCAATCAATGTTTTGTATTCCGGTACGATGTCTGCTGCGGTAGAAGGGGCCATTGAAGGGATTCCTTCTGTGGGGTTTTCGCTTGATAACTTTTCCCACGATGCGGATTTTAGCTATTGCAGACCCTACGTGATTTCTATTGCCGAGCAGGTGCTGGCTAACGGTCTCCCTAAAAATACATTGCTGAATGTTAATTTTCCGCAAACAGCAGGTTTTAAAGGTATTAAAATTTGCCGACAGGCAGGAGGGCATTGGGTAGAAGAATTTGATGAACGTATTGATCCACACAATCGCGATTATTATTGGACAACGGGTAAATTTGTCTTGCAGGACAGAGGGGAAGATACCGATAGTTTTGCATTGGCCAATGGTTATGTATCCGTCGTTCCGACACAGTTCGATATGACGGCACATCACGCCATTCCAGAATTGAATTCATGGAGCTTTGATCATTTGGGAAATACAAAGGGAGGCGATAAACGTGAAAAATAATAGCTGGATCGGATTGGGTATCGGTACTGTATCTCCAGTATTGGCTTATATTTTAGTACGTTTTACGGATCTTGAACTTCATTTTTTACCCGAGAAGCCTATGGCCATCTATGCCATAGCTGTATTGGTTAATTTAGTGCTGTTACGTTTTGCGTATCGATCGGGGAATGATCATCTCGGAAAAGGAATTATTGCAAGTACTTTTTTGGCTATGATACTATACCTGATCACGCATAGAATTACGGTTTGATTAAAATTCATAAACCCCATCTGACCGACGGGAAAAATTTTGTACAACATGAAATTAACATTAGGATTTTCTCCATGTCCAAACGATACATTTATTTTTGATGCATTGATTCATCATAAGATAGATACCAAAGGACTGGATTTTGAGGTGGAATATCAAGATGTGGAGACCTTGAACTTGAAAGCTTTTCAAGGCGATCTTGATATCACCAAGCTGAGCTATCATGCCTTTGCCTACGCTGTTGAAGATTATGAGTTGCTCGATGCAGGGAGTGCTTTAGGATTTGGCGTCGGGCCTATGCTGATTACGAAAGACCCGAAATTAGCGAAATTACTGCAGCAAAAATTAGATAGAGCCGAAAGTTTGGATGGGTTTGATCAATTGAAAGTGGGGTATCCAGGAAAATTTACAACGGCTAATTTTTTATTAAGCCTGGCATTCCCCGAATTAAGAAATAAAGTAGAACTTGTTTTTTCGGATATTGAGGGCGCTTTACTGGATGGATCCATCGACTTAGGATTGATTATTCATGAAAATAGGTTCACCTATGCCGAAAAAGGACTGCATAAGGTAGTGGATCTGGGGGAGTACTGGGAGAAGACGACAAAATTTCCGATTCCTCTTGGAGGAATTGTCGTAAAACGTAGTCTGCCACAAGAAGTGAAGGAGACGTTGAACACGATTTTGAAAGAAAGTGTAGAATTTGCATTTGCCAATCCGAAATCTGGGCTTGAATTTATTCGTGCGCATGCACAGGAAATGAGCGAAGAGGTGATGTACAAGCATATTGAACTTTATGTCAATAAATATTCGGTAGAATTGGGGCTTGAAGGACGTGATGCAATTACGAGGATGTTTGAAAAGGCGCAGGAACTGGGATTCATTCCGCAATCAGACCAGAAGTTGTTTTTATCCTAAATCGGCTGCTGGTTTAAAGGTCATCTTTTATCCAAAGAAACTTCACGTAAAGGCAGCGTAAAAGGGGATAAATATATATAGGATTCTTACTGGCTGAAAGGAACTGCCATTTTCAATAAAAATAACGTAAAAAAAATGGATGTAAGCTGTTAGATATCATATCTAATAACTAAATTTGCCCGATTAGTGTCAAATTGTCTGCAATTTTACTTTGGAGTCATTATTGTACAAAATCTTAAGTTGAGATAGAAAAAAAATTATGTTAAAGTTTTTAAGTAAATTATTTGGAAGTAAATCCGAGAGAGATATCAAGGGAATTCAGCCTGTGGTAGACCAAATCAAAGCTGAATATGAGAAGCTTTCAAATCTAACCAATGACGAGTTACGTGCCAAGACCGTTGATTTCAAAGAAAGAATTAAAAATTACCTAGCTGATATTGACCAAGAAATTGATACGCTTAAAAAAGAAGCAGATCAAGATGAGGACGATATGGCAAAGAAAACTGCTATTTACGAGCAAGTGGACAAATTGTCCAAAGATCGTGACAAGAAGTTGGAAGAGGTATTGAAGGATATTTTACCAGAAGCATTCGCTGTGGTAAAAGAAACTTCAAGACGTTTGACGGAAAACGAAGAATTAGAAGTTACTGCCAACGATTTTGATAGAGAATTGGCCGTATTCAAACCAAACGTTATCATCAATGGAGATAAAGCCATTTGGAAAAATAAATGGATGGCTGCCGGTACTGAGGTCACTTGGAACATGGTACACTACGATGTCCAATTAATTGGTGGTATTGTATTGCACAGTGGTAAAATTGCCGAGATGGCAACAGGTGAGGGTAAGACGTTGGTCGGAACATTACCGACCTATCTAAATGCTCTTTCTGGTCAAGGCGTACACATTGTAACGGTAAATGATTACCTTGCTCGTCGTGACTCTGAGTGGAATGCACCGTTATTTGAGTTTCATGGGCTATCCGTTGACTGTATCGATAAACATCAACCAAATTCCCCGCAACGTCGTAAAGCTTATCAATCGGATATCGTATACGGTACGAATAACGAGTTTGGTTTCGATTATCTACGTGATAATATGGTTCAGACACCGGACGCATTGGTGCAAGGAAAATTACACTTTGCCATGGTCGATGAGGTTGACTCTGTATTGATTGATGATGCCCGTACACCATTGATTATCTCAGGTCCGATTCCTCGTGGCGATCAACACGAATTCTACCAATTAAAACCGCGTATCGAACGTTTGGTGCATGTACAGAAAGCGTACATCAATACAGTCTTGAATGATGCTAAAAAAGCGCTGGCGGTAGGAGATTCTGATGTTGAAGGCGGCGGTTTGGCATTATTAAGAGCTTATAGAGGTTTGCCTAAAAATAAAGCATTAATCAAGTTCTTAAGCGAAGGTGCTAACCGTTCTATCTTACAAAAAGTAGAGAACTACTATATGCAAGAGCAAAATAAAAATATGCCTAAAGTAGATGCAGAACTTTATTTTGTGATTGATGAAAAGAACAACCAAGTAGAATTGACAGAAAAAGGTATCGAGTTGATTACAGCAACAGGCGAAGATCCTTCATTCTTTATTTTACCAGATGTTGGTACTGAGATTGCTGAAATTGAAAAGTCTTCGTTGACTTTGGAAGAAAAGGCGGCTCAGAAAGAAGATATGTTGCGCGATTATTCGATTAAAGCGGAGCGTATTCATTCGATTAACCAGCTGTTAAAAGCATATACCTTGTTTGAAAATGATGTTGAATATATCGTTGATGAAGGTAAAGTGAAAATTGTTGATGAGCAAACAGGTCGTATCATGGACGGCCGTCGTTACTCAGATGGTTTGCACCAGGCGATCGAAGCAAAGGAGAATGTGAAAGTAGAAGATGCAACACAAACTTACGCAACGATTACACTGCAAAATTACTTCCGTATGTACCACAAACTTTCGGGTATGACGGGTACAGCGTCGACAGAGGCCGGTGAGCTTTGGGAAATTTACAAACTTGATGTGGTAGAAATTCCTACTAATCGTGTTGCTCAACGTGATGACCGCCAGGATTTGATTTATCGTACAGCACGTGAAAAATACAATGCAGTAGCTGAAGAAATTCAACGATTAACAGATGCGGGACGCCCAGTATTGGTCGGTACGACATCGGTTGAAATTTCGGAGTTATTGAGCCGTATGCTTCAATTACGTAAGATAAAGCATAACGTATTAAATGCGAAGTTACACCAAAAAGAAGCTGATATCGTCGCTGAAGCTGGACGCCCAGGACAAGTAACCATCGCAACGAATATGGCTGGTCGTGGTACGGATATTAAATTGACCGAAGAAGTTAAAAATGCTGGCGGTCTTGCAATTATCGGTACCGAAAGACACGAATCTCGTCGTGTTGACCGCCAGTTACGTGGTCGTGCAGGTCGTCAGGGAGACCCAGGTTCTTCGCAATTCTTCGTTTCTTTGGAAGATAACTTGATGCGTTTATTTGCTTCAGAGAGAATCTCTAACATCATGGTAAAAATGGGTGTTGAAGAAGGCGAAGTAATGCAACATAGTATGTTGACCAAATCCATCGAGCGTGCACAGCGTAAAGTGGAGGAGAATAACTTCGGTATCCGTAAACGTCTATTGGAATACGATGATGTGATGAACTCACAACGTACAGTAATCTATTCGAAGCGTAAAAATGCCTTGTTTGGAGAGCGCTTGGACGTGGACTTGAATAACATGATTTTTGATGTTGCGGAAGAAATTGTCGTTGAAGCGAAAGAACAAGGAAATTATGAAGATTTCCAAATAGAAGTAATCCGTATTTTTGCAATCACACCTGAAATTACAGCAGAGGAGTTTGCACAGGGTAAAATTGAAGGCTTGACCGATCGTTTATTTGAGCATGCAATTAATGCTTACCACCATAAAATTGAAGCCGTTGGTGCTTTGACAGTTCCTGTATTGAATAATGTGTATGCGGAGAGAGGTCAAATAGTCGAAAATGTCGTTATTCCATTTACGGATGGTATCCGTGGCATTCAAGTTTCGGCGAATTTGAAAAAAGCGATCGAAAGCAACGGTAAAGAAGTTTTCAAATCTTTTGAAAAAGGAATCGTATTGGCATTAATCGACGAGGCTTGGAAAGAGCACTTGCGTGAAATGGATGACTTGAAACAATCCGTTCAAAATGCTGTTTATGAACAAAAGGATCCGATTATCATTTATAAAATGGAAGCATTTGATTTGTTTAAATCGATGTTGGCTTCAATGAATAAGGATGTCGTTAGCTTTATTTTCAAAGGAGAAATCCCTGGTCAAGAACCGACTTCTATGCAAGCGAGACAAGTACAGCAGGCTCCAGTAAAAACTATTGAAACTAAAGCTGAATTGGCTTCGCCTACAGGTGTGAGTGAGGAGGATGTGAATGAGGGCTCAAAAGAACCTGTTCGTAACGAAAATACTGTTGGACGCAATGACGAGTGTCCTTGTGGTTCAGGAAAAAAATATAAAAATTGCCACGGCGCAAATAACTAATCGATAAGAAAGGTTAAACTATGCTGAAGAGAGGATTGATTTTCATACATGCACTTGTGTTGTTTGCGCTGGTTCAGGTGAACGCACAAGAAAAAGGTGGAGTAATTGTAACCAAAGATTCATTGATTACACAGCTTCAAAATTTCAGGGCAGCTATGGGGATCAATCCTGTCGAAAGCAAAACGACAGTAGTCCCTGCTAAACCCGTTGTCCGCTCAGCTGCAACGCGAGTCAAAGTAAGGGGATTCCGGGTACAGATCTTTGCTGGATCGAATCGGAATCAGGCATTTTCGGAGCAGACACGTTTCCGAAGCATGTATAAAGATATTGATACATATATCACCTATGATGAACCCAATTATCGCGTCAAGGTAGGGGATTTTAGAAGTCGCTCTGAAGCAAACGCCTTCATGCGTGAGTTACGTCAATATTTTAGCAACGTCTTTGTTTTTTCAGAGAACGTTTTTGTATATCAATAAATCAATCAACCTTATGGCAAGTACGAAAGAAAAAGTCCTGGCCTTAGCTCATCAATATTTTGAAGATACGGTTTCCAACCGTAGACATCTTCATCAGAATCCTGAACTTTCCTTCGAAGAATACAATACCTCGGCATTTGTAAAAACGCAATTGGATGAATTGGGAATTCCTTATGAGGCTAAAGCTGATACGGGCATTGTCGCTTTAATCAAAGGTGACCTACCCTCAGATGAAGTTATTGCGTTGCGCGCGGATATGGATGCTTTACCCATTCAAGAAGTGGAGGGGCGTTCATATGGTTCAAAGAACGCAGGGGTGATGCATGCCTGTGGTCATGATGTACATACCTCTTCCCTTTTAGGAACAGCTAAAATATTGCATAGCCTAAAAGCCGAATTTGGAGGAACGATCAAATTGATCTTCCAGCCTGGCGAGGAGCGCTTACCAGGAGGTGCTTCCTTAATGATCAAAGAAGGCGCTTTGCAGAATCCTGCCCCTTCAGCCATAATAGGTCAGCATGTGATGCCCTTTATTGAGGTAGGCAAGGTTGGTTTCCGTGAGGGAAAATATATGGCTTCCTGCGATGAACTGTTTATGACAGTCAAAGGCAGAGGCGGGCATGGTGCACATCCGCATCAAAATATTGATCCAATTGTTATTACAGCACAGATCATTACCGCTTTGCAACAGATTGCTAGTCGTTTTGCAGATCCACGTACACCGACTGTGCTATCTTTTGGAAAGATTATAGCCAACGGAGCTACAAATATTATTCCTGATCAGGTATATCTGGAAGGTACATTTCGCACATTTGATGAGGAGTGGCGTGCTGAAGCACATGCGCGCATGGTAAAGATTGCTGTGAGCATTGCTGAAAGTATGGGAGCGACTTGTGAATTTGAAGTCCGTAAGGGCTATCCTTTTCTAATCAATGAGCCCCAATTGACTAAAAGTGCACGGACATTTGCAGAAGAGTATCTCGGTAAGGAAAATGTGGTAGACTTAGATCTATGGCCTGCCGCGGAGGATTTTTCCTATTATTCACAAGAAATTAATGCTTGTTTCTATCGTTTGGGTACAGGTAATGCAGCACGTGGTATCTCTTCAGCTGTCCATACGCCGACCTTTGACGTGGATGAGACTTCTTTGGAGATTAGTACCGGATTGATGGCTTACATCACGTTACGTAGGCTCGGATATTAAATTATACCTATGTCATCTCATCACATTGTTAGAGAGAATCAGGAACCTGCATTACTGATTGAAGACCTTTTCCTCATCGACGAAGAGGGCTTGGGGCAGTTGTTGGAATGGAGCCCTACTATTGTAATTGAGGCAGGAACGATCGATCTATTGAATGCGCGTGGTTATAAGTTCGATATTGTTTTTACAAAAAATTCCATTAACGATTCGCAGGAAAATTTAAAGGTCATTTCCTATGATAATTCTTTTCTAAGAACGGCTATTGAATACCTGATAGCACATCATTATAAAGCCGTGAATATCTTGACCGATGAGCTTGATATAGCTTATTACCAGCCCTATCTGGAGCATATTAATATTGTGCTTATCTCTAAAGGAGTTCGCTATTGTTTTGTGACAACGGGCTTCACCAAATGGAAGCCTGCAGGAGAAAAAATCCGAATTGAGGGGCTTGGTGCTGATGAAAAAAGCACCTATGAAGGCTTGATTAAGGCCAATGACAACGAATACGAAATGGAAAAAGACGGCTTATTTGCCCTTAAATTTTCCCATGTAAAATACATTTTAATAGGAGAAAAGATTGCATGATAACAATAGAATTGGCAGAACAAAGCGATATCAGAAGCATTTCAAATATGGCGCATAGTATTTGGCCTGTTACTTATGGAGAAATACTTTCACAGGACCAAATTGACTTTATGCTCGAAAAAAGCTACACCGTTGAGGGACTTGCAGAAAGTATGGTGAATGGCCAATTTTTTTATGTCTTGAAGGAAGATGGTATCGGCCAGGGATTTATTGCCTTGCGGACTCTTGAAGATCGTGTACGTATTGAAAAGCTCTATTTGATGCCCAATGTGCAAGGAAAAGGTTTCGGAAAGGCGCTGATAGACTTCGCTTCAGAAAAAACCATCTTAAAGGGTAAAGGGATTCTTGAACTGAATGTCAATAGATATAACCCTGCTTACCATTTCTATTTGAAGCAGGGCTTTGAGGTCATTGAAACGATTGATATTCCTTATCATGATTATGTTCTAAACGATTATGTCATGCAAAAGGAAGTAAAAGCTTAGGCCTGTCGCCTAATCTTTTAGTTTTTCGACGCGGGAAGGTGTTTGTTTTCCTGTTACAATTCCCGAGGTGCCTATGGCGATCGCTTCTATACTGGAAATGATATTCTGAACATTTAATGTAGACACTTCATCTTTTACGGTATGGTAGTATTCATCCTTATCCATCTGGGATGTTGAAAATGAATGTGCAGGAACCCCTTTTGCTGCTAATACCGCATTGTCGCTTCGGTAAAATAGATTTTGTTTGGTATAAGGGTCTGGGTAGAATTTGAACGTTGTATTTTTTAAATTTTCCTGCATCAATTCACCAAGATTGGACTGATCGTATCCGGTGATATATACCGTATTGGGACCGAATTTTGAATCTTTTCCGATCATTTCCATATTGATCATGGCGACTACCTGGTCCGCATTGATGTGGTTGGAAAAATATTTTGAGCCATACATGCCCAGTTCTTCTGCTGTAAAGGCAACAAAAATAAGGGTCCTTTCATTGTTATTTTGTTTTTTGTAGTAATCTGCCAGGGTTAACATTGCGGTCACACCGGAGGCATCGTCATCGGCGCCATTGGCAATAGAATCCTGGCCCACTGCCGGAAGGATGCCAATATGATCGTAATGTCCCGAAAAGATAACGTATTCGTTCGGCTTACTTTTTCCGGGGATGACTCCCGCCACATTAAACAAGGGGAAGTTTTGAAGTTTCCGTTCAATATGAATTTGAAATGTTTTGGGCTTTTCCGCTGTCAAAAGGTAAACAATCGATGGTTTTTGTTTGGTGGATTCCTCTATAAATTTAGGGGAGTTGAGCATTTGACCAAAACGGACAAAATAGCTTTCAAAGGAGGGATCTACCAAGACAAGTGTATTTTCTTTGGCGAGTGAATGTTCTCTAAATACTTTCGCAAAATCATCGCCCGATTTTATTTCAACGATATTAAGGGTGCTTGTATTATCCCACTGGAGGTCTACGTGGTTTCCAAGTGAAATAATATGGTCTGCTGGGATCATCTGCTTATTGATGGTTGCGGATTTGCTTACCGGAGAGATTTTATCCAATTGGAATGTTTGCCTATAATTTTGTTCTGCGTAGGGTCTGAGGCCTATTCTCTTCATTTCGGCAGCGATAAAATCGGCAGCAGGTTCGATATCTTTTGTCAAAGCAGATCTCCCACGCATATCGTCAGCGGCTAAGGTATTGAGTATACGGCTCACATTGTGGCGTTCCTGCTCGGAAATAATTTGCTGCCCATAGGTTACTGCCGAGAGTGCAAGTAAAGATATAGACAGTATAATTTTAGGTATTGAATTCATATAAAGCTTAGTAATGTCAGGGTGAAGATAAGGAAAATTCTACAAGCGAATTGTGCAGGCAAAAAACTTCTTAAAATGATCCATGTGAAATGATCCGAAGAGAGGAGAAACCCCTCTAGCATTTCTGATGCAGTTAATACATTAAAAGTTGAGGCTATTCTTAGCAACATTGACTGATTTTGAGGATCTATGAAAGCGAACACTTTCGGAAAAAATGTAGTATATTTGACTATTAAATAGTTTGAAAATGAAAGAAGTATCTGTACAAGAATTGAAGAATAAAATCGATAACAACGAAGATTTTCAGTTGATAGACGTTCGTGAATCCTTTGAGTATGAAGTATCCAATTTAAATGGATTGAATATTCCACTTTCAGGTATACTGATCGAAGCTGATAAGATTGCCAAAGATAAACCTGTTATCGTACAATGCCGTTCTGGAAAACGTTCTGCACAGGCGATTATGTTATTGGAACAACAGGGTTTTGACAATCTTGCAAACTTAAAAGGCGGAATTTTAGCTTGGAAAGAGGAAATCGATCCAGAGTTAGACGTTTATTAAGATGAAGAATTTGGAGCATCAGACTAAGCAAGCTTTCTTGTTTAGTCTTGCTTTTTATAGCGTAGCTATTTTAGCGCGATTATTTAACCTTGGTATATTCCCGATATTAGGTAGCCTTTCCATTTTATTGTCTCTCCTATGGGTAATATTGGTTCTACGGGAAATCATGCTTTCGAGGACAATTTCTAACACAGAAAGGATGCTGATGGCTTTGACGATCGTTTTATTAAACATTGTTGGGGGGGCATTCTATTTCTTTGGAGGATGGAGACAACGGGTATTGGGATTAATAAAAAAGTAATATGTTAAAGTATTTTTTTCTAAATATAGTGTTGAGTTTGGCTATTGTATTTTTAGTTTACAGTGGTTTTGAAGGGTATAAGGCCGGCAACATGTTGGTAACGGGATTATCCATCGCCTTTTTGGTGGTTTTGATCTACCTCCGCGTTGTTTTAAGCAAACGAGTTCGATCGCTTATTCAACAAAAAGAAAGCGGTAAACAGAAACCTACTACAAAACAAAAGAAGAAGTAAAAAAAAGCCTGCTTTAAGCAGGCTTTTTTTATTACTTCACAAATGGTGGTTTTGTTACTTTTGCTTTTATTTTTTGATTGCGGATCAGAATGAAGATCTCGGTGCCGTCTTTTGAAAAGGCTGTATCCACATAACCTAAACCGATTGATTTTTTCAATGTTGGTGATTGCGTACCTGAAGTAACACGTCCAATTACATTTCCATCAGCATCGACGATTTCGTAATCATGACGAGGAATGCCTCTGTCAATCATCTCGAAACCAACAAGCTTTTTCTTTAGACCAGCTTCTTTTTCCGCTTTAAGCGCCGCAGAATTCACAAAGTCTTTTGTAAACTTCGTTACCCAGCCTAAACCGCCTTCTAAAGGAGATGTATTATCGTCGATGTCATTTCCGTATAGGCAGAAACCCATTTCTAGACGTAAAGTATCCCGGGCACCTAAACCAATTGGTTTGATTCCATAAGCTTTACCAGCTTCAAAAATAGCATCCCATACTTTTTGGGCATCTTCATTGGCCACATAGATTTCAAAACCTCCAGCTCCCGTATATCCTGTTGCAGAAACCAACACATTCTCTACGCCTGCAAATGTACCTTTTGCAAAGGTATAGTATTCCATTGGAGCTAATTCGATGTCTGTAAGCGATTGAAGTGCATCCGCAGCTTTAGGACCTTGTACCGCAAATAAAGAGGTTTGATCCGAGATATTCTTCATCTCCACACCAGCTGTATTGTACTTGGAGATCCAGTTCCAGTCTTTCTCAATGTTTGACGCATTCACAACCAAAAAATATGTCTTATCGTCTATACGATATGTTAGGAAGTCATCAACTACACCGCCAGTTTCATTGGGGATATAAGCATATTGAACTTTGCCATCGTATAATTTTGACACATCATTGGAAGAGATTTTTTGAAGTAGATCCAGGGCTTTTTCCCCTTTTAGGATGAATTCACCCATGTGGCTTACATCAAAAACTCCTACACCTGTGCGAACTGTTTCGTGCTCATCATTGATGCCTGTGTATTGTACGGGCATGTTGAAGCCTGCAAAGGGAACCATTTTTGCTCCTAAAGCAATGTGCGTCTCCGAAAGGGCAGTATTTTTTAACATAAAAATTAAGTTTTAATCAGCTACAAATTTAATAAAATATACGTGATTCCTCACTGTGAATCCATTTTAGAACAATCGATTTAATTGCTTACCCGGAGCGAATAGATAGTCATATTATCATCTTCGCTATCGGCATCTTCACACAGCAGGAAAACTAGGCCTTGAGCCGTCTCCTCTTTCAATGTGATTCCTTCAAATTTATGCTTTTCGGGAATTTCGAATGTCTCGGGTTTGCCGGAAAGATCGGAAGGTATTTTTCCAAGGAGGGAACCACTGATTTCTCCATCCAGATAAGTCGATTTTGCATTTTCGGCAGTAGCAATAAAATAGATTTCATTTCCAACCAGGGTCGCATCTGAGAAACCTGTCGATATGCCATTGAGCTTGGGTAGTTCAATCGGGATACAGCGGGATTGTTCGGCAGCAAGCGGATGATACTCTAAAATGGCATTTATGCCTTTAGGGCCATTTCCCCGGTTAAAAAATAAGATCTTATCTTTTAAATGAACTACGCCTTCAATATTGAAGTCTTCTTTGGAAATATTGAATTTTTCCATTAAGGAAGAATAGATGTTACTGTAGTCTTCCTGGAGGACTGTCTTGCCGTCCCAAATAAAACGAGTGTTTCTGTTTGGGGTAGAACCAGAGCCATAAAGATAATAGCGGCTTCCATCGAAAGTGATCGATTCCAAATCCATTTTAGCTGCTTTAGCCATGTTTTCCATCAGATCAGACTGCCTTAGTGCCGTTTTAGACAACTTTTGGTCTGTGATACTATAGCTGTAGATATAATTGCTATTGTCAGAAACGATATGGATCTGCCTGTTCTGGTAGACGATACCGGAAGCAGCGGTAATACCGGATATGCTGATAAAGGCTTCGAGAATCAATTTTAACATATCGCGTTGAGGTTTAATATTTCCAATACCCGGATGAAATCGGGTTGTAGAGACGCTTTGATATGAATATCTTCACCCGATAAAGGATGTTTAAAGGTCAGTTCCGAGGCATGCAATAGCATGGTATCCATTTGGTAGGTTTCTTTCCAGAACTTATTTTGCTTATTGCATCCGTGCGGACGATCGCCGATAATAGGATGGAAGATATGCGCAAAATGGCGACGTAACTGATGCATACGACCCGTAATTGGGTTGGCTTCGACGAGACTGTATCGTGCTGTCGGAAATTTTCCGAAGGGAACGGCCAGCTCGCCTTGAGCAAGTAAACGAAAAGATGTTTGCGCTTCTTGAACCGTACCATCGTCCCTTTTTAAGGGATAGTCAATCAGGCCTTCTGCTGGCGCGAAGCCCCTCAGAACAGCGAGGTATTTTTTGTCGACCTTACGCTCCTGAAAACTTTTTTGTAAATATTGGTCGGTCTCCTTATTTAATGAAAATAGCAGGATGCCTCCGGTCTTCCGGTCCAAACGATGTGCGGGATAAACGGTTTTTCCTAATTGATCCCGAAGGAGCTGTAGCGCAAATTCTGAAGCATCGCGCGCGATAGCGGATCGGTGCACCAATAGTCCATGTGGTTTATTGATTGCAACGATGGAGTCGTCTTGATAAAGTATTTCTAAAGGCATGTTAGATCTTTTTCAATGCAGCAATAATTTCGTCGGCCTTTTCATCAATTTTTGGGCTCAGCCAGATGTATTTAAAAGCTCCGCCGCCGATAATCTGTTCTGTGCCCTGCCATTTTATTTTGGTTAGCGAAAACAAATAGTAGTTGTCGACCACAACGGAACTTTGGATAAATTTATCGACGATGTCATTTCCGAAGAGCTGCATCCCCAACCCGAAAAACTCTTGATCTTTCGCATGAAGCTGGCTTTTCAATAGCTGTTCAGCTTTCGCGCGTACAACCTTTTCGTGTTCCTCTTTGCTTGGATTAGTCAAAATTGCGGCTAGCATGATGACGATCAAAATCAGTGCAAATATTCTTTTTTTGCTCATTTTAAATTTGAGATTAAGTTCTGGATGTCATAACGGGATGACTATCGCGATCAAAATTATTAAATAGATATTAGATATGGGCAACCGTTTTAAGAGAAATGCGAAGGATTCTGCCCTACAGGTTAAGCAAGGAGGTTTATTTAGAATCCGATGGTATTCAATAGCGAGAATGCCCAAGAGAACAACGTCCAGATAAGATAAAATGTAACACCGATGAATAAGAAGAAGACCGTCAGAATACTGATGATTATACCGATACCCGAGCCTGAATGCTTGCCTTCGTAGTAATGCTGTCGTAATAATTTGATGTTCTTTTCATTGGCCTTGCTAAAAAAATCAAAAAAGTTTCCGAGGAAAGGAATGCTACCCAAAACAGCATCAATCGAGATATTGAGTAACATGCGTATGACTAATTTTGGACTGGCGCCGTTACGCCACATGGCTATGACAAGAACCAAGGAGGTCCCGAAGCCCGCTATCGCGCCACCTAAGGGGATGAGATTCAAGACTGGATCCAGTCCGAAGCGAAAGTTTCCAATCTTGAATTGATTATCCATTAACCAAGATATTCGGTTAATCCAACCGAAATCTTGGTCAATTTGTTTTAATTTATCTGCTGGAGTTTTTTCCCTATGCATGATTACAATAACTCAAATGAAGCGCTGATTTCACTTGTAACTTTCATCGGTCTAATATTTAAATCTAACCCACTGTCGCCAGCGCTGTCTGCAGCTTCGGCCATGGCACCTTTATACATGGCATTACGCATCATTGGTTGTACGCCAAATATAATTTGTTGTGGTGTTTCAGATAATACGATCGCTTTACCAATTTTTTGGCCTGCGGCTTCTGCCAAAATTTGGGCATTCACTTTCGCATCCAATACCGCTTTGGTTTTTAAACTTTTTTCCAATTCTTTTTTCTTCGAATAATCGTATTCGCTAATATAGGTGCTTTGGATGCCGGCTTTGTCAACACCGTCTAATAGCTGGCCCAAATTGTTCAAGTTGGTTACTTTAATACGGTATTGTCTGGAGAGCAAGATATCGGTGTCTTTTTTCTTTTTATCTGGGACATTGTAGCTCCAGATATTCTGGATGGTAAAGTCTTCTTTTTTGACACCCGCTTTTGTAGCCGAATCGAACAGATCTTTTTCTAGTTTTTCTATTGCGGCCTTTTTCTTGGTATTACCGTTCTCATAAAACTCTTTTAGGGTAACATCAATATAGATAATATCTGGTGTTACTTCTTCTTCTGCACGGCCTACCGTAGATACAAATTCTTTATTAACCATTTGTTGCGCGTTTACTTGGGTCATCAAACCTAAAAAGGCTAGTCCTAATAGTATTTTTTTCATATTTTTCGTCTTTAATTTTTTGTAATAATACGATTGCCATTATCGCATTGCTACAAGATTGGAGCCAAAGATTATGAAAAAGTTTAACGGATAAAAAAAATAAAAAGGTTAAGATTTTTGATTTTATTTCTCTACCTTTAGGGAAATTAATAATATAGTGCCATGCAAGAAGGTAAAGTAAAATTCTTTAATGAGACCAAAGGTTTCGGTTTCATCATCCCTAACTCAGGCGAGAGCGAAATTTTTGTTCACGTTTCTGGATTAGTAGACAAAGTTCGTGAGAATGACAATGTATCTTACGAAGTTGAACAAGGCCGTAAAGGTCTTAATGCGGTAAATGTAAGAGTTATCTAATTAGATTCAAGATATATTTATTGTGAAAAGGCCTATGCGAACAGCATGGGCTTTTTTATTTTATGGGAAATCTGCGCCCTTAGAAACAGGATATTCTAGGGCAGGGCGTGTTTATTTGCTTCAGTAAATAATTTGGACTGATAATTGTAATAGGGTATTTAAAAATAGTTAGTGAAGATGAAACGTATTCTAGTATTGGGGCTGTCTGTTGTTATTGCGCTATCCATGTCGGCCTGTTATTCTGCCCATCATCACCATGGTCATGGCCGTGGTCCGAAAAGAATGCCTCCTGGGCATGCTAAAAAATACTATGGTGAGCAGTCGGCACGTGATTTTGCTCCAGGACAGCAAAAGAAAAAACATAGACATTAATTTTTTAATGGATTGCATTCGAAGAGCGTATATGCTTGTAGGCTATCGAATATTTTCTTTTGACGACCATTGATGTGGTATAGAGAAGAAGCAAAATAATATAAAAAAAGAGGCCGTCTCATAATTACTTATGAGGCGGTTTTTCATTTAGTACAATTTTGAAGCTATCATTTTGGTTT
>JBMAAL010000050.1:0-36626 GCA_050281725.1 Sphingobacterium sp. | reverse complement strand
ACCTGTTATGGAATTTATGCTTTTAATACCTCATCACATTTAGTTGATCAGATTTTGAGTAAGGTCACCGTGATGGCTTCTGGAGGAGCTGGGCATGTTTATTCAAGTACAACAAATCCGACTATTGCGACTGGAGATGGTATAGCGATGGTGTATCGGGCAAAAGGTAAGGTACGTAATATGGAGTTTATGCAATTTCACCCTACTTCTTTATATAATCCAAAGGATTCTCCTGCATTTTTGGTATCCGAAGCCGTACGTGGATTTGGGGGTATTTTAAGAAGGATCAATGGTGAATCTTTCATGGAGGAGTACGATGAACGTGCTTCTTTGGCACCAAGAGACATCGTTGCTAGAGCTATTGATGCCGAGATGAAAAAATCTGGTATAGATTATGTTTACCTTGATATCACGCATCGGGATAAGCAGGATATTATCAAGCATTTTCCAAATATTTATGAAAAGTGTCTTTCGATCGGACTGGATATGGCGAAGGATTTTATACCAGTTACACCGGCGGCGCATTACCTCTGTGGAGGTATTTATGTAGATGATTTCGGACGCAGTAGCCTTGTTAATTTATATGCCTGCGGAGAGTGTTCGTCTACTGGACTACATGGTGCAAACCGATTAGCTTCTAATTCGCTTCTTGAAGCGCTTGTTTATGCACATCGCATTTTCCTGGACGCCACAAAGTCGATAGGATTGATTAATCATATTGTTGATGTTCCGGAATGGGATGACTCTAAAACCTCACTTTCAAATGAAGATATTTTGGTAAGTCATAATTTGCGCGAATGCCAAAAGATTATGAGTGACTATGTTGGTATTGTCCGTTCCGATTTTAGGCTAGAAAGAGCCCTTAAACGACTACATCTCTTGTATGAGGAGACCGAAGAGTTTTATCGCAATACACGTCTTTCTGTTAAATTGTGTGAATTGCGTAATGTTATTCAGGTAGCTTATATCGTGACAAAATCGGCTATGTTGCGAAAAGAAAGTAGGGGATTACATTATACAACGGACTATCCTAAACATTCGGAAGTATTACAGGATACAATTTTTTAAGGAATATGGCACTTATTTTACCTGTGTTGGATAAATCTCCGATGATAGCGGAAGAATGCTTCTTGGCACCTAATTCAACGATTGTAGGCGATGTTGAGATTGGACATCACTGTTCGGTATGGTTTAATGCTGTCATACGTGGAGATGTCAATTATATTCGTATTGGTAATTATACAAATATTCAAGATGGAGCTGTTATACATTGTACCTATAAGAAATGCGGTACTACGATCGGAAATTATGTGAGTATAGGGCATCAGGCTATGGTACATGGATGTATTTTGGAAGATCATGTACTCATTGGTATGGGAGCTATCGTTATGGATAATGCTATTGTTGAATCGAATGTTATTGTAGCAGCTGGTGCAGTAGTTTTGGAAAATACACGTTGTGAATCAGGATTTCTATATGCTGGAGTACCTGCCAAAAAGATAAAGGCACTTACTGAAGAACAGAAAGATCTATTGCAGCAGCTACCACATAATTATGTTCTGTACAGTTCTTGGTTTTAGCTTAATCGAATTAGCAATAGTTAATAAGTTATTTTAGAATGGCCTCAATTAATCTTTTTTGAGGCCACTCAATGAAAAACTATCTTTCTGTTCCCAATTAGCACGTATCGTAAATACTTTATTCAGATATACAACAGGTTCTGGAAAAGTTTTCTTTTCGACATCTCCAGTGTCCCAGATTCCATTATCGTTGTCGTCGCGTATCACACGTATACTATACTTTCCTCCAGGATACTGCTTGTATACGACGGCCGGGTTGTTCATGTTTATTTTGTCGACGCGATAGACCTTATCTTTTTTCTCATTGATTAACTCTACCAAATATGTTGAATTGCTATCTAGATCTGTAAAATCAAATGTCAGATCCCCATAGTTTTCACTATCGTCATAGGTCAAATCTAGTTTTTTCTCTTTATTTTGTTCGCCAAAATAGCCTGTTATAGCGCCTTCTGTAAACTCAATTTGATACTTTTTCTCTTTTCTCCAATTATAGCGAATATGGTAGATATTGGTATTTGCTGTATCTACGGCTAGTTGGTAATTGGTTCGGACCAATGAGTCTTCTTTGAATTTTAATTTGGTTTTATCGATATTCTTGATCGGTGTGAAAGCTGATACCTGAAGGTGTGTAATCCGGTCGACCCGCCCATTATTTGGCGTAAAGATAGGCTCGATTGTCTGCTCTATTTTTACATTCCCTTTTCTAATTAGAATGGTATCCAATGGTCTTTCATTTTCTGTCAGAACAAGCTTTAGCGAGTCTATTTTTAAATTTGGGATAAACAAAGTGGCCGAGTCAGATGTCTTTGAAAAACGTACTATTTTATCCTTGTTGTTTATTTCGTCATTTAGGATATCGAGTTTGGGTTTGTCCACTCTTCTATTAAAAATAAGAAGTATACTTCCATTTTTTTCGAATTTCTTCTCTTGGGTTCTAAACTTTTTTGGGATTCCTTTAAATATCTCCAAGTTGATATTGCTTAAGTCTCGCTCTAGGACAATAGAGTCTTTTAGGAAACCTATTTCTTCATCGGCACCATTATAGATTCTATCATTGTTCTTTTCTTGAAGTGCGTAAATGCGATAAGTTCCCTCTCTTAGATTGTTTAGTTTATAATTACCTGCAGTATCCGTTGTCGTAAATATATTTGCCTTCTTTTTACCAAAAATCGAGTCTTGGCTAATTGGGATCAACAAGACTTTAACATCTTTTTGGACCTCTTTGGTTATAGCACTTTTTACATTACCCGATATACTGAGCGAATCTATTTTATCTCCTGTTGCGAAAACGTAAGCATAATTGACCAATGCATTTCCTGCGTTATAATCGACTAGTCCTTTACCGAAATATATGCTGTAAGTTGTATTTTTTTCTAGGGAATCAGGCAAGGTGATTTCTAGATTTTTTTTCTTGACCTTGAATTCTGGGTTGCTACCCATGTCTGGCGTGATACTAAATTCTTTTTGTTGATTCGCTAGTTTGATATACTCGTCGAAAGTGATAACTATCTTTTTTGCTGTAAAATTCTTCGAAAAATTCGTAGGGCTTTCCAATAGTATTTTCGGGGGAATGGAATCTTTTGGCCCCCCAGTAGGCTGTTGTATGCTTGCACATTGTATAGACAAGCCAATAAGCATAATAAACATGCTTAAAATAAGTAATCTTGTTTTTAAGCTACTTTTTAGCCTTTCTGAACCACTTTTATTTTCTTTTAAAGAAGTTGTCATAAAAAATAGAATATTGTCTTAAATCGCTTATTTTAAGCTATGTGATGTTTCGTGTGTAAGTATTTGTTTTTCAGTTGTTTAACTCATATGTACCATCAATACAGTGATATCAGAGGGTGAAACACCTGAGATTCTTGAAGCTTGCCCCAGTGTACGTGGTTTAACCTTAGATAGTTTTTGTCTTGCCTCAATGGATAGCGATGTTAGGAGGCTGTAATCGAAATCAGGATTAATTTCTCTATCTTCCATTTTCTTCATACGATTGACTATTTCCATTTCTTTATCGAAATAGCTTTCGTATTTGAGATTGATCTCTGCTTGTTCGATGGTATCGTTATCGAATTGGGATACATAGTGTGCGAAGCCTTCGTCTCCTTTCAAAATATCTTGGATACCAACTTGTGGTCTCGCAAGTACATTACTCAACCTTGTTTTTTGTGGAAGTGCGCTTGAGCCAACTTCGGCTAATACGGTATTCATCCTTTCGACATTGGTCGAATTTTGTTTGAGATACTCTATTATTTTATTGGAGTTATCAATTTTGTCTTGTACTTTTTTGAGTCTTTCTTCTCCTACTAATCCCAATTTGTAAGCTAACGGGGTTAGGCGAATATCAGCATTGTCCTGGCGTAAAAGAAGACGGTGTTCTGCTCTTGATGTAAACATGCGATAGGGCTCTTCAGTTCCTTTTGTTACGAGGTCATCCACCAATACACCTATATAAGATTCGGATCGTTTTAGAATAAGTTCCTTATCATCATTGATACGTTGATGCGCATTTATCCCTGCTAGAAAACCTTGAGCAGCGGCCTCTTCATAGCCGGTTGTCCCATTGATTTGTCCTGCAAAAAATAGATGTTTCACCAATTGGGTTTCTAGGGTTAGATCCAATTGCATTGGTGGAAAGTAGTCATATTCTATAGCATAACCTGGACGGTACATCTTCGCATTCTCAAAACCCGGGATCAGTTGTAATGCTTTTAATTGTACATCTTCCGGCAATGAAGTGGAGAAACCATTTACATAAATTTCCACCGTTTTAAAACCTTCCGGTTCGACGAAGATCTGGTGTCTCTCGCGCTCTGCAAAACGATTGATCTTATCTTCTATAGAAGGACAATAGCGTGGTCCCAATCCTTTAATTCGCCCTGTGAACATAGGTGATTTTTCAAAGCCTGTTCGCAGCATTTCATGAACTTTATCATTTGTATAGGTAATCCAGCAACAACGTTGTTCTGTTGGTATCTCTACATCTGTGTAAGAAAATCGACCTCTTTTTTCATCACCCCATTGTTCTTCCATCAATGCGTAGTTGAGGCTTCTTCCATCAATACGTGGCGGAGTTCCAGTCTTCATTCTTCCTGATTCGAATCCAAGAGAAACGAGTTGTTCGGTTAGACCTGTGGCAGCCTTCTCTCCTGTCCTACCGCCTCCAAATTTCTTGTCCCCTATATGAATCACACCATTTAAAAATGTTCCATTAGTTAGTACAACAGCATCCGATTCTATTTCTATTCCCATCGAAGTGATAACGCCGCAAGCTCTTCCATTTTTGACGATAACTTCTTTTACGGTATCTTGCCACATATCTAAATTTGGAATAGACTCGAGTTGTAACCTCCATTCTTCTGCAAAACGCATTCTGTCATTTTGTGTACGCGGACTCCACATGGCAGGACCTTTCGAAAGATTTAACATTCGAAATTGAATAGTAGATTTATCTGCGATGATGCCGGTATATCCTCCCATAGCATCAATTTCTCTTACTATTTGTCCTTTTGCTACTCCACCTATAGCGGGGTTACAACTCATTTGCGCTATTACCCCCATATTCATTGTGATGAGTAATGTGGATGAACCTAAGTTGGCTGCTGCTGCCGCTGCCTCACATCCGGCATGCCCTGCACCAACTACAATTACATTATATTTTTTAAACATTTTTCTATTCTTGTTCCACGTGAAACGTGGTGTTTTTATTTCTCTGTAAATTTACGTTTTCTTTACGTTCCACGTGAAACCTCTTGTGAAATTTTACATAAAATCAGCAAGATATAACCATCTTTCTGATTTGTCTTCTATCTGTTTTTGGATTGATTGAATTTCTTCTGCTAAAGAAGAAAGTTTTAGATGATCTGTTACCTGGTTTAGTTCCTCAGTTTTTAATTTTACTTGTATTTCTAGTCTTTCGATTTCTTCTTCTAGTTTATTATATTCCAATTGTTCCTTGTACGAAAGCTTTTTCTTTTCCTCTTTTACAATAGGTTTTACCTGTTCTTGTATATTCTTTTTTTGTTTTTCTTTTTCTAGTTTTTGAATTTCGTCTTGCTCGCTTTTAAAATCGGCATAATTTCCATTGTACACCTGTATATTCCCCTTCCCTTCAAAAATGAAAAGTTGATCGGTTAACTTATCTAATAAATATCTATCATGTGATACCAATATTAGTACTCCCTTGTAGTTGTCAAGAAAATCCTCTAGCACGTTTAAAGTATCAATGTCCAAATCATTGGATGGTTCATCCAAGATAAGAAAATTTGGATTCTTCATTAAAACACGCATAAGTTGAAGTCTTTTTCTTTCTCCTCCACTTAATTTGTTGACAAAACCAAATTGTTTTTCTGGAGGAAATAAAAAGTGAGTTAGCAACTGCGAAGCTGTGATTACCTCCCCGTTTGCCATTTCTATATAGTCTGCTATATTTTTTACAACATCCAATACGCGGTCGTTTTCGTTTATTTCCAATCCGCCCTGCTTATAGTAACCATAAACAGTGGTTTCCCCTACTGCTATTGATCCTGTATCAGGTTTTTCTTCTCCCGTGATTAAATTAAGAAAGGTTGATTTTCCAGTACCATTTTTTCCAGCTAGACCAATACGATCACCTTTTTTAAATGTGTAGGAAAAATTATGTATGATTTCTTTTGTTCCATAACTCTTGGATACATGTTCCAGTTCGAGTATTTTTGAACCCTGTCTACTTACTTTTACACTGAGTTGTACCGAGTCGTTGCCTTTAATTGCCTTAGATTTTTCTTCTAAGTCATAGTACGCTTCTATACGTGATTTGGATTTGGTACCGCGTGCCTGTGGTTGACGGCGCATCCATTCCAATTCACGACGAAGTAGATTTCTGCTTTTCTCTACCATAACCGCATCAATGGTTTCGCGTTCGGACTTCTTCTCCAGAAAATAAGAGTAGTTACCTTTATAGCTAAAGAGATTGCCTCTATCCAGCTCTCTAATCTCCGTACAGATATTATCCAAAAAGTAGCGATCGTGTGTTACTAAAAGAACGGTTTTGCTACCTGTTGTTAATAGTTTTTCAAGCCATTCAATTGTTTCTATATCCAAGTGGTTGGTGGGCTCATCCAATATATAAATGTCCGGCTCGTCTATCAAAAGCTTGGCTAGCGCAAGGCGTTTTCGTTGGCCTCCTGATAGACTTTTGATGTCTTGGTGGAAATCCATAATGTTTAAACGATTAAGAATCGTCTTAATATTATGCTCGTACTCCCATGCATTCAATAAACTTATTTTTTCGGTAAGATCTTCTAATTTTTTCTGATCGATATCCGTTTCCAATAGTAGTTCCTCGTACGCTCGGATAAGACGTTGTTGATCGTTATCTGTACTATAAATAAAATCATTGATTGATTTTAATCCTGTGAAATCAGGATCCTGTTCTAAGAAACCAATTTTTATACCTTTTTCTTTTACAACTTTTCCTGAGGTTGGTAAGATTCGCTCTGCTAAAATGGCGAGTAAGGTTGATTTACCTGTGCCATTGATTCCGACCAAGGCCACACGTTCTCCCTTTTGGAGACCGAAGTGTAAATCTTTAAAAAGCCATCGATCATGGAAAGAATGGCTTACTTGTTCTGTAGCTAAAATACTCACGTTATATCACCCTAAATTATATTCAATCAATTTACACGTCAAAACACTACCTAGAGATTTCTTCTCTTGATAGCTTTATTGTATTGATAATCAGTTTTTTAATTATATATTATTGATTATCAGTTATTTATATATTGAATCAATAATCGTTTTGATTGCTGACTAATGTAATCTATTGGGTGGCATACGATCAAATGTTAGCCTTTGCCATTTGGTGAAATGATAATTCGAAGTCACTAAGGTTCGCTTGTTCATTTGGAATGCTCGCAAAAATAAAGAAATAGTTTCTTATTCGATGCGAAAAAAGCTTCGTTATTTGATTAATTGGCAATAATGATACTGCCTTGATAAAATTAATTCAATGCGTAATCAGCTATCAGATTGAAACGTGGTATTTCAACTTGAAAGCTGCCGTTGTCCAGTGTTCGGATCATATTGTAATATCCTTCCATGAATCCGAATTCGCTATTGAGATTGCAACCTGAGGTATACTGATGAGTCTGGCCAGGTTCTATAATAGGCTGTTCGCCTACTACCCCTTCTCCAGATACCTCCCTATAGTCTCCTTTTGCGTCAAAGATTTTCCAATAGCGACTTATCAATTGAACCGTGTAATCGCTGAGATTTTCTATGCTGATATGATAAGCAAACATGAAATGTTCACGGTCCGGATTCGAATACTCTGATTGATAGATCGTTTCAACCGAGATTTTTACGCCTTCTGTAATTTGTGTGATCATTTGAATGATGTTTATTGTTGCAATGAATATTTACGCTAAAATACTAATAATGAGTTTAAAAATCTAAATTATAATCATTTTAAAAGGTTAAATAATGCTAAGTTTAAAATTAGTATAACCAAATGGACCTTAATTAGTAGGTTTGTATTATGGCAAATGGTATCTTATATTTAATTCCTGTTCCATTGAGTGATGACGCAGCTTTCCAGTCATTTACTCCATATTTAGTGGAAACAATCAATTCATTGGACGAGTATATTGTAGAAAATGAAAAAACGGCGCGCAAGTTTTTAAAACTTGCAGGTTTAAAGATTCCGCAGAGTGAACTAAAAATCCATGATTATGGAAAACATGTACGGGACAAGGGAAATATAAATGATTTTTTTGAAGGCTTGAAACAAGGCAAAAGTGTTGGTTTAATGTCTGAGGCGGGATGTCCTGGTGTTGCTGATCCAGGAGCCTCTATCGTAGAACGGGCACATCAATTGGGTATTAAGGTAGTTCCTCTTGTTGGACCAAGCTCTATTCTATTGGCCCTTATGGCTTCCGGATTTAGCGGTCAGAAATTTGCTTTTCATGGTTATTTACCTATCGATAAAATTGATCGAGCTAAGGAGATTAAAAATCTCGAGCAGCAATCAGCACGTGAAAAGCAGACGCAAATTTTTATTGAAACTCCATTTAGAAATAATCAGCTTTTAGCCGATCTACTAAAAATATGTAAACCATCCAGCTTACTCTGTGTTGCGTCAAACGTAACAGCTACCGACGAAAATATACAAAGTTTGACGGTTGGTGAGTGGCGAAAGCGTTCGTATGATTTTCATAAAAAGCCGACTATATTTTTACTTTACGCATGATGTTTATGGCTCCCCCCTACCCTATTTTTATTGATGAAGTCTAATTATGAAATTAAAAGCATGTTTTTACATGAGTGAAGTATGTTTTAATAAAGTAAGTGAGTGCTTACATCTTGTTTTTGAATAAATACGTAAACTGGGTTATCAAAATAAGTGCTGAATAGAGTTTGTTAACCATCTAGAATGATTAAATATATAACGCAATGAATTACTGTAGATTACTATCTATTATATTTTTATTTTCATTAGTTGGATTCGGTAAAGATCTTTCTGCACAGTCTTCTACATATGTTATTGTCCATGGAGCTTGGGGTGGTGCTTGGCAGTTTAAAAATACGGCAGTTGAGTTAGCTAAAAAAGGAAATGAGGTGTACCGCCCTACACTAACGGGCCTCGGTGAGCGTTATCATTTAGCAGATACTTCTATTCGATTACAAACCCATGTGGATGATGTTGTGAATACGATTCTGTTTGAGGATCTTCATGATATTATATTGGTGGGACATAGTTATGGTGGTATGGTTATCACGGCTGTGGCTGATAGTCTTCCGGATAGAATCCGTAAATTGGTTTACTTGGATGCTATACTTCCGGAGGATCAACAATCGGTAATGAACTTAATGGGTAAATCTAGTGCAGCAAATGGACTGTTAAAATTAGAAAAGGATGGTTATATTTTTCCTTTCTGGGTGAAGGACATTAAGAAGCTTCCTAGGGATGTCCCCCACCCGCTAAGAACAATGACAGACAAGATCAGTTTAAAAAATCCGAAACGACTTAAAATTCCAAGTACTTACATTTTGACCTATGAGGATGGCAAAGCAATTGAGGAGGATGACTTTTACCCATTTTATAGGAAGGCAAAAAATATAGGTTTTAAAACAATCGAATTTGTTGGAGATCATAATCCACAAATAAAAAAGTTGAAAGAATTAGTAGATTTGTTGGAAAAGGAATAATAAATAAGCAATAAATAGTTCAATGACGCAAGAGGAATTAATAAGAGAGTTAAGTAAGCCTGAAGTAATTTATACCGCTATGGGTATTGTTGCTATACGTATTGTTGTATGGCTTCTATTTGCAAATACAATTCGAAAGACATTAAAATTGGTCGCCAAAGAAAATAGATTGATGACGCCTAACCAATCGTGGTTAGCTGCCATTCCGTTGGTTAATATTTATTGGAATTTTCAGGTTGCTTCGCGTCTAAGGGATTCTTTGATCAATGAATTTTATGATCGAAAAATAGCTGTGGAGGAAAATCCTACGTTTAGGAAAGGATCGCTATATGCATGGATTTACCTGGCCACAAATATTCCGCTTCCACTTTCTATTTCCGGTGTACTGATCATTATGCATTTTGTAACATTGGCTAATTATTGGTTTGAAATTAACGCGAATAGAAGAATTTTAGAAGAACATAATAAATTTAGAGAAAAGGAGGTAATTGTAGACCATGAAAATTAAAGAAGTCATTGACTATTTGGAGCAATTAGCTCCTTTAGATTTGCAAGAGTCTTATGATAATGCTGGCCTTATTGTGGGCGACGCCAATAGAGAGATTACAAAGGTGCTCATTTCGTTGGACTGCACAGAAGATGTTGTAAAAGAAGCCATTGATAAAGGGTGTAATTTAATTATTTCGCACCATCCTATTGTATTTAGGGGACTAAAAAAATTTAATGGAAAAAATTATGTGGAGCGTACGGTTATTAAAGCGATCGAACATAAAGTTGCATTATATGCCATTCATACAAATCTAGACAATGTTACCGGTGGAGTGAATACTAAAATTGCCGATAAATTGGGATTGGAAAATCAGGCTATACTGGAATCTAAAACAAATGTACTGCGAAAAATGGTCGTTTTTGTACCTAGGAGTCATGTTGAAGATGTCCGGCAGGCATTGTTTGATGCGGGCGCAGGTAAAATCGGAAAATACTATGATCAATGTAGTTTTAATACGGCGGGTTATGGTAGTTTTAGACCTTTAAAAGGCGCCGATCCTACCCTTGGAGAGATTGATGTTCAAGAGCGTGTTGAGGAAACACGAATTGAGGTTATCTACCTGAAATCTATTGAAAGAAAGTTACTTTTAGCACTCTATGAAGCTCATCCTTATGAGGAAATAGCTTATGATTTGTTTGATATTCAAAATACGGCTGCTGAAATTGGTGCAGGAATGATTGGAAATTTGCCTGAACCAATGGCTGAATTGGAATTTTTAGCTTATCTTAAGGACAAACTGAGGTTGAATGTCATTCGTCATACAGCCTTATTAGATAAAAAAGTTAGTCGTGTAGCTGTATGTGGTGGCTCGGGTGGATTTTTACTCGGTGCAGCCAAACGTTCTGGTGCTGATTTTTTTGTTACAGCAGACTACAAATATCATGAATTTTTTGATGCTGAAGGTGAAATCGTGATTGCAGATACGGGACATTTTGAGAGCGAACAATTTACGCAAGAATTATTGTACGACATTATTACGAAAAAATTTCCTAACTTTGCAACCTTAACAACAGAAATAGATACAAATCCTATAAAATACTACAGTTGATGGAACAAACCGTAGAACAAAAATTGAAAGCATTATGGCTGTTACAAGCCGTACATACTAAAATAGACAAAATTCGCCAAGTTCGTGGTGAATTGCCTATGGAAGTTGCAGATCTTGAAGATGAGATTGCGGGTTTAGAAACTCGTATTGAGAAGATCAGAATAGACTTAGACGATTTAGAAGATTCGATCGTTAAGCGTAAAAACATGATTAAGGATGCCCAAGCTGCTATCAAAAAATATGAGTCGCAGTTAAATGAGGTAAAGAACAATCGTGAGTACGACGCTATTTCGAAAGAAATTGAAATCCAAGGTCTTGAAATTCAGGTTTGTGAGAAACGAATCAAAGAAGCAGAATTTGAGATTCGCAACAAAACTGAAAACTACGATACTACTGTAGGAAATCTTGAGTATAGCAAAAGCGAGCTTGAGGGAAAAAAGAAAGAATTAGAAACAATTACTTCTGAAACTCAAAAAGAAGAAGATGCATTGTTAGCAAAAGCTGCTGAGGCTGAAGCTAATATCGAAGAACGTTTGGTAAAGGTATATTACCGTTTACGTAACTCGTTCAAAAACGGACTTGCTGTTGTTTCGATCGATCGTGATAGCTGTTCAGGATGTCATAATAAGATTCCTGCTCAAATGCAATCAGAAATACGTCAACGTAAGAAAATCATCATTTGTGAACACTGTGGTCGCGTTTTGGTCGATGAAGGAATTGTGTTAGAAATCGAACAAGAATACGGTTTCTAACCCTCAATAGATAAAGGAAGGTCCTGCTGAAAGCAGGACTTTTTTTTTGTCATATTTTTTATGCAACTTTGTTGATATACTAACTAGGTCCGCTTACAAAAGTGTAGTTTTGTGTGTGGTAAATTTAACCTTTAAACGTTTATGAATAAAACTCATTTCAAGTTATTTGCTGCCTTTTTGCTCGGGACATCCTTTCTGCAAACAAAAGCGCAAGAAACTCTATTGCTTCGAAACCCAAGTATCAGCGCCAACAATATTGCTTTTGTCTATGGTGGAGATATTTGGATTGCCGAAAAAAACGGAGCTAATCCGAGACGCCTTACAACAAATCCTGGTGTGGAACAGAATCCAATGTTTTCTCCAGACGGCAAGAAAGTAGCATTCACAGGAAATTATGACGGAAATACAGATGTATATGTAATCCCTGTAACGGGTGGTGAGCCCAAACGGATCACTTATCACCCCTCTTCGGATGTATTGCGGGGATGGCTCAATAATGATGAAGTATATTATACTACGTCTCGTGATTTCACCTATGCTTTAAGTCCACGATTATACAGCTCCAATATTCAAATGTCAGGAATGGACAAGGCGCTTATTATGCCTGAGGCTACTCAGGGAAGCCCTTCTGCTGATGGTCGTTACTGGGCTTATATCAAGAACACTGACCCTACTGAAAGAGATCGAGTTGCCTTTAAACGTTACCGGGGTGGTGGTATGCCGACAATTTGGATCTTCGATACGAAAACCAAAGAAATAGAAGCTATTCCGCAGGTTAAAAGTAATGATGTTAAACCATTGTGGTTGGGAAATAAGATCTATTTCCTATCCGACCGTGATAAAATTGTTAATATCCATAGCTATGATACCAAAACCAAAAAGGTAGAAAAGCTAACGGATTTTAAAGATTACGATGTACGTTCGCTTAATGGAAATGGGACTGAGTTGATCTTTGAATATGCTGGCGTATTAAATACGCTGAATCTCAGCGATAATAAAGTCACTCCTTTGCATATCACGGTGAATACAGATGTAATGTATAAAAGACCGTATTATAAAGATATTAAGGACGATATACGCTATGCTACGCTATCGCCAACGGGCCAACGGGCATTATTAGAAGCGCGGGGAGAGATATTTACGGTACCTAAGGAGAAAGGTGAAGCCCGAAATTTATCTAATTCTCCGGGCTCTCATGAGCGTTTTCCGGATTGGTCTCCAAATGGAAAATGGATTTCTTATATTTCAGACAAAAATGGATCTTATCAGTTGGTACTGATAGATCAATTTGGAAAAGATCAACCCTTGTACTTTAACTTAGGGGAAACGAACTTCTATTTTGAGCCAACATGGTCGCCAGATTCAAAGAAGTTGTTTTACAATGATTCACATCTTAATCTGTTTTATATTGATATAGCTTCAAAGGCCATTGTTAAAGTTGCAGACGATAAATTGAGCGGTCAAACTGGCCGTGTATCCAATCATTTCCAACCAAGCTGGTCTCCTGATTCAAAATGGATATCCTTTATACGTACACTGGAAAACGGGGTACCCGCTGTGTTTATGTATAACTTAGATACCAAGAAAACTCAGCAAATTACGGATGGTATGAGCTCTGCACGTAGTACAGCTTTTTCTCAGGATGGTAAATATCTGTTTTTTACAGCGAGTACAAATACAGGATTGACAAATTCTGGCTTACATATGTCTGCGGTACAGCGTAATGTTGATTATGCAGTATATGGATTTATTTTATCCAGCAAAACGCCATCATTCTTTAAAAATGATAGTGATGAGGAACAAATCCGTGAAGATAAGGTGGATAAAAAGGAAGAGGGAGATAGTGATAAAAAAGATCGTGTAAAAGAAAACGATAAAAAATCACCTAAAAAGGATAAAAAGGAAGAGGCTGTGGCAAGTAAGCCCATTGACAAATCTATTCAAGTTGACTTCGATCGTATAGAAAACCGAATAGTTGCCCTCCCTTTACCTGCTGGACCTTATTGGAATTTGAATGGTTTAGTGCCGAATCAATTGACCTACCAACGTGGGGGAACAATCGGAGCATATGATTTTAAGGATCTCGAAAACAAAACCTTAGTAGAAAATGCCCGTAGTTTTGTTATTAGCGCTGATGGTAAGAAGATGTTATATCAAACGGGAAATGGATTCAATATTGTAACAGCCGGGCAAAAAGTAGCCTCTCCTACTGCCGGCGAAGTTAAGCTAGGCGGAATTCAGCAATTGGTGGATCCCGCTGCCGAATGGAAACAGGTATTCAATGAAGTTTGGTCAATGCAAAAAGACTATTTTTATGTTGAAAACATGCATGGTGCTGACTGGAAAGCGATGAAAACCAAATATGAAAAATTCCTGCCTTTTGTAAACCATCGTTCTGATCTTGGTTATTTATTGAATGAAATGATGGGAGAAATGGTCGTGGGACACAATTATATCTATCCCGGAGATCAACCTTCCACGCCGTCAGTTTCAGTTGGTGTGTTGGGAGCAGATTATACGGTAAAGAATGGTTACTATCAGATTGCCAAATTGTTTACGCGTCTTGAATGGAATCCATCGTTCAAAGCCCCATTGGCTGAACCTGGATTAAACATCAAAGAAGGAGACTATATTGTTGCTGTTAATGGTGCTGAATTGACTGAAGATAAGGATATCTATAGTTTATTTGACAATACTGTTGGTAAACAAGTGACGTTGAAGGTCAATTCAAAACCTTCATTGGTCGGCGCTCGTGAAGTAATCGTTAAACCGATCTCGTTTAGCGATGAGATGAACTTGCGTAGCATGGAATGGGTCGAAAGGAACCGTAAGAAAGTAAATGAATTGAGTAATGGGCAAATAGCTTATGTATACATGCCAAATACCGGTGCTGAAGGTTATACCTATTTCAATCGCTATTATTTCGCTCAGATGGATAAAAAGGCTCTTCTGATGGATGAAAGAAACAATGGTGGTGGCTGGGTGGCCGATTATGTCATTGATCTTTTGTCCCGTGAACTGATTGCTGGCTGGGGGATTCGTGATGGAAAAGGATTTACTACACCAGGAAATGGTATTTATGGACCGAAAGCCATGATCATTAATGAAAATGCAGGTTCAGGTGGCGATATGATGCCTTATATGTTCCGTCTTAAAGGGCTGGGTAAATTGGTTGGTCGTACGACAATGGGGATTTTGGTTGGCATAAGTGGCTATCCTCCTTTATTGGATGGCGGCCGTATTACTTCGCCAAACTTCGGTGTATATGACCTAAAAGGAAATTGGATTATTGAAAATGAAGGTGTGGCTCCTGATGTATTTATCGAACAGTTGCCTAAAGATCTTTTGGAGGGGCGTGATCCCCAACTTGAAAGAACGGTGAAGATATTGTTGGAAGAAATGAAAACGTATCCTTACAAAAATTTACAAAAACCAGCCGATCCTATTCGGGTGAATTAAAAGAGTATAAATCTAAGGGCTTTGATGAGATTCAAAGCCCTTTTTTGATCATATATTTTGTATATAACTGCATCCATATCTGAGATGATCGAATACATCTGGTGTAGTTTTTATCGTAATTGGATCATATAATTCGTTTTCATTGGGACAATACAAACGAGATGTTAAAATTTGATTGGACATGACAATTTTAATAAGTCTTGCTTTTATTGTTATCTTTAACTGATATTTACTAGATATGTTTCCTGAACAAACCCCTCATCCGTTTCAATCTTTGTTACGTTTGATCTTAATGATTATTGGTTTTTCCATTCTTTCGCAGATTATTGCCATTCTGATTATTGCAAGTTATTATTCATTTACAAGGCAGGTCTTCTCCTTGGAGTCTATAATGAATGGATCTGCCAATGATATGCGATTTATGTTGCTAATGAGTAGCTTGGGATCTTTTGTTGTGCCAGCTTATCTGATGAATACACGCGAAGGATATGGTATAACGTATTTTAAATTGAAAAATTGGCCTAGCGGAATGCAATTTGGCTATATATTTTTGGCAATGCTTTCTTTTATGCCTTTGATGAGTCTGATCTGTCATTGGAATGAATCCTTACAATTGCCCGGTAATATGCAATCCTTACAGCGTTGGATGGAACGTAGTGAAAAGGAATCGGCTGATTTAATCAAGGGTATTATTATGGAATCGAGTATATCCGGCTTTTTGTATAATATCGTTGTACTGGCTTTGATTCCGGCCATAGGTGAAGAATTGTTGTTCCGTGGTGTTTTGCAAAAAATAATAGGAAAATGGTTGACCAACCATCATGTGGTTATATGGCTCGTTGCCATTATTTTCAGTGCGATACACCTGCAATTTTTTGGTTTTGTTCCCCGCATGTTGTTGGGCGCTTTTTTTGGCTATCTTTATGTATGGAGCAAGAACATCATATTGCCCATCTTTGGGCACTTTGTCAACAATGCCGGAGCCACAATCGGGGCATTTTATTACGTAAGAGAGGGAAAGAGTTATGATGAATTCAATGCATTTGAATTACAATCTTGGTGGATATATCTTGTAGGCTTCATATTTACTCTTATTTTTGTATTCTTATTTTATAGATCAACGCAAAAAGAAAACGATGGAGAACGATTGGAAAAAAATTAAAACATATACAAATGCTATTCAAGCCGAGATAGTCAAGCAAATGCTGGAAGAAAATGGTATTCCTACTGTCGCATTGAATAAACAAGATTCTTCTTATTTATTTGGGAAAATTGAACTCTATGTCAGTGAAGGATCTATTGATGTGGCCGAAACATTAATTGAGGAAGCAGAAAGAGGGCGTTAAGAGATGAAAACAAGAGCAATAACGGGAGTAATCTTTGTGGCTGTCATGATAGCTGCCACTCTTTTGGGCGCGTATGTCTATTCCATTTTTTTTACTCTGCTTAGTACATGGTGTCTTTATGAATTCTATGGAATAGTTTCATCCGAAGAACGCGCCCCAAATAAGTGGATAGGCATAATACTAGCCTTGCTACTATTTGTTTTGGGCTCATTAGTTTCGATGAATCTTTTGGACGTAAAATTTCTGGTGCTAATTATCCCATTTATAAGTATAACTTATATAATTTCGCTTTTCCAGAAGAGAACTTTTCCTTTCAATGATATTGCCTATACTTTTTTGGGAATAGCCTATGTTACATTGCCTTTTTTTCTGTTTTCTAAATTAGGCTTTGTACAAGGGCATTTTAACTATGTGCTACCTTTAGGTTTCTTAATCTTATTGTGGACCAATGACACCGGTGCTTATTTGGCCGGACGAAGCTTCGGAAAACGTAAATTGTTCGAACGGATCTCACCAAAGAAAACATGGGAAGGTTTCTTTGGGGGCTTAATCTTGGCTATCGTTGCTGCTGTAAATCTGGAAAAATATTTTGGTTATCTTCCACTTTGGCAATGGGTAAGTATTGCGGCAATTATCAGTATTGTTGGAACATTGGGGGATTTAGTAGAGTCGATGTTAAAGCGTAGTTTGCACGTAAAGGATTCCGGAAATATATTGCCTGGACATGGTGGTTTTTTAGATAGATTTGATGGGTTGTTATTAGCGGCACCTATGGTCTATGTTTTCTTAATTTTAATCAATTGATTGTATTATGAGTCACATTCAAAAATCTACATTTGATTTTTTAACGGAATTGAAAGCCAATAATTCTCGGGAATGGTTTGCCGATAACAGAGCTAAATATGAAGCTGCATTGGCTGATGTGAGAAGTTTTTTGACAGATTTAATTGCCGCTTTGAGCGAGTTTGACCCTAAAATCAATACTTCCATACAAGCAAGTAAATGTTTGTTTCGTATTTACCGGGATACACGCTTTTCAAATGATAAAACACCTTATAAAAGTTGGTTTGGGGCAGGAATTTCTGTTGATGGAAGAAAGTTGCAGGGACCAGAGTACTATATTCATATTGGAGCAGAAAATTCATTTATCGCCTGTGGGTATTGGCGTCCGGAAAAGCAACATTTAGAGGCAATAAGACAAGAAATTGATTATAGTGGTAATAAATTGGATGAAATTTTAAAAACCGTATTAACGGGCAGTAATATTGCACTTTTCAAAGAAGATTTACTGAAGCGTGCGCCCGCTGGCTATAGTGAAGATAATCCGTTTATTGACTTTATCAAATTGAAAAGTTTTGTGTTGGATAGATCTTTAACTACAAAGGAGTTATCTACAAAAAATGCACTGGATCATATCGTGGCTTCCTATAAAAGTATGCTTCCTTTTAAAGAGTTTTTACAAGAAGCCATCGATACAGAATAATTATTCAGGTAAGCTGATTTTGCCCATACAAACAGCGGGAGAGTCTTTAATTTGCGCTACATTGGATTTGTTGCCTACCAAAGTCTCATTTGCTAATAGCGCAAAGAGAACGGCCTCTTTTGCATCTGGATTGATACCCAGTGTTGCAAAACTTTCAACGTTACAAGTAGGTAGGCTCCTTTTGATGTAATCGAACAGCAATGGATTGTGTAGTCCACCACCACTAATGTACACCGACACATCAGATAGCCCTTCTGACTGCTTGCGAATGCCATTGACCATCGCATGAGCAGCAAAGCGATTGAGGGTCGCCATAACATCCTCATGGGGAATATGGGTTGTTTTCGAACAATCCTGTGCCCTTGCGAGATAAGCGAGATTAAATAGTTCCGGTCCGGTGGTTTTTGGAAAGGGCAGCGTTAGAAACTCCTCCGTTAATAATTGATTCAATAGCGCATCATTTACTTGGCCCTTTTTAGCCATATAGGCATCTTTATCCATTTCCTGATCAAAATTTGCCTTCATGTATTGGTTCATCATTGTATTGCCTGGACCGAGATCTGTTGCATAGGCTTTCGACTTTGTTTGATGGCTTGGGATAAATGTGAAATTAGAAATACCGCCAATATTCAGTAAGAATCGATTTTGTGTTGCATGCGAGAAAAGAAGGTAGTCGCCATACGCTGCCAAGGGTGCCCCTTCTCCTCCTGCAGCAATATGTTTTTGCCTAAAATCAGATAGGGTTATGATACCTGTATCTACCGCGATATGATCTCCATCTCCAATCTGTAAAGTGCTGTTGGGCCAGTTGAGATCTTTGGTCAACGATTGAGGAGCATGGTATACGGTTTGCCCATGGCTGGCTATACAATCAATCTCACTGCTTGATATATTCCATTGTTGCAATGCTGTATTGATTAATTTGGCGTGCGTGACTCCAATATAAGCATGGAGTCCCGAAAATAATTGCTGGTCGATATTTCGTTTTGCAAAAACTTCACGCACACGTGCTCTAAAATCATCCTCATAATCCATTGTAGTAAAATTCTCGAGCTGTATTTTCGTTGTTTTACCTGCATTTTCAATGCGGCATACTGCGATATCAAGACCATCCAGGGATGTTCCGGACATAAGGCCAATAATACGACGTTCTTTCTTTTGTGAAATTTGATAAAGTCTTTCGATTTGAGGATTCATAGCTTAAAAATAAACACAAAAATGTTATGATGAATATCATTTTTGACAATTAAAGATATTTTGTAACTTCACGGCATTAAAAATCAAAAAATTAAATACAATGAATTTTCCAGCAGAATTGAAATACACCAAAGATCACGAATGGATTCGTGTTGAAGGTGATGAAGCAGTTGTAGGGATTACCGATTTCGCTCAACGTGAATTGGGTGACATCGTTTTTGTTGACATAAACACTGTAGGTGAAGAAGTAGCCGCTAATGAAGTTTTCGGTACAATTGAAGCCGTAAAAACAGTTTCCGATTTGTTTTTACCTGTAGCAGCTACGATTTTATCGGTTAATGAAGCTATTGATGCATCTCCTGAATTGGTAAATTCTGATCCTTACGGTGAAGGTTGGATTGTTCGTATTAAATTGAACAACGCTGCTGATGTTGATGCTTTGTTATCTGCTGATCAGTACAAAGAAGAGATCAACGCATAAATTTGATATATAAAAAAATAAAATAGGGGCCAAAAGGCCCCTATTTTATTTTTCGTCGTTTATTGAGTTTTTAAGGTGGTCTTTATTTTTGCTTCAGGCATATCCACGGCACTTGTCATTTCTGTACTCGTGGTAAGACAGGTCTTTTTATCCAAGACATAGAAGCCCTGCACGTTGCCTACCTGATTTGCATCCGGACCGAACATTTTTCCTTCAACACTTACTTTATAGCCTAGCTCATTTGCTTCTATTAAAGTCATTTTGTTTTCTACTGAAATGCCAGAATCATCTGATTCAGTTTTGGATGTCCAAGAATCACCTATTTTAATCGGCTGCTCAGGCAATACTGTAGTTATATTTTCGAACATACTTTTATCAAACGGCATGTTAATGCCCTCAGGCAACTTGATATCGGAAGATTTGCCAAGTTGATCAACATTGAAGCTAATGCTGTTTTCGAGCAACTTGCCTAAGGTAGCATGCATCTGTTTAGAAAATTCATTGGCCTCGGGGTTTTTAGAGTCGTAAGTCATGTCCATTCCCACCATATTCATTTTCATGTTGATTCCGGTATATCTAAGGTCGAACGCGAAAATGTTGTCTTTTTTCGTTGTATTGGTGATATCAAAGCCCATATTAAGGTCTGTGACCATTTTTTGGCCAGCAGCGTCAATATCCATGGTCATCACAAGATTTTGTGATATTTTTTTCCCTGAATCGGGATTTACGCGTAATGTGTATTTCTTTTGTGCAGAAGCAGATATCACTAGAAATGCAAATACAGCCATTAAAGAGGCAATTCTTAATTTTTTCATATATGGAGTTTTAATTTTTTTAGTAAGGAACAATTGGCCAGCTTAAATATAAAAAAAATCCCTTTTACACAGTAAAAGGGATTTTTTTTATATTTAAGGATGTAATTCGTATTACTTCTTGATATAAGATACTTCTTTCACAGCTTTAACAACTTTCTCAACGCTAGGTAAAGCAGCTTCGATCAATGTTGGAGCATAAGGAAGAGGTACATCTGCACAATTTACGCGGATAACAGGGGCATCTAAATAATCAAATGCATTACGTTGTACATTGAATGCTAAATCCGTAGAAATAGACGCCAATGGCCATGCTTCTTCCACGATTACCAAACGGTTTGTTTTCTTAACAGACGCGATGATTGTAGGGTAATCGATAGGACGTACCGAACGCAAGTCAATTAATTCAACGCTGATACCTTCTTTTTTCAATTCTTCAACTGCAGGAATGACAACGCGAGGAAGCATTTTACCAAAAGATACAACAGTTACATCCGTACCTTCTTGGATAATGTTAGCTTTTCCGATTTCCAAGTAATATTCTTCTTCAGGAACTTGTCCTTTATCACCATACATTACCTCAGATTCCATGAAGATTACAGGATCTGGATCGATAATAGCTGATTTCAATAAACCTTTAGCTTCATATGGATTAGATGGTACCACAACTTTTAACCCTGGTGTATTTGCAAACCAGTTCTCAAAGTTTTGAGAGTGTTGGGCCGCAAGTTGACCAGCATTTCCTGTAGGGCCACGGAAGACCATTGGAATGGAGAACTGCCCGCCGCTCATGGAGTGAATTTTAGCTGCTGCATTAATTACTTGGTCAATTGCAACAAGGGAGAAGTTGAATGTCATGAATTCAACAATTGGCTTCAAACCATTCATTGCAGCACCAACAGCAATACCAGCAAAACCAAGTTCGGCAATAGGTGTATCAATGATACGCTTTGCGCCGAATTCATCAAGCATACCCTGACTTACTTTGTAAGCTCCGTTATACTCAGCAACTTCTTCTCCTAATAAAAATATTTTGTCGTCTTTACGCATTTCTTCGTTCATTGCTTCACGAAGTGCTTCTCTGAATTGTATTTCTCTCATCAGTTGTAAAATAGTGTCAATTTTTAGATTACAAATCTACTATTTAAAATTGATATTTTGAAGATTTGAACCCGCTAATTCTATAGTTTTATGTCATTTTTTAATAAGTAAATGACTTTTGTATTAAATTTTTGAATATAAGTTGTTCAGATATTCCAATGTTTTTATAAGTGCCTTATTACTATTCATTATCGCTAGTGGAATGTTCCACGTGGCACGGTTCCTTTTCTCTACGTAATTTGAAATGCCGCGGATCTCGATCACGGGAACTGTGATTTTATCGGCGGCATAGAAAACAGCAGCTCCTTCCATACTTTCAACAAGGATATCGGGATGCAGTTTTTTAATTTTTTCGACACTTTCTGTATTGCCATGGACTTTGTTTACGGTAATTCCTACCCCCTGTTTTAGAAAAGGAAGCCTAAGTTCCTTATCATTCCATAAACAAGAAGTAAATTTAGACTTTCCGTAACCCAATTGATCTATTGGAATAAAATTATGACCGTCTTCCGCTCCTAGTTCAACGAATGATTCTGTAACAACTTGAACAACCGAGCCTATTTCAATAGTACGGTTCAAACATCCTCCTATCCCGATATTAATGAGAAGATCATATTTTTTTTCGTGCAGCACTCTGCCTAGCTCAAAGGCTGTGGCAACCATGCCTACACCAGTAACTAGGGTATCACATTGATCGTAATTTGATAGCACCTCGAGAAAAGGCTGCAATTCAAATGAAGTAGCCGCAATAACTAATATTTGCATGACGAGTTCGTTTTGATGGTAAATTACAAATTATCTTGTACGCAGACTTCTTTTTAGAATAAAAACATCTCGCTTGCAGGAAATCCTTCTTATAAATGTGAACTAGGAGTATATAATGAAGGTTAGCTGATCCCTTCCTACGAACTCATTTTTAATCATAGTGTCTGAACTGTCTCGTTTTTGTCTTACTGAAATCAGAAATAACTATGATCACCCTATATATTAACTTAGCTTTTATATATTCTTAGTCTAGGGTTAGTTTAGAGTTAATATAGGTTAAACCTAAACTAACCCTAACTAAACCCTAAACTAACCCTAAGTAAACCCTATCTAAAAAGAAAAGAAAATTATACTAAAGCGTCAATATTATCGGCAGCGCTTTTGTCAACAGGATGCATACAAACACTCGCGGCAAAAGGCGTAGCAAATTGATTACCGAAATCATATTACAGCTAAGAATAGCGAGTTTTTGTCCTTGTGTGATAACAAAAAGCAGGCGGCACTTCATTATATTACTATATTCTGACGGCATTCGTTAAAAGGAAATGTTAAAATTGCAGTTAAAGCCTTATCTTTGTATATTATGGTATTTATAACTCGTCGTGAACGTTTCTGTGCTGCGCACAAGCTCTATCGTGAAGACTGGAGTAAGGAGCAGAATGAACAGGTATTTGGTCTTTGCTCCAATCCAAATTGGCATGGACACAATTATGATCTTTATGTAACAGTTAAAGGAAAGGTTAATCCGGAGACTGGATTTTTGATCGATTTAAAGATCATGAAAGAAATAATCAATCGTAGTATCATTGACAAGGTCGATCACCGTAATTTCAATTTAGATGTTGATTTTATGAGAGGAGTCATGGCTTCTACGGAGAATATCGCAATCGAAATATTTAAGATCTTAAAACCGCTGTTTGATGAACAGAGTGTGATCTTACATAGTGTCCGTTTGCATGAAACAGAAAATAATTACGTCGAATATTTTGGCGATTAATCTTTAATACATTTAAATAGTAGAAACTATGAGTCAACACTCATTTGACAACGAAGAGTTGGATGGATATATTAAGATCGACAAATACAATACTGAAAAGGTAGATCGCATCGCTGCTCATTATACAGATATATTGGAATGTCTGGGGGAAGATCCAAAACGAGAAGGTTTGGTGAAAACACCAGAACGTGTCGCAAAGGCATTGCAATTTTTGACACATGGATATGATATCGATGCTGCGGAAGTGTTACGGGGGGCTATGTTTGAGGAGGACTACAGTCAAATGGTCGTCGTGAAGGATATTGAAGTATATTCTCTTTGTGAGCACCATATGTTACCTTTCTTTGGTAAAGCGCATATCGCATATATTCCCAATGGTCATATTGTAGGTTTAAGTAAAATACCACGTGTCGTTGATATTTTTGCGCGTCGTCTGCAGGTTCAGGAACGTCTTACAAATGAGATCAGAGATTGTATTCAAGAAACTTTGGGCGCTCGTGGAGTAGCTGTAGTCATGGAATGTAAGCACATGTGTATGGCTATGCGTGGTGTTCAGAAACAGAATTCTGTAACGACTACCTCTGCATTTACTGGAGCATTTCAAAATGATGTCACAAGATCCGAATTTTTACGCTTGATCACTGCTGATCTTGCTTAATATATTTGTTGTTTAATAATAAAAAATAGCCCGCTAAAATATCACCTTTTAGTGGGTTATTTTTTTGATAAAATTTGGAAGCAAAATAGAAAATCAAAAAATGGCAATAGTGCTTTTTTACGCATCTGACGCGATTTACGAAAAATGTTCTTTACAAAGTTGTAATTGCATTTAATTGATATTCAGGATTTTGTAAAAAAAAGTTTTTATCATAAAAAAGTTTTTTGGTACCTTTGTGGTTATGGAAATTGTTGCCGACGGTTTAGAGTCCTATTTGGAACATACTACAGACGAAGAAAATTCGTTACTGAAAAGGGTAAATCGGGAGACATATTTGAAGGAAACAATGCCCCATATGTTATCTGGACACTACCAGGGAAGAGTTCTTTCTTTATTGAGTAAATTGGTTGCTCCGAAACGTATCTTGGAGATAGGAACGTTTACGGGATATGCAACATTATGTCTCGCAGAGGGGCTGCAGGAAGATGGGATATTACATACTATCGATATCAATGCAGAGCAACAAGAACGCGTCCAGAGGTATTTTGATGAATCGGCATTTGCTGATAAAATCAGCTATCATATTGGAGATGCAGCGGTAATACTACCTACATTAGATGAAACATTTGATTTGGTATTTATCGACGCGGACAAAAAGAGAAATTTATATTATTTCGAAACGATAATAAATCAAGTTCCGTCTGGGGGACTTATTTTGATTGACAATGTCTTATGGAAAGGTAAGGTGTTAGATTCAAAACCAGACAACCAAACAAAGCAGATCATTGATTTGAATGCACGTTTAGCTCAGGACAAGCGCGTAGAAAAGGTAATATTACCGATTCGAGACGGACTTTTTGCCTTACGCAAGAAGTAATTTGTGAACTAAAACATTCTTCATGAATTTAAAACAATTAAAAAGCTTTGTACTGTTACTAGCTTTGGGAACTTTTGGATTAACAAAAGTTTCGGCTCAAAGTAATGCGGCATATGTCGATAAGTACAGTCCAATAGCAAAAGAAATGATGGAGGAACACGGTGTTCCAGCATCGGTTATCTTAGCCATCGCTATGCATGAAAGCGGAAATGGTGGTAGCAGGGTAGCAAAAAATTTGAATAACCATTTTGGTGTCAAAGGAAAAAACAACAGTACCGTTATTCGGTCAGCTTACAAAGGTTATCGGTCTGTAATGGACTCGTACGATGATTTTGTAGGAATAGTAAAAAGAAAAAAGACTACTCAGAGTCTTTTTGAAAAACATCCTGGTGAAAAATACGAAGCTTGGGTAAAAGCGATTGCTCGTTCGGGTTACTCCACGAGTAAAGGTTGGACAGCAAAAGTACTCGCTACTATTAAACAATATCATTTGGATATGTTTGATAATGATGCTAAGCAAAATAGATTCTCGTCAACAAAAAAATAAGCGCGACAGTATTGCATGAAGAAGTTTTTTTATGGCATGTTTGTATTCATGATGTTGATTACATCATGTTCGAGCCGAAGAGGTACAATATCCTCCTCTAAATCTGGCTCCAATTCAAAAACTTCTTCATCATCTTCTGTGGGGAGGCCAACCATGGCTGGCAACGATTATATTGCTCATTACAAAGATGTGGCCGTCGCGGAAATGAATAAATATGGGATTCCTGCGAGTATTAAACTTGCTCAGGCTTTACTTGAATCAGGTAATGGTAATAGCTATTTAGCGCGTGAGGCTAATAATCATTTCGGTATTAAATGCGGTGGTGTTTGGAAGGGAAAATCCGTAACTCGTCCCGATGATAATATTAATGATTGCTTTCGTGTTTATGAAAACCCCGAACAATCTTTTCGAGATCACTCTGAGTTTCTGTTACGACCACGGTATGCGGCACTCTTTAAGTTGGATAAAAATGACTATAAGGGTTGGGCTAAAGGCTTAAAAGCGGCAGGTTATGCCACCAATCCTCGTTATCCAGAATTGTTGATCGAAATGATAGAAAGATACCATCTTGATCAATATGATCGTGGTGAATCGCCGCGTGAAAAAGTTGTACGAGAAGAGACCGTACAGGTCGAGATCGTACAAAATGTACAAGAAACACCTCCTGCCGTTGTAAAAACAGAAGAAATCAAGAGCCCTGTGGCGATGCGTATTCATGAGGTTAAAGCTCAGGATACGTTATATTCGCTTAGTAAGCTGTACAATGTATCCGTTGATCAGATCAAATCCCTAAACGGTCTTGCCGATGATGCACTATCTTTAGGGCAGCTATTGGTTATATCTAAATAGTTACGCTTTAAAAGATGTTAAATATTTCGCTTTTGTAAAGCTATATAGTAGTTTTACGAAAGTGATACTATTGCGATATATTTTTCTACTTATTGCCCTTATGGGCTTTACTTCTCAACTTTTTTGCCAAGATAAAAAAGTGGAGGGTATCGTTTTTGATAAAAATACCAAACAACGTATTGGAAATGTAAAGCTGGCCAACTTACGTACTGGGGAGGTCAATTATAATACTATTAAAGGAGAATTTGTCTTTAATGCCCAGCTGGGAGATCCTATAGTTGCGCTATGTAAGGGCTATTTCCCAGATACACTTCAGGTGGATAACCGTGGATTGTTGCTGTTTCATCTGGTGCGTGAATCTTTTTATATTGATGAAGTTCAAGTTTTTGCACGCAAGACACCAGAAGAAATTCTGAAAAAAGCAAAAGAGGATTATGAGAAAGCGTATCGTCTTGCGGGTTATGGTGACGTATTTTCTGTTGGTCAAAATGGTGCAGGATTAAGCATCAATTCAATCTATAGTTTATTTAGCAAGGAGGCTAAAAGAGCACGTCGGCTAACTAAAACCATTGAGAATGATTATAAGGAAAATGTGATCGATTATAAATTTACGAAAGAGCTTATTAGTAAGATTACAGGATTAAATAGCGAAGAAGCTGAACGATTTGGAAGGATATTTAGACCCTCCTATTTCTTTATTCTCTCAGCGAGTGATTATGAACTGGCGAATTATATCAAGGATTGCTATTCACGGTATCAATTGAACCCTTCGCAATATTTTATTGAGCCTTTTCCAACAATTAATTATAAATTAGTACCGTAAACAAAAAATAGACGTTTTCAGAATGAAGTTATTCAATTTTGTCGGCATGGCTATGCTTTGCCTTTCTATTACCAGCTTAAAGGCACAGGATCTGAAAGATCTTCGAGCGAAACCAGATACCGTAATTTCTGTACAGAAAGAGCAACCATTAAATATTAAAACGATTCGTCCTATAGTTCCAAAACTAAACTTAGAAGTAGACTATTGGAAACATTGGACAAAATTCGGGATCAATTTAAACCAGGCGTCATTTAATGATAATTGGAAAGGTGGTGGTGTTGGTTCTATTGCTGTAGGATTGAATGCTAATCATAAATCGGATTATACGAAGGACAATTTCAATTTTGTAACCGAAGTTGATTTACGTTATGGAAAGATAAAGAATACCAATAATATTGCGAAGAAGAATAATGACCGTATATTTTGGGATAATAAGCTTTCTTATAAATTGTCTGCCAATTGGGCATTGTTTACGTCTGTGACATTTGAGTCGCAATTTGATGCGGGTTATAAGTATAAAACGGTTAACGGCAGAGATACAATAGACTATATTGAGAATGCTTTTATGGCACCAGCTTATCTGACAGAATCTTTCGGTCTTGAGTATAAGCCTAGTAACGAATTTTCCTTGCGTTTTGGTACGGGTACCGCCCGTCAAACTTTTATCTTGGATGAACGTGTTAAGCCTCGTTCTGGAGAAGGTTTCTTCGAAAAATATGGATATTATAGAGATCCTAACAATCCAAGTGCGGGTACTGGTGAACGATTTGGTGTAAAGGAAGATCGTTCTTTTGCCAATGCACTGGCATTTCAGCTAACGGGTAACCTAGACAAAAACTTTACAGATAAACTGAATGTCAAGGCTCGTTATAACCTTTTTGCTGACTACGAGAAACTTTCCAATCCTACGCACCGTTTAGATGTAACTGTAACGGCAAAAGTCACTAGAGTCATCAATGTGAACTTAAATGGTATTATGATCTATGATCCGGATGTAATTTCAAGAGTACAATTAAGCCAGTCTTTGGCGATGGGTATAGTCTATAGTTTACCAAAATAATGTTTAGGCCTGTGTCAATAGGGATATTGCTTTGTTCATTGCTGTCTTTGGCAAGCTGCAAGTCGAAGATACAGCCGGTGGTTGCAAAACCGCTAGTTGCGTCATTTGCTTCTGCATTGGTTGTGGAAGAAAAGGTCGAAGCTAAGCCAGATACCAATTTATTGACACCGGAGGAAAGAAAGGTTGTTTTTTTACAGAAGTCTGGAAACCATCCTTATTGGCGCCAAGAGGAAGCCATACATTATGATGTTCGTAAACCTAACTATGTCATTATTCATCATACAGCACAAGATAGTATTGGGCAGACGATCAAAACCTTTCAGATTCCAAGAACTAAAGTGAGTTCACATTATGTTATTGGCCGGAATGGCGAGATTATACAGATGCTGAACGATTATGTCCGGTCTTGGCATGCGGGGGTGGCAAAATGGGGTTCTATCGTCGACATGAATTCCTGCTCTATTGGTATAGAATTGGATAACAATGGTAGGGAACCTTTTCCTGAGGCACAAATTAATTCATTAATGACTGTGCTTGACACCCTGAAATCGCGTTATTTAATTCCCCCAAATAATTTTATTGGGCATGCCGATATTGCACCATCTCGCAAGAATGACCCAAGCGTTTTTTTTCCGTGGAAAAAGCTTGCAGAGCGGGGGTTTGGAATATGGTATGACGAAGGTCAGCTTGTGGCCCCTCCCGACAGCTTTAACGCAATAGATGCGTTAAAAATTATTGGTTATGACACATCCAATTTAAAAGCTGCTATCGTTGCCTTTAAACGAAAGTTTGTCGTTCGGGATACGACCCCCGAATTGACCATATACGATAAGAGTGTATTGTACAATATCTATAAAAAATACTGAGCCTGATCAATCAGGCTTTTTTATTTTACTCAAGATCCATTTTGTCCTTTATAGACCGAGGTGCTTTCATTGCCAGCTGTAATATATAAGCGATTAACATGACAGCTACGCAGCCAATAAGATTTAACCAGAGAAAAGGAATCTTATTCATACTCCATATTGCTATCACGATGACTTCGGAAAGAATGGCCGCAAAAAAAACAGCTTTGCCTTGGATTTTCTTCATGTAGAAGGCGACGATAAAAATCCCCAGGATAGTACCATAGAATAGTGAGCCCAAGATATTGACCGCTTCGAGGAGATTGCCCAATCGGTTAGCATACAAAGCAACAATAACAGTAAATGTACCCCAGATCAATGTAAATAAACGCGACCATAAAAGGTCTTGTTTTTCAGATGAATTGCTGTTAATAAATCTTTTGTAAATATCAATGGTCGTTGTTGAGGCCAATGAGTTTATAGCACTTGCCGTAGACCCCATCGATGCGAGGAAAATGACCGCTATTAGCAGCCCAATTAGGCCCTTTGGAAAGACACTTGTCACAAAAGAAAGAAAGACATAATTATTGTCGTTCGTTTCTGCTGTGGGGTTGTTCTTTTTGATTAAGTCCAAGGTCCCTTCTTTTACCGCTTGCATTTTTCCATTAAGTTGACCCAGTGAGGATCGATAATCAGCAATTCTTTTTTCATCGTCGTGATCCAATGCTGTATTGAGCTGCTGAACCACAGATTCACGTATTTTAAATAGCTCACTATGCTTTTGTTCGAGAATCTGGTAGTCGGGAGCATATTTGCTTTCCTTGAGCTTCTTGATCTCGACCTGATTGAAAAAAATGGGCGGCTGATGGAATTGATAATAGGCAAATACCAGGACTCCAATCAATAGGATAGCAAATTGCATGGGGATTTTCAATAGTCCATTCATAATCAATCCCATGCGGCTTTCTTTGATCGAAGCCCCAGTCAAATAACGGCCTACTTGACTCTGGTCGGTCCCAAAATAGGAAAGCTGTAGGAAAAAACCACCGATTAGTCCTGTCCAAAGCGTATAGTTATTATTGAGGTCAAAAGTAAAATCCAATGCGTTGGTTTTTCCTGATTTTCCTGCAATATGAAGTGCTTTTGATAATCCAATAGACTCTGGTAACAGGTGGATAACTAATATACCTGCTGCGAGTAATGATCCAAAGATAATGCTCATCTGAAGCAGCTGTGTGTGAGATACGGCTTTGGTTCCTCCATAGGTCGTATAGATAACAACGAAACTTCCTATGGCCAATGTGGTCCATGTTAGATCGATATGAAGGATGGTCGATATAATTAAAGCTGGAGCAAAGATGGTAATACCCGTTGAAATCCCCCGTTGTATCAGAAAAAGAATGGCAGTGAGCCCTCTAGTTTTGACGTCAAACCGTTTTTCTAGAAATTCGTATGCTGTAAATACTTTTAGCTTATGAAAAATAGGGACAAATGTAATGCAGAGCACAATCATGGCCAACGGAAGGCCAAAATAGAATTGGACAAAACTCATTCCAGAAGAATAGGCCAGTCCGGGGGCGGACAAAAAAGTAATGGCGCTCGCTTGCGTCGCCATTACCGATAATCCGACGTGATACCAAGGTAAAGAACGATTACCTAGAAGATATCCATCAATATTTTTTATACCCCTACTCTTATAAACGCCATATACGACAATAACTAAGAGTGTCAGAAATAAAACGACCCAATCTGCTGTACTCATGAATAGTGGTTCGTGAAAATGTACAGAAAAAGGATGAATACAAATAGCCAGATAACGACCAACCAGTAGAAACGCTTCCAGCTATTCATATTTTTTTATCTATCTGAAGGCTTTTGAGGATAGATAACACTATTAAAAATAGCAGCGATAATCAATCCGACAATAGCACCACCGAAGATGCTTAGAAATGTCTCGTTTGCAGTGAATCCAATTAATGCACCAAATACTACAGCAACTAAAAGAATAATTCCTTTTGCTTTGCCAGCATCTATTGAAGTGCAGTTGTTGTCAATCTGATTTTCCATTATAATATTATTTTGATTTTGATAACAAATTTACGAATAATCTGTAAGCTCCGGGAATTCCTGCAGGTAATTGTCTGAAAAAAGACAAAGATGTATAAACAAATTTACCTTTTCCATATTGCGCAATGAGTAATGAGCCATTGTGCAACGGTTCTCCGGGGTCCTGCATAGTGATAGGGGTACGATACTTTTTATCAATATCGTCCGCAAAGTATAGCCCCCGCTCCTGTACCCAGTGATCAAAGTCCGCTTCACTGATCTTATTTGGGTAGTTGAAAATCGGATCATTTTTATCGAAGTGTACCTTTGCAAGTTCATCCGTTACGCGGCTTCTGCCGATGCTAAAGGGATAGGGACCAAAGTTTTTTGAGATCAGTCCATTGTTTACATTGTACTGTTCTAGGACTGTTCCACCCATTTTTACATACGCCAATAGTTTGTTTTGGAGCTGAACAATTTGTTTGTTAACATTGAATATTCGAACACCGAGAATTACCGCATCATAGCCAGAAAGATCTGTTTTTAAAGCCTGTTCGGTACTTAACACATCGACTGTAATACCAATGGCAGCCAGCGATTCAGGAATTAGATCCCCTGCCCCATGGATGTATGCCACTCGCTTTACTTCGTTGATCAGGTTGATATTGCTCATTTTTATAGCCACATCCGGGAAATACACAATATTGGGGATATGGGGATAATCGATGGTTTTTATCTCTTTCAAGCTTTCTTTTTGCGCCAGCAAAAATCCAAGCGTATCAATAGAAGATATCGAAGCGTTTAAAGGTTTTATACTAATCTCTTTGGAAATTGTACGATCGCCTTTATTAAAAGAGAGCGAGAAAGAATTAGGCGAAATTTCCCAGCCTTGAGGTAAATTAGGTGTGATAGTAAAAGTCGCTGTCTCTGCCTGTCCATTTTTTTGAAACGTTAAATTTACTTTGACTCCAGCAGCATTTTGTGTAAGTGCCAAAGGGCTGGAACTTTTAGCCGTCAACTGCGGGACAATCACAATGGGGTCGTATATTTCACCTCGTACAGGATCGGTATATTTATATTTTACGGGTTGACTGAGTGTGATATTTTCACCATTGATCCGGAGTTGAAATGATACCTCTGGAGCGTAGGGATTTTCGGGATAGCCGGTTAGGTTGAAATCGCTGACATTAAATTTACCTTTCCCATGTGGTTCAATCAACCAGTAGGGTTGTGTCGTCCTGTCTGCATGTATAAGAACAGAGTCTCTTTGTAGCTTGTTTATTTGTAGTGTTTCATGAATGCTATTTCCATTTATTTGGGTCAGCTCAACGGTTACATTTGGACGTCGAACAATAATGGAATGTTCCACTTTGATCTGATCTCCTAGGGCATAAGATGGATTTTTGGCGATACTTTCGAACCAAATTCCACCACAGGCAAGAATTAGTTTTTCAACCTCTTTTTTCTTTTCAGACTTCCAATATTCATCATCAATTTGATCCAATGTTTTGTACAGTTGGATCAATTCAGCAATGATCAATTCAGGCTTATCAATTTGATATATTCGATTGATGTGATCAATTGAGGACTGGACTTTACTGCTGTTTTGCATTCTTTTCCATGAGGTGTCAACACCATCCAAGAGTGTATTTTCTGCAGGTACGCCATCTACATATTCAAAGTATTCGATTGATGAGCCGCGTTGGCTAGCCGAACCAAAGCCTTGGCTTTTGTGAGAAGAACGGCTGTGTGCGGCAATTTCACCATAAGAGGCTCCTAGAAGAGCATTGTAATCCCCGATATCTATTTTTAACTGATCTTCACGGGTATTGTTTTGACCTCCGAAATTAGCTGTATTCCAAAGTAGGCGTTTAGCTTTCCAGGGGCGTACAAATTGAAGTTGCTCTGGGAATTGATTCGGATCAGCAGCAGCTTTAAAGGCTTCATGTGCTAGAATGGCAGAGGCTTGATGATGACCATGGCCACCTCTTGGATCGGGAGGAAAACGCGTGATGATGACATCGGGCCTAAATTTGCGGATAATCCATACGGCTTCGCGGAGAACACGCTGTTTATCCCAGAATTCGAAAGTTTCTTCTGGAGTCTTCGAGAATCCAAAATCGTAAGCGGAGGAAAAAAATTGCTCACCCTTATCGATTTTTCGAGCAGCCAGTAATTCCTGCGTCCGAATCAAACCAAGTTCAATACCTTGTTCTGTTCCGATGAGGTTTTGTCCCCCATCACCTCGAGTTAGGGATAAATAGCCTGTTTTATATTTTTTTTCCTGAGCTAGCCAAGCGATTAGCCGGGTATTTTCATCATCGGGGTGTGCTGCAAAATAGAGTACCGACCCCAGTACGTTCAGTTTTTCTAGATGAAGTTTAATTTCAGCAGCGTTCCACTGTGGATTCTGTGCTTTAACGATTGAAGTTGACAAGATGCCCGCCAAAATAATGATAACAGAGAGAAAAGGTCTTCGCATGTTTAAAGATAAAAATTTTGATGAACAACGGATTGTTGGAGATTGTAATTTTATTGCGTGTCTTTTTATTGACTGGCTTTAATTAACCCGTTTGTGGGGTTGGTTTATTGCTTTGACTTTATGGAGACTAGGCTGATTAAACTTAGATCAATAAAAAGAAGCTAGTTTGAGTGACGAGGTAAAGGGATAGATCGCTAAATGGTAAAATATAGGCATAAATAAAAAACGGAAATCCCAATCAAGTTGGAATTTCCGTTTAACAATTAAAATATTTTTTCCTGAAACGAATTTTTAGAGAATAGTTATTTTGTCGCTTCGCTCCAAGTGGCAACCTTTAACATAAGTAAATATATGTAGAAAATATTTAGTTCTGTCAGATTACCTTAATTAGTTTTCCACATTGCTAAATTTTGTCAACATTTTAGCTTTTGGAAAGCAGATAATATAGCGGCGTCATGCGTTTAAGATGCTGCAATACAACGATATTTATGGTAGATAGGTTTTCCGCTACCTTCAAAAAAATCTGGATTGGTCTAAAATCAATTGTACATTCGTTTGACAAATTTCAATTGATTTTAGTTTCTATGCTTCAAATGATCAAAAACGAGAGGAACAGCCTTTAAAGAAAGTTTCACACAAATGCTTTTTTGGGACCAAACACTATTTATCAATGGCACCTAGAACACGCTTCATAAACATATTTAACGCGTCTTTTTTGGAGTTACCTTCTTTAATTAATTTATCAACCTCTACAGCTCCGTATAGGTTTGAAATCAATTCACCAAGAACGTCAAGTTCTTCATCCTTCAAAGGAGCTTCGGTTAAAGCCTCCAGTGTCTCGATTGTTTCCAAGACAAAATCTACATCATTCTGCTCGATGAACTCTGTCAAATGCTTAATTACTGGTAGTTTCATTGAATAATTCTACTAATGCGTCTAACTTATTTGTTTGTACCTGATTGACTAATTTACCGTTTTTAAAAGCAGCGAAAGTGGGTAGATTATTGACATTTGCTAGTTTGCGGGATTCAGGAAATTTTTCTGCATCAGCAATAACAAAAGGTACGCTATCATTTTCGCCAGCCAATTTTTTGAATTTCGGTTTCATGATTTTACAGTTACCACACCAAGTTGCGGAATACTGAACCATTACAATATCGTTATTGTTTACAATTTCTTGTAAATTATCGTTTTCTAATTCTTGTAACATGATTTTATTTTTAAGGTGATTGTTGGAGAAATCAACAGGAGCCGGGAAAAGCTCCTGTCGATAAGACACTGTGGTCTTGTATTGTTAGTGTTTAGCTAAATAATCAGCTACACCTTTTCTATCTGCGTTCATTGCATCTTTACCTTCTTCCCAGTTTGCAGGACACACTTCGCCAAATTTCTGTACGTGAGCGTAAGCGTCGATCAAGCGTAAGTATTCTTTAACGTTACGGCCCAAAGGCATGTCGTTTACTGATTCATGGAATACACGGCCAGTTTCATCGATCAAGTAAGTTGCTCTATAAGTAACTGCAGAACCTTGTGCCAATGTTCCGTATTCAGGGTGTTCAACTTCTTGAACATCTAAGATTCCCAATATACTTGATAAGTTGCGGTTAGTGTCTGCCAAAAGAGGATATTCAACACCTTCAATTCCACCATTATCTTTTGCTGTGTTTAACCATGCAAAGTGTACTTCATTTGTATCGCAAGAAGCGCCGATTAAGACTGTATTGCGTTTTTCAAACTCAGCAGCTGCTTCTTGGAAAGCGTGTAATTCAGTAGGACATACGAAAGTGAAATCTTTTGGATACCAAAATAAAAGCACTTTTTTACCTTCTTTAACTGCTTTTTCAAAAATGTTGATCTGTAAATTGTCGCCTAAATAATCAATTGCATCTACTGTAATGCTTGGAAAACTTTTACCTGTGAAACTCATAATATATCTTTCTTTTTTTTGTTGATACAAAGATACAGCAACTCGATCCAAAAAGCGAATTGATTTTACCAATACACTATCGTCAAAATCTATTATGACTAGATTATAACAATAAGTTTTTATTATAATAATGATACGTTGATCTGAGGATGAACTGGCCATTTGCATGTTGCTTGAAAATAAATGAATTCATACTGCGGTAGTTACAGATTTGTGCTCTAAAATAATTGCAGTTTTGCAAATCAAAAGCTACTTTTGCGACGTTCAATTCTAGAACAGCACAATGCTGGAGGGGTTCCAGAGCGGTCAAATGGGACGGACTGTAAATCCGTTGCTTCGGCTTCGAAGGTTCGAATCCTTCTCCCTCCACCATTTTTTCTTTTCTAAATCCAGTCTAATTTTACAGGTTCTAAATTTGCGGTTGATCGTGACTATTCCATCGTACATGAAACGGTTTTGATATAGATTTTGGCTATTGTCAATGTGAACCGCTTTGATACACGAGTGTACTATAGCGGCTGCATCTCTTTTTTAAAAAAATATAACAGATTTTAGACTAGCTATTGACTTATATATAAAATAAGCCTAAGTTTGGCTTCTGAAAGGGCCCCGTAGTTCAACGGATAGAATAGATGTTTCCTAAACATTTGATAGCAGTTCGATTCTGCTCGGGGCTACTGAGAAAAGAGGCTGTCTCAAAAGGATAGTCTCTTTTTTGTTTTTGAGATTTTTCGTATTTTGAAGGTATGGGAAAGAC
>JBMAAL010000049.1:0-37645 GCA_050281725.1 Sphingobacterium sp. | reverse complement strand
TCCGATTTAATTGACTCCAGTTCCTTCTCGCGCTTATTAATAGCAACTTTTGTATCAAACACCTCTTTCTTTTCTCGCTCAAGATCGATCAATAATGTATCTACCTTCTTCTGTTGAACCCCAATTTTACTTTTAGCAGATTCCAAAATATCCTTACCTAATCCTATTTTCTGCGCGATTTCGAAAGCATAAGAGCTTCCAGGCTTACCAATTTGTAGGATATACATCGGTTTCATTTCGCGATTATCAAATAACATTGAAGCATTTTCCAGACCTGTCGTATTGCTAGCAAAAACTTTGAGATTCGAATAGTGGGTTGTCACAACTCCCCTAATTTGTTTTTTGTTAAGGGATTCCAATACAGCCTCAGCAATAGGTCCGCCAAACAAAGGGTCAGTACCGGTTCCAAACTCATCGATCAGTACCAAAGTACGTCCATTTGCAAATTCCGTAAAATATTTCATTTTGGACAGATGCGCACTGTATGTGCTCAAATCACTTTCAATAGATTGATCATCGCCTATATCTGCAAAGATCTGCTTAAAAACACCGACTTTACTTGTCGGTTCCGCTGGTATTAATAAGCCCGATTGCACCATGATTTGCAAAAGACCAACCGTTTTCATACATACAGATTTTCCGCCGGCATTGGGTCCCGATACAACAATAATACGTTGAATATTATCAATTTGAATGTTCAATGGAACAACAGTACTATGCTGATTCAGCAATAGAAGCGGATGTCGACCATTGACCAAATTAATCTCGGCCTCCTTCGATAACTCGGGCATCTCTGCCTCAATATCCAACGCAAAAAGTGCTTTCGCTCGCACAAAATCTACTTTGGTCAATAAGCTGTGATAGGAAAGCAAGAGCGGAATATGTGGTCGGACCTTGTCCGTTAGTTCGACTAAAATACGAATGACCTCACGTCTACGTTCAAACTCTAAATCCCTAATTTTATTATTTAACTGAAACACTTCTTCAGGCTCTATATAAGCTGTTTGTCCCGTAGCTGATTCATCATGAATCAAACCTTTGAGCTTTCTTTTATTTTCCGCAAGAATAGGAATACAGAGCCTTCCATCCCGTATCGTCAGATTCCCATCCGCTGTCCATCCGCTGTCCTGTGCGCTCTTAAAGATACTATTGATACGTTTAAGTGCCTCCTGTTCTGCCCGTTGAATTTGTTGGGTTATTTCCAACAGTAATCGGGAAGCATTATTTTTAAGCTTTCCACGCTCGTCAATGACCATTTCGATATCGCGGATAATTCCCTTCTCAATCGGTAAATGCTCAAACAATACCTCTAAATTGGGATAGAGTCCTTCCCGTTCATTAAAATAATGGATAATAGCGTAAACAGTCTTGAGGGATAGTAATACCCGGAAAAATTCATCCTCGAATAAGAACGCGCCCTCCACTCGAGCTTTCTCAATAATGGATCTAAGCGGAAAGAAATTTTCAACCGGAAATGCGCCATCATTCATCAGAAGATCCTTAAACTCGCTGGTCTGTCTTAGAAATCGGTCGATTTGCTCAAATCGGGTCTGAGGTTGAATTTTTTCAACTAGCTCACGCCCAGACTCGCTTAGGCATTTTTGTTTTATTTTATCTTTTATCTCGGAAAACCCGAGTTTATCAATTGCATTTATTGGATATACCATAGAAATTATATTCTTTGATGGTTAAAGTTCCGTCGGCGGCTTGATGTGCCGCGGCGGCGTGAGAATTGGTCTTTTTTCCAATTCACTTGTTGGTAATTGTGGCTCCACATGGTTTTGTATCACAAGAGTATCCTTGACTGAAGTACCAGGTGTTTTCAGTTGGGAAACCGTATCCTTCTGTGGAGAAGGCGATTCAATTGGTAAATTTGAATTACCGACCGACAATTGGTTCATGAGATAGCCGGTCATGCTTATCCCAGTCTTTGTTTGAAAGCTCGTATTAAATAAGGAAGAAGCTTCTCTAAAGTTGAATTTCGTCTTATTAGGTAGATAATGAACAAGTGCAGCAACTCGTTCCTGATAAGCCTGTTGTGCACGCATAACGCGATTGGTGCTATCTTGAATACGCATATTCTGGATTGAATCGCGCGTTCGAATTGAATCTTGTTTTTTCCGTTCTATATCGGCGTAAATCTTATTTTCCTTCGTTAAATTATCCTCCACTTCTTTATAAATCGCAGACATCACTTCAGCATCCTTACCATAATAGTCTAAGTTCTTTCGAAAAGAAAGCGAATCCAATCCATATTTATCAAAGGTCACTTGATACAAAGGCAACATCACTTTACGAGCACTATCAATGGGTAAAATATTAAGATAGGAGTCTGTCAGTTGAATTTCGGTCAATGCATCCACAAACTTACTTTGGGGGATAATATCTTTCCCCCCAGTTCCGATACAAGAACCAAATAAAAAAATCACTGCAAGTAGATTCAGTATTAATCGTAGCATTTCGTAGTTTTGTACAAATTTACAAAAAGCACCGACATTTGGCACTTTTTACATCATCAAAACTATATCGGAAATGAGTATTGCTAGTAACTTAGAAGCGTTAAGATTGGAAACCGAGGCTGTTGGGGTACAACTTGTGGCGGTTTCAAAAACAAAATCCAATTCGGACATTATGGAAGCCTATGAGGCAGGACAGCGTATATTTGGTGAAAATCATGTTCAAGAATTAGTTGAAAAAGCAGCGCTTTTACCTAAAGATATTCAGTGGCATATGATTGGTCACCTTCAAACAAATAAGGTCAAATATATTGCACCATTCATCAGCTTAATTGCGTCAGTTGATTCATTAAAATTATTAAAAGAAATTAACAAACATGCGCAGAAAGCGAAACGTACAATCGACTGTTTGTTACAAGTATATATTGCAGAAGAAGAAACAAAATTCGGTTTCGACCATGCTGAACTAATCGAACTTCTTCGCGACGACGAGTTTCTCGAATTAAAAAATATTCGGATCTGTGGGTTAATGGGCATAGCATCCAATACAGATAATGAAAAAGTAATTAAAGCCGAATTTTATGAGTTAAAAATGTTATTCGATGGAATTAAGGCAAGTTTCTACCGAAAGGAAGAGTATTTCAATATCCTATCTATGGGAATGTCTTCAGACTATAAGTTAGCGATTGAAGAAGGCTCAACAATGGTACGCATTGGAAGCACAATATTTGGCAAAAGAGTAATCAAACATTTCAAAAACAATGATTAAAACAACCATACGAGAGGCAATTGAAAGTGATTGCACACAAATGCTCGAGCTAATTAAAGAATTGGCTATTTTTGAAAAAGCACCAGACGAAGTCACCGTATCGCTTGAGGAATTTAAAGATGCAGGATTTGGAAAGAATCCCGTTTGGGGTGCATTTGTTGCTGAAGTGGATGGCGAAATTGTCGGAATTTCATTATATTATGTCCGATATTCAACATGGAAAGGCAGAAGACTCTATTTGGAAGATCTAATTGTCACCGAAAGAATGCGAGGTCAAGGGATAGGAAAGCTGCTTTTTGATAAAACTTTAGCTTATGGCAAACAGTGTGGATTTCATGGCATGGTATGGCAAGTCCTCGATTGGAATAAGCCCGCTATAAAGTTTTATGAAAAATATAAAGCAAATTTCGATGCCGAATGGATCAATGTGTCAATCACTTATTAAATAACGAGAATAATCAATTTAATGCGATTTTACTTTTCTTTAATAGTATTAGTTATCAGCTGCTTTCTGTCCGCTTGCAATGACCACAAAAAGGCCACGATAGCGACACAGCCCACAGACACACTTTCCTATAGTCAAAAAATCATCGATGAGCATAGCAATTATTTTCTCAAAGAAGATGATCGATTGGACACAACTTATTTTCGCGCAAAATACCCAATTTTCCAAGAAAATAAAATCAATACCCTCATATCAGGTATTGTGCATCTTGAAGGCGACACAAGCATGGCAGATGCAGCACATCGTTTTATAAATTCATACAACGAATATGTGGAAGACAATAATGGCAAATCTACATCAACCTGGAGTCGGGATCTACAGATTGATGTGATCGTCAATACGCCTGTTTTTTTGGGTATAAGAACCAAACAAGAGGAATATACTGGTGGAGCGCATGGGGACCATTTCACGCTGTACTCCAATTTTGATCGTCAATCTAACAGTGCAATTACAATCAATGATATCATTCAGGAAGAGAACAAAAATAAATTCGTTCAAATCGCCGAGCAATACTTCCGTAAGCAAGAAGGATTAAATGCTGATGATTCCCTAAATGGAAAGTACTTTTTTGAAGATGGTAAATTTTCTTTGGCCGATAACTTCACTTTTGAAAAAAACGACATCCTGTTTTACTACAACGTATACGAAATCAAATCTTATGCTGAAGGAAATACTGAATTACGTATTCCCTATACGACATTTAAACATCTGATTTCAGAAAAAGGATTACACTATATTAATAGTATCAATTAGCAATCAACTAAACTAATAAATAAATGCAGGTTTTTAAATTTGGGGGTGCATCAGTAAAAGATGCTGAAAGTGTCAGAAATTCGGCGCGGATTATTTCTAAATACAAGGGCGAAGCCTTGTTAGTCGTCATATCCGCTATGGGAAAGACAACGAACCTTCTAGAAAAATTGACCAAAGAATATTTTAACAACACCGGCAACCAATTTCAGACACTTGAAGAGGCAAAAACATTTCACTTTCATATCCTTCAAGAATTATTCCCTGAAGGTGACCATCCTATATTTGATGAGATTTCCAACTGCTTTGTGGAGATCGAATGGATTTTAGAAGAGGATCCTCAAGATTCATATGACTATCTTTTCGATCAAATTGTTTCGATGGGTGAACTTATCTCGACTAAGATTGTTGCAGCCTACGTCGCTTCCATTGGTGAAAAGGTAAAATGGCTCGATGCACGAGATTATATATTTACGGACAACACCTATCGCGAAGCTGTCGTAGACTGGAACAAAACGGAAGAAAAAATCCGTGCCGAACTGCCAGCCATCCTAGACGAGTATATTGTGATTACGCAGGGTTTTTTAGGTTCTACCTCTGAAAATTTCACAACTACTTTGGGCCGTGAAGGGTCCGATTACTCTGCGGCAATTTTTGCTTCTTGTCTAAATGCCGAAAATGTAACTATATGGAAAGACGTTCCAGGTGTACTTAATGCGGATCCGAAGTGGTTTGAGAAAACAGAGTTGATTCCCGAACTGTCTTATACCGATGCCATCGAACTTACCTATTATGGCGCAACGGTTATTCACCCGAAAACAATCAAGCCACTTCAGAATAAAAAGATCGCATTAAATGTGCGATCCTTTGTAGACCCTGACTCACCCGGAACAATGATAAAGAGCACAAACCAAACTTTACCTGTGCCCTCCTTCATCTTTAAGGTAAACCAGATTTTTATTTCCATCTCCCCGAGGGATTTCTCATTCATCGTTGAAGACAATCTGAGAGACATCTTCAACCTATTTCATGAACATCGTATTAAAATTAATATGATGCATAATACGGCGATCAACTTTACGGTTTCCGTCGATGATACTGGAAAAAATCTAGTCGACTTAATTAACGAACTAGAGCAAAAATTCAAAGTCAGGTATGAATCGGGGCTGGAACTCATTACAATCCGTTATTATAATCAAGAAACCATTGATCGCGTTTTGGTTGATAAAGAGGTTATTAGCGAATTAAAGGATACATATACTTGCCAACTTCTTGTTAAGAAAATATAAATGAACACATTAATCCTTCAAGAGGAGACACAACAGTTTTTAGAACGAAACACACTGGAGTCTCCGACTAAAATCGCTTTAAAAAAATCTCCTTTTGAAGGAATATCATCTTCCGAGCTTGCGGCACAACTCGATGGTAGACAACGGGCGAGCGGCAAAATTCCACTATGGGCCGAAACAGCAGGGATTTACTTCCCCACAAAACTCAATCTCGAACAATGTTCATCCGAGAAAACCGGATTATTTAAAAGTTCACTCATCGAAAAAGACAGCCATTTAATTGATGCCACCAGTGGCTTCGGTGTTGACAGCTTTTACTTCTCTAAACGGGCAAAGCAAGTAACATCCTGCGAACTCGATCCCGAACTCGCTGCAATTACCCAACATAATGCAAAGATATTGAAAGCAGAAAATCTTCAGATCATTGCGACAAATGGAGTTGAATATATAATAAACGATCCAAACAGAAGATTTGATTATATCTATTTGGATCCTTCAAGAAGAGTTCAAAACAAAAAAGTGTTTCTACTTGATGAATGTGAACCTAATTTGGTTGCCTTGCAGAATGAGTTTTTCAAACATGCCAACAAAATAATAAGTAAGCTAGCTCCACTATTGGATATTTCTGCAGCAATACACATGCTGCAACATGTTAAGGACGTTTATGTCGTCTCTTTGCAAAATGACTGCAAAGAACTTATCTTCGTGCAGGAGAAAGGATACGAAGCTGAACCTTGCATCCACGCCGTCAGATTATATCAAGAACAACAGCAGATTATATCCTTCACTTACGAAAATGAACGTGCAATTTCAAATGACTACAGTAGGCCGCTATCCTATTTATACGAACCGGATGTAGCTCTTTCCAAAGCCGGAGCATTTAAGACTGTTGCCGAAGTATTCAACGTAAAAAAACTACATAAAAACACCCACCTTTACACCTCCGATCAAAAGATCGAAAATTTTCCCGGTAAAACATTCATCATCAAACAGGTGGAGTCATTTACAGATTTCAAGAAAAATAAAAGACCATTGAATTCCGGTATCATCGCGAAAAATTTTCCCTTGAAGACCGAAGAGATCAAAAAGAAATTTAAAATCAAAGACGCCAGTGATTCGTTCACATTTTTCACGACAACCATGAATGATCAATTTAGTGTCATACATACACAACGGATTTTAGAATAGACATTTTCATTACAATTGTCGAATAACTTCTCCGTAATTTTAATGCATGGATAAAATAGCGTTATCAGCATTGGACTTGGCTCCGATCAAAAAAGGAGAAAATACAGCAAGCGCATTGGCTCGCACTGTAAAAATAGCCCGACATGCAGAAAAATTAGATTTTGAAAGAATATGGGTTGCCGAACATCATAATATGGAATACATTGCCAGTTCAGCAACCTCACTCCTCATACAACATATCGCATCAAATACCAGTTCTATTCGCGTGGGTTCTGGTGGGATCATGTTACCAAATCACGCTCCTTTAGTCATTGCAGAGCAATTTGGAACATTAGAAACCTTATTTCCCGGACGTATTGACCTCGGTTTGGGACGTGCACCAGGCACTGATCAATTGACCGCAATGGCTTTACGCAGAAACAACTTGAATACAGCCTTTCAATTTCCACAAGAGGTAAAAGACTTACAGCGCTACTTCAGTGCAGACAATTATGACGCAAAAGTACGTGCATTCCCAGGGGAAGGACTGGATATCCCACTCTATATTCTCGGGTCAAGTACCGATAGTGCCTATTTAGCTGCTAGCTTAGGTCTTCCCTATGCTTTTGCAACGCATTTTGCTCCGGCACAGTTTGCCTCAGCAAGCATGATCTATCATCAAAATTTTGTTCCTTCTAATGCCTTGGAAAAACCATATTTCATTTCCTGTGTAAATGTTATCGCTGCCGATAGTACCGAAGAAGCCAATTTCTTAGCAACAAGCTTCTATAATCTATTCGCTGGTATTGTGACAAATACCAGAAGACCGCTTTCAGAACCTACTCAAGAAGTTATCTACAAAGGCATTCCAGCGATAGAGCAAGCCGTACAAAGTATGGCTTCCTGTGCATTTATTGGCGATGGCCCTAAAATTCTTCCAGAAATAGAAAAATTCGTAAACGATCACAAAGTGGACGAGATCATGGCGACTTCCTATATCTTTGATGATGAAAAGTGTCTCCATTCATTATCATTGTTGAAAGAAATACTTGCTTAATAATCCAAACTACTTTATATACGGTGAATTTTATATATTTAAGCAAAATTCACCGCATATGAATGTTTTTTTTTCCTTCAGCCTGATATTGGGTTTGCTTTCCCTGCAGGCATGTTCAAACCAGACAACGAAACAACAGCAAGATCGACCTGATACGAAAATAGTATCAGATAGTTTAGCGATATCGACTGTCGATGATACAACATCTTCTATTTACCAAAAAGCAGATCCTGCCAAAGGCCAAATTTTCCTTGTTCGTAGTTACCGAATCTGGGAAAAGGAAGATCCAACGGCTGTCTTAAATAAAGAATGGTATGATCTTTACGAAGAAAGTGGCCAATATTACTTGGCAAAGGCGGATTATGTGATTAAAGATGGTTTTGACGATTGTGCTCAAGTACCATCTAAGAGCGTCGAATCACGAAGAAATTCATTGTTATTCTTGAAGTTCAGCGGACTTAAGCCTGGTCTTATTGACCATGTCAAAATAAATCATGCCGAAATTTGGCCAAAAGAATCTGTCCAGTATACTTTTAAGAACCAAAAAGTAAACCTTAAAGCTGTTGGTGATATTAGATCGACTGAAGTGCAAACCGACGAAAACGGTCACGAGAAAGTATTTCATGAGGTTGCGAATTATAAACTCAACTATAGCGGAACTAATGGAGATAAAGAAAAGACACTTTTCCAGGTAGATCAATATGACCATGTATTTATGAGGACATTATTTGTTGGAGATATTGACCGGGATGGCGCGCTGGATTTTATTTTTTCCAATCCAAGGAACTATGAGGAAGAGGCACTATTACTGTTGCTTTCCAATCATGGCAACCCATTGATTTTTGACGCAGAAGAACAGTTTGATTGTTAATACAATGTGAAATGGAAAAGATAAACTATTACTTACATCAAATGCAATCCATTCATAGAGCATTGATTTCGGTCTTTTTCTTTCTGTTGATCTACCTGCTTTCGCCGATCAAAAGCCTTCCTCTGCTTAATTTAATGTTATGCTGGTTTGGATTTTGTGTATCCTATATTTCTATATCCTGGTACACATTCTACACAATGCCGATTACTTCCATTGCCCGGAAAGCACAGCAAGAGGATGGCAGCCGTCTCTTCGTGTCATTATTTATCATTCTAGTGACCATAGGCTGTTTTGTTTCGGTCTTGATGATTATTATATCAAGTAAGGATAAACAGTTAAATGACGCGTATATTATCATTATTTGCATATTAGCCATGCTGTCCTCCTGGATATTGGTCCATACGATATATACATTTCATTACGCCCGTTTATACTATGAAAATAAAGCTGCTGGAGCTGGGCTGGAATTTCCGGGAGACGACAAGCCCGATTATTTGGATTTTGCTTATTTTTCATTTGTGATGGGATGCACCTTTCAGGTTTCTGACGTTGGAGTCTCTTCAAAAAAGATACGAAGAGTAGCGCTATTCCATGGCCTCCTCTCCTTTGCTTTAAATACGTTTGTCGTTGCATTGACCATTAACATCATTTCTGGTTTGATCAATTGAGATTTTGGCCAAAAAAGCTTATTTTAGCACAAAAATTACACACATGAAGTTGTTTAAGCCTTTAGTCTCGTCCGTTTTATTCGTTATCTTATTTATCTCATGTAAAAAAAATGAAAATACAGGTGGTGCTGCGGACGCTTCCGGCAGCTTTATCGGTCGTGTTAAATACCAAGGAAATTCCATTGAAGTGGACCGGGATAATCGCTTGATACGCGTGCTGCGTGATGGTACCGATACCTATAAAATTGAGTTTTTCACAGGCATCCCAAATATAACAGGCGTTCGATTTGATAAAACCAATGATAGCACTTGGACGTCTACTGATACAACACTCTTAAAGGATGTGAAGATCGAAGGAAAGTTGCTGAAAATTAATTATCAATCCAATAGCCAATCTTGGGTTGTCGATAACGCAGTACGTAAATAATAATCAATCTAAATTGTCATATTAACTTCATTTTCTATTTGAAAATTAGCTCTTTCTTCCTATATTTAGTTAAGCAATAAAGGAAAAGAGAAATGAAAACAATAAATAAATTTGGTGCAATTGCATCTGTCTTTGCTATCGCCCTTGCTTTGAGTGCATTTGGCTTCCGACAGGAAAAACCTAAAGAAGAACCAAAACCGACCAATCTAAAAGTTCTTCCCAAAAATATCTCCCACGACGAATTGATTTCCACTATGAAGGAATTTAATGTCGCTTTGGGCGTAAAATGTGGTTTCTGCCACGCACCATCGAAAGAGGATCCTAAAAAAATGGATTTTGCAAGTGACGATAACCACAAAAAAGAAATTGGACGAGCGATGATTAAAATGACCCAAAAGATAAACAAAAAGTATTTTAATCGTAGCTGGGATAGCTCACCCGCCAAAGCTATTTCCTGTAAAACCTGTCATGGCGGAAAAGAAGAACCAGAAATGGTCTTAGTAAAAAACTAATCAAACCACATATTCATGTAACACCATAATACACCGTATTGTGGTGTTTTTTATTTCTACTACATTTTAATGGAAAAAGATGAAAACCAGAACAATGAGGCCATTAGTTTTGGAAGTGAATTTGGAAATGAATACGGAACCACTGAAGAGTACCCTAATCTAACTATAAAAAATCGGCAGTAAATAAAAAAAGCTTCTCAATTGAGAAGCTTTTGTACCCGGAGCCGGAGTCGAACCGGCACGGTTTCCCACTGGTGTTTGAGACCAGCGCGTCTACCAATTCCGCCATCCGGGCATATCCGTTTGGGATGATGCAAAAGTAAGCAAAGTTTTTATTATTCCAAATCACCCTGCTGATCATTTTTAAAACTCACTGAAAATGAACGGGAAAATTTAAAAAAACTTTTCATTGCCCTATCAATGGATTGAAAAACGGCCTTTTTTACTTAATTTTAATCAGGAAACAATCAAATGATCATGGAAAAAGTAAAACTCGGAAACAGTGAAATTGAATTCAAACCGCTTGTCTTTGGTGGAAATGTATTTGGTTGGACCGTAGATGAAAAGCAATCCTTCGCTCTTTTGGATGCCTTTGTCGATATGGGATTCAGCCTTATTGATACATCTAATAATTACTCGCATTGGGTGCCGGGGCACAGCGGATCTGAATCAGAAACAATTATTGGCAAATGGATCAACAAAAGAGATACTCGTGATAAAATTCAGATTGCAACAAAAGTCGGTGGACGCCGAATAGATAATAGTAAACCTAATCTGAAAAAAGAGTATATTATTAAATCTGTGGAAGACTCACTCTTGCGACTGAATGTTGACACAATCGATCTTTATCAATCTCATCACGATGATCTGACAACCGGAATCGATGAAACACTGGAAGCTTATCACCATCTGATCCAAACTGGAAAAATAAAATGGATTGCCGCATCAAATCTAAGTCCGGAGCGTATTTCCGCATCTCTCCGCATTGCCGAAGAACACAATTTACCATCTTATATCGCTATCCAGCCGGAATACAACCTTTACGACCGAATGAAATATGAAGAACAGTATGAACAATTGGCCATTGACAATCACATGGGTGTAATCAGCTATTATTCACTCGCAAGTGGCTTCCTCTCGGGTAAATACCGCTCTTTGGATGATATAAAAGAGGTGAAGCGTTACGATGCATTAAAAGACAGATTTAATCCCCGAGGTCTACGTATTTTGGATGTCTTGGCTGAAATAGCACATAGCCAACAAGCAAGCATGTCAGCCATTGCCTTAGCCTGGATTTTAAATAGACCTTCGGTTACAGCTCCTATTGTAAGTGCAACCAGTATCCAGCAGCTCGAAGAACTCAGCAAAGCTGTCGAAATCAAGCTAACACCTGAAGAGTGTTATCTATTGGACAAAGCAAGCGCCTACTCGACTAAAAGTAAGGGGAATAAATTTTAACAAATTGAAAAAGAACGTATTAAATATCAGTCAACCGAGCAACCAAATAATATTTGGCGATACGGCTTAGATGGCAGGTAGATTGCCTTAAATAATGAAAACATATTGTTGATATAAAACACATAAACTCCTGTTTATCAACAATAAAAAATGTCATGCAAAATAATATTTTGTATGACATTTTTTATCCAATCGGCTATCTTGCTTTACTGAGGTGGCTTATCTACTTTTTTCATTCAACAACGACAGAATGGCAACAGGTACCATTGCACCGATATCTCCCCCATTAAACCACACGTCTCTTACAATGGAAGAAGAAATATGTGCCTTTCCAGATCTACTCATCAAAAAATAGCTTTCAACATCATTGTTGAGCAGCAAATTATTTTGAGCAACAGCGTTTTCAAATTCAAAATCATTGGTATTTCGGAGTCCACGCAATATAAAGCGCGCTTTAACCTGCTTACAGAAATCCACTGTAAGACCTTTATATTTATGCACCTCAACCCTATTAACATCCTTAAAAACAAGGCTAATCGAATCTACCCTCTCATCGTGGTCCAACATTCCTTTTTTATTGGCGTTATAGCCCACTGCAATAATAATTTTATCAAATAGTGGCATTGCTCTTTCAACAAGATCTTGATGAGCTAACGTAAAGGGGTCGAAAGAGCCCGGAAAAACAGCGATTTTCATATTAGATAGTCTTAGCGTAAAAGGAAAATGATGAATACCCGTATTTTCTAGTTTCTATAAAATTTGGATGTTCTTCCATCTGTCTTGTTGACGGATGTTCAACAACAAGGAGCCCTTGATCATGTAGCAATTCTTGCTCGAAAATTAATTTTGGCAATTGTGGCAATTTAGGAATATCATAAGGTGGGTCTGCAAAAATAAAATCATAGGTATTCTTACAGCTGGCAATAAACTTAAATACATCGGCTTTCCTTGCTTTAATTTGCGCCAGTTTCATCTTCCCGGCTGTTTCATTGATATATTGCACGCATTTGAAATGAAGATCTATTGCATCTACTGATTCCACATCCCGCGATGCGAGCTCAAAACTAATATTTCCTGTTCCTGCAAAAAGATCCAGACACTTTAAACTATCAAAATCCAGTCGGTTCTGTAAAATATTAAACAGCGCTTCCTTAGCGATATCCGTGGTTGGCCTCACAGGTAAATTGGTTGGTGGGTTCAGCCTTAAACCACCTAAACGACCTCCGATTATTCGCATAGTATAGAATCAAACAATACATTATATGGGGCCAAATTTGACTCAATCTCGCTATCCGCCAATACGACTTTTGTCTTCAAATCCAATATTTCGATATCACCCGCATAAGCCGAGATACGTTTATAATAGGATTTATTTGGAATTTCTCCTGAAAGGAGCACTTTATTGATGGAGTCCCCTAGATTGAATTGTGTTAAAATATTAAGGACATAGTAGCTGATATCATCTAGATTATGAATTTCAAAACTATTATAAAGCTGGAATACCCCGTTTTTAAAAAGATAAAAATCAACTGCATTTTCAGCTACAAAATGGAGTCCGAGCACACTGCCTCGAATGGATACACGCTCCTGCGCACGGTCAAGCACAACCGCAAATTCTGGAAGTATAACAGCATCAGGAAACAATCGCTTCCATCTATTCAACAAAAGACCATCAAACTGATATACAGCAACTAAATTAAGATTATCTAAAGAATAGCTAAACGTATTTTCAAGATCAGTCGTCCCTAAAAACTGTAGGTAATCGCTGATGTTTTCGTGGAGAAAAAATTCTTTTGGAATAAACGTAAAAGTTTGATGTGGTATCACAACGCGGACAAATCGAAACGGAAGGCTCATAATTCGTGTGGCATCCAAAATTGGCTCCTCAGACGGATACTCGATCAAAATCGGAGCGATCGACCTTTTATCAACCACCGCCAAGACATCCTTCTGAAAGCCAGCCTTGACCAAAAGATTGTACTCCGGTAAATAATGAATATTAAATTGTTTTGAAATATAATTCATTCGCTGAATTGTAAAAATTAAAACTTCTTAGAGCAAAAATAGCTTTTTCTAGAGGATAAGACAAACCTTTTAAATAACTTTGAGGGTGTTCATCAAAAATCTGTTAATACAGCAATTCCCATGGCAAGCTACCGAACAGCAGTTGGAGGCTTTCGAATTATTGCAAGAATTTCTTCTCGCTTTTGACAAGCAATCCTGCTTTGTACTTAAAGGATACGCTGGTACGGGAAAAACAACGTTAATTTCTGCGCTGGTTAAAGTGCTACCTGCATTGCGAAAAAAAGCTGTTCTGCTGGCACCAACAGGCAGGGCTGCAAAAGTGATCACCTATTATTCGGGACGCAAAGCACTGACTATCCACAAGAAAATATACCGCAAAAAATCTGCTGTTTCATTTCAGCTGGATTTCACCTTGGCTGAGAATCTCCATGAAGACACTTTATTTATCATCGATGAAGCTTCAATGATATCCAATGCGCCTGTCAATGCGTTTTCGGCAAGCCTGTTGGACGACTTGATACGTTATGTGCAATCGGGGAAGAACTGTACCCTATTATTTGTTGGAGATACGGCTCAATTACCTCCTGTAGGACTCTTGGATAGTCCGGCCTTAAATCCAAGCTATCTCGAAAGTGAATTTCATCTTTGCGTTTATCCTTTTGAGCTGACCACGGTTGTCCGCCAGTCCAAAGACTCTGGCATACTGTATAATGCAACCAAAATACGTGAAGAGATAACCTCGGCAGAGCAAGATCAAGAAGACTTCCCCTTTCCAAAATTCATAACAAAAGGATTTAAAGATCTTTATAGGATGACAGGTGAACGGTTAATCGAGGGAATAAACTATGCATATGACAAATATGGACTCGAAAATACAATGATTATCTGCCGTTCAAATCGATCTGCAAACTTATACAATCAGAATATAAGGAACCGGATTTTATTCCGGGACGAGGAACTGACCGGTGGAGATTATATTATGGTTGTAAAGAACAACTACTTCTGGCTACAGGAAAACAACATGGGCGATGGATTTATTGCAAATGGCGATATGGCAAAAGTGCGAAAAGTAAGCAATATCCACGATCAGCATGGATTTCGATTTGCAGATGTCACACTTGAATTTGTAGACATTGACGAAATAGAACCCATCACCTGCCGCGTTATCCTAGACAGTCTCTATACTGACAGCCCTAATCTGCCCTATGAAACCCAAAAAGCACTCTACGAAGAGATTGCCTTGGATTATGCCGATATCATAGATAAGAAGGACAGGCTCGAAGCAATCAAAAAAGACCCCTATTATAATGCGCTTCAGATTAAATTTGCATTTGCAATTACCTGCCATAAAGCACAAGGCGGTCAATGGCCAATCGTGTTTGTCGACCAGGGTTATATAAACGATGATATGTTGGATCTTGAATTTTTAAGATGGTTATACACTGGGATTACCCGGGCAACAAAGGAACTTTTTCTGGTTAATTTCAATGAAAACTTCTATCCATCATAGGATTATTACACGAATCATTCGAAAAAGAACCTAATAATAGATATTTTTACGTTCAGAACCATTATTATACAATTATCTATATTATTAATGCATAAGTACTACTTAATCTTAGCGGCGAGCTTATTGCCCTATGTTAGCACTGCACAACAGGCGAAGGAAGCGCCTATAAAGCCCAATTATCAGTTGGCTGCAAAATTCTCCCCTGAAAAATTAAAGAAAATGATTTTTTCGACTAGCATCAAACCAAATTGGATCAATTTTTCCGATCGCTTTTGGTATGATTACGCAAGTCCACAGGGAAGAAACTGGTACATTGTAAACCCTGCACTGAAAAAGAAAGAACTTCTTTTCAATAATGACAACCTCGCCGCTCAAATTACTAAAATCGTTAAAAATCCTGTAGATGCCCAACATTTGGAATTACAAGGGCTTCGATTCACCAAAGATGAGAAAAAATTAAGATTTCAGGTTCAGAGTACCCAAGATACCGTGAAATCCAAAGATGAAATACAAAAGCTCAAGAATAAGTCCGATACCACCAAAAAGAAACTATTTTATTTGGAATATGACTTAGCAGCACAGTCTGTCCTTGAAATCAGCGACTCAACAAAAGTAAAATCACCATTGGGGTGGGCGACATTCTCTCCTGACACCAATACTGTCTATTTTGCGAAAGATTACAACTTGTATTGGATGGATAAATCCAATTATCTTAAAGCGGTAAAGAATGAAAAAGACAGCACCATTGTAGAGCACCAGATAACAAGAGACGGTGTACAATATTATGCTTGGGGCGGTGATGAATACAGCACAACTACAGGTGAGGAAAAAGACAAAGACAACGATCAGAAACGTAAACGAGTATGGGTCAGCTGGTCGCCGGATGGACGTTATTTTACATTGACCAGAAAGGACAACCGCTCCCTAAAACCCTTATGGGTAATCAATAATGTAGGCTCATCAAGGCCAACACTTGAAACTTACAAATATCAAATGCCAGGTGAAGTCGATTCGACGGAAACTGAACTATATATCTTCGATGTAGCAGCAAAAACCCCACGCCGCATCAATATACCCGCGTTTAAAAATCAGACCATCTCTACCTGGACAAAAACTCCAGATAAAAATTCTTATAAAGAGGATTATTTTATCAACTACTGGTTAGGCAATAATGAAGAGTTTTACATTTCACGCTCCAGCCGCGACCTCAAACGGATCGATCTTCTAAAAGTCAATATAAACGGTACGATAAACAATATTATCCAGGAGCGTTCCAATGTATATTTGGATGTTCAAAAACCATTCCTGATCGAAAACAAAAAGCAATTAGTCCATTGGTCAGAAAGAGATGGCTGGGGCCACTACTACCTCTACGACACAAATGGAAAATTGATTAATCAAATTACAAAAGGAGCTTTTCATACGGAGGAAATTACCGGTTTAGACCCTGCTTCCGGAACACTATACTTTACGGCATCGGGACGTGAGAAAAACGAAGACCCCTATTACCTACATCAGTACAGTGTAAATACAAATGGCTCCGGAATTAAGTTATTAAATCCAGGAAACTTTGACCATCAAGTGGAAATGAGTGAATCTTCCCGATATTTTGTCAATAATTCCTCCAGAGTAAACACGACTCCTGAATCCGTCTTATACAATAGTAATGGACAAAAAGTAATGACACTGGAAAAAGCCGATCTATCCTTGCTATTTGCTGCAGGGTACAAATTTCCAGAAACTTTTAAAGTGAAAGCTGGAGATGGCACCACGGATCTCTATGGGGTTATGTACAAACCATTTGACTTTGACAGTACCAGAACTTATCCCATTGTGGAATATGTATACCCTGGGCCTCAAACCGAGGCTGTCAATAAATCCTTTGGAAGAAGCATGGACAGAATTGACAGGCTAGCGCAGTTTGGTTTTATCGTCATCACAGTTGGTAACCGTGGTGGACATCCTTCACGTTCGCAATGGTATCATACCTATGGCTATGGTAATTTGCGTGACTATGGTTTGGAAGATAAAAAAGTAGCGGCAGAACAGCTCGCAGATCGCTATAAATACATTGACATTAACCGCGTTGGTATAACCGGTCACTCCGGCGGTGGTTTTATGTCTACAGCAGCGATGCTTGTTTACCCTGATTTCTTTAAAGTTGCGGTGTCTGGCGCCGGAAACCATGAAAATCAGATCTACAACCGCTGGTGGAGTGAGCGTCATCATGGGGTAACAGAAAAAGTATCCGCTAAAGGCGATACAACATTCTCCTACCAAATCAATAAAAACACAGAGCTCGCAAAAAACTTAAAAGGTAGACTACTTATCGCTACGGGAGATATTGACAACAATGTACACCCGGCAAATTCCATTCGAATGGTGGACGCATTGATAAAGGCAAACAAAAGATTTGATTTCCTGCTATTGCCAGGACAAAGACACGGTTTTGGCGATATGACGGAGTATTTCTTCTGGAAAATGGGAGACTACTTTAGCCAATATCTGTTGGGTGATTCCAAGATGAACGAAGTTGACATGACCGAAATGAATCGAGAAAAACCACAAAAATAACGGTTGCATGACCTACAATGAAAAATTAGCATTTTTATCCGTTACCTTGAGATCTTTCGAGGTAACGGATTTTTCTTTGGAGATGCTCCAAGGGATAACCCTGGCCGATCTGCTGACCATCTCCTTAGAGAAGGATAAAAAGATTGCCTTTCGCGCCGCATGGGTATTTGAAACCATCGTTTTAAAGAATACAACGTTGCTAAAATCTGTTCTCCCGCAATTCTTTAACAATTTAAAAAAACAAAAGAACTGGAGTTGTCTTAGAAGCTATACTAAAATTCTGTTATTTTTGACGTCTAAGAAAAATAAAGAATATACACTCCAAAATGAGATAGAAGAAGAAATTATCGAGCACTCCTTCCAATGGATGATCGAACCGTCATGTCCCGTCGCCGTATTGGTCAACTGCCTGGACATCTTAAATAAACTACGAAAAAAGTACCCTTGGATACATGAGGAGTTACAGGCGCAGATAAGCTATTTTCAACGAACAAAACCTAGTCCAGCCTTGATGAGCCGGACTAATAAAATTATTCAGCAGAAAAGTTAAAGTATACTTTTCATTCGCGATTAAAACAATGTATTTCCTTTCGAGTGGTTGACACGGCCCAAATGCTTATAAGCAGCCTCGGTACATTCGCGCCCCCGCGAGGTCCGCATAATGTATCCTTCTTGAATCAGAAAGGGTTCGTAGACTTCCTCAATCGTACCTTCATCCTCCCCAACTGCTGTGGCTACAGTTTTTAAACCGACAGGTCCACCTTTAAATTTGTCTATAATGGTCGTTAAGATTTTGTTGTCCATCTCGTCTAAACCATTTTCATCCACATTAAGCGCGTGCAAAGCATATTTCGCTATTTCTTTATCGATGCTCCCGTTACCCTTTATCTGTGCAAAATCCCGTGTACGGCGCAGTAAAGCATTGGCTATCCGGGGTGTACCTCTGCTCCTTCGTGCAATCTCATAGGCACCTTCATCAGAAATCGGTGTGTTTAAGATATGTGCCGAGCGCAACACGATAGTTGTCAGGAGTTTTGCATCATAATATTGTAGGCGTGAATTAATTCCAAAGCGTGCACGCAAGGGGGCTGTCAAAAGCCCTGAGCGCGTTGTGGCCCCGATCAGGGTAAACGGATTGAGGGAGATCTGAACAGACCGTGCATTTGGCCCCGTTTCCAGCATAATGTCAATTTTGAAATCTTCCATTGCCGAATAGAGATATTCTTCCACTAAAGGGCTTAGACGGTGGATCTCATCGATAAACAAGACGTCCCCTTCTTCGAGATTTGTCAATAATCCCGCTAGATCACCCGGTTTATCCAATACAGGTCCCGAAGTAATTTTAATGCCCACCCCCATCTCATTAGCAATGATATGGGATAAGGTTGTCTTTCCTAAGCCTGGGGGGCCATGTAGTAAAACGTGATCCAGCGCCTCGCCTCTCAGCCTAGCTGCCTTCACAAAAATATTGAGGTTCTCTAATATTTTAGCCTGACCTGTAAAATCTTCAAAAGCCTGAGGCCGCAATGCCCGTTCAATATCACGATCTGTGTTGCTCAGACGTTCTGGATTTGGATCTAAATTCTCGTTCATTGTGGCCATATTTTAATTTCTCTTGTACCGTTTTCCGATACTTCCTAATTTCAATTGGATAACTCCAAAAAAAGCTTCCTTAAAGATACTTGTGCTCATCTTTGATGTGCCTTCGGTCCGATCTGTGAATATAATGGGCACCTCAACCACATCAAAGCCATATTTGATAGCCGTGAATTTCATTTCGATCTGAAAAGCATACCCTACAAACTTAATCTTTTCGAGTGGGATTGTCCCGAGGACTTCCCTGGTGAAACAAACAAATCCCGCGGTAGCATCCTGGATATTTATTCCCGTTATAAAACGAACATATACCGAAGCAAAATAGGACATCAACACACGGCTCATCGGCCAATTGACAACATTCACGCCCTTGATATAACGCGAACCTATGCTCATGTCTGCACCGTCCACACAAGCCTGCCGTAAACGAAGCAAATCCTCTGGATTGTGGCTGAAATCTGCATCCATTTCGAAAATATAGTGGTAATGTTCGCGGGATAGCGCCCATTTAAATCCATGGATATACGCTGTTCCTAAACCCAGCTTCCCGGTTCGCTCTTCGATAAACAAACGGCCTGTAAATTCATTAACCTGTAAATTCTTGATGATTGTAGCCGTCCCATCGGGAGAACCATCATCTACAATTAAAATATCAAATGCGTGTGATAAGGAAAAAACTTTGCGAATGATTTTTTCAATATTTTCCTTTTCATTATATGTTGGAATGATAACTAAACTATCCGTCACTTTTTTATATTTAAGACCAGTAAAGGTAATCATTTACGTTAAATTCTAATACAGGAATTCGATGAAATCTACAGGATAATCAACAATACTCGGGAGAAAAGACAGTAAACCCTTCAAGCTCAAACCAACACACCGGCATCATAAATAAGCGGCATCAATAAGTTACACCCTATAAAAAGAGAAGCCCGCTACTTTGGGAGTAACGAGCTTTCATTAACCAATTATAAACTTAAATTATGAGACTGCAAATATGATGAAAATTGCTTTCATTTACAAATTTAATTGCGTTTTTATGCAACATTTTCAATACAATCTCTATTTTATTTTGCTAAATCGTTTATAAAACACGCACACTACCGCAATCTAACGGTCAACCTCACCCAAAACGATATCAATCGATCCTAGGATCGCAATTAAATCAGCAATCAGCACCCCTTTTCCAAGTTCTGAAATCACCGAAAGGTTATTAAAACTTGGCCCCCTTGACTTGACACGTAATGGAATATCTGATTTATCTTTTGTGACAAAATAAAACCCTAATTCTCCTTTCGGATTTTCAGCACGGACATAGTAGTCCTGAGCTTTCAAATTTACTTTTTTCGGAACCAAAGCGCGCGGATCAAATTCGGCCGTACGTTTAAAGTCTTTCTGCAGTCGTTCAAGGCATTGCTCAACAATGCGAACGGATTCCTTGACTTCGTCTACCCTAACTTTATAACGATCCCAGCAATCACCGATTGTACCCATTTCACCTTTTCCCACAGGTATCTCGAAATCAATTTCTGGGTAGACAGAATAGCCATCTATGCGTCTCAAATCCCATTTTATTCCCGAAGCACGCAGCATAGGTCCCGATACACCATAATTTATGGCAACATCAGCAGGAAGTACACCTATTTTAGCCGTACGGGAAATAAATATTTGGTTCTGTGTTAATATCTCATCCAGTTCGACCAATTTAGGTTTGAAATACGTAATAAATTCTGTACAGCGCTCTTCAAAGCCAACGGGCAAATCATAAAATAAGCCGCCTACCCAGATATAGTTGTACAACATCCTGGAACCAGATGCCCATTCCAACATATTCATGATATGTTCACGATCCCTAAAACACCACAGAAATGGCGTTGTTGCACCGATATCAATACCATATGTACCAATAGCAATAAGATGGGATGCTATCCGGTTGAGTTCACAGACCAAAACCCGAATGTACTCTATTCTTTTAGGTATTTTACTATCGAGCCCAAGCATACGTTCAACCCCCATAACGAAAGCATGGCTATTGTTCATCGAGGCCAGATAGTCCAAGCGATCAGTAAAAGGAATTGTTTTTGCATAATTCAAAGATTCAGCATGCTTATCGAAACAACGATGGAGATAACCCAAATGTGGAACAACCTCTTTAACGACCTCTCCGTCTGTAATCAGTTGTAACCGGAGCACACCATGTGTCGAAGGGTGCTGAGGTCCCATATTCAACACCATTTCCTGACTTGAGATCTCTGTGAGGTGTTTTTCATAGCGCACTAATGCCTCTTTATATTTTGGATTCGCCATTTCTATCAATTAATATGAATGCCATGATATTTTTCTGCTTCCTCGTAATCCTTCCGTAAGGGATAACCTTCCCAATCGTCAGGCAGCAAAATCCTTCTAAGGTCCGGATGTCCCTCAAAATAAACCCCCATCAGGTCAAATGCTTCGCGCTCATGCCAGTCTGCCGTGCGCCACACCGAAGTAAGCGAAGGAATCTCCGGTAGTTCATCCAGCGAACGATGACCAGACAACTCAACTTTTAAGACCAAACCGTGTTGATAAGGTAAGGAATTTAAATGGTAGACAATGGTAAAATGCGTTTGATAATCCACTGCAGTTAGATTACTTAAAAAATCAAAGTATAAGCCTTCTGTATCCCTCAGGAATAAACAAACGGCTATACTATCGGCTTTATCAATAAATAGTGCTGGCTGCAGCCCATTGCGATCTTCTTTAAGAATAAGTTGAGTTCCAAACTTGGAAACAAGCATCGATTTAATTTCGTCAAATGTCATATTTATGGAGCTATACGCGTAATCTTCCAGGAATCTGACACTTTTTTAAAGACTATGCGATCATGTAGCCGGCTTGCACGTCCTTGCCAGAACTCGAAATAAATCGGTTTCAATAGATAACCACCCCAATGCGATGGTCTAGGTATAGAATCGTTTCCATTATATTGATTCTCGAGCACTTCCACCCTGCTTTCCAAAAAACTGCGGTTAGGGATTTCGTGGCTCTGCGGGGATGCTAGCGCACCGATACGGCTTGCTTTTGGCCGCGATTGGAAATATTCATCCGAATCGGCCCCACTCACAAAATCAATAACACCTTCGATTCGGACCTGTCTTTGTAATTCAGGCCAAAAAAACAACAATGCAACATGCGGATTAGCTTTCATGTCTTCCCCTTTACGGCTTTCATAGTTTGTAAAAAAGACCAGTCCCTCTGCTATGATGTCCTTCAATAAAACAACTCGCGAGGACGGCAATTGATGGGAAGACACCGTTGAAAGTACCATGGCATTGGGCTCGATTACCTCGCTGTGAATAGCCTCGTCAAACCATTTTTTAAACTGATGGACTGGATCATGATCCACATCCGATTCAGATAGGCTACCTAATACGTAATCCTGTCTGATTGCTGCAATATCTTTATGTTGAATGGACATAGAAACCTGTTTTTATATCCTACAAACTTACTAAAATCATTGCTTTTTCTCTATAAAGTTAGTAGAAATTGACAAAATCCTAATTTTGGCACAAATCTCGCGTAGATTAAATAAAAAAGATTAAATTCAATAAATAATTAAATTCGCGCTATATGTTTACCGAACTAAACCCACAAAAAGGAAGTCTATTAATTTCCGAGCCATTTATGCTAGACCCCAGATTCCTCAGATCCGTGATATTGTTATGTGAATATAATACAGAAGGTTCCCTTGGATTTGTCCTAAATAATCAAACCAATGTTCGCATAGGCCAATTATTGGAATCTATACCGGATTGCAATTTCCCCATCTACGTCGGTGGTCCTGTGGCTCAGGAAAGTCTTTTTTTTGTACATAACCGTTTTGATTTACTGCTGAGTGGCGAGGAAGTGGCTCCTGGAATCTATTTTGGTGGCGATGAAGAGAAGCTTATTGCAGCCATCAAAGCAAATAGCATAAAACATGACGAATTAAAATTCTTTATCGGTTATTCCGGATGGTCTGCCGGTCAATTAGACGGGGAAATCAAAGAAAATAGCTGGGCTGTACAAAACAAATACCACCATCAGCTCATTTTTGAAGGTAATGGCGAATTGCTATGGAAGGATGCCATCATTGGACTCGGTCCCAAATATGCACATGTCGCCAACTTTCCACAGAGCCCAGGCCTAAATTAGTGCAAGGAACTTACTCTTGATGACAGTTTACTTAACGAGTCCGTAAATCAACGAATAAGCCTATGACAAAATGAGCGGTTTCCTGCCATCATGTCCTATAGAGACGATTTGGAACATTGATTGTATGTTTTAAACAAATCATAAAATTAAAAATAGCGACATACAAATTATGAATCCAGAAAAAGGTAGTATTTCAATTCACACGGAGAACATATTTCCCGTAATCAAAAAGTTCTTATATTCTGATAATGAAATTTTCTTGCGTGAACTGGTATCTAATGCAGTTGATGCTTCTCAAAAAATCAAACGCCTGGCCTCTTTGGGTCAATACCAAGGTGAAACAGGGGAATTGATTGTAGACGTAAAATTTGATGAAGCGGCCAAGACCATCACTATTTCCGACAATGGTATTGGTATGACAGCCGATGAAATAAAAAAATACATCAACCAGATCGCTTTCTCAGGAGCAACAGAGTTCATGGAAAAATTCAAGGAGGCAAATGATGCAAATGAAATCATTGGTCGCTTTGGTTTAGGCTTCTATTCCGCATTTATGGTAGCCGATACCGTAGAAATCCAATCCTTATCCTATCAGGATGGAGCAGAACCGGCTCATTGGACTTGCGATGGTAGTACATCTTACGAAATTTCTACGGGCTCAAGAACCACACGTGGTACCGACGTCATCTTACATATTAACGAAGAATCAACAGAATTTTTAAGCCAGGCACGCTTACAGGACATTTTAGATAAGTATGCTAAATTTCTTCCTGTTTCAATCCGTTTTGGCACCAAAACAAATTCTGAACCGGACGGTGAAGACGAAGAAGGAAAACCAAAATACAAATCTGTAGAGGTAGATAATATCATCAATAATACCAATCCAGCTTGGACAAAATCACCGTCTGAATTAAAAGATGAAGATTATCTAGCCTTCTACCGCGAACTTTATCCATATTCAATGGATGAACCTTTGTTTTGGATACACCTCAATGTTGATTACCCATTCAACCTTACAGGTATCCTCTACTTCCCTAAAGTTAAAAATGAACTGGAGATCCAGCGTAATAAAATCAAACTCTATTCACGACAAGTGTTCATCACCGACGAGGTGAAAGATATTGTTCCAGAATTCTTGATGTTACTTCATGGAGTAATTGATTCACCGGACATTCCATTAAACGTATCCCGTTCATTTTTACAGGCAGACAGTAACGTTAAAAAAATCAACAGTTATATCACCAAAAAGGTGGCTGACAAATTGAACGAAATATTTAAGACCGACCGTAAGGGATTCGAAGAGAAATGGACGGATATCGGTTTATTTATCAAATACGGTATGCTTAGCGATGAGAAATTTGCTGAAAAAGCAAATGACTTCTGTTTAGTAAAAAACACAGGCAACCAAAGCTTCACCATTAAAGAGTATTACGAAAAGGTCAAAGATATCCAGGTAGATAAAGATGGTAACATTGTCTACTTATATACACATGATGCCGCTCAACAAGATGGTTTTATACAAACGGCATTAAATAAAGGTTATGATGTTTTGATGCTTGATGGACCACTGGATACGCATTTTGCAGCTTATTTGGAACAAAAAGGCGGTGAAAAGGTGCAGCTAAAACGTGTAGATGCTGACGTTATCGATAAATTGATCCAAAAAGACGAAAAGGTCGAACTGGCCCTTTCGGAAGAAGAATCTAAAAAAGCGCTGGAGGTTTTCGAAAAAGCGATTTCGCGCCAAGATATGAAAGTTGAAGTTGACGCGTTAAATGAAAGTGATCTACCTGTATCGGTAACAATTGATGAATTTATGCGTCGAATGAAAGATATGGCCAAGACTGGTGGTGGCATGAATTTTTATGGTTCATTACCCGATAATTATAAGGTAACTGTCAATGGGAACCATCCGCTGATCAAAAGAATTTTATCGTCATCCGACGAAGAAGGTTCAAAACTAGCAAAACAAGCTTTTGATTTAGCACTCTTATCCAGAGGTTTATTATCTGGAGCAGATCTGACATCTTTTGTGAAGAGAAGTGTAGAAATGATATAAGGGTATTCCTTCTAATAAAAAAGGCGGTTTCTTTAATAGGAACAGCCTTTTTTATTAAAATTTGGACACAAATGACAAATTTGGACCAGCCAAATGCATAGCAACATCGAGACGCAACCCTTTCGATGTTTTTTATTAAAATTTAATAAACTAATCTTCACCTAGTTGGCATTAAACGCAGTTTTTTTTCTATCAAATGTTTGGAGGGAATAGGGTTTAATCGTACTTTTGTATCATCAAAATCACGGTAGGTATAGCTCAGTTGGTTAGAGCACTAGATTGTGGTTCTAGGGGTCGTCGGTTCGAGCCCGATTACTTACCCAAAAGGCAGATCAAATGATCTGCCTTTTTTAATTTAGGGCAAGGAGTCCATGACGGAAGGATTTCCGGGATCATAAATGGCCACAGCAACTTTAGAGTCCGCACAACCATAATATAAAAACCATTTTTGTTTAAAAAAGACCAATCCTTCGATAAAAACCGTTCCATCGATGTATTGCCCGCTTTTTTCGAAGGGTTCCCTAGGACGCAAAAATGGAACGTCCATTCGAGCCAGTACGCTTGTTGGGTCTTGTGGATCAAATAAAACCTGCCCAGCCGAATAGGTATTTTTATTGAAACGCTTATCCCCTTTCTCAGCATTATTTTTACCATTGTATAGCAATACAATTCCTTTATCAGTCCAAACTGCTGGAGGACCGCACTCCGTCAAGGAACTATCAAAATATCCATTCCTTGGCGAAATGAAGGCTTTCAGCGCACCTTTATTATCTATTACGGGTTCCCAGTCAATCAAATTATCGGATGTGGCGCCATAGACACCATGTTCTCCCCAGTATAACCAATATTTCCCATTGATTTTAGCGATAACTTGTTTGTTACCTTTCAATGCTGTCACAATAGAAGCCGATTTATGCGGTTCATCGACAAGGGTGGGCCTGTTTTTCGAGTTTTTAAAAATGGGACCATATTTAGTCCAGTGTTTCAGATCGGTGGATATTGCTAAACCTAAGCGCGGCACCTTTCGATTCCATTGGGTATAAAACAACACAAAACGTCCGTCCTCAGTCTGTGCTAAGCGAGGATCTTCGGTCCCTCCTGGCCACTCGTTCTCCTGTTGCGCATCCGGCCCAGGATAGAACACGGGGGTTTTAAGTCGCTCAAAATGGATTCCGTCTGCACTAGCCGCCAACCCCAATCGAGAGGTCCGGTGGCCAATAGCCTTCCCTGTTTTATCTTCTGCACGATAAATGACATACACACTGTCTCCCTTCACCACTGCAGCAGGATTAAAGGTGTCATTGTCCTCCCATCGAATTTCTTTCTTCAGCATTGGATCATAAAATACCGAGCTCGTATCGGGCTCAATAATTGGATTGACGCCTTTGGGCCGCTCAAAGCCTCCTAATACCCATTGTTCTTTTTTAAGCTTTCCGCCAGGTTGTACATTACAACCACATAAAAAGACGAACAGAATAGAACCTGCAATTTTTACGATAGTATTCATTTTAATTGATTTCTATGGTTTTATATGTAGTAGCAAACAACAGCCTGTAAAAGTGAAAATTATAAATTGGTTACAACTGAAGAACGAACGAAACTATTATCGATCATTCACAAATATAATGCTAATAAAAAAATAAGTACCGCAAAACCAAGTTCATCAAAAATTGAATTGTGACTACCACTAAAAAAATAAATAAGCAATTCATCGTTAAACAACTCGAAATATTGCAATATATCGCAATATTACAATGAATTCAACGACAAATATTGCAACATATAGCACAAAAACCACTATATTTATAGCATGATATCGAAAGAAGAACGTCACGATTTTATATTGGTTAAAATCAAAAAGGAAAGGAAATTAGTGATGATAGACTTAGCGGCCGAACTTGGTGTCTCTGAACATACCGTCCGACGTGATCTTAAAGAACTATCTGACGCTGGCTTGCTCCGCGCTATCCGAGGGGGAGCTACGTTACGGTCAAACTTACCATTCGATATATACGACCGAAATAACCTTGATGTTATGGAGAAACAATCCATAGCAGAAAAATCGATCACACTATTGAAAGATCATCAAGTCGTATTTTTTGACGGTGGCACAACAACACAGGCAATTGCTGGAAACATTCCAGATAGCCTAACTCTTACTGTTGTCACACATAGTCTCCCGATAGCCAATATACTTGCAAACCTCCCAAACATCACCTTGATTTTTGCCGGTGGCACTTTCTGCAAATCATCACTTACGATGCAGGGACAGCAAACTATTTCCACATTTGAAGAAATATATGCGGATATCAGCTTCATAGGTGTATGTAGCCTTGATCCCCACCGCGGACTTACTGCAAGAACTCGCGAAGAATCGGATGTCAAAAGAGTACTATGTAAAAATTCAATGCATATTGTTGCTGCAACGACAAGTAATAAACTCGATACATTGGCATCTTTCTTAACATGCCCCGCATCCGATATCAGTTATTTAATTACAGAAAAGGATACTTCTGATCGCATTTTACAGCCTTATACCGCACAAGGTATTACAATTTTATAAGTTTACGATTTATGAATAATCTCAAACAGGAAGCTGCCAAAGCTGCTCTTCACCTATTAAAACCCGATCAGCTCATTGGACTAGGTGTTGGATCAACAATAGCATATTTTATCGAATTAATCGCCAGCAGTATCAGCTTTAAATCCAGCCTAAAATTTACATCGCCTTCTTTGGAAACCAAAATACTGCTTCAAGAAAATGGTCTTATTTGTATTGATAACAGTACCCTACCAGCGTTAGACTATTATTTTGACAGCTGTGATCAGGTGGACATTCATTTAAATGCATTCAAAAGTGGCGGTGGTGTGCACACAGGTGAAAAGATTATGGCACATATAGCACAGCAGTTTATTCTTTTGGTCGATGGCGCAAAGATGGTCGAGAAACTGACCACAAAACATCCACTATGTGTTGAAATTATTCCCGACGCCTGGCTATCGGTACTTAAAGAACTAAAATCAAGCTATTCTACAGCGATATCAAACATTGTATTACGAAAATCTGAACAAAAATCGGGGCCTCTATTATCTGAGAGAGGTAATTTCCTGGCAGATATTTATTTTTCTAAACTGCCTGATATTTTTGATTTGAATAAACAAATCAAACTCATTACAGGCGTTGTAGAACATTCACTTTTTTATCAACTGTGTTCGCTATGTCTTATGGCAACAGAAGATGGCGTAACACATCACTTTGCAAACCGCATTGTAGAATCAAATACGGACAAAAAAGGCACCCAATAGCATTAAAGTTTATATTGAAGTCTAACAAGTAACAAGACTACACTAAAATATTTTAAATCAACATGAAACACACTCAAATTAACACAGGAATACTAAGTTTTGGCATGTCAGGACGTGTTTTTCACGCACCATTTATACATACCAATCCACATTTCAATCTCTGCGCTGTTGTAGAACGGTCGAAAAAAGCAGCACATGAATTTTATCCGACAATAAAAAGCTACGATAATATTGCTGAATTACTAGCGGATGAAAGCATCGAACTGGTCATTGTAAACACACCAAACTATACCCATTTCCAATATGCAAAAGAGGCTCTAGAAGCAGGAAAACATGTATTGATAGAAAAACCTGCCGTTGATGACTCTGCTCAATTCGATACGCTTCTTGCCATCAGCAAAAAACAAGAAAAACAACTGTTTTTCTTTCAAAACAGACGGTATGACAGTCACTTTTTAGACATTAAGCAAGTAATCGAAAGTGGAGAATTAGGAAAGTTGATTGAAGTCCATTTCAGATTTGACCGCTATAAAATGGAATTGGGACAAAAGTACTTTAAGGAAGATACACAGTATATTTCCAATGGTATCACTTATGACCTAGGCCCACACATTATTGATCAGGCAATCTCACTTTTTGGAAAACCGGTTAAATTTACCAAGACAACATCCATTAACAGGCCAGATTCTAAAGTTGCAGATTATTTTCACTATCACCTTTATTATCCAGCTGGACTGAACGTGTATTTAACGGGCAGTTTACTTGTCGCCTCTCCACAGCCCGCCTTTGTCCTACATGGTACAAAAGGGAGTTTTATCAAGAATATGACCGATGTGCAAGAACAGCAATTGCTAGATGGTATGCTACCTGACCATCCATCTTATGGCCTTGAGCCAGCCGGCCTCGAGGGAAAACTTGTTACGATAGACGTATCAAATCAAAAACATGAGTCTTTGGTAACGCCACATACAGGAGATTACAGTCAGCTGTTCGAAGCTATTTATGAAAGTTTAAGGAATAATGTCGATTACCCTATTAAAGCGGATCAGATTAAATGGCAGATTGAATTGCTTGAAGCTGAAAACACCTAAGTTTTTAAACAATCAGATGGCAGCACGGTTCAAGAAAAATAACAGGTGCTGCCATTTTTAATTTGACTCCCAAAGGCATTCGTTCGGTTCAATATGGATCATCACATGACCAAGATCAGGAATATGCGCAACCAAATGGTCTTTGAGTTTATGCGCCAGCTCATGCCCTTCCCTTACCGTAATTTCACTATCGACAATAGCGTGCAGATCGACATGATATTTAGCCCCCGATTTGCGGACAAAACATTTTTCCGTGGCTTTTATCCCATCTACTTTTAATGCTTCTTGCCGGATATTCTCAATGACCTCATCGTATACATTTTCATCCATGATCTCGCCAAGCGCCGGTCTGAAAATATGGTAACAGTTATACAGTATAAATCCAGCGGCAAATAATGCCGCATAGTCATCCGCATTTTCGTATCCTTTTCCGAGAAGCAATGCAATAGATATCCCAATGAAAGCTGCAACTGACGTTATCGCATCGCTTCGATGGTGCCAAGCGTCTGCGCGAAGTGAAGAACTATTTGTTTCTTTACTTTTCTTCATAACGATCCTATAGGAAATCTCTTTCCACACAATGATCCCACCCAGAACAAATAAGGTCCAAGGCTTTGGCAGGTCATGTGGCGTTCCTATATTCTCTATACTTTCATAAGCGATTATGGTTGCAGAAACAATGAGAAAACCAACGACAATAAAAGTAATGAGGGGCTCTACCCGACCATGACCATAAGGGTGATTGTCGTCGGCAGGTCGTTGCGCATATTTTAAACCGAGGAGCACTAGAAATGAAGAGAAAATGTCTGCTGTTGACTCAATTGCATCCGCTATCAGCGCATAAGAGTTTCCAAAGAAACCAGCTAACCATTTTAATAATGCCAGCAATGCATTACCTACAATACTAAAATAAGTCGTTCTGACTGCAGTCTGCTCTTGAAGTTCGGACATAGCTATAAATTAACTTGACACCGCGAAAATACTGTTTTTCTTTTCAAATTCTATTCTCCAGCTATAGAAAATAGTGAACACAACCTTCGAGCTTTAGCTACCGCTCGCGATATCCTCCAATGCTTTTTTTATCTCAGGGGCCCCATAGTCACGGCTTCCTTCCAGACGCTCTACGATCTTACCAGCTTTATCCAAGATGACCGTTGTTGGTATGGACTGTCCTAAGAATTCTGCAGGAATTTCACCCGCTGCTATATAAAGTGGCAGATCATACTTGTTTTCGGCCATGAATGCTGAAGACTTTTCCATATCGCCATCAACATCTACCATGAGAAAAACGATATCCTTATTATCTTTAAGCGATTGCCTAAGCTGGTCAATAGAAGGTAGTTCATGAATACATGGAGGACACCAGGTCGCCCAGAAATTAATAAACACGACCTTACCTTTTAAAGCACTTAATTGAAGAACCTTACCCTCTTTATCCTTAAAAGATAATTCCTGCGTTGTGGCTGCAGTGGCTGCAACAGCCTCGGTAGGTCCCTCCACCTTTTCGGCCTTGGCCTCATTTTTAGTGCCTGTGTTTCCACATCCAAAAAATAAACTAGTCGATAAAGCCGCAAGACCAAAAAAAATAATTCCTTTATTATACCTAATATTCATCGTCTTCTGTTTCATTAAGTTATGCTATTTACAAATATATTACTGTCCACCAATCGCGGAGACCTCGTCAATCCAATCCTCCTAGGAGAAATTTCTCAAAACATTAGCTAATTTAACCTTAATTATTCAAGACCACAAGTATTGCACACAACTCCACAACATAAACCATTGATCAATAATAAAATAAGCAACAATAAAATTAAAAAATTAACAGGAACTTTTCCGACATTTAAGTGCGTGAACACATTACTGATCAAAAGACAATTTATTGACTACATCATGAATCTCCCAGTAAATCATTTCAAAAAATATTTGTTAACCTATTTCCTGTTATTCACCACCATTCAGCTTAACTTTGGGCAGGCCAACTCAACTAAATTCAACAACCTATATCAGCTAATAGCATCAAAAGATTTCTTCACTGCTCGTGACCTGTTTAAGGCAAATAAACCTTTCTTAAACGCCAATGAGCAGGTTTTTATTTTGGCAATACTCGATAATGCCTTTAACAGACCCATCGCTTCTAACAAAAAAATAGCACTGTTGAGCGCAGCAACAGAAGAATTACCCGACACACTGCGACTAAAATTACGACGTGTTCAGGAAGATAATTTTGTCAAACTGAAAGATTACGCGGGGGCAAAACAGACAACGCAGAAAATCCTACTCGACTTCGATCCTTTGCTGTCAACAGATACAAGAGCGGATCTGAGAAACAATCTAAAAATCTGGTCGGCACTTGAACATGTGCGGCCACAGCTTATAGAAATCAACGACGATACCCGTCTTAAAATGACGAAAGATAAAGCCGGGTTGAAGAATCTAAAATTAACGGTTAACGGCGATACCGCAAGTTTTATATTTGATACCGGAGCAAACCTATCGACAGTTACAGAGTCCGTGGCCAAACGTCTTCATATGGATATTATCCGTGCAGATATTGATGTAGACGCCATTACAGGTATTTCTATCAAAGCCGATTTGGCCGTTTGTAAACAATTAAAACTTGGTAGCATCAACATATCGAACGCAATATTCCTGGTTTTCCCAGACAGCGCACTTTGTATCCCGCAAATTGGCTATCAGATCAATGGCATAATAGGCTTCCCCGTTATTGAAGCACTGCAAGAAGTACAGCTTACACAGGATGATTTTTTTATTGTACCCAAGAGACCTACAGTTTCATGGAAAGCCTCAAATCTTGCAATAGATGGGTTATCACCGCTTATTGCCATTGATGGAAAGCACTATACTTTTGATACAGGAGCTGAAAAAACAATCCTTTATGCGCCGTTCTACGAAACCTACAAACAACATATCGAAAAACAGGATATACCGACCAAAGTCGCTATGGGAGGCGCAGGTGGTCAAGTTGAATATGACGGATTTGTTATACAACATACATTCCATATTGGCGATAAACCGATCGCTCTTAAAAATATAAGCGTATTAAAATCGAAGATTAAGAATGAAACCGCGTATGGAAATATAGGACAAGATATTATTCGCCAATTTTCTAAAATGACACTAAATTTTAAAGATATGTTTATCCAATTTAATTAACATAAAGCTAAAATTAAAACCGTAAAAAGGAAAACCCCGAATTCAACATAAATAAAACTGGGCTCAGTTTAGTCTCATCATATCATAAAAACACCCTAAAAGTTTTGTCCAACTTTTAGGGTGTTTTTATGGGGTTCTATAGATTTATTGAACAATTAGGCGGAGTAGACAGTGGCATTAAAGCCCTTCTTTTTGATAATTTCAATGATTTCTTCCTCCGAAACGCCTTCAGATTTTACAGTCAGAATTTTGTCTGCATTTGTGGTGTCAACATTCCATTCACAGATACCGTCCACACTATCCAGATCAGCACTTACTTTGGACACGCATCCCCCACAAGTAAGGTTTGTTTTAAATTGAAGTTCTTTGCTTTCCATGTTATTTACTTTTAATGTTATTAATCTATTTAATTATCTATACAAATATCCCTTTAATTCGATGGGTTGTCCTTACAGTTTTTCTATTTTGTTTTGCAATATTTACCGTTTAAGATGAGGTCTACGGCTCAACCATAGTTAGCTATTTTTTCCAGCGAAGTCGCAAGCTATTACTGACAACACTTACACTGCTCAATGCCATTGCAGCTCCAGCTATCATCGGGTTTAAAAGGAAACCATTGAATGGATAGAGAATACCTGCAGCGAGGGGAATCCCAATTAGATTATAAATAAACGCCCAGAATAAGTTTTGCTTAATCGTCGCGACCGTTTGTTTCGAAAGTCGAATGGCCTGAGGTATCTTCGTCAAATCAGAAGAAATAATTGTCATTTTCGCTACATCCATTGCAATATCACTTCCTTTACCCATTGCAATACTGACATCGGCCGTTGCTAAGGCTGTACTGTCATTAATACCGTCCCCAACCATAGCGACCACCTGCCCCCTTTGCTGCAATTCTTTAACAAAAACAGCTTTGTGCTCTGGCAATACCTCAGCTTTGTAATGCTGAAGACCTGTTTCCGCAGCGATGGCTCTGGCTGTGGCCTCGTTGTCACCAGTCAGCATATATAGTTCAATTCCCATTGCTTGCATTTCCTTGATGGCACGTACAGAAGTTTCCTTAATCCGGTCCGCAATGGCTATTACCGCTAACGCAGTATGACTGTTGGCAAACCAGATCACTGTTTTGGATTTATTTTCCCATTGAGTAGCATGCTCCATCAAATCTGTCGGAATTGTAATCCCATTCTCATCCAACAACCTCCGATTCCCTACATAATAAGTTTCGATTCCTTCACTGCCTTTGACACCTTTTCCCGTAATACTTTCAATAAAGGATATTGGGGTGGCTTTTACATCATTAAAATACCCGACTACAGCTTCTGCCAATGGATGCTCTGACTGTTTCTCCAAACTTAACAAGATACCTTTCAAATTATCCTCATCATTTTTCCAATACACGTCAGTGACAACAGGTTTTCCTTCCGTAATGGTACCGGTTTTATCCAAAACAACTGCATTTACCTTCTTGGCCAGCTCCAGACTTTCCGCATCCTTAATTAAAATGCCTTGTTCAGCTCCCTTACCCACTCCAACCATGATCGCTGTAGGAGTTGCTAAACCTAGTGCACAAGGACAAGCGATAACCAAAACAGTTACTGCCGCCAATAACCCCTGTACCAGGTGGTTTTCTCCACCTAAAGTAAACCACAGTAGAAAAGTTAAAATAGCAATACCAATGACAACAGGAACGAATACAGCAGCAATTCGATCGACCAGTTTTTGAACAGGAGCCTTACTTCCCTGTGCGTCCTGGACCATTTTAATGATCTGTGCAAGCATTGTTTCCCGGCCAACTTTTGTAGCTTTGAATTGAAAACTTCCCTTTTGATTGATCGTCCCTGCAAATACCTGTTCATTTCCCGTTTTTAAAACCGGGACCGGCTCTCCGCTTAACATACTTTCGTCAACATAGGAATTTCCACTGATAACGACACCATCGACAGCGATCTTCTCCCCTGGTTTTACCAGAATGATATCGCCCGTATTAACGGCTTCTATAGGGACCTGACGTTCTACCCCATCCGATTGAATGACCATAACCGTCTTGGGCTGCAGCCCCATTAGCTTTTTAATGGCAGATGAGGTGTTACCTTTAGCCTTCTCCTCCAGTAATTTACCCAATAAAATAAAAGCAATGACAACAGAAGCAGCCTCAAAATACACATGTGCATGCAAGCCGCGTTGATGCCAAAATTCAGCAAAGAGCATATTAAATACACTAAAGATGTAGGCTATTCCCGTGCTCAACGCAACGAGTGTATCCATATTGGCCGAACGATGTTTTGCCTGTTTCCATGCATTGACAAAAAAATCCTTGCCTAGCCAAAGAACTACTGGCGTGGAAAACAGCCACATAATAGGGTTTGCATACGGCATATCCATAAAGAACATACCAATCACGACCACGGGAAGCGATAGCAATACTGCCCATCGTGTTTTGATTTTAAGCTTACGAAATTTCTCGGCGTGAATAGCCTCCAACGTTTCCTGCTGTGTAGATTCATCTTCGATTAATAAATCATAGCCACCAGCCTGGACTGCTTTCTGGATTTTTAAATGATCCGTAATATTAGGCAAATACTCAACCGTAAGGTTTCCTGTTGCAAAATTTACAGATGCATTGACAACCCCCTGTTCATATTTCGCCATACTTTCGGCACTACTGGCACATGAGGCACAAGTCATCCCAAGAACTGGAAATGTTTTGGTCAATGTAGAGACACCATAACCAAGATCTTTGATCGTCTTTACACTGCTAACGACCGCTTCGCTATCTTTCGGTACGATAACTGCTCTATGATTATTCAATTCCACCCGATAGCTCGCCAAGCCTTTGACCTGAGCTAGTCCTTTTTCGACAATTGATGCACAATGTTCGCTTTCAACATCTTCTAAAGGTAGATAAACCGTATCCTTATAAATATCTGTCGCCATAACTGATTGTTTTATTTTACACAACAAATTTGGCCACAAATAAGATCGAAATCATTACACAATTAGGGAATTGATTTGTAATATTTATTCGATAATAAAATACGAAAGGTCAAGCGCAATGGAAAAATTATATGGAGAACTCTTCTTTAGCTTTCAACTTCTTCAACAAAACCATAGATAATATAATCACCCCGTTCTTCGAGTTTTATCTTTTCCATTCCACTCCAGCCGGATGCATTGGTATCTTCATCGATAAAATTTTGAATTCTGTCAAATGCGACACCGATCTTTGTTTTCCCATCTGCATAGATCTGATATTTTGCGGAGGTTTGCCAGCTTACTTTTTTTCTAAATAACCGTAAACCTTCTCTTTTCAAAAAACCATGCATTTCATTAGATAAATTCATATTCTCATTTGTTTTACGCGCCCACACTACTCACCTATTTTTTTTGGCAGATGCTTTTTTGGTTTAAGGAATTACCTCAAGCCCTCTCGTTGGTCTATCTATTTAAGCTACATGGCTTTAATGGCTAAAGAAATGGTTTTTTGATGCTAAAATAGATGAATCTAAGATAACGAACCAGATGGAATCCTACAATGAAACTACTGCTATTTCATCGTACTCAAATGCTATTTCGTCGATTTTTCCAGAAACACACAATAGAACTTCTTTCAATGCCCATGATGATCTGGCAGGCTCTGCAAACACAGTCTACTACACCGCGAACAGAAATAGCAAGAGACACTATTTTTTTTCGTCGAATAGATTCTTTAGTTCGTCTGATTCATTTTCAATTCTGTCGATATTTTTCGTTGTTCTTTTCTGTAGCGAGCACATTTGTTTACGATTTAAGCGTATAACTATGGAAAACATTGAAAATTTTTTAGCAGAAGATTTTGTACTGGATGTACAAACTGTCTGCGCGGTCGAACCGATCTCATTTTTTGATTTTGATGATATGGAACTGGTAACTATTAAGACAGTTACATCTTCAAAAGTAATATAAAAGAGGATAACGCTATGAAGGCGTTCTGGTAGGCGCCTTTACAGCAATCGTCTTTATTGCCTACTAAATAAAAAAAGAATCGAGTATATGACTTCAACCAAACTTAAATGTATTCTCATTGAGGATGAACCCCTGGCGACAAAAAAAATAGTTGAATACATTCACATGTTTCCAGATCTTCAGTTGATAAAGATGGTTGAAGACATTGAAAATCCAGCATTATTTAGTCATGATCTAAAATCTGCAGACATCCTATTCCT
>JBMAAL010000048.1:0-40120 GCA_050281725.1 Sphingobacterium sp. | reverse complement strand
AAACCTAAACAGTATAAACGGACTTTGTTGGCCCTGCTACTCAGCGTTGCCAGTGGATTTTCTGCCCTACAGGCCAAGGTACAGCTGCCGGCTTTTATTGGCGACAATATGGTACTACAGCAGAAAGAAAAGGTCAAGATCTGGGGAACTAGTACCGCAGTAGGCAAGCAACTTAGCGTAAATACCAGCTGGAACAACAGGAGCTATCAGGTTGAGGTCGATCAGCTAGGAGGCTGGCAAGTTTATCTGGAGACGCCAAAATACGGTGGACCCTACCAAATTACCATCAACGATGGTGATCAATTGATCCTAAAGAATATTCTGATCGGTGAAGTCTGGTTTTGTTCAGGACAGTCAAATATGGAAATGCCCCTGGCGGGCTGGGGGAAGATCAATAACTTTGAGCAGGAAATCAAAGCAGCCAACTTCCCCAATATTCGTATTTTGCAGATTCCAAAAGCAACGGCCAATCAACCTACCACAGCAGTGAAGGTGGAGTCCGGTGGATGGAATCCGGTGACACCAAAAAGTATTCCGGAGTTTTCGGCTACGGCCTATTTTTTTGCACGCGAAATCTACGAGAAAACAGGCATTCCCATTGGCCTGATCCACTCTTCCTGGGGCGGAACAATCATTGAAGCCTGGATGAGTCGGGAAGCACTTTCACCTTTTTCAACCTATACGGCGGCCATTGAAAAAATCCAACGTCCGGATGCGCAGGAAATCTATGCGAAAGAGCTGGCCGAATGGAATCGCGTCGCCGAACAGCAGGATCAGGTGAAGACAGCAACGCAGGGCGATTGGTTTGCACCACAATTGGATAAAAGCAGCTGGTCTACGATCACAATTCCTAGTTTTTTTGACAAAAACCTGTTTCCGGGAATGGATGGTGTCGTTTATTTTGGTAAAGACGTTGCGCTGCCGGCACATTGGCAGGGTAAACCCCTCAAGTTGATTTTGGGAGCAATTGATGACAACGACATCACCTATGTTAATGGTACAAAGGTGGGCGAGACTGTTGGTTATGATCAGATTCGGAAATATACTGTTCCTGCAACAGCCAACACTGGCAGCCTATTGCATATCGCTGTTCGCGTATTTGATGGAGCCGGCGATGGCGGAATATATGGCGGTACAGAACAGCCGCGACTGGAAGGCCCAAATGGCGAACAGCTATCTCTCGTTGGAGACTGGAAATGCAAAGTGGGTTATGATCTGGCGAAACTGCCCACAAAACCTAATGCTATGGAAGGCCCTAATAGGCCTACTGTGCTCTACAATGCCATGGTGAAGCCTTTTGTGAATTTTAAAATAAAAGGCGCCATTTGGTATCAGGGAGAAAGTAACGCGGATTCAAAAGACGTTCCATATCAGCAACTGCTGCCCGCACTGATTCAGGACTGGCGCAAGCAATGGAACAATGAAAAGATGCCTTTTTATTTTGTTCAACTGGCCAACTTTAAGGCGAAAAGTTTAACACCGCAGCCTTCTTCCTGGGCGAGATTACGGGAAGCGCAACGCCAAACACTCAAATTGCCTTATACAGGTATGGCTGTTATAACGGATATCGGCGATGAACAAGATATTCATCCGAAAAATAAGCAGGATGTCGGTAGAAGGCTTGGCTGGATCGCAACAGCGCAGCTGTATGGCAAAAGGATCCCTTATTCGGGCCCTGTTCTCGAGCATTGGACGACAAAAGCTACAGAGATGCAACTTAGCTTTAATCCCATGGGCAAAAAGCTTGTGCTGAAAGGAGCGGATAAACGCAACGGTAGTTTTACAATTGCTGGTGCCGATCAGGTCTTTTATCCTGCAGAAGTCAAACAGGTCGGAAATAAGCTGATCGTATCTGCCAAAGAAGTACCGTCGCCCGTCGCAGTGCGTTACGGCTGGGCCGATAACCCGGATTTGGTACTCTATAACGATGCTGGATTACCCGCTTCTCCGTTCCGTACCGATAGCTGGGATAAATAACCGATGTAAACCATCCCCCTTATGAACCATAATTGGAAAGCCTATCGTATACGTAAGAAGTAATTAGAAAATAGCGCGTCTAAACGAATTATGATTATGCAATTTTTTGCATGATAAGGGATCCCTTTGTCTCTAAAATATCCATCAAGAAATATTTTATAAATAACTACAGTAAACAATGAAAACAAAAAAGACAAAACAGTGGCCCGAAAAACGGGTGTCATTTGTTCCAGAAGTCAGTATTATGGCACTTTGTCTTTCGATTGCGGTACCAACTGCGGGGTCTGCAAAATCGTTATGGACAACAGCTGGCCGATTACCGGAGAACACACCGCATGCGGCATATAATAAATTAGGCATGTTCCAGCATGCTGTGAAAGGAAAGGTAAAGGATAACGATGGAAAACCGATTGAAGGAGTTACAGTAAGGGTTAAAAATTCGGCTGTAGAAACAAAAACAAACGGGTTGGGCGATTATGAATTCAAGTCTGTCGATGTCGGAGCCGTCCTCCTGTTTTCATCCGTGGGTTTTGAAACAAGGGAGCTCGTTTTCAATGGCAACGACCAACAATTGAATGTTGTGCTAAATAACTCATCTTCAAGTTTAGAGGAAGTCGTTGTCGTTGGTTACGGTACGCAAAAGAAAGTAAACCTAACTGGTGCCGTGGCTACAGTAAGCGGCAAAGATATGATCAAACGGCCCGTTGTCAATACAGCTTCCATGCTGCAGGGCGCAATACCGGGCGTACAAATCAACCAGGGTTCGGGAGAACCAGGCAATGAAGGTGTATCCATCCGCATTCGTGGTAAGGGAACTTTTAGTGGCGCCGGATCGGATCCCCTGGTGCTCATTGATGGCGTGCAGGGAAAATTCTCCGATGTCAATCCCAATGATATCGAAAATGTCAGTGTGCTAAAAGATGCAGCCTCCGCAGCAATCTACGGTTCGCGTGCAGCCAATGGTGTTATTCTAATCACGACAAAACAAGGGAAATCGGGTAAGACAACCGTTCAGTATGACGGTAATATGGGTATCTATAAGCCTACGAAAATGTTTGATCTGATCACCAATTCGGCGCAGTATATGGAATTATACAACGAAGCGCGTAAGAATTCCAATCTCAACGATGGCCTATATCCCGCCGATGTGATCGCTGCCTATCGCAACAGCAACGATCCTGTAAAATATCCAAATACGGACTGGCTGGGGCTTATTTTCCAAACGAAACCCACTTATACCCATAATCTCGGTATCCAGGGCGGAAATGAGAAGACAACCTTTAATGTTGGTTTGGGCTACGTCAATCAGGATGGAATGATCAAAGGTTTTAACTACGACCGTTATTCCGCCCGGCTCAATCTGACGACCAAAATCTCGGAAGGTATTAAATTCGGAACAAATATCTTGCTCAAAACAGGACATACCGAATCTATTCCGGGTGGATCCAAAGACTTGTTCCTGTCGGCAATGTCGCAGGCACCAACTTATGGTCCATTTTTACCGGATGGTAGCGGGCGATATACGTACAAAGCTTACGACTGGGAGTACAACAATAAAAATCCTATGGCCGTATTGGATCGGAAATTCACCTACAATACCGATGACTATGCTGCTAATTTGCAGGCCTGGATGGAGGTACAACTGTTTAAAGGTTTTTCCTGGTATACCAAAGGTGCTTATAATTTCAATATGGACAAGTACAAGGATTATAAATCAACGTTGGATGAATATTACTACCATACGGGCACGTTGGGAACAACATTGGATCTTGGCAAGGGCCTTACAGATCAGGATCAGCAAACGATATACACCAATTTATTTACTTACCTGAACTACGATCGCGCGTTTGGGGCCCACCACCTCAAAGCGCAGGCCGGATATAGTATAGAAAAAAGTAAGTATACCTACCTCCAGGGCTTCAGACAGAATTTTGTCGACGATACCCTAACGGAATTAAATGCCGGCGGATCGGATATTCAACGGGCAAACGGAACAGCCAACCAATGGGCACTGATTTCTTATTTCGGCCGATTGAACTATGATTATCAAGGAAAATACCTCTTGGAAGCGAATATGCGTTACGACGGTAGCTCCAAGTTTTATGGTAAGAACCGCTGGGCAGCATTTCCTTCTTTTTCTGCTGGCTGGCGTGTATCTGAGGAATCGTTTGTCAAGGAATTTGCTTCCGGTTGGCTGGATAATTTGAAGATCCGTGGATCCTGGGGCCAACTTGGAAATCAGAATACCGGTAACTATCCGTATCAACCCGTATTGGGACTTACCGGAAATTATTCTTTTGACAATAGCACGCTAAATTCCGGTGTTGCTCAACAGGGGTTAAACAACCCAATTATTAAATGGGAAACAACGACCATGACCGATGTGGGGTTGGACTTAAGTCTGTTTAAAAATTTAGATATCACCTTTGACTGGTACAAAAAGAGAACGACTGATATCCTAAGGCAGTCACAGATTACTGCAATCGTTGGTTTGGGAGCACCTTACGTAAATGATGGCATTGTCGAGAATAAAGGCGTTGAATTGGGAATTACTTATCGTAATCAGATTACTACGGGAGCATTGGAAGGGTTACGCTATCAGCTTGGGGCAAACCTCGATCGTTTCAAAAACAAGCTGGTGAAATTTGGCGAACCGGAAATCGGGGGCTATACAATCAAGAAAAACGGCTATGCGATGGACAGCTTTTATACCTATGAAGTCATGGGTATATTCCAAACGGAACAAGAAGTCGCTAGTTCGCCTAAGCAGTTTAATGATAATACACTGCCGGGAGACCTTAAGTATCGGGACGTCAATGGGGACGGAAAAATAGATGCGAACGACAGAACAATTATTTCCGGTGTAGATCCAAAGCTGAACTATAGTTTTAATCTAAGTGCAAGTTTTAAGGGCTTTGACTTTTCGGCCCTATTACAAGGGGTATATGGTGTCAAATCTTATGTTTCGGGCTGGGGTGTAACTCCGTTTGTACAGGGTAGCCCACCGACAAAAGATTGGTTAGACCGTTGGACACCTGAAAATCCTTCGACTACGATGCCCCGTATTTATTGGGGTTGGAGTGCTCCGGAGAAATTCAGCCGAGCTTCTAGCTATTTTATACAGGATGCTTCATACTTCAGGTTGAAAAACCTTGTGTTCGGATACACTTTACCTGATGGGCTATTGAAAAAATATAAAATTGACCGCCTACGGGTTTATTTTTCGGGTGATAACCTCGTGACTGCAACCAAATTTAAGGGCCTGGATCCTGAGCGCTATGGAAATGGTGATCTGGTGCAGTATCCGCAAAACAAGATTTATTCATTTGGTGTACAAGTTAACTTTTAAGTGCTATGAAAAAGAAATTTATAACAGCGTTGCTATTATCCGGACTATTTTTGGGTTCCTGTAACAGTGCCTTGGATCTCAATCCTTTGGATCAGATTGCTTCGGACAACTATTTTAGCAAAAAATCTGATTTTGATAATGCCTTGGCTGGTGTATACGCGTCGTTGCAGAGTGAGACTTTCTCTTATGGGATGCCTTTTCGGGACTGTCTTACCGACAATGGCTATAATCAGTTCAATTCAGGTAGCGTCAACGAAATCGTTGGTGGCAATTTAAATCCAACAACGGGTGGCTACGAAACCGGTATCTATAATGATGCATACGTAGCGATAGGCAGAGCAAATCGTTTGATCGAGAAATTACAAAGCTATACGGGGGCGGACATAAACGATAGGGAGAAGAAGAACATGGAAGCTGAAGCCCGCTTTATCCGTGCTTTCGTTTATTTCCAATTGTACAGTATTTATGGTGAGGTGCCGCTTGTGCTGACTTCCCTCAGTCTGGAGAACCAGCGTCAGCCAAAGGAAACTGCGGAGAATATTCTAAAGCAGATTCGGGCTGATCTGGATTTTGGGATCGCCAACTTAGCGGCTAAACCTTATTTCAATAATGGGGGGCATGCGACCGCAAGTTCAGCAAAAGCCTTGAAAGCACGGGTTTTACTGTTTGCGGCTTATGGTGACAAAGGGGTGCCCGATTTAGGAATTTTGAAAGAGGTAAAAGACTTATGCACCGATGTCATGAAAGAGTATACCCTGAGTACGGCTTTCGAAAATGTCTTTCGCGATGCGACACAAAAGAATAATACCGAGATTATCTTTTCGGTCAATTTTCTGGCACCTAATAATACAGCCCCCTGGGACATGTATTTAGGCGATTGGATCGCTGCTTCACCTTTACAAAACCTGGTGGATACCTATGAATGCAAAGATGGTCTGCCTTATGGTGAATCACCCTTGACTGACCGAGCTAATCCCTTCAAAGATAGGGATCCGCGCTTGAGCAAAACAATTTTCGTGGATCATCCCGACTTTGGCGGCGGTAAGATCCATACACCGTCCAATCCGCGGCCTACAGGTTATGGGGTGCTGAAATTTTTGGATCCGGCCAATTTACCTTTTGGTTTTTCAACATTGAGTCAACAGGATGCGGTTTTATTACGTTTTGGGGAGGTGTTATTGATGTATGCCGAAGCACAAAATGAAATCGCCGGGCCAGATCAATCGGTTTATGATGCCATGAATACTTTGCGGAGTAGGGTTCAGATGCCTGGATTTCCAGCCGGTTATACCAAGGAAAAAATGCGCGAACGTATCCGCCACGAAAGAAGGGTCGAACTTGCTTTTGAAGGACTACGGCATTACGATCTGATTCGTTGGCATATCGCGGGTGAAGTACTCAATGCTGTCAAAGACAGTAAAGTGCCCTATCATTTTGAAGATAAATTTTACCGCTGGCCATTGCCACAGACTGAGATTGAGAAGAGCGCAGGGATACTGGTGCAGAATCCAAACTATAAATAACAAGACTATTGCCTTCTTCTGATTCGGCAATTTCCTAAACCAACAGCAGCGCGCACGAAGTCCTTTCGATGCGCGCTATTTTTTGCGATGATAACGATTACTGTAAAGGGATCAGGACATTCTGTTCCAGGCGTACAGGGACATGCTTTACTGAGGTAAAACCATCTTCCTTGGAAATGATGTTGGAAAGATCGAGTCCTCTTTTGGAGAACGTACTGATCAAAGCCGTTCTAAAGGTAGCCTTTGATGATCCCCAGCCTTGTCCTAAGATGGTGTCGTTGTTGAGCTGTATCAGTTCATCTGTTGAATAATAACTGAATTTTTCCAGTAAGTGTTGGTAAAGATTTGTTGTAGTAGCCATACAATTTAAAAATTTAAAGGATTAAACCATAAACTGTATCCAGATCTTGTTGGGAAAATAATCGTTCTGCGACGTTTATTTTGGTCGAAACCCGTATTAATTTACCACCGCGGTGCCTGCACTCGGTTGGTATTGCATCATGCAATTCTGAATACTCTACAAATATAGTAGATTATTTTTTATAATTAAAAATATTTTTGTTTTTAAGGGTAAATGAGCGCTAGCAACGGGAGTAGGGCGGTCAAAAGCGAGGCGCGTTGTTGGCTGTGATTTGGTTATGAAGCGGATAGCTGGGCGAAAAATTTATCATGTTACTGTAATCTCATCGAAAATACTTTTAAAAATAGAGATAAGACAATACTTTTGCGCCATGAATAGAATTGCGGAAATTAACGAATACATTGCTGCCGAACGCGAGGTATTATTGCAACACCCTTTGTATCGTAAGATCAAAACGATCAAGAATCTACGTTCTTTTACAGAAGGGCATGTGTACGCTGTATGGGATTTTATGTCTTTACTAAAAGCTTTACAGATTAAATTGACCTGTACGACTTTACCTTGGTTTGCGAGTGAGCATCCATCAACACGCTATCTAATCAACGAAATTGTATTGGCTGAGGAATCGGATGAATACATTGATGGCCGCCGTTTGAGCCATTTTGAGATGTATCTGGACGCCATGGATGCCATGGGGGCCGATCTTCATCTGGTCAATAAATTTATCAGCCATGCCAAAAAATCGAGCAACATATTCGATGTCATCGCGACGACAACATTGGATAAGCGGATCAAAGACTTTTTGAATTTTACATTCGAAGTGATTGCTGAGGGCGAGGTGCATAAAATTGCTGCCGCCTTTACATTCGGACGTGAAGATCTTATTCCGGGAATGTTTACTTCTATTTTGGAGGAAATTAAAACAAATTTCCCTACAGCCAATCTGGATAGCTTTATTTATTATTTCCAGCGTCATATTGATCTGGACGGCGACGAGCACGGACCTTTGGCCATGCAGATGATCACGGATCTTGCGAAGGACGATGACGTTAAATGGGCAGAAATGAAGGAGATCAGTAAAATCGCACTACAAAAAAGAATACAATTGTGGAATGCAATAGAAGATTCTTTATACGGATAATCTATTATTATACCATCCAAAAAGGCCTCTCAAATCAAAATTTGAGAGGCCTTTTTATGTGTAGTAAAAAAGCATATTGTAAGCACGATTTGGCAGATATTGGTCTTTTTGTGTGAATTGATGAAAAAATGTCTTTTTTCCATAACATATTGGCGTTTGTGAAGAAATCCAAGTTGTGATAAGTGCCTAAGTTTGCAACGCAAAAAAATAATAGAGCACACGTGAACTTTTTTCCTCCCTATTGGGCAAAAGGAATACTAACCATGGGATTGTTAGTATTCGCTATTTCAGACACCTTCGCCCTCGATTCTTTGCGTATGTCCCTGAAAGACATGATCGACAAAGCACTACAACATAGCAAATATATTGAGCAGTCCTATTTGCAGCTCAAAGAAAGTGAGGTGGCAGTCCAGCAGCAGCGCATGGAGCTGCTGCCCAAAATCTCCGCCAGAGCTTCTGCCAGTTATGCGAGTAATATGCCTGTTTATGACCAGGGCCTTTTAAATAAACCCGCCCAGCATGATATCATTCATTACTTGTACGATAGCGGCTTGGATTTTTATCTGAATCTCTACAATGGGCATCGGGATCTGATGAAAATTGAGTCCAAAAAATTGGAAAATGAGCTGGCCCGGATTGATTGGAAGAATGCCGCGGCGCAGACGAAATTGGAGGTTTGCAATCTTTTTTTGGATTTGGAACTGTCGTATAGTAATAGATCTTTAATCGAGCAGGATATTGCTGATCAACGGGTGCAACTCCAGGAGATTGAACATCTGTATAAGGCGGGTGTTGTCTTGCACAGTGACGTCCTGCGTATTTCGTTGGAACTTTCGAAACGTGAACTGTTGCTCGTTCAGATTGGTCATGATATTCAGGCTGCAAATCAGAAACTGCAGCTTATTGGCGGCATTACAGCGGAGATTATCCCCTTGACCGAGCCTTTTAAAGTGGAAAGCCCCAGTTATGAAACGCTTGTTGCCGAAGCGCGAAGCCATGCTTTTTCCCTCCAAAAATCCGAACAGGAAGTTGTTTTGAAGAAATTGTCGGTCAAACAGGCGCGATCAAATTATCTTCCTGAGTTGGGATTGACCAGTACATTCACCTTTGCCAATCCACAGGTCTTCTTGTATCCCTATAATCCCAGCTGGTATAGTCTGAGTATTACAGGACTTAAATTAAATATTCCAATATCAGCCATTTATCTCAATAGAAACGTGGTGCGCGGAGTACAAATAGCCTTAGACCGGCAACAGGTAAAACACCATCAGGAGGAGGAAATTTTGGAAAATCAGTTGTTACAGGCGCTGTTGGATTATCAATTGGCAATCAGGCAGCAGGACGTCTGTCAAAACAATAAGGCCCTGGCACTGGAAAATGCACGGATTATAAAGAACAGGTATTTTAAATCATCAGCGCTGATTACAGATCTTTTAGATGCTGATATGCAATACTTAAAAACACTTTTTGATCTTGAAACCGCACATATTGCGATTCAGAAACATTATTATTTTATCGAATTTTTGAAGGGTACTATCTAATGAAACCTAAATCACGTAGATCAGTTGTAGAAGCACAACTCACTCGAATCACCAACTGGTTGGCTGGAATTGTCTTGTTGGCATTATTGATATGGGGCGCTAACACATTATGGATGCGCGTGCGGTATACCTACACAAATGATGCCCAAGTAACACAGTACATTAATCCCATTGTTTCCCGCGTAGGAGGTTATGTGGTTTCCGTGCATTATCACGATCATCAATTGGTTAAACGAGGTGATACCCTGTTGCTTATTGATAATAAGGAATATAAATATGAGGCTGATCAGGTAGCTGCATCCGTCAATAAGGAAGCTGCAGAGATCAATGTGCTTCATAGTCAAAAAGAAATCCTCCAGGCCGAGCACGAATCTTTGCGGACATCGATTGCTGCTGGTGAAGCGCGTGTAACGAAACAACAATTGGAGTATGATCGATACAATTACCTGTTTCAGGAAAAGTCTGCTACAGCACAGCAACTGGAGGATGTAAAAGCGACTTTGGATATCTACAAGAGTGAGTTGGCTTCGTTAAAACATAAATTGCAGGCTTCACAGGAAAGGGTGCACGATGTGGACATGAAAAAAGGTGTGGTTGATGCCGAACGTGTTCGTTTGACGGCTGCTGTTGGTCGCAAGCGGCTTGATGTTGGGTATACCGTTATTCGCGCACCCTACGATGGGCAAATTGGCAAACGCACCATTGAAAAAGGTCAAATGATAAGTGCTGGTGAAGTTTTAGGCTTTATCGTCAATAGAGAAACCCCAACCTGGGTGACGGCTAATTTTAAGGAAACACAGTTGCGCTATTTGCATCTTGGCAATAGGGTGGAGGTGATGGCGGATGCCTATCCGGATCAAAAATTTTATGGAAAAATTATTTCCATCTCCCCGGCTACAGGTTCTGCATTCTCCCTTTTACCGCCAGATAATGCAACGGGCAACTTTGTGAAGATTGTACAACGCGTACCTGTTCGCATTGAGCTGGATAAGCAAAGGGGAGCCCAACAGCTTCTTTCGGGAATGAATGTAAATGTCTCGGTATCAAAAAAGCAGCAATAGTGAAAGGTATTTTTAAGGAGTGGGTACCGGAGTGGTTGATCAAGCTTATCCTGTTCAGCAGCTTGATGCCGAGTATGGTCTTATTTTTCCTGCCAGGAGCAAATACAAATGTCACTGCCGGATTCTACGGTGCACAACCCAGTGATGTCCAGTTTCTGATCATTTTGTTTTATGCTGGTTTTGTCGGATTCTACGTGTTGGAACGACGCTTTTTTTTATACTTTCCCATTAAGCAGTACTATATTATCTTTCATCTGCTACAACTATTGAATTGCTTTTTGATGTACAGTATCAGGAATATCAGCTGGGTATATGGGCTGCGTTTTTTTCAAGGAATGTTGTTTGCTTCTGCTGTAAACTTATCGATCTCTATGATATTTTCCAGGTTGAAAAGTGATCGGGCCAAGGAAGTAAGTTATGCTGTCTTTTTCGGCTTATTATTATGCAGCTCGCCTTTTAATACGTTCGTTACGGCTGAATTTATAGATTCATTCAATTTTGATCAGCTCTATCTATACGCTGCATTATCATTTGTACCGGGTTTATTGCTCATTATGCTAACGATGCGCTCCATACGGCATATACGTCCTTACCCCTTATTTTCATTAGACTGGGCAAGCTGTATTTTCTATAGCCTTGTGATCGTCAGTTTTGGCTATCTAATGGTGTATGGACAGGAAGTGTATTGGTTTAACGATCAGCAGCTACTTATTGTATTTGCGCTGGGGATGACGCTACTTATTCTTTTTATTGTTCGGCAAATGGTGCTCAGGCGTGTGTATGTGCATTTGGCGATTTTTAAAAACAGGAACTTTCTCTTGGGATTGTTGATTTTGTATATGATGTATATCGAGCGCTTCTCCCTGACCATCTCAAATCAATATCTCGTACAGGTTATTCAACTTGATCCTATTCATTTGTCCTATATTCAGTGGTTTAATATTGCTGGTATTGTCGCCGGTGTACTGGGCTCATTGTATTGGATGCTTGGTCAACGTCCCGTAAAATGGATCTGGATTTTGGGCTTCTGTTGCTTGCTACTGTTTCACCAATGGATGTTTTTCTCCTTTGAGGGGCAGGGTAATGACGCACATTTTTGGATACCTTTGGTTTTACACGGACTCGGCGTAGGGCTTATTATGGTACCGACCATCTTATTTTGCATTACCAGTGTTAGCCCTCAATTGGGCGCTTCAGCAGCTGCGGTCTGTCTCGCTATCCGTTATCTGGGCTACACGAGTAGCATCGGTTTGCAAAATTTTTTCAAGTTGTTTGAACATGCCCAGCACCAGCAGGTGTTTCGGGACCAAACGGAAGTGGACAATCCTTTGTTTCGGGAGTACCTGCAGCAGGAATCTGTCAGTATCTTGCAGCATGGACTGCAGTATAAAGAACATACAGCAGCCTTAAAGCTCGTTGCTGAGCGGGTCAAGATCCAATCCTTTGTGCGGTATGGCATGGATTATTATGAGATCATGTCCATGATCAGTATCAGCATACTTTTGCTGATACTGATTTCGCCTTCCTTGAAAAGCATGTATAAGAAACTAAGAAAAAACAGAATTTCTCCTGCTTAGTTAACAGTGGTATATTTTTCCTTTACCCGGATATGCCGGTTAAAGAGACTTTAGAAAAAATAGCAGGCTATTAGAATAATGAACGATGGGGGATATCAATGCTAAAAATACTTCCGACACCTTTTGCCGAGCGGACGCTGATCTCGCCTTGATGGAGAAGCACAATTTTTCGGGTAAGCGATAAACCAATACCATTTCCCTCGCTATAATCTTTGTTACTTCCACGATAGAATGGCGTAAATATTTGGGGAAGATCGACAGGGTCAATGCCTATTCCGTCATCTTTAAATTCAAGGTGAATCCTATTTTCATCCGATTTGATGGCGATTAGACATTTTTTATTGGACGAAAATTTACAGGCGTTTTCAATGAGGTTGACAAAGGCGACCTGCAAAAGATATTCATTTGCACTTATGGATAGGAGTTTTTCATCTTCAATCGCTGGATCGACGAAAACGTCAAGTTTATAATTTGGGCTTGACTGGAGAACCTGCTGGCATGCATCAATTAGTATTTCGTCAATGCGTAAAGTCTTAAATGCTATTTCGGAACTGTCATAACTTGCTTTGGCAAAATCAAGCAAACTATTAAATAGTTTCTTAAGTTTCTGGGCATCATTTAGTGTATTGTCGATGACTGTTTTATACTCCACTATGCTACGGTCTCTATTGGCGGAAATCTCGAGCTCTGCAATCATTGCGGCCAATGGGGTTCTGAGTTCATGTGAGATATTGGAAACAAAATGCTTTTGGGCATCAAAGGAGTTCTCGAGGCGGTCGAGCATCGCATTGAATGTACTGGCCAATTCGGCAAGCTCGTCTTTATTTCCGCTACTCGCAAGCCGGGCATCTAAGCTTGTCGCAGAAATGGTTTTTACGCGTTGTGTCATTTCCAGGATAGGTTGAAAGACCTTTTTGGAAAAGAATATTCCTGCTGCGTAGATCAGAAATATAGCCAAAATGAAAACCACAAGAATAGTAGATAATAGACTATTGAGTTTATTGTAGCCATATTGGTCATAGGCTGCTGCAGTAATGAGGTAAGTTTTGTTTTTATACGGAAAGGTCATGCCGACGACCTGCCATTTTTCCTGATAAAATCGTATTTCTTTATTTTTGAGAATATCCTGCAGCATGGCTGGTGTCTCTTTGACAAAATCGATATCTACGGCATCATGATACAAGAGGTCAAAACGGGTGTCGTAAATTGCAACCTCGACTTCGTTGAGAATTTTGCGGTTGTTGTGGTAGATATCTTCTAAGGTCTTTTTGTCAACTTTTGCATTCAGAAAAAGGTTTGCTTTGGTGTAAGCTTCTTTTTTCAAAAGGGCGTAAAATTCTCTTTCCCGATTCTCCACCGCTGAGAAATAGATTGTGCTGGCGAATATCAGCAATATTGTCGCTGTAATCAGCGTGTATAATATAGAGATTCGGGTTCTGATTCGCATTAGTCTTGTTTTAACATAAAGCCCATTCCAGATTTGGTATGGATATATTTCGTTGCAAAATCTTTGTCGATTTTTTTACGTAGATAGTTGATGTAGACATCAATAAAGTTGGTTCCGGTATCAAAATGCGTTTCCCACACTTTTTCTGCAATTTCCGTTCTGGAAAGCACGCGTTCGGGATGTTGTAATAAATAATGGAGTAATTTGAACTCCTTGGGTGTCAAATGGATTTTGGTATTATTCCTTTTGACATTTTTGGTATGGAGGTTCATTTCCAGATCACCATAACGCAAGATTGTTCCCGTGAGGGTATCTTGTTTTTGATATCTTTTGAGCAGGACCCTGATGCGGGCGAGCAGTTCGCGCATTTCAAAAGGCTTGACCAAATAGTCATCCGCTCCGGCATCAAAACCTTCAATTTTATCATCTGTAGTTCCTAATGCTGTTAACATGATAATGGGAACATCAGGTTTGATATGACGAATTTCTTTGCAGAGATCCAATCCATCCATCTTAGGGAGCACGATATCGGTTATGATAAGATCAAAGTCGTGTTGTAAGGCCATTTTCTTTCCAGATATGCCGTCGTAGGCAATAGCTGTTTGAAATTCATTTTCATCAAGTCCGCGTTTGATCAATCCTGCGACACGTACGTCATCTTCGACTAGGAGAATCTTCATATAAAGAAAAACGTTAAAAACTTCGACTCATCGAAGTTTATCTATGATACTAAATCATGGGCTATCCATGTACTGTCCCTACAAATGTATCAAACTAAGCTAAATTTACACGGATATACAAATAAAACTTTCTGGATTTCATCAAGCAGCACATACGGATAAGCTGAAAACCAAACTGATTGCACAAGTGCTTGCTTGGTAATGGAAGATTATTCGAGATGAAAAATATTTTTGATATTTTCTGAATGCATAGGCTTTGAAAAAATTAGGTTGGTTAAAACTGCTTGGCATAACTTAAACCAAATTGTTTGTGCTGATAGAAGGGCATTAGCGTAGCAGAAGTTGTTTTGCTGTCGTTGAATAACAGATGGTTGATCCGGGGATACGCCCAATAGGCTAGTTCTGTTGCCAGAATGCCAAATCCAGCTCCGGCAACGATATCTCCGACCCAATGTTTATTATTGATGGCGCGGTAGGTACCTGTGAAAATCGCAAATGGATAGCCCGAAATGCTCAACCAAAAGTTGCTGTCATGATATTCATGAAACATAAATTGTGCAGAAGAGAAGGCTGTAGCGGTATGCCCTGATGGAAAGGAAAGGTTATTCGAACTGTCGGGACGGACTTCTTTGACGATATGTTTCAATGGAATAACCATTGCACCTGAGATCAGCTGTGATGTTAAATAAATGACCGTCCTGTCCTTAAAATTGTGTTTGCCTTGCACGCCCAAAGCATTTAGTCCATATACCATAACTGCAGGAACATATTGACTGTAATTGTCGAGGTTGCTGTGTTTTAACTGATGTTCGCTGATCTCGTCTTTGGTCGATAAATTAAGATTTTTTAAACCATTGATGCTTAAACTCGCGACCCCGAAGCCGATAAAGGCTGTCGGTACGATAAGGCTCGTTAAATGTGGTCTGTAAGGCGTTTCATCAATTGCTATTTGGAAGAAACGGTTTAAATTCATTTTCTTTCCCGGATGATTGATTACTGGAGACAGTCCTGTGCTGTCCGGCGACAGTAACGTGCTGCTGCTTGCTATGTCATCGGTCGTCCCTATTGTGGCGACGTTCGTTTTAAAAATAGTAGGATTATGCTCAGATTGACTGCTGTTTGTCGGCACTTCCCTTGTTATTGTAGTCTGACTTTTGGCAATGCTGACGTCCAAAAGAAATAATACACTTATCAGTAGCTGAAATGCATATAAGTGTGCTGTCGGGTTTTGCTTCATGTGGATCATAAAGCAAAACTGTCATCCAAATTAGAATACTTTTGGAATTTTAAAAATGAATGGAAAAAATATGCTGATTATTTTCAAAATGATAATCAACAGTCCAGCCCTGATACCTGGCAATTTCAGTAATAATTGCTAGCCCTAAACCACTACCTTGGCTGTTTTTTGAAAGCTTGGAAAATCTCTTGAAGAGAAGTTTTTTATCTAAGGCTGTTGAACCAGGGTTATGTACCCTTAGAGCTGCTTGAGTCAGGTGTATCGCAATTGTATCGTTGGCATTACTGTAACGTATGGCGTTCAGCAGTAGATTGTTGATCAGAATTTCGGTCAGGCTACTATTTCCTGTAAGCAGGACCGAAGGCTGTATATCTTGTAGCAGCAGTAGGTTTTTTAGCTCAAAGTGCTCTTGCATGACTTCAGTACACTGTGAAACCAGCGTGTCCATAGGGATCCTTTCTGAGTGATCGAATTGACTATTATCTATCTTGGCAAGCAGCAGCAGGTTGCGGTTGATTCGGCTACTGCGTGAAAGCGCTTTATGCATATCTTCAAAAAGTTGGTACTGCTCATTGCTTAGATCCGGAGATTGCAATAAGATATCTAACTTATTTTTTAGGATGGCCAACGGTGTTTGCAATTCATGTGAAGCATTTTCGGTGAATTCCTTTTGTGATCGGTATACGGCCAGGTTTTGTTCAAGAAGCTTGGACAAGGATTGATTGAGTTCATGGAATTCTATTGTATCCGTTTGCTGAAAGCTAATCTGTTGTTGACTATTGAGATTAAAGGCCTTTAACTTGTTTACCGTATCGCGAAATGGTTTCCAGAGGCGAAGTGATATTTTTCGGGAAAGAATGAGTAATCCAATGACTAAGATAACAAAGAAAAATAGCGTTGTCGCCGCGATAGCGGCGATAGTCTCTACAGATTCTTCAATATTTGTTTGTACAGTAAAGCGATAGGATACACCGTTGATCTGAATAACAGAAGACAAGCATCTAAATCGGTCAATTGTCTTTGGTTCGACAAAACGCTGTGGTTTTTCAATGGTATAAACACTATCCTGTAATAAATCACCGGGCCTCACTTTCTGTATGTTGGTTTCAGGTTGTATGCTATTCCATAAAGCAATGCTGGCTTGGAGCTTGTCTTCAGACAGCTTTAATCTGTTGAGTTCGTAAGCTGTTTTTTTGACAATAATTTCGTTATGTTCGTCCAGCTCACTTTTCCATATGCTGTCGATCACAAAATAATAAACAGGAATACTGACACCAAGTACGATCAATACATAGAGTAGAAACGGGGTCGTTATTTTGCGGAGGAGGGGTTTCATCATATTGATTTAATTTTCCCACTTGTAACCCGTACCGTATACTGTCTTAATATAGGGTTGGCTTCCGGCGTCCTGCAGTTTCTTCTTTAGATTTTTGACATGGGCATACACAAAGTCATGGTTGTCGAGCATATCAGCAATGTCGCCAGACAGGTGTTCGGCTAAGGTGCTTTTGGAAATCACTTTATTTTTGTTGCCGATAAAAAACATCAGCAGATCGAATTCTTTTTTCGTCAGTACGATGGGCAGCTCATTGACGATCACCGTTTTTGCGAGGAGATCAATCTGTATTTCATTTTGCACAACAATATTTGCGCTGTTGAATTGTTTGCGACGTATCAGCGAATAGATGCGTGCTGTAAGTTCAGATAAATGAAAAGGCTTGGTTAGATAATCGTCGGCCCCCAGTTGCAGCCCATGAATTTTGTCGTCCAAGGCATTTTTTGCAGAAATGATGATCACACCATCTTGCTTTCGCTGCGCCTTTAATTCTTCCAGCAATTTTAGACCATTCCCATCTGGTAGACCGATGTCCAGTAAGATACAATCGTACTGGTATAGCTGAATTTTGTCCAGAGCATCCTGCAGCGTTGGCGCAAATTCGCATAAATAGTGTTGTTCGCTAAGATATGTTGCGATGCTTTTGGCCAGCTCCAATTCGTCTTCGATGATCAAAATCTTCATGTCGTAAAGATAGAATTTCAATTTAGTAGAAATTTAGAATTTATTTCGCAATGATCTATCAATTTTGATCATTTTTATTTCTTGCCATACGACAAGTGTAAACTCTTTTAAAACCTGTAATTTTATTCTAAATCAGATGTTTAATATAAAAATCAAAACGAAATGGATACACCGAAATCATTAAAATTGGAAATCATCATTCCTGCTTATCGAATGCACAGTCAAATTTTTTTGAATGCGTTGGACGGCGTTTCGGAAGAGGATGCATTAAAACGAATTGATGGCCAGACCAACCATATCGTATGGATGGCGGGTAATTTTGTGAATGTGCGCTATGCAATGGCGCATGTGCTTGGCCTTCAGGAAAACGATCCATACCATGATCTGTTTTTTATGGGAAAGACACTCGATGAAAGTTATCATTATCCCAGTGTGAAGGAATTAAAAGAAAATTTTAAAGCGATATCACCGAAAGTCTATGCTGCGTTGCTTCAAGTGGATGATGCGAAGTTGGCTGAAATCTTTACGATCAATATGAATATTCCTTTTATTGAGGAGAATAAATTGAACTTTATTGGCATGTGCGTCGGAAGGGAAGATTATCTTGCCGGTCAGATCGCCTTGATGCGAAGATTACTGCACTATCCGGGTATAAAATATGACGTTGACGAAGAGATCAAGTATTAAAAATTAAACTCAAGATCGATCTCGATTGAGACACTCGATCTTGAGTTTGCTATGGATTAACACCATCGTATAGCTTGCATGAGCTGAAAGGTTAATACGGTAAGTATACCCGAAGATAAGGACTATTCACTACCTTTTATCGTTAAGATAACACCCGAATATGTATCGTGGTCTTTACCGATATAAAGCAGATCAACTTTTTTTGTTGCAGCATCCTGGAGCTGTTTTTTCAATAGATTAAAATCCATTTTTTCAGTTTTTTCTTGCCACTCGTCGGTCGATTGAGGCTTAAATGAAGCGATATTCTTCATGTCAAAGAGTGCCGAGGAGGTATCGAGCTTCTTTGACCGATGTATAAAAACGGTATCCCCTATGATTTTATCGATCTTGATCCAACCTGCTGGAAGTCCGTCTATGCTGTTACCATCCTGATCGGTAAAAAATGTTGCACCATAAAGCTGGCCGGCTTTTAATTGCTTCAACTGATCAATCATTTGGCCAACCTCGTTTTCCCGCTGTTGATTTCCCAATTTATTCTTGACGCCATAGATGACTGCCCAGATTAGGATTGCTGCAGCGACAATAAGGAATCCTTTCCATAACTGGAAATAGGGGATGCTATACTGACTTTTGAACGATTTGATCTCCGCTTTTAATTCATCTGAATAATTGCGCGCGTGAATCAATTTACCCTGCTCGTCATACAGTCGGGAAAGTTTGACAAATCCGCCACCAAAAGGTAAGCCAATAAATCGCCGGGCTGGGGTAATAATCTGTAAGGTGAACGTTCTTGGCGCGTTTTCTTTTTTTAATGTTGTTGTTACACTTTTTTCTGCTAATACAAAGTCGTAGATACTGTAAATAAAAAACATAGTCTGTTGTGATTTTAATAAAAAACTGGCGGAAGGATCCTGGACCAATTGGACTTCATGAGAAATGAAGCTTGAAAGCAAAAATAAAAGAAATAAATAAAAATGTACAAAAAAGAGCCAAGCATTGCCATAAAATAGCGATTTTTGAAGATCAGCGAGTTGGATTTCATATTGACGGATGTACCTTTTGCGAGCTGCTAACAATATAAACCGAAATGTACCTTAAAAAATATGAGGAAGCTAAAATTGAGCTTTATTTTGATCTGTGTAACAAGTATGGTTATGGGACAAAAAATTGATAAATCGAAATTGGATAACAGCATTGCAGGCTATTACAAAGATCAGGCTGCTCCAGGTATTGCTTGTGCCATTAGTCAACACGGCACTGTTGTCTATCGCTATGCCATTGGACAGGCTGATTTGACCGAAAAACGTGCAATTACCGCCGATTCGCATTTTCGTTTGGCATCTGTGAGCAAGCAAATAACTGCGCAGGCGATCTATGCTTTAGTAATTCAAAAGCGTTTAAAACTAGAGAATCAATTGTCCCTTTTTTTTGAAGATCTCCCCATTGCGTTGAAAGGTATTACTGTTGCCCAACTTCTGCAACATACATCGGGTATTTGGGATTATGAGGAACTGATACCTAAAGAAAGGAAAGACCAAGTGTCGGATAAGGATGTTCTGAAGTATGTCAAGCAGACTGATCGTTTGTATTTTCCTTCGGGAAGTCAATTTCGCTACAGCAATACGGGATATTGTCTCTTGTCTCTAATCGTTGAACAGGTGGCTAAACAGTCCTTTGCATCCTTTGTTAAAGGCCAGTTGTTTGAACCCATAGGCATTATCAAGGGAATGGTTTATACACCCGGTGATACGGTGGAGGAGCGAGCATATGGTTATCATCCGGGGAAAAGTTCCTATCTGTTTGCCGATCAAAGTGTGACCAGTGCGACACAGGGTGATGGTGGTGTTTACTTATCTGCCGATGAGTATCATAAATGGGCGAATTTTTTAATAAAAGACAGGTTGCAACAGCCGGAGCTGAAACAATTGTTAGCCCAAAACGCAATGCCGGTAAAGGATGGAATATTCTATCATTTGGGATGGTTTATACAGCATCTTGGCGATAATACAATCTTGTTTCATTCGGGTGAATCTACCGGATTTCACAATATGGTCTATATTGACGTTCAGAAAGATCTGGTGATTTCGTTTTTTAGTAACCGCGATGATTTTATAATCGGTGAAGCCTTTGATGCCATCCTTAAAACAATGGGCATCAGTAAACCGGTATTGAATGAACAGCATCGCTCAACTTTTGCTTGGTTGAACGGAGTTTATGCCAATTAGCAGATGAGTCAATGTGGTCAGCAGGCACTATAACGGACGCGAAAACCAAAAAATCGTCCAAGATGTATGTTGGAACGATTTTTTGGTTATGGCTGAATTACTTTAAAAAGTCAGGCGATTGATAAGCGGGATTGGGGTAGGTATAGAACCCCGCTCCAGTAGCGACGCCTAATTTGTTTTTGTCTATAAAATGTTCTTTTAGATAGGCAACTGTTTTAATTTTTACAGGGTCATTGGTCGCATCGGCGCTCATTTTGTTGATATTATAAGCTGTTGTGATGCCAACGATATCGAGTATGCCGAAGGGGCCAGTTGGAGCTCCGGTGGCAACCATCCAGGTTTTGTCGATTGTCTCTGCATCAGCTACTTCGTTGACCAAAAGATCTGTTGCCGCCGAAAGTAACGGAACAAGTAAAGAGTTTACAATATAACCAGGCTGTTCTTTATGCAGCGGGAGTGCAACCATGCCAATCGATGTTGCAAAGTTTACAACCTGCTCAAATACCGCTTTATCTGTCCCTGGATGGCCCATAATTTCGGCCGTATTGTGCTTCCAGATTTCATTGGCAAAGTGCAATGCCAGGAACTTCTCGGGACGGCCGGTTTCTTGGGCAAATTGACTTGGTAGCAAGGTTGAGGAGTTTGTGGCAAAAATGGTTTTCTCCGGTGCGACTTTGGCCAGCTCTTGGTAGAAGCCAATTTTAATGGCCGGGTTTTCGGGAACGGCTTCGATCAGAAGATCTGCTTTTGCTACCGCTGCGGCCAGATCTGAACTATAACTGAGCCTGTCAAAGGTTGAAGCCAGTTGTTCTTTACTCGCATGAAGATCTTTCTCGAATGCCTGCGCCAAAATATCAAATTTTGCTGCAGCTTTTTTTAATACATCGTCGTTGATGTCGTATACAGTGACATGATAGCCATGAAAGGCTGTTTGGAAAGCGATTTGATAACCTAAAACGCCACTTCCGGCTATCGTTATATGTTTAAAGTCCATGATGTTATTGTTTTTCAATTCGTAAAAACCTGCACCACGGAGCCATGGCGCAGGTTGTAATCCTTATCCTTTAATTCCTTTTAACCAATCTTTGAATTTGGTGATCTGCTCTGTCAGGAAAGATTCATGTTCTTCTTGTTCTTCGGAACCGATAGGTAAGATATGTTCGAAGTAAGTACCTTTAAGTACTTTGCGCAACAAACCTTCGCCAACAAACGGTTTGTCATCATTTAATGTTTTGGCCGCTTTTAAGAGATGGCGGATATCATATTGCAAAGGATTGATATCCGGAACCTGTTTGTTTAAATTTAACAGTTCGTACACGGCAATCCGTGCGGTACGTACCGAGCTTTCCATCGTAAAGACCACATCATTGTTGGTTTCAACAAACTGACCGATTAAGCCCAAGTTTTTACATCCCTCAGGTACCACTCTCGGACGGTCACCCTTTGCTCTTGGCATAAACATAGAGGTAATGTAGGGCATGAATGTCGTACGTACAATCGTATTTTTGATGACATCATCCAGTTGATCGATAATGCCCAAATGGTGACATAGTTCGGCTAAAATTTCATCTCCTGTACATTGTGGCATTGGCTTTTTGATGTAGTTTCCTTCTTTATCCATGAATAAGGCGTATACCCACAAGACAAGCACATCATCCGGCTGGCCCGGGAAATGGGGTTGTCTATTACAGGTGAAACTCATCAGCCAATCGGAGTCGGTAATGGTAATAATACCACCAGTGACGGTTTTTCCAGAATAAGGGTCATTGACGGAATATTCTTTGAGTTTTTCGACCAACGCCGAAGGTCTACAGGTAAGGGTTGCAGATTCCCATGCTGATTTTTCGATGTTACTGCAGAACTTTTCGGGTTTGCCGAATATGGCCGATTTGGCAGCAAGGTTTTTCCAAAGTTTCCAGCCCGCACTTTGACCGCTGCTGCTGTTGTCGATACCGATGATCGGAGCATTTTTGTTGTCTCCGTAGAAGGTATCTTCTGTCATTGATCCGGTGGTCACAATGACGAAATCGTCTTTTCCGATTGGAATTTTTACTTCTTTGCCATCTTGTTCTGTAATCAGGGCTTCTACAACTTTTCCATCGGTATTGCTTTGGATATCCAGGTCTTTGACCAATACATTGAATTGAATGTTTACACCTTTGCTTTGGAGTACTTTGCGCAAAGGGGTCACAAAGGTATCGTATTGATTGTATTTTGGGAATACGAGTGATGAAAGATCATTCAATCCGTCTATCGCATGCAAAAAACGGTGCATGTACAATTTCAGCTCAAGTAAACTATGCCAGTTTTCGAAAGCGAACATAGTCCGCCAGAAAGTCCAGAAATTGCTGGATAAAAATGACTCGCTGAAGTAATCTTCGATGGTTAGATCATCTAAATCTTCTTTATTTTTGAGCAGCAATCGAATGATGGCCAGCTGATCTAGTTTACCTAGGCCAAACTTGCTGAAGTCTTTTATCTCACCCAGTTTATGAATAAGCCTTGCTTTGGAGTAGTTGGGGTCGTTGTCATTGATCAGACGATACTCATCCAGGACACTGTAGGGCGCAGGCATCTCCAATGCAGGGATGTCCTGAAACATGTCCCAAAGATTTTCGTAGGTCATATCCATTTCCCGGCCCCCACGGATGACATAGCCGTCGGTTGCATTACCGGCCCCATCTAACGAGCCGCCTTCCACATGGAGCTGTTCCAGGAAGGTGATGTTTTCTGCAGGAACATGGCCATCCCGGATAAAATAGTAGGCCGCAGACATCCCTGCTATACCACTTCCGACGATGTAGATTTTACTGTCTTTATATGATTTTGGTGGAATACCTTTATTACGTTGATAGTTTCCGATCTGATCAGAAAAGGGCATCGATTTTTTCGGTGTGTTTCGTTGTTGTTCTTTGCTTGAATCAGGTTCATGATTTACATTTCCATATTCAGCAGATGCATTTAATACTTTGTCGAATTTTGAGGTGATTTCTTTCATGATTCTTATGTTTTTTAATTCTTGAGTAAAGTTACTAAGACCACCTCAATCATTTGTGCCCTCAAATTCGCTATTGTTCTACCGAATTTCCTCTATCTACATATTTTGTCGCTTTCGGTATTCAGATGGCGATAAGGTGGCGTATTTTTTGAAAAAACGACCAAATGCTGAGATGGAATTAAATCCGATTTCATAAGAAATTTCTGAGATTGTCTTTTCGGGATTCCCGAGCAGCACATAGGCTTCTTTAAGTACATGCTCATCAATAATTTCATGCGGCGTTTTACCTGATGCTCTTTTAACAACCTGAATGAGGTATTTGTTTGAAATAAATAACTGGTCGGCGTAATATTGTACCTCTTTGTATTGATTGCTATGTCGCTGAACCAGGTCTGTAAACTTATAGAACAGACTGTTGGACTCTTGTACATTTTCTATTGCATTTTGGTCTTTAGTGGCCAATTCGTCGGCGATCTCTAACAGTAGATTAAAGATGATCGTGCGGATAATATCTGCTGTAAAATGCGTTGTTCTTAAGGTAACTTCTTTGAGGTAGTCTATTAATTTTAATAGCTTGTCAATTTGTTTGTCTTGCGAGCTGACAATGGTAAAGGTCGAATTTTTGAAAAGCCCCAGTTGTTCAATAAAGAATGGGTTGACAATATGTTTAAGCAGGAACGCTTTGTCAAAAAATAGTAGCTTCATTCTAAAGTCGGGACTGACCTGCGAAAAGCGGATAATCGTTGTCGGGGCGGATACGAGGATATGATTTGTCGAGATATGGTATTCCTGATTGTCTACCTGAATATTGATATCACCTGCCGTACAGATACAGATGGCGTAGTAATCAATGCGAAAAGCATTACTTGGGTATTCAAAAATCGGGTTTCCAGAAGAAATATAGTAGGGGCGGTGGCAATTTACGCCAAAGAATGATAAGGTGTCTTGAAGGCTTTCATGTGTGTTGTAAGTTGTTTTTACCTTAAACTTCATTGATTTTTTGTTCGGCTTGGGCATATACAGTCCTATTATTTTTAATATTCAAATGGGGCTTGTTTATTTGGATGCTGTTCGTTTGAGCAGCAGTTTTTCTGTGGCAATATCGTCTTCTATTCCGACGAAAAAACTTTTGAATCCGAATTTACGCAGTAGTCGTCTCGATGCGGTGTTGTCCGGGTCAATAATACCAATCACATCTTTACCTGGATTTAAAGTTGTTGCAAGGGCAAGCATGGACTTGCAGATCTGTGTTCCCAATCCTTTTCCCCAATGTTCTTTGCGTAGCAAATAGCCAATTTCGAATACTGATGGATCTTTTTTGTAGTTAACTAGTTTGCAGTCCCCCAAAAGCCTTTGTGTATCCGCTTCAAGGACTTTAAAGTAGCCTAAATCAGGATCCTGATTGATCGCAAGAATTGAGTCGAATTTTTTCCGGGCCTCCTCTTCGGACAATCCTTTACCGGTAATGTATTTCATGACATCGTCCGCTTTGACCAAGTCGTGGAAGGCATCAAAATCTTCAGTTAGGTATTTCTTAAATAGAAGTGTATTGTACATGGCTAATGTGTTTATTTACAAGATAAGGTTGTTTTCTCTTAAATCAAATTATCGGAACTTAAATCATCATCTTTCTGTCTTATTTAACTTTTTCATGATTTTAGTTCTCCAATTTAACTTACATTGCCGTTCTGTAAAGCGGACGGGAAGCTTTTATAAGAATGCTTTTCCGCTGCGATACCGCGTAAACATTCTTTTTAGAGCGAGATAATAGTTATGGAAATAAGAGCGGCAAGCGAAGCTGACTATGCGGCAATCGTGCACATTTGGGAAAATTCGGTCCGGGCGACACATGATTTTTTGAAGGAGGAGGATCTTCAGTTATATAAGAGGCTGATCCCAACCGAGTATTTACCACAATTAAAGGTATATGTCATCGATGACCATGGACAGCCTACAGCTTTTTTCGCTGTCTCCGATGATAATCTCGAAATGTTATTTGTGGATTCTGCATACAGGGGGAAAGGTGTCGGGACTGTGGCACTACAGCATGTGCTGGATAAGCTCCAGGTGTATAAAGTTGATGTCAATGAGCAAAACCAGCAGGCGGTTGATTTTTATCTGAAGAAAGGATACCAGCTTATTGGGCGCTCAGCTGTAGATGGTATGGGGAAACCCTATCCGATTTTACATTTACATCACGAGAGCGCTATTAATGGATTGAAATAATTTTAATAAAATGAAATAACTCATGATACAAGGTTTATACGAAACGCATATTCAGGTGCGGGATTTAGCTAAGTCTGTCGCATTTTATACGGAGGTACTGGGATTACGTGTGGCACATCGCGATCCGACACGTCCCATTGTTTTTCTATGGATTGGAACCGGGAAAGACTATATGTTGGGCCTATGGCAGGAAGAAACAAACTTTCAACCTAGACATTTTGCTTTTAGCGCAGATAAAGAGGATATATTAAATTATGCCGTGGATTATCTGAAAAAACGTGATCTGACACCCTACAATTTTTTAAAAGATGGTATAGAAGCACCGATGGTCTTCGCATGGATGCCTGCATTGGCCATTTACTTTAATGATCCGGATGGCAACCAATTGGAGTTTATCGCAGTTTTGGAAGGGGAGGGTAGACCCGAACTGGGCGTGCTTTCTTACGCCGATTGGATCGATCGTACAACACAATAAGTCGCCTTTTCGCGATTTATTGTGTTGATTTCCACTCTTCGGCAAGGATAGCGAAGACCACATCATCTTCCCATTGACCGTTGTGGAAATAGCTTTTTACAAAATGAGCCTCCTTTCGGAACCCGAGACTTGTTAAAAGCTGAATGGATGCCTTGTTTTCCGGCGCTACCGAGGCTGTGATCCGATGTTTATTATACTGACGGAACAGGACTTCTGCAACCTTTTTGAGTCCTTCTTTGGCATAACCTTGTTGCTGGAATTCCTTTTTTATCGTACAGCCCAATTCGACCTGTAGATGTTCAGCACCAAAGAAATGTACACCGATGTCTCCGATTACAGCCTTTGATATTTTGTCGGTCATAATCAGCTGGAACCAGGATTCTGGAAGATTGAAAGTGCTCGGATTTTTTGCAATAAATGCATCGACTTCTGCCAAAGAACCTGGAATCCAACCTTGGTATTTATTGGTTTCTTTATCTGAACGATACCCGAATATTGCCTGGCTGTCTTCCGGCATGATGGACCGAATCAATAATCTTTCTGAGTCAATCTTCATGGCTTAACGTTTTGAAAATCGGATTATAGCTTCTTCACGCGTTCCTACAAAATTGATCTTTTTTGATTTATTGCTTTCGTAGATAAAATCGTTTAAACTTTTGCTGTTGTATTTGGAGAAATCTCCTACGATAGCAATGTCAAAGCTGTACTGGGTATATTTCTGAAGAATGTCACCGGCAAGTTTTGTTTTAAGTTCGAAGAAGTCATCCGTGATGTTCTCTTGATAAATAATTGCTTTGTATGCTTCTTGAGCGCCACAATCGACCATAATCTGTAGACCATCATCGAGATTTTGGATAAAGATGCCTGAACCTTTAACTTCAGCAATGTTTTCGTCACCTAGCTGAATAATAGTGATTTCCATTTTTTTATCGTGTCGTTTGAAAAATAAATTTGTGGGACCAGATTCCATGATCCATTGCACTTCGTTGGGATATGCTGTTGGAAATGATCCGAGATAGCGGATTAACAGGTTTTAACCTGCAAATTCTTTCAGCATATTAATTGTTGGACAGAAGAACAGGGAGCCGGTATGTGCCGTACTAAAGTCTAGTATTCTATCGTAATTTCCTTCGGGTTCACCAATAAACATTCTTTTCAGCATCAATTGTACGGTACTGAATGTGCTGGCGTAAGCAATAAAGTAGGTTCCCATTTCATTTGTTGCGATTTGCCCAAAAGGCATATTGTCGCGAACAATTTTCAAATCGTCACCTACATTGGCCAGGGCCGAATGTGAATTGGCCGGTTTTTCATCGTCGCCCATCTCAATATCGTTTGCTTTGCTTCTGCCGATGACCTTCTCCTGGTCGGCGACGGGTAAAGAACGCCAGGCATTCATGTCATGAATATATTTTTGTACAAATAAATAGCTTCCCCCTTTATAGGCCGGATCCTCATCACCAACGATACCAAAGAAAGCACGATCCTCACCAAGGGGATTTTCCGTTCCGTCGACAAAGCCCAAGATACTTCGGCCATCCCAATATCTGAACCCATGAACTTCCTCCTTACAATCGGCAACAGGACTTAATAAGGCTGCAATTTCGGTGGCCATGTCAATGCAATAGCTTTTTTCATAAGCGCGAATATGGAAATGTAAATCTCCGGGGGTAGCCACTGCAACATGTTTTTGACCGATGATAGGTTCGAAAGGAACCAATTCCTTTGGCATAGGTTCATGGAGTTCAAGCTTTTTCCAAGCATGGTGGCTGACGCCCAATACCACGCTGGCCTTCACGAGATTTGAACGTACCTGCGCCGAATTGTTGAGATTGACAACCAATGCACATAAGCGTTGGAAGATATCCTTGACGATCCCATTTTCGTGGAAATTCCATACCATAAACACCGTATTGTTGCTCGGTGTATCGATTACATTTTGTGCCTGATGATCCATAAGATAAGTTGTTGTGTGTTGTACAGCCTTGCTAAGCTACAAATAAAATCGGTTTTAGGGATAGACTTTTTGATTACTCGAATGCGGTCTGTTGATATAGTTTGACGATTTGATCAATAACCAGATCTGGTTCATCGTAAAAGACATGATGCTCCGCATTTTCGGCTAAAATATAACGTCTATTGCTTTTTTGATCAGCAAATTTTTTAAGGGCAGCAATAAATAAACTGCGATCGGGTTCTTCAAAAGGCGATTTTCCCGAACCAATGACAGTCATAGGGACATTGATTTTTTCGGCAACCTCATGTAAAACAGCCGTTGACGCTTCGTAGTTTAAAACGAGATGATAGAACCCTAAGCTTTCTTTTTTGATGTTATCAAGCTCACTGGCATATTCTCTCTTCAATGATTTGGATCGCTCCATGGTCATGAGATAAGGAGAGACAATATCGATCATTACGGTGCCGACAACCTGACCGGGATTGGTCGTTATAAATTTCATCGTATAGTTACCACCGAAGGAATGGGCCACAAAAAAGTACCGATCACGATACCCCAATTGCTGCAAAGCAGTTTTAAGATCCTTTACTTCATTTGTCAAGCTAATGTTAACGGTGTCTATTTCACTTTTTCCAAAGCCCGCCCGGTCATAAGTAATTAACGGTGCGCCCAATTTGCTGGACAGGGGTTCCAATAGCTTTCTCCAAACGGAAGCGTCATTTCCGCCCCCAGATTCAAAGACAATGGGGATACCTTTTCCCTCCATCAAATTAAAATGAAGGTTGTGGTTGCCTACATTGATCATGGTATCCCTGAGCTGTGCTTTTACGGCTAGCCCGGGGAGTGTCATTAGGAGGAAAACGAATAAAAGGAGATTATACTTTAGCCCGTACATCGTTCATTTTAAGTGTCATGCTTGTCGCTTCTGTTGCAATCCATTGGCTGTATTCGGCGATAGCCTGTAAGCGAAGTTCGTCCGAGATATACCCTTCCGTAACCATTTGCCGCGATTGGGCGACTTTGTTCCAGATGGCCAGATTGGTATCAAAATTAGCTTCTCCTTTTTTGTAGGTCTGATCGGCATTGATAACCTGAGCCGAATGGAAACCTGCTTCCTGGAGCAGTGCCGCGACCTCATCAGCAACACGATTGTTCATCCCTGCATCTGCTCTCCATTGTAGGAAAGTACGGTAAAATGTGCGCATGCTTTCCGGAGGGGCGGGGTTCCATTCAATGGCGGTGTGATTGTAGTCTAAAATAGAGATTTGTCCGCCAGGTTTTAACCAGGATTTAAATAAGCTCAATGCTCGGGGAATATCACTTAACCATTGCATGGTGCGTGCCGTTATAATCAGGTCGAACTGATGTGGAGGTTTATAATCAAAAATATTACTGCAGACCAGGTTCAGATTTTGGGTATCCCCATAGAGTTCATTGCCGCTGTCGATAAAAGACTGTGTATTATCGAGCCCGGTTATAGTTCCGTCGCCGATATAGCTTGCTACCTCATTGGTGAGTGTTCCGGTACCACAGCCCACGTCCAAGATTTCCATGCCGGGAGACAGTAAGGGAATAATCGTTCTATAATCTGAGGATAATGTCCTTCTTTCAAATATCTTATTGGCTTGTTGATCTTTTCTGTCTATAAATTTCTCTTTCATTGGATTGGGTTTAGTTGACTGTAAATATAGCTTTTGCTTTCCGGTTAAAAAAACTTCTATTCGTTTAACCGTTTTTGTTGCGCTTATCTGACCAACAATTGAGGATATTCCTTGGTCTGTTTATGGTTACTATCAGTCGAATACCATATTTTCCATTAAGAAGGATATAATAGTCTTTTTACAAGGTATTAACAAGGGGTTAACAGGGGATTTACCCTTGCTAACCCCCTGTTATACCCCTGTTAACCCCCTGTAATATCCCTATTATTATGGAAACTGATTTAAAGCAATTTCAAGCCTGTATCGGGCGATAAAAGACGACCATTTACTGCTTTATAACGATCATTTATTCTTTTATAAGAACAGCGATACTTTGCGATTAATACCCTAATTAGGAAATTATTTTATGTCGTTTCGCAATTGACCCGAAAGTGGCTGAATAGTGCTCAGAACTATCTCCTAGCGTTATAGATTATGCTCGTCTAAGCTGTATTGGATTCAATCCTATCGAATACAGCTTAGACAAACAATAAGTTCGAATTATTGTTTAAGATATCGGATCCTTTTGTCCTCAAAGGCAAAAAAGCTGTATCACTTATTAAAAATCTATACATATGAAGTATCTTGCACAATTTATGTTGATCGTCTTTCTTTTTGTTGCTCGCGAAGGGCGATCCTGTACACGCGTTGTTTATAAGGGACCCAATCAGACCGTTATTACGGCAAGGAGTATGGACTGGAGAGACGATATCGCGGCCAATTTATGGGTATTTCCGCGCGGCGTAGCAAGAAGTGGGGAGGTAGGTCCTCAGTCATTGCAGTGGACTTCACAATATGGTAGTGTTGTTTCCAGTGCTTGGGACATTGCTACGGTCGATGGTTTAAATGAAAAGGGATTGGTGGCCAATGTACTCTGGCTTGTCGAATCTACTTATCCTAAATTTGATCCAGCGGGACCAAAAAAAGGTCTTGCAATCTCGGCTTGGGCCCAATATGTTTTGGATAATTTTGCGACAGTCAATGAAGCCGTATCTGCCTTAAAGGATGAGCCATTTGTAATTGTAAGTGATTATATCCCGGGAACTACCAAATTTACGACCATACATTTATCGCTTTCAGATGCCACAGGCGATAATGCTATATTTGAATACATCAACGGTAAACTGGTGATTCATCACGATGCGGCCTATACAGTTATGACAAACTCGCCCATCTTTGAAGATCAACTCGCGCTAAACAGGTATTGGCAGGGAATTCCGGGAACCATTATGCTTCCGGGAACAAACCGTGCTGCTGATCGTTTTGTGAGGGCTTCTTATTACATTAATGCGATTCCGCAGACAGATGATTTGCGGCTTTCTGTTGCGAGCGTTTTCAGTGTGATTAGAAACTGTTCGGTTCCATTTGGAATAAGTTCCGAAACGGAGCCTAATATTTCCTCTACGCGGTGGCGATCTGTAGCTGATCAGAAGAATAAAGTCTATTATTTTGAGAATGTATTGGTTCCGGGAACGTTGTGGGTGGATCTGGCTAAATTTGATTTAAAGAAAGGTGCTCCGACGATGAAGTTGGATATGAAGCAAGGGATGGCAATAAATGGCAATTCAAATACGCTGTTTAAGGCTGCCCAACCCTTTAAATTTATGGGTATTTAAATTAGAACGGGCTTGTCCAAAAAGATTGGACAAACCCTTCCAGTCTCAAAGGTTTTGGCTAGACTTTTTAGCCAGCTTCTTCCTTTGCTTAAGATTTAATAGCGGTCCTATTTGACTGAGGTTCCGTCTATAATCTCTTCATCCGCTTTGCTGACCAATTTAGTATCTTGTTTTAGGTCACCAAATATTTCAATCTGACCATCGATGCTGCGCCCTTTCTGTACAGGAATACGTTGGGTTTTGTCTGCAACGACAGCAATCACAAAACTTCCTTCGCCCGAAGTAAATACCGCTGATTTTGGCACAACAAAAGTGCTGTCCTGTGATGTTAAAGGTAATTCGACCTCTGCGACCATGCCAGGCAATAGCTTATTGTCGGTATTGTTAATGTCGATTTCTACCCGTTCGGATCTTAATCTACTGTCCAAGGCACCCGATTTACGTGCGATCTTACCGGAGAAGGTTTGTCCAGGCAACGATTTGACGGTAAATTGCAAGGGCTGGTTTTCCGTCAGGAAACCCGAATATTGTTCCGGAACAGCAACGGCTAACCGGAGTTTACGTTGTTGTTGAATGGTCATGATGGGCATTTCTGAACCACGGCCAGCGGGACCAACATAGGCGCCTTGATCGACATTTCTTGTTGCAATGACGCCGTCGAAGGGGGCTCTGATTTCCAAATAATTCAAGAGGTTCTGCACTTCTGCATAGGCTGATTTGGCGGCTTGGTACTGTGCAAAATCAGCATTCTTTTTTGACTCAGCTACCTCAAGATCGAGTCTAGCCACAGTTCCTTCCACCTTGCTGGTTTCAAAAAGTCTGTCGTAAGTGCTCTTTGTAGCCATGTAAACTGCCTCTTGCGATTTGAGCCGTGATTTTGCCGCAGATAGCTGTGAACTCAATTCGGGAGCTTCCAAGACAGCTAATAGCTGACCTGCATGAACTTTACTTCCGATGTCCACGTTGAGGCTTTTGACATAGCTGCTGACCTTGGCGTATATCTCGACCTGCTGGAATCCCGTGATTTCCCCAGGGATCTGCATTTTATTTGTTAATTTCTGTTTTGAGGGTACAAATGTCTCCATTGCCGGAGCTGCAGCTTCGGGACTTTCTTTTTTGACATTTTCCTCGGCTGCCGAATGGCATCCTGTTAAGGATGCGATCAGGCCGGCGATAGATAATATTTTGAACAAATTATTTTTCATATTTTATAGATTATACTGCTTTTACGATAAAGGTTTTAATGCGGCAATATAGTGTTTACTTTCTTTGTCTTCAGGATCTAATGAGATCGATTGGGTACTGCTTTTTTCTTGCGCCCAAGCAAATATGAGCGGTAAGATGACGAGTACGGCAAATGTCGAAAATAGTAATCCGCCAATGACGGCTCTACCGAGTGGTGAAACTTGTTCGCCACCTTCACCATGACCGATGGCCATAGGGAGCATACCCACAATCATGGCCAAACTGGTCATGATAATGGGTCTAAGCCGTAAGGATGCTGCCTCACGAGCTGCAGCCAGCGCATCTCCATGATGCCGACGGATATGTTCGGCATTGGTGATGAGCAGAACAGCGTTCGCAATGGACACTCCTACTGACATGATAATCCCCATGTAGGATTGTAAGTTGAGGGTAGATCCGGTTAACAACAATAGAAGCAACGACCCCAGCACCACCGCAGGAACTGTGGTGAGTACAACCATAGAAACTTTGAACGATTGGAAATTGGCTGATAGCATCAGGAATATAACGATAATGGCTACAGCCAGACCAGATTCAAGGCTGCTCATGGTTTCTTCCAATACTTTTCCGAGGCCTATTTGTTCCATGGATAATCCACGAGGGAGGTCACCAAGGGCTTTGATACTACGCTTTACATCCTTGGAGGCTGTTTTCAAATCGGTATGATCAATATTTGCTGTAACTGATACATAGGGCATCGCGCCCAAATTGTCATTTTCTCCATAAGTGAAGGAAGGTGTAATGGTTGCAACGTCGCTCAGTATTGGGCGTGCCGAATTTTTCAATAAAGGAATTTCACCGATTTCTTTCTCATCTTTCATTTTATCGATGGGAACCTGAACTTGGACATTATACGAGAGTCCTGCTTTTTCATCGATCCAGGTGTTTTTTTCGGTATAACGCGAAGACGAGGTGGAAGCGATGAGCGATCGTGTCACTTCGCTGAGATCGATACCCAATTGTGCAGCCCTGATGCGATCTATCTTAATATCGTACGAAGGATATTTAATGGATTGTGCTAATTGTACATCTCTAAAATAAGGGATGGCTTTTAGTTCCTCGATCAATTTTCCGGCGTACTTCTCGTTGTTCTTTTTGTTTTTTCCTGCTATCCGAACTTCAATAGGGGTAGGCGACCCCTGGCTTAATACTTTATCCGTAAGTTCGATCGGTTCAAAGGATACCTGTACATCGGGAACTGCCGCTTTCAGGCGTTTTCGGTATTCGTCACGGAAACTGTCCATATCGTGATGGTAGTCTTTCAGTGCTATTTGGAAAACAGCTTCATGTGGACCAGCCATGAAAAGATAGATCGGTGATACTGAAAACTGCCCCGGGTGCTGACCGATATAGACAGAAGATATGCTGATATGTTCTTTCCCAACCAGTTTTTCCAGTTCGGCCAGCGCCAGTTTTGCTTTTTCTTCGGTGCGTTCGATACGTGTACCCTCAGCGGCACGAAGGCGCATTTGAAACTGGCTGGAGTTGACTTTCGGAAACACATCCTGGCCGATTGTGGAAAGTAAAATGACAACAAGGCTTATTGCTCCTATCAGATAGATTACTGTAATGGTTTTCTTTCTTTTGAACAAGCGATCGATCATTTTCATGAATCTGTTTCTGAACCGTTCAAAAATACTGATCTTTCCATCGTTGTTAAAGTCTTCCCGTTCCACCAATAGTTTCTTCTGATTCAGGGTATCCTGTTCGGATTCTACCGTCAGTCCAGATGCTGCGAACTGGGCTTCATCTGCATTTAAACCCTCGGGTTTGGCCGCATGTGGAGCCTTATGCGCATGATCTTTCATAAACCAGTTTGCCATGATAGGAACAAATGTCTGCGAAAGAAGAAAGGATACGATCATTGAAAATCCAATGGACAGGGCCAAGGGAAGAAATAACGAGCCCGGAATTCCCGTCATGGTAAATGCAGGCGCAAATACGGCTAGTATACAGAGCAGGATCAATAATTTTGGTAAGGCGATCTCCTTACAGGCATCCCAGATAGCTAAGGCTTTGGGTTTACCCATATCCAGATGCTGGTGTATATTTTCTATCGTTACGGTACTTTCGTCGACCAAGATACCAATAGCCAAGGCTAGTCCGCTGAGGGACATGAGGTTGATGGTCTGCCCGAAGAGTTTCAGAAAGAGCACTCCGGATATCACGGATATCGGTATGGTTAGGATAACGATCAGCGCGGCTCTTCGGTCACCTAAAAATAGGAGTACCATAAGTCCGGTCAGGATAGCTCCGATGGCACCTTCGGTAATCAAACTCTTTACTGAATTGATTACATAGACGGATTGATCAAATTCATACGATAACTTGACGTCGTCGGGTAAATTCTCCTGAATTTTTGGTAAAGCAGCTTTTAAGTTTTGAACGACTTCCCATGTTGAGGCATCGCCAGCTTTGGCAATACTGACGTACACAGAACGTTTGCCGTTGACCAAAGCATAGCCTGCAGTAACGTCGGCACCATCTTTTACGGTAGCAATATCGCCTAAGTAAAGATTTTGTACGCCACCTTTAAATAACGGAATCTTTTCAAAATCTTTGACATCTTTAATGGTATTATTGGTTGGCGTAATGTAGTTTTTATCCTGAATACGTACGTTTCCTGCCGGGGCAGTTTGATTGTTCAGTCTTAGCGCTTCTACGACTTGGTCGGGTGTCATATTGTGACTGCGCATTAAATCGGGATCAACGTTGACCTCAATTGTGCGTGGACTTCCCCCAAAAGGAGGTGGCGACAATAAGCCAGGGATTGATGTAAATGATGCCCGGACATAGACGTTGGCCAGATCTTGCAGTTCATTATTGGATCGTTTGCTACTGCTCAATACCAGTTGACCTACAGGAAGCGACGAGGCATCAAAGCGAATGATGAACGGCGGTTGCGAGCCTGGAGGAAAGGAGGCCTGAATCCGATTGGCCAGCGCACTTAACTCGGCTGCAGCCTGTGCCATGTTGGTGTCTTCGTAATATGATACTTTCATTAAGGTCAGACCTTGAATATTCTTGGTCTCAATGGACTTGACCCCATTGGCAAAAAGAAGGATATTAACGTAGTTTTTGGCAAAATAAGATTCCATTTGATCTGGCGAATAGCCACCAAATGGATGGGCGATATAAATAACCGGAAGGTTCATTTTTGGCAGGATATCCACCTTGATCGATCGAACGGCACCTATGCCAAAGACAATAAGTCCCAATACGAGTACGAGGATGGATATCGGCTTGCGTAAGGCAAAACGTATTAAATTCATGTAATGTTATTTATAGTTCTTTGTTGAAAATATCAAAATCTCCCGCAGCTGCGGCTTTTAGTAAAAGCGACTGCCAAAGATTGATGTGGACGATCTCTCGATCGGTTTCGGCTCTATTTAATGTGTAAAAGGTCTGCGTCACGTCGACAAGTGTCGCTAGGCCGTTTTTATACATCGTCATTTTTTGATTGTAAGCTTGCTGAGCTGCCGAAACTTGTCGGGGAGCTTCTAGATCACTTTTTAGGGCCAATTGGATTTTTACATCAGCGGCATCCAGCTGTGCTGTCAATTGGGCTTCGGCAGTTTGGTATTCTTCTCTTAGGGCATCATTCGTAAAGCGCTGTGCACTGATTTTTTTATTGATACGCGCAATCGAAGTCAGATTCCAGTTTATGCCCAATCCCAGGAGATAATTTTGCCTACTGGGAAGAACCCCTTGCCAATAATTTGTGCTATAAGCTTGTAGATCCGTAATGTAGTCGCTCTTAAAACCTGATCCTCTTGTCTGAAAAACCCCAAAGGCGCTTACAGTGGGAAGATATTCTTTGGTTGATAGTTTCAATTGTTGTTCACCCAATTCAATTTTACTTTTATAAAATTGCAGAATAGGATTACTTTCAATCAAGTTGCCTGAAAGGGGAGTTAGCTGTACTGGTGTTTTCTGGACGAGCAAGGTATCTATTTGCAGGTTTTTTGCCGGTATTCCCATCAGTACTGTCAATTTGTTGTTTTGCTCTTTGACATTTTCGCTGGCCTGATTTAGGCTGATTTTTGCGCGTGAAACTTCGGCAGAAGCTAGCGTTGAATCTACTCCGGGCAATATGCCGTTTTTTACTTTCGTGGCAGCAATATTTAAAAATACCAGTGCACGATCGAGATTCATCTGTTGATTCTTTTCCAAGCGCTGACTGGCCAATAAATTGAGGTAAGCTGCAGCAATCTTGACTTTATGCTGGAACTGTTCCTGGCCGAGATCGGCCTGCAGTCGTTTGGTGTCGGATTTGGCCAATTCGATGCGTTCTTTTTTTCGTCCAAAGGTGTAAATGTCCCAATTGACGTTGGCTAAGTAAAGCGCACCAAATGCGGCATTCCAATTTTGTTCGGGAAGAGCAGCTCCCGAAGAAGCTACACCTAGTCCGCCAAATCCATACAGTGGACCATTTTGTCCATTGACTGTTCCAAAGTCCTGTTGCGCTACGATGTTCAGATTGGGCCAAAAGTCGCGTTTGACTTGTTCATTGGTCTGCAGGGAGGACTGGAGATAATATTCCTTTGCCTTGATATTTCCATAATTTGCAATACCCTGTTCTACGGCATCGCGGAGCGTAAGCTTCTGAGCGAAGGAAGAGGAGGTCGCAAGTGATACAGCCAATGACAGCACTAAATTCAATTTCAGCATAGGTTATCTATCATTTTATGGACACGAAGATAGCGATGAGCTAGGCTGTAATGCCCTTTTTAAATGATCTATCGTGTTTAAAAGTGATCAATTTAATTCGTCATTTATTTTTCTGCTGTTATAAACTTAAAACTCTTACTTTGTAACAGAATTTTAACAAATAAAAGGATTATGAGAAAGGTTTTGGAGAACAAGATGATACAGGAAGTCGTCCTATTGATCTTTTCGTTTATCCTCTTTACGTTGAACGACTGGATTTTGATCCTGAGCTGGAAGGGATTTTTGATGGGGGTGCTCTATTTCCTTATCCTTTATGCGCATGCGCAACTAAATCGCTTTTTTCTATTGCCATTACTGCTTAAAAAGAATAAACCCCTGTTGTATATTCTGGCTTCGGTGGTAACGCTGCTGATTTTTGCACTGATATTAAAAGAGCTGACGGATAACGTCATTTACAAGAATTGTTTTCTCTACAAAAATCTTGTTCAGAAAACGTTCCATTATCAGTTTGGTGTATTATTGGGATCCTTGATCTGCATATTGGGCAGCATACAATTTATCGAATTTTACCGCTTTCAGCGTGTGAAGACACGACGTGAACTGCTTTCGAATCAGACGCAGTTATCGCATTTAAAAAAACAGCTCAATCCACATTTTCTATTCAATACATTGAATACCATTTATGGTATTAATTTGAAGTATCCGGAACGTACATCCGAATTGATCATCAAAGTTTCCCAACTGCTGCGTTATCAGATGGAGAGCAGCGATCGGGAATTTGTTGCGATGGATGATGAGATCGATTTTATCTCAAGTTATATCGAACTGGAGCGCGAACGATTAGGATACCGAACAAAAATTGAGTTTGACTATCAAAAAGAGGAAGACATCAATTATCAGATAGCGCCAATGTTATTGATTACTTTTGTGGAAAACGCTTTTAAACACGGAACCTGCAGTATTGAAGATTGTTTTGTAGATATTTCGATCAAGATTGAAAAAGGGAATTTATATTTGCATGTCCGAAATTCTGTTCCGGTCAAGAAAAGGAATGTGTTTTCAGCAAAAATAGGTTTGGAAAATACAGTGGCTCGATTGAAGCTTTTGTATCCTAATCGGTATAAACTAACGACAAATTCCAAGAAAGAAGAGTATGAGGTGTCATTGGTTATCAATCTTTAAACAATGAATAAAAAAAGCTGTATCGTGGTCGATGATGAACCTGCCGCGCATTATGTACTGGTCAATTATATTGAAAGAAGTACTGATCTGCAGTTGGTCGCTCAATGTTATAATGCTTTTGAGGCATTGGAGTTTCTTCGGGAGAACAAAGTAGATTTAATCTTCCTGGATATTGAAATGCCCGAAATTAATGGGATGGAGTTTTTGAAGATGCTGGATAATCCGCCCAAAACGATTTTGACAACAGCTTATTCCGAATACGCATTGGAGAGTTATGATTATGGCGTTGTCGATTATTTATTAAAACCAATTTCATTCCCCCGTTTTTTTAAGGCTGTTCAACGTTTTTTGTCGTATAATACGGTAGCTGTTCCCCAGGAAGAAGAGCCCAAATCAATTAGTATACGTATGGATGGCCGTATTGTTGAGGTTAAATTATCGCAGATCGATTTTATCCAGAGCTTTGGTAATTACGTAAAAATTGTTACCCCGGGACAGACTTTTTTGACAGCAAGCACTACACAACAAATTCTCACACAGGTGCCGGCATCAAAGTTTGTCCGTATCCACAAATCCTACATTGCTTCGATCCATAAGGTGATCAAATATGAGCACGGAATGGTGCAGATCAATAATACGTCTTTACCTGTCGGTATTACTTTTCGTCGGGAATTGCAGGAGCGGTTAGCGAATAAATAGCGTTAGGCTACGAAGTAATTTGATCCTGTATCGGTCTTGGTAGTCAATTCGCGCTCGATGATTTGAAGAAGAAAGTTCATTCATTTAACTGGATGTGCTGCTACTGACGTTGGGCTTGTGCAACACAGGAAAGTTAACAGAATTGGCAATAAAACAATATTCACTTGCTTTTTTATGTAATTCAATGGCTTGTGCAATCATCGATGAATCTTTTACCCGGACCAAGGGATTTAGCGTAACTTCTTTAAAACGGCCTTTTCCACTCTCTTCTTCAAGCATGATCGCTGTTGCATGGTCTACATATTCTTCTACAATAATTTTATTGACGGAGCAGAAATGTACGTACCATAACATATGGCAAGAGGACAAAGAGGCTAGTAATAATTCTTCGGGATTGTGTTTACTGGGGTCTCCCAGGAACGCTGGATCCGAAGAACCTTCAATCTCAGCTTTGCCGTCAATGCTAATGCGATGGCTTCTTTCGTAGTTTTTATAATGATCGGTTCCGCTGCCGCGATTTCCTGT
>JBMAAL010000047.1:0-41877 GCA_050281725.1 Sphingobacterium sp. | reverse complement strand
ACGCATAAGCATGTTCCTTTTTTAGAGGGCAAATCGAGTACTGGTCGCTTAGGGATAGATATCCATGCAACTGCAGGAAAAGGCGACGTCGGTTTCTGTAATACTTGGACCTTGGAAATTTCGGTCGCCCAGCCTGTTCGGATTTACGCGGGAATGCCAATTGGACAATTGATCTATTTTGCTGTAGAAGGCGATATCGAGACATTTTATAACACCAAAGGTAACGCAAAATACAATGGCAAGACCATCCGTCCGGTGGAGTCGATGATGTGGAAGAATAACTTCTAATGAAAACGATTGGATGGATTGTATTAGCGACGCTATTGATTGCTCTCATCAGTAGCGTGCTTTATTATTTTGTTCATCCAATGTTTGGTGGACGTTTCAAAGGAGCTCGGCTTGAACGTATGAAACAGTCCCCCAATTTTAAAAATGGTATTTTTCATAACCTCGAAGTAACGCCATCGTTGAAAGGCGATGTGAATATGGTCTCTTTGTTGTGGGATTTCCTTTTCAACAAGAATCCCCACTTAAAACCTATCAGTGTATTGCCTGCTATGGAATGCGATTTAGCACATCTTCCCGCAGATGACGTTCTGATTTGGTTTGGTCACTCCTCCTATCTATTGAAGTTAGATGGAAAATTAATAGTGGTAGATCCAGTATTCAGCCCAAATGCTTCTCCCATACCAGGTAGCAATAAGGCATTTAAGATGTCGGTCGACTATGCGACGATGGCTTTCCCGAAAATTGACTATTTGTTTATCTCGCATGATCATTACGATCATCTGGACTATGAGACTGTTGTGAAATTGCGGGATAAAGTCGGTCAGGTGATCTGTGGTCTCGGAGTGGGGGCGCATTTTGAATCTTGGGGATACAAGGCCGATCAGATCATCGAGGGTGATTGGTATGACCAGATAAAACTGGCGTCCGATTTTCAGGTAACCTTCACACCCGCAAGGCACTTTTCGGGACGTAGATTTACACGGAATAATACCTTGTGGACATCCTTTGTGTTAAAAACTTCTAAGTACAGAATTTTCTTGGGGGGAGATAGTGGGTACGGTAAGCACTTCAAAAAAATAGGTGACCAATTCGGTCCATTTGATTTGGCGATCTTGGAAAATGGGCAGTATAACGATGCCTGGCATTATATCCATTCTTTACCTGATGAATGGGCTGCTGAAACGAAGGATCTGAAGGCCCAAGCTATTTTACCCGTTCATTCTTCTAAATTCGCGTTGGCAATGCACGATTGGAAAGAGCCCATGGAGAAATTTTACGAGACGGCGAACAAAGAACAGATCACACTGCTTACGCCAAAAATAGGGGAAATGATCCATTTGAATAAATTAGATACCGTATATGCCCCTTGGTGGCGTGAAGTCCACTAAAGATCTATTTATTTTTTTCCTCAATCCATAAAGACATATATTTTGTGCTCTGCATCGTGTGGTGCAATAATATCTGACTTATAAAGTTTTGTTGACGATGCCTGTCAATCTGCACTTTTAATAAAGATAGATTCGTCATAAAATCGGACTGATACTTTCGTTTTTCATAACGCTCGTTGATAATACGGATACCATGTTCTTGGGCCGTTTTCCAAAGATCTTCATTTTCGTAAAGCTCCACAGTCTTTCTGCAGAAAGTTTCGGGATCGTCTTCGATAAAGCCATTCCAGTCCAAATTGCCCTTCATGGCTTCTGCACCAACTTTCGTGGTGACAGATGGTGTACCTGTCTGCATGGCGTCGATAAACTTCCCTTTCACACCGGCACCAAATTGAATTGGAGCCACCAGTAGACGGTAACTTTCCATGGTCCGACGAGCAGATTCCGCTCGACCTTTGATCAGGAAATTCTCTTTTGGGTTGTTTAACTGAAGTACTTTTTGGGTTGCATAGGCGCCATAAATGTGTAATTCCACTTTGGGGAGCATCTTCCGTAATTGCGGCCAGATTTGTGTTTTTAGGTATTGTACCGTATGCCAGTTCGGCTCATGGATAAAATTTCCGATAAATAATAAGTTTTTGCGCTCTTCAAAGAGCTTCCATTGATTAATTTCAGTAGAACTGATCTCATTTTCCAGGAAAGGAAGATAGTAAAGGATATCGGGTGAAATGCGAAATTCTTCGATAAGAATCTTCATTTCGGATTCGGAAATAATCAATGAAAGGTCGCAGCGCAGAATCGAAGCAATTTCCCTTTTAGCGGTATCAGTAAACAGCTCTTGAAAGGAGAAGTCGCCTTGATTTTTAACACAGGTCTGTCTCGCTTGCCTTAGAAAGTGCAGATCCTCTGTGTCAAGTACGCGGACTGCACCGGGACAATGCTGTGCAACACGCCAACCATATTGCTCTTCTATCATAAAGCGATCAAATACAACGATGTCGGGCTGAAGCTGAGCAATAAATTCATCAAAGCTGTTGCTATTTAGCACAATGGCCTGTTCTTGGACCCCGAGAGTCTGTAGTGGTGCACTATAAGGCGATTTGGCAGCAGCGGAAGCAAATGTAATCTGATAGGAGCGATTAATAAACGTGTCAATTAATTGCATCATGCGAAAGCCCGCTGCTGAAGATGTTGGCTCTGGCCACACCAGTCCGATGAACAAAACCTTTTTCTCTTTCATGCCGGAAAATTACTGATTAATGTGAAAAGAATTGACGAAAAATTAACAATTAGTCATTTTCAAACGATTAGCTTTATTTCGTGTTTATACTATAATTTAAGGTTATTCATCATTAAACGATTATATGGCCAAAACTATTGCGCAACGGATTCGACATTTCTCACCAAAGACCTATTGGAAGGAATTAATAGCTGTTTTGGTTATTTTGTTGGCCTTTGTATTTTTTAGAAATGAACGAAAAGAACTTGCTGCCATTATCCCGCATTTGCGTGCGGCCAACCTAACCTGGGTTTCGGTCGGCATTGGAATTACTCTCGTTTATATTGTACTTCAGGGATTGATGTATGTGCAGAGTTTCAAAGCGATAGGCCTTTCTATTAATCTGAGAATCGCCATTGATCTTTTCCTGAAGCGAAATTTACTCAGTGTGTTTCTGCCTGCGGGTGGGATTAGTTCTTTGGCATATACAACAACGCAGTTGCGAAAAAGAAATTTGAATACGATGCAAATTCATCAAGCAGGGGCGCTGTATGGCTATGTCGGACTACTGACGGTCTTTCTGATCGGTGTACCTGTTATATTGTATACGGTCTGGCACAATAAAAATTTTGGTGATGCCTGGATTTCATTGGTGGTTTTGGGGCTGCTTCTGGGTGTCGTATTTTGGCTCGTATGGTCTTTTAGAACACACAAAGGCATCTATCGCTGGGTCGAACTAAAATTTCCTGCTGTAGCCTCTAATATCGATGAAATATTCTCAGGGGAGGTCAAGCTAAAATATTTGTTGGGTACCATGTTGGCATCGATGGTCGTTGAATGCTGCGGTATTGCCCATGCTTTTGTAAGTATGTATGCCCTTGGTTTGGACCACTCTTTCGAGGCTGCGGCTATTGCTTATACTGTTTCGGTGGTATTGATGATTGTTTCTCCTTTTCTACGGGGGCTTGGTGCTGTCGAGTTGACGATGTTGTATATTTTTAAAGCGTACGGCTACTCGCAGGCAGAAGGATTGGGCATTACAATTCTCTACCGGGCATTCGAATTTTGGCTACCCTTAGTCCTGGGGCTTCTGGCTTTTGCATGGCGTGGGAAGCAATTGCTGGCACGTATCGGACCAGCGCTGCTTATCTTCTTCTTGGGCATGGTAAATCTCGTGTCTGTATTGACGCCACCTTTGGCCGACCGGATGAAACTTGATCGTTTCTATCTGCCTTTAGAAGCAATTCACGCTTCCAAATTTATGGTGTTAGTGTTGGGCTTAGGGCTGTTGGTAACCTCGGCGTACTTGATCAAAGGTTTCCGAATTGCGTTTTGGATCGCCGTAGTGTTTAGCGCATTGTCACTGTTTGGACACGTGTTTAAAGCACTAGATTATGAAGAAGCTTCGGTTGCTTTATTGACCTTGATTTTACTGACCATGAGCTATAAGCAATATCGGATCAAGAGTAATATTCGCTGGGTGCGAATCGGGTTTATCACATTTTTTGTTGCCTTAGTAGCGATATGTCTATTTGATGTGTTAAGCTTTTATTTTATTGATAAGCAGCATTTTGGGTTGGATTTTACCTGGCGGCAGTCGATCTACCATACAGCACGAAGTTTCCTGTTGTTTGCTGATGATGAATTGATGCCCCAAACTGCATTTGGTCAAGAATTCCTGCGGATCACGCAAGTACTTGGACTTTTTTGTTGGCTCCTCCTAATCTACGCGTTAGCCCGCCCCCGTCTCCTCGCAGATGAAGACTCCAGTCAATCTGAATTGGAACGTGCAGAACAATTATTGATTGAGTTTGGTCAGTCTCCCATGGATTTCTTTAAATTGGGAAAAGATAAGAGTTTGTTTTTCTCAGAAGTCTCGGAGGGATTTACCGCGTATCGCTTGGCGAATGAATTTGCAATTGTATTGGATGAACCTGTCTGTGAACAGGGTGATAAGGAAGAGCTGGTCCAGGAATTCGATCAATACTGTTATGCCAATGGTTTAAAGGCTATTTATTACCGTGTTGATGAAAATAGTTTGGTTCATTTTTCATCCCTACGTAAACAGAAGATCACCATTGGACAAGAGGCTGTATTAGAATTGGAAACATTCAAGTTAGAAGGAAAAGACCGTAAGTCATTACGTAATGGACTTAATGCGATTCAAAAAAAGGGTTTTACAACAGAAGTGTTGAACGCGCCGCAGGAAAAGGCAATTATAGATCAGCTAAGCGTGATTTCCAACGAATGGTTAAAAGAATTTGATAAAAAGGAAATGGTTTTTTCGCAAGGGATGTTTGATGAAAATGAGCTTATTTTGCAAGATATTATTGTACTGAAGAATGAGCAGAATACGATCGTAGCCTTTCTGAATATTATTCCCGATTATGCCAAAGATGAGTGCACTTATGATATGATCCGGAAGTCGCTTGACGCGCCGGGTGGGAGTATGGACGCATTGATTGTCGAGCTCATTGCATATGCTAAGGCCAAAAAGTATATCTATCTAAATTTGGGAATGGTGCCAATGACGGGATTGGGAGCGACAGATAGCCCTGCTGAAAAGATTATGAAGTTTGCTTCAACACGATTGGGCAACTTTAAACATTACCATAGTCTGCGCGACTTTAAAGAGAAGTACGCGACATTTTGGGAAAATAAATACCTTATATTTGATAATGATTTTGATCTCATACAACTTCCTGTAGCACTGGTCAAAGTAATGAAACCGAACGAATAGCTTCATGTAGATCGTGTACAGATGAAAAAAATAGCTACCTTATTAATAATTGCTGGCATAGCGTTTCATGCGTTTGCTCAACAGCGTTTGATTGACATGAAATATTGGAACAATAAAGCTGCATTACCTTTGGTTCTCTATCTGAGTGGCGATGGTGGATTTAATTCGTTCTCTAACAAGCTTTGTGAGCTGATTGCTGGAGTAGGATATACTGTGGCGGCGATCGATTCAAAAAACTATTTCTGGAAGAAGAAAAGCCCGAATGAGATTGCTGCCGATGTTTCGAATACACTGAAAAACTTGCTCTTAGCACGACAAAATATGCGTCTTTTTGTGGTAGGGTATTCATTTGGCGCAGACGCGGTTCCTTTTATTATTAATCGCCTGGATCCCGTCATTAAGAAGAACCTCAAGAGTGTTGTCCTGCTGGAGCCATCTGTGTCAACAGATCTGGAGATTCATATAGCGGATATTTTGGGTCGGAGTAATACAAAGCGAAGTCTTGACGTGATCGGGGAAATCAATCGAATGGGAGCCGTCAAAACGGGCGTTATTCTTGGCGATGATGAAGCTGATTTTCCAATACAAAAGATAACACTTAAGAATTTCACAAAGAAATACCTGTCCGGCGGGCATCATTTTAGTGGCAACGCAGACCAGGTCGCCAAGAATACTGTCGCACTCTTCTAGTCGAGGTACCTTGTATAACTTTGTTGACGGTCAGATCAAGTAAACGACCAAATAGACAGCTCTTTATTTTTTTGTGATCCATGGTATAGTGCGGTATTATTTTCTTATCCTAGATCAAATAATTTAGCGAAAGAAGGTGTTACTTTTGAATGACTTATAAAATAGATAAAATGGAATTAGGAATAGGAATGTTTGGCGACTCGAGGATAGATCCTGTTACAGGTCAAATCCAGGCAGCACAAGATAGAATGAAAGAAATTATTGAAGAGATCAAGCTTATGGATCAAGTAGGATTGGATTTCTTTGGAATCGGGGAGCATCACCGGGCAGATTATGCGGTTGCAGCACCCGAAATTATCTTGGCTGCGGCTTCTACAGTTACCAAAAATATTAAATTGGGTAGCGCAGTTTCGGTATTAAGTTCTGCGGATCCAGTTAAATTATTTCAGGATTTCGCGGCCGTCGATCTCTTATCCGATGGACGTGCTGAGCTGATGGCTGGAAGAGGATCCTTCATTGAATCCTTCCCTTTATTTGGTTATGATCTGAAAGATTATTCCGAGTTGTTTGAGGAGAAACTTGAGCTTTTGCTTCGCCTGAACAAGCAAAATCCAATTACTTGGCGTGGAAATTTTAGAGCGCCGTTAATTAATCAAGAAGTCTTCCCACGGCCTAAAAATGGATCTCTGCCGATTTGGGTTGCTGTAGGAGGTACTACTTCTTCTGTTATCCGTGCCGGAAAACTGGGCTTACCGGTTATGTTTGCCATCATCGGTGGGATGTATGAAAGCTTCGATCATTTATTTGACATGTATCGTCAAGCTTATGAGGATAATGGGCACGATATGGCTAACTTTCAGGTTGGGGTACATATGCATGCATTCTTTGGTGACAACAACGCGCAGGTAGCAGACTATTACTATCCGATTTATTCTGCACAGATGGACCGTATAGGAGCAAGTCGTGGCTGGCCTCCATATCAACGGACACAATATGACTTTGGAAGATCTTCTAGAGGGCACCTCATTGTTGGGGATGCTTCTTATGCCGTAGATAAAATATTGCAAATACAGGAGAAATTTGGATTGACACGTTTCTCTGCACATATGGATGTGGGCGCCCCTGGGCATAAAGAAATGCTGCGTTCTATAGAGATTTTTGGTGAGAAAATAGCGCCTGAAATTCGAAAGGCTCTTCATAAAGATGCTTAAAGAGCTATTATCATTTTTTTAACGCTGAGATATTCGCTACCTTTGTGGCGTAAATCATTTTAGAGAGTAAGATGCTTGGATTAAAGTTGTTGACAGATCCGCGATGGGCAAACATCGCAGAAGGAAATTTGGAGGAAATTTTGACAGATCATGCCTGGTGTGAACAAAAGGCTGCTTCAAATGCCATATCCTTAATTACCAACAACTCAGAACACGAAGATTTGGTGCATGAACTGACAGCAATCGCTATCGAAGAAATGGAACATTTTAAGATGGTTATTGATATCATCAAAGAGCGTGGCTATACCTTGGGTCGTGAACGAAAAGATGATTATGTTGGTCAATTGATGAAATTCTCTAAAAAAGACGGTAGTAGAAATATGGCTTTTATTGACCGTTTATTATTCGCGGCGATGATCGAAGCCCGTAGTTGCGAACGTTTTAGAGTGCTTTCACAAAATATTCAAGATAAAGAACTTGCAAAATTTTACCATGATTTAATGGTATCTGAAGCAAATCATTATACTACATTTTTAAATTTTGCACGCAAATATTCCGTAGATGTCGACGTAGAAAAGCGTTGGAAGGAGTGGTTGGAATTTGAAGGGAAGCTAATTCAATCGTACGGAAGTAAAGAAGCCATTCATGGCTAATTGGGCCTCGCTCCTACCTATTTTAAAACACATACATAACAGTTGTCCCGTTCTATTTCTTAGAACGGGATTTTTTGTCACTTATTTATTCTTATCTTTGTACCGTGATTGAAAAAAGTAAAATAATAGATATCAGGAGTTTGTCTTTGGATCAGATCAAAGATCAACTTACCGCGTTGGGGGAGCAGGGCTTTCGTGCGAAGCAGATTTATGAATGGATCTGGGTAAAATCTTGTGTAGATTTTGATCAGATGAGTAATTTGAGTAAGCCCCTTCGCGAGAAGCTGAAAGCGAATTTTACGATCAATGCAGTTACAGTCAAAGAATCTCAGATCAGCTCGGATAAAACAATTAAAAGTAGTTTTTGGCTGTATGACAACAACATCATTGAAGGGGTTTTAATACCGGCTCCGGAACGAATGACCGCTTGCGTCAGCTCACAGGTGGGCTGTAGCTTGACCTGTAAGTTCTGTGCAACAGGTTATATGGATCGTAAACGGAACCTCAATGCCGATGAGATCTATGATCAAGTCGTTCTTATCAGCAAGCAAGCCGAAGAGCACTATGGGCAACCACTGACAAATATCGTTTATATGGGGATGGGCGAGCCTTTGTTAAATTATGCCAATATGATGAAATCTGTTGAGCGCATTACAGCGCCGGATGGATTGAATATGGCTGCCAAGCGGATCACGGTGTCCACAGCCGGTATCGCAAAAATGATTAAGAAATTGGGTGACGATCAGGTACGTTTTAACCTAGCACTTTCTTTGCACGCGGCAAATGATAAAAAGCGGAATGAAATTATGCCTATCAATGAGCAGAACTCATTAAAGGCACTGGCAGAAGCCCTCAAATATTTTTATGCGAAAACAAAGAGCCCCATTACATTTGAATATATTGTCTTTAACAATTTCAATGACGAGTTGGAGGATGCAAAAGAACTGGCCAAGTTCTGTAAACACGTTCCTTGTAAGGTCAACCTGATTGAATACAATCCTATCGCACTGGCCGATTTCTTAAATGCTGAAGCGGATAAAATCGAGGTATTTGCAAATTATCTGAAAAGTCAAGGTATCATCACGAATGTGAGACGTAGCCGTGGTAAAGATATCGATGCAGCCTGCGGACAATTAGCAATCAAGGATAAGGAGAAAGAGAAATCCGAAGCATAATCTGACGGATAATTCCTATCTTTAATAGGGGAATTAACCAGATGAAATTCGAATTAAATAAGGTTTTTAGTGATTTTATGGCCATATTTTTTCCAAGGGAATGTGGCTGTTGCGGCTGTGTGCTAAAATATCAGGAAAAGTTTATTTGTATTGCATGCGACTTCCACTTGCCTTATACTAACTTTCACGAATATTCAGATAACGATACCGCAAGACAGCTTTGGGGGAAAGCTCCCGTGGAAGAAGCATGTTCCTTTTTGTTCATGCAAAAGGACAGCCGTGTAGAGCACCTCATTTATCAGATCAAATACAATAATCTACCTTTTCTTGCGGAATATTTTGGTTTTGTATACGGCTTAAAATTAATAAAAGTAAAGGCCTATCAGGATATCGATTGTATTGTTCCTGTGCCATTACACCATAGCAAACTCCGAAAAAGGGGCTATAATCAATCTACTTACTTTGGAAGAGGGTTGTCCAGAGCGATGGAAATCCCGTTGCGTGAAGATATTTTGGTACGAAAGAAAGCGACAATTAGCCAAACAGGTAAGGGACGGCTCGACCGTTACGAAAATGTAAATGATATTTTCGATTGTCGGGCTACTACATTGACCGCTAACCTACACATTCTATTGGTGGACGACGTATTAACCACGGGAGCCACGATTGTTTCTGCCGCATTAACACTCTTAGATGCTGTTGATTGTCGGGTATCTGTTGCTACGCTGGCAAGAGCCTAGTTCGAAAGTCTATCCCATAACTGATACCCTTCTCCGTCCGGATAAAACGAATTTCAATAATTACGATAACCACTATAAGAGCAGGGCATACCTTCAATAGTAATGACCAGATCAAACTATGTCGACAAGCTATTTGCGACGTCGGTTGACATAGTTTAGGAGATAGGCAAATCCTGCCATGCCGATTCCGATGCTGTCTGCAAATAAATCCCACCAGTCGCCGCTGCGATACGTAAAAATATAAAGCTGAAGTAACTCTGTCAGTCCTGCAAATAAAAAACCAAGGATGGAAACGACAAAGATTGGAACCCAACGGGTCGGTTTACCATGGAATTGCTGGATTACACCATTGTATAGCAGTGTACAGAAAACAAAGAACATCCCACAATGGACTAATTTATCCATACCTGGATAGGCGGGAACTGCATCAAAATTATTGCCCGGGAGGGTACATAAAATAATAACTATTATGGCCCAAATAAAACACCACTTATAGTCTAATAAGATTTTAATCATGGCGATAAATATCCAAAAATTTCCTGATAGAAATAAAAATATTATTTATTTAAAAATTATTTCACTGTAAATCAGTGATTTAGTTATATTGTTTTGTTTTATATGGTACTATGTATTGCATGGTACCATAAAATACATATATCTTTGTATTGTTATGATAGCTGAAAATACACAAATCCAAATGAGGAAGGGGATACTTGAATATTGTATCCTATCCATAATTTCTCGAGGAGAAATTTATGCCTCCGATATTATCAGCGAACTGAAGAAAGCTCAATTATTGGTTGTGGAAGGAACCTTATATCCGCTTCTAACACGTCTTAAAAACAATGGATTGTTAAGCTATATATGGAAGGAGTCAACTTCAGGTCCGCCTAGAAAATATTATGAAATTACCCAAGAAGGGTTAGAAGTCCTTTCGCGACTAGATGTTACCTGGAATGAGCTCGTGTTTGCTGTAAACACGTCATTGGTGGGTAGGAACAATGATTCAACTAAACCAGTTAAAGACAATAACGATGAATAAGACAATAATTATCAACATAAATAGTATCGTCTTCCATATTGAAGAGGATGCTTATGAGGTGCTTCGCTCCTACATGATTGATATAAAGAAGCACTTTGGACAATCGGAAGATAGTAAGGAGATTTTGGAGGACATTGAAAATCGTATTTCTGAAATGTTTACCGAAAAGATCCAGGCGGGCAGCAAAGAAGTTCTGAATATGGACGATGTTAATGCTGTTATAGAGCAAATGGGGAGCGTCAGCGATTTCGAGTCTGAGGATCAGGACGGTTATGCTTCTTTTCAGCGCCAGCCAAATGCAGATGGCTTTAAAGTAGGAAAGAAGCTGATGCGCGATCCCGATGACAAAGTTTTCAGTGGAGTATGTAGTGGACTTGGGCATTTTTTTGGTATTGAGGCGAAATGGGTACGCTTACTCTTTGCTTTATTTGTGGTAATCGGTGGATCGGGCGTATTGGTCTATGTTATCCTATGGATCGTAATGCCGCTCGCTGTAACCCGTGCAGATAAGATGGAAATGCGTGGTGAGGCACCGAATATTCAGAACTTCAAACGTTCTTTCGATGAAGAAATGAGCGGGGTTAGGGACTCGTTTTCGAGGGGAATGGACCGCACCGGCGATGGTGTTGCTAAATTATTGCAGGTCTTTGTGAAAGTCATCGGTGTATTCTTTGTTATTATCGTCGGGCTGACGCTCATCGGATTGATCATTGGACTTATCTTCTTTGCATTGGCTATTGTGAACGTAATTCCTGACGTCATGGACGATTCTGGTCCTTTCTACCTCATGAATCCGAGCGATGTACCTTTCGCTTTGATCGCGGGTTTCCTGGCCATTTTTATCCCTTTTGCAGGGTTGTTCTATTTGCTTCTCCGTGTTCTCTTCGAGAAAAAACCAATGAACAACTATCTGACAACCACCTTGTTTTTAGTCTGGTTGGCATCGATAGGCGGTATTATCTACTACGCTACATCGGTAGCAAAGGAATTCAAAGAGTCGAGTACGATTGTCGAAGAGAAGCCGCTGCAAAAACAGGCTGTTTATTACCTAAATGAAAATGATATTCGGGTAATCCGCTTAAAAAATGGCGTAAAAAGCGGTTTGGGGATAAGAAATGAAAACCTTTCGACCTATCTGCGACGTAATATTCGTATCCGTGTCGAACGTATCGACTCCCTACAGGAGCCTTATGTACGGTATGAGTATTCGGCTAAAGGAAATTCTTATAAAGTCGCAACAGATAGAGCTGGTAAAATTAACTATGCATTGAGACAAGATAGTACATCATTAACATTTGACAATGCTTTCCAATTGAATGAAGGTGAACTCTATCGGGATCAAGAAGTCAATATTACGTTGTTTCTCCCAGTAGGTACCAAGTTGATCATTAATGATAATCTGGAAGATAAATTAAGGGATATTTCATTTTACGAATGTCGTGACCGTTATAGTGAAGATCTAAGGGATATAAAAGACGTCGAGTTTGTGGTCACATCCCTCGGGTTGAAATGTGCCTTGCCGCCCAAAAAGTCAGATGACAGTGAAGAAACAGATAACGAGGGGAATGAGGTAGTTGCACATGATACGTCTGTTGTCATTCGTCGGGATACCATTATTAATGTCAAAAAAGATGGTGTTACCATCGAGACAAAAAAGAAATAACATAAACCAAGTCTTCCGCCTTCAGGCGGAAGACAAATTATTGCCGCTATAACCAATCGAAAATCAGTACTGACCTTCGTGTTGTAAGCCTATTTAATACCATTAAAAGTAAATGCTATTACACCTATTTATAAACGAATGAAAAGATATTTTTACCTCTTACTCTTAAATTTTTTAATCACTTCCTTTGCCTATGCGCAAGTGAAAGTTACAGGCAAAGTGCATGTGGAAAATAATGTGCCTTTAGCCTCTGCAACTGCTTATCTGATGAAGGCAAAGACGACAGTTATTCTGAAAGCCGTTGTTACAGATGAAAATGGAGAATACCAATTTTCGGATATACAAGCTGGAAGTTATTATGTCGAGGCGAAAATGGTCGGGTATACCGCCAATAAGAGCAATGTTTTTGATATCAGTAAATCAGACTACAAGATCCCAGCGATCCTGCTGAACACGGATACACGAAAATTGCAGGAGGTCGCCGTAGAGGGTAAGCGGCCGATGGTTGAAAGCAAGCCTGGTAAACTGGTTTTAAATGTGGAAAATTCGCCCTTGGCCGCAGGGAATAATGCCTTAGATATTGTACAACGGGCTCCTGGAGTGAGTTTAGATAACAATAATAATCTACAGTTGATGGGGCAATCTGGTGTATCCGTAACCATCGATGGTCGGCAGACCTATATGTCGGGCGAACAGCTCGTGAATTTTTTGAAGAGTACAGACGGCAATCAGATTAAGTCCGTTGAAGTGATTACCACGCGTGCAGCAAAAGATGACGCTGAGGGGGCAGTGGGAACAATTAATATTGTACTCAAAAAAAATCGGATGGAAGGTTTTAACGGAACCTTTAACATGACGGCAGGGAGGGGGGAAAAATTCAGAGGGAATAGCTCCTTATCCTTAAACTATAAGAAGAACAATACGACAGTATTTGGATCGTATGCATATTCGGATGAGAAAAGCCACCGGAAGCTCCTGCTTGATCGTGTTATTCAGAATAAAGGTGAAAAGACCTATTTTAAACAAAGGTCGATATTGGATGAAAAAGAGCAGAACCATTCCTATCGCTTCGGTGTTGAGCAAAGGACATCGGCCAGAAACACGCTAACCGTGCAATTTAATGGATCGAATAATATCGAATACAACGATAACGATAGTAAGACCAATGTTGGAAAGTCTTTTACAACCTTAGACTCACTTTTGATTTCGACATCGCAGTTCAAGGAGTTATTTGATCGTTACTCTGCTAATTTAAACAATGAGTTTAGAATTGATTCGAATGGCAGAAAACTTACCCTTGACCTGGATTGGAGCAAATTCAAAAGCAGCAAACGCGTAGGTTATAATAACCAATATTTTGATGGTCAGATGGATGCGATTACGCCCGAAGAGATCCAACGCAGTAGAATGCCCATCGGAATCGATATCTATGTCGCCAAACTGGATTATGAACAACCGCTATCGAAGGTCTCCAAGCTTGAGATGGGGGCTAAATATTCTAACGTTACGTCAGATAACGACTTAACCTTTGAAGACTTTTTGAACAATTCCTGGATGAATAATGAAAAGCGGACGAATCATTTCGTGTATAAGGAGCAGATCGCCGCTGGATATATAGACTATAATAATACCATAGGAAAATGGGGCTTGAAGATCGGCGCGAGGGGAGAATATACATTTTCTGACGGGAACTCGTTGACCTTAAATAAGCAGGTGAAACGGAATTACTTTAAACTTTTTCCGAATGCAAATCTAACGTATACACTCCATGAAAATCATATCCTTTCCTTAGGTTACGCAAGGAAGATCACGCGTCCTAATTACCGACAGTTGAATCCTTTTGATTATTTCATTGATAAATTAACCTTTGAACGTGGTAATCCTTACCTGAATCCGCAATTTTCCAATGAATTCACACTAAACTATACCTTGATGCAACGTTATAATGTGACATTAGGTATTAACGATGTGCGGGATGCGATTGTAGAGAGTATGGGGCAAGATTCGGTCCTGAAACAAACTTGGGTTATACGTGAAAATTTAGGTAAAAATTTGACGGCTTATCTGAATCTGAACATCCCGGTTACGGTATCCAAGATTTGGAGCATGAATAATAACATTACAGGCATCCATTTTAACTTTGATGGCATGGTGAGTGGTCATCCGCTGAAAAGGAAGTCATTTCTTTTGCAGGCTACATCAATGCACAATTTAAAACTGGCGAAAAGTCTGTCGGCTAATGTCAATTTGAGGTATTTCTCTCCGTTCAACTATAATGTATACGATATGAAGGCCCGTTGGGATATGGAGGTTGGGGCAACAAAGACATTTAAAGATCAACGTAGTTCGTTGAAGCTGGCGGTGAGTGACTTGTTTAATACAGGGAATCAGAACCTGAAAACCAATTTCGGCGATTTTGACTCCAGCATTAGGCAATACCAAGATCGTCGTGTGGTTCGATTGACCTATTCGTATAAATTCGGAAATTTAAAAAATAACTATCGTAAGAAAGATACAAGTAATGAGGAGAAAGAAAGAGCGCAATAGGCCCTTGAATTTTCTATAAAAAAAGCGACACCGCGGGATAATCTAAAATCATCCCGCGGTGTCGCTTTTTTTATAGACCGCGCTATTAGAAAATGTATTTGGTACTTAAAAAGTTCGATTCATTTTCACTAACAATGTCATTCAACAATTTCTTGTTTTCTTCGGTGAACTTAGCCGCGACCAGGGAGCGTATCGAGAATGAACGTAAAGCATCCACAACGGATAGTGTTCCCTCAGCGCTGTCTTTTCTTCCGGTGAAAGGGAAGGTATCTGGGCCACGTTGACATTGACAGTTGATATTGACACGACTTACCTGATTGACCAATGGATCGATTAAAGACGATACAACAGCCGCATTGTTACTAAAGATACTGACCTGCTGTCCATGCGAAGAGCCGATCAGGTACTCGATTGGTTCTTCAAGGTCATCAAAAGGTACAACAGGGATAACTGGACCAAATTGTTCCTCTCTGTAAAGTTTCATTTGAGAATTGACCGGATAAACGATCGCTGGGTAGAAGAAAGATTCTGCTACTTGTCCACCATTTTCGTTAATCACTTTTGCACCATACGCTTTTGCATCTTCGATACATTCAGTCAGATAAGCTGGTTTGTTAACCTCTGGAAGAGGTGTCAAAGACACGCCTTTTTCCCAAGGCATACCATACTTTAATTTAGCAACTTCCGCAGAAAGACGCTTTAGAAACTCTTGTGCTAAGCTGCGGTGTACATAGATAATTTTAAGTGCGGTACAGCGTTGGCCATTGAATGAAAGAGAACCCAGTACGGTTTCAGAAACAGCAAGATTTAAATCTGCATCCTTTGTGATGATTGCTGCATTTTTTGCATCAAGACCAAGAATTGCGCGTAGACGGTTAACTTTAGGATGTAATTTCTTAAGTTCGTCAGCAACACGGCTTGAACCGATCAACGTCAAAACATTGATCTTTCCAGACTGCATAAGACTTGGAACGATCTTGTTTCCACGACCATAAATTGTATTGACAACGCCTTTCGGGAAGCTTGTTTTGAAAGCCTCTAATAAAGGGTAATGTAATAATGTACCATGTTTAGGTGGTTTGAACAACATCGTGTTCCCCATGATCAAAGCAGGGATCAACGTTGTGAAGGTTTCATTCAATGGATAGTTGAATGGTCCCATACATAAAACAACTCCTAGTGGAGATCTTCTGATTTGGGCTATAATACCTTGTTCGATCTGAAAACGGGAAGAATCGCGGTCAATATCTTTCAATGCGTCGATCGTTGCGTAGATATACTCTACAGTACGGTCAAACTCCTTAACAGAGTCAGCATAGGATTTGCCAATTTCCCACATAATAAGCTTGACAACAATGTCCTTCTTGGCAATCATCTTTTGTGTGAAATTTTCAACACAAGTAATACGATCGGCAACGCTCATTGTCGGCCATTCTCCACGGCCATTGTCGTATGCTTTTACAGCAGCTTCCAAAGCTTCCATGGACTCTTTTTCAGTACAAACAGGGAAACTACCGATGCGCTTACGTTTCAAGCCGTCCTTAGTCTTTACACAGATAGGTGAAAATACTTCGTTTACTTGACCCGTCCAAGAAATCATTTCTCCATTGGAAAGGAACTCTCTTTGATCGACCTGTTCGTCTAGCGTAAATTCTGCGGGAATGTCTTTCTCCTCGTAGAAGATACCTTCTAAGTTTAAGCTCATTGTTTTTAAAAGTGGTTTAGATTGATATTTATAAAGATATTGCTAATATACTGTAAATATTACAATATTTGTTAATTTTTTATTAAAATAAGTTTAGGTACTAGTGTTTTCATTACAATCCATGCAATTAAATATGCAATTGAACAGAACGAAAAAATTATAAAATATCCCGCTTCTTCTCCCTTGAAACCCATAAAGACAAGTTGAGTCTCTTTTGCATAGTCGAATAGCCAGCCCGAAGTTTTATTGATAATAAAGGCTCCTACACCGCCTGCAAGCCCTCCAATTCCTGTAACAGTGGCAATGGCACGTTTTGGAAAAGAATCGCCAATGGTGGAAAATATATTGGCCGACCAAGATTGATGTGCCGCACCTGCAAAACCAATTAAAATAACGGGTATCCAATAGGAAATATGTCCTAAGGGTTGTGCAAAGAGTACGACCAATGGGACGAAAGCAAACAGCAACATGGCTTTCATTCGACCTTCATAGGCATTCATTCCCTTTTTCTCAACAAAATACGTCGGTAACCAGCCGCCATAAATAGACAGCATGGTGATTGCATATAAAACAAATATGGCCAATTGTCCCGCTGTATCAGAAGATTTTATGTCATAAACGGCCGATAGATAGGCTGGCATCCAGAATAGGAAGAACCACCAAACCCCATCGGTCATGAATTTTCCGAAGGCAAAGGCCCAGGTTTGTTTGTACTTGAGGCATTCTGCTATGGTGGTTTTAGGCTGTTTTGTTACTCCGGTATGTTCCGTTTGGTGTTCATGATCATCTTGGTGAATGTAAGCCAATTCAGCAGCATTTACTTTCGGATTCTCGTGCGGTTTTTTATAAAGAAAAATCCAGAAACCCATCCAGACAAATCCAAGGGCTCCTATTATGATGAAAGACATCTCCCAGCCCCAGTGTGCTGCGATGACTGGAATGGTCAATGGAGCAGCCAATGCTCCTATGGTTGCCCCGGAATTGAAGATACTGGTGGAAAGTGCACGATCTTTCTTTGGAAAATACTCTGCGGTAGCTTTAATGGCAGCTGGGAAATTTCCAGCTTCACCGACCGCCAATACAAATCGGGCGAAAATAAATAAGTTTACGCTAACGCTGATGATTAAACCGGCATTGTTCACATGAGAAATAGCTTCTTTTGCGCCTTCAAATCCAACAAACCACTCGCCAGCGACAATTCCTGAGGTTGCAATACCACAAAAAGCATGTAATATGGCACCAATTGACCAAATAGCAATCGCCCATAGAAATCCTTTTTTTGTATCCATCCAATCGACAAAACGTCCCGCGAAAAGCATGCTGATGGCATAAAAAATGGAAAATAAAGCGGTAATATTTCCATAGTCCGTATTTGTCCAGTGGAATTCGGGGCTGATAAAATCTTTCCAGGTTAAGGATAATACCTGGCGATCCAAGTAATTGATTGTGGTAGCAAAAAATAGGAGGGCACAGATTACCCAACGGTAATTACCCTTTTTCTCTGTATTAATCATAATGGGTTTAATTGTTTATTTTTCTTGAACTTATCGCTTCAAATGACGAATAATGAACGCTGTATGCCTTCCTTTTACGATGTTCGTGGAAGGCATACAAGCATTCTTATTGTTTTTGACGTGCTTTTGAGACAAGATCAAGTGCTTTTTGTGTATTTTCGAATAAATTGCTGGTGTCCTTTGGATCAATAAGTTTACTGCCCATACCTACCGCACATACACCTGACTTGAACCATGCTTTTAGATTTTCTATTTCGATGTCTACCCCCCCCGTTGGTATAAAATTCTGACCTTTAAAAAGATCCCGAATAGATGACATAAATGCTGGGCCCAAAATATTTGCAGGGAATAATTTTATCAATGCGGCCTGTTGCTGTTGGGCAGCGTAGATTTCGGTCGGTGTCATGCAGCCCGGAATCCACAACTTATGGTGCTCATGTACAAGCGAGCCAACCAAAGGATTCACTAGGGGGCCCACAATAAAATCAGCACCGGCCTGAAGAAACTGTTGTGCATCGTCAACCGATTTGATGGTGCCAATACCCAAGTAGAGGTCCGGCATCTCAAGGTCTCTTGTTGCAACAAGCTGCTCAAAAACAGCCAACGCTTCAGGACCACGATTTGTGAATTCAAAAACGCGTACACCCGCTCGGTATAATGTTCGTAGAATATCGATACTTTCTTCCTGATCATGATGGAAGAATAAAGGAAGTGTTCCTTGTTCGATAATTTTATTTAATACAATCTCTTTTAAATTCATGTTGTCAATCTCTTTTTTATATCGTCCACTGTACTTGTTGTTGCATCGCTGGCGATAAATAGTTTATCGAACGCCGCACTTGTTGCAAATTCCAGCGTCTCCTGCGGCGAAAGGTTGGAATACAATCCATAAATCAGACCCGCCATAAAGCAGTCGCCACTTCCTACTTTATCCAAAATCTCTTCCGCTATATAGGTGGTGGATTTGATTAAACGGTCTCTATCAAATAATGTGCTGTAGTATTCTATCCCTTTGGTATGGTGGTCAAAACGGAAGGTATTGGCGACATACTGGCACATGGGGTTGGAAGCAATGATTTCTCGGCTGGTCCGATCTGCTTGAACGAGTAACTCTTCTTCGGTGTAACCTGACGTGTTTGTTAAGAATTGTTCGTCAAGCGGTGTGCCCAGCATCTGATGCGCGGCCCATATATTGCCCATAATTAAATTGCAGTACTTGGCAATCGGAGGCATAACCTCTTTCGGTGTTTTACCATATTTCCAAAGCTTTGATCGGTAGTTAAGGTCTAAGGATACAAAAATTCCCTTTTCCTGTGCTTTTTGCACAGCTTCAAGACATAGGTCTGCAATATCCTGACTAATTGCTGGGCAAATTGCCGAAAAGTGAAACCATTTCACATCCTTCAAGGCTTTGTCCCAATCAATGCTGCCGACTTTGAGATTTGCAAAAGACGAATTGGCGCGATCGTAGATAACCCCCGCATTTTTAAGATCTTTACCTTTGGGGAGATAGTATATGCCCAACCGCTCTCCGCCCCATTGCATCGCCGATGTGTCTATGTTTCTACGTTTCAAATAGCAATCTATACCTTCACAAATGGCATTTTGCGGTATCGCAGATAAATAGGATGATGGCACGTTCCATAAGGCCAAAGCTGTAGCGACATTTAATTCTGCTCCTCCAACGTAGAAAGGTAATTGGTGCTGTTCAATCCAATTGTCTTCAATATCCGGACAGATCCGTAACAGCAATTCCCCAAAGCTTAAAACTTTACCCTGCATGTTCATTCATTAAAATTCAAAATATTCTTTTGCATTATTGTAGCTGATATCCTGTATGATTTTCCCGACCCATTCGATATCATTTGGTATTTCTCCTTTTTCGATGTCCTGTCCAAAGATGTCACAGACCAATCTTCTGAAGTATTCATGTCTTGGAAAAGAAAGAAAACTTCTGGAATCTGTCAACATGCCTACAAGACGACTTAACAGACCCATATTCGACAATGTATTAATCTGTTTTGTCATGCCGTCTTTTTGGTCCAAAAACCACCAAGCCGAACCAAACTGAATTTTTCCTTTGATAGAACCATCATTGAAATTCCCAATCATTGTCGCGATAAGTTCATTGTCGGCTGGATTGAGATTATAGATAATTGTCTTGGTTAGCTTATCTTGGTTATCTAATTTATTCAAAAACTTTGATAATGCACGTCCCTGACTAAAATCCCCAATGGAGTCCCAGCCTGTATCAGGACCGATCAATCGATGCATTCTGGAGTTATTGTTACGTAAAGCGCCCAAATGGTATTGTTGAACCCAACCTTTTTCATGATCCCATTCTGCAAAATAGACTAACATGGCCGATTTAAACTTCAGGCTCTCATCAAAAGTTATTTCTTTGCCTGCACGAATTTTATCAAAGATGAATGCGATTTCAGTTTCGGTATAATCTTCAGCATAGATCTGTTCCAAGCCATGATCGGAGACTTTACAGCCGTTGGCTGCAAAGAAGTCGTGCCTTGCTTTCAATGCTTTGAGGTAGTCGCTTAAACTGCTTATCTGAATATTGCTGACTGCTTCAAGCTTATTGATGTATTGGTTCAATGCAGGCAGGTCATCGCAATTCATTGCTTTATCCGGGCGAAATGCCGGAAGCATTTTAAATGATTCCTGCTCTTTCGCAAACTGCTGATGAAATTCCAGGCTATCGATCGGGTCGTCCGTTGTGCAGACGACTTCAACACGCATCATCTTGAGTAGTCCGCGCACAGAATGACTATCTTGTTGCAGTAAAGCACTGGTATCGGCATATATCTTGGCCGCGGTTTTTGGAGACAATACATCTGTTATGCCAAAATAGCGTTGTAATTCAAGGTGTGTCCAATGGTGTAGTGGATTGCGTAAGGTATAAGGGACCGTTTCCGCCCATTTGATGAATTTTTCTTCATCTGAAGCGCCTCCGGTCACATAATGTTCGTTGACACCGTTGGCACGCATGGCCCGCCATTTGTAATGATCACCATGTAACCAAACCTGACTAATATTATCAAACTTGACATTATTTGCAATCTGTTCTGGGATTAGGTGATTATGGTAATCAATAATCGGCAGATGTTTTGAATAATTGTGATACAGCTCCACAGCCGTTTTTGTGTTCAATAAAAAGTTGTCGTCTAAAAAAGTTTTCATACAATGTATTGATTTGTAGGTTCATCTGTTTTCTATCCTCTTTTGCTTGTCAAACTTTTTATTGCTGAAGTAATCGGACATAAAAAATGCAAAAAGGGGTGAAAGTACGGTCGCCTGAATTTCCCAAACTGTTTAAATGGTCAATGAAATTACCAATATTCAGGTCATACTTAAAGGAAATTCAATAAAATAAATGCGCAAACGTTATCGGTAGCGTTTAAGGTAATAGCATTATACCGTATTTTCTGAGTTTTTTAAAGGATTTTTTGCTATAACTGATTGCTGGAAATTTAGAATAATATGATCTGCTAAAGCGTAATTGTATTGCATATAAAAAGCAATTTCTCTAAGTTTGTTCAACAAATTGCTCAACATGGATATCCAATCACTCTATCAGATTTATAAACAGTATCCGAATATTACAACTGATACACGTAAAATTGAAAAAGATAGTCTATTTTTCGCCTTAAAAGGGGCCAATTTCAATGGGAATACTTTCGCCGAGAAAGCGCTTGAAATGGGTGCTAAATATGTTGTTATTGATGACGAGACCTACCGAAAAGGAGAAGCGTATATTCTTGTTGATGATGTTTTAAAGACATTACAGCAGTTAGCGAATTACCGCAGACAGCAACTGCATATTCCAATTATTGGGGTGACGGGAACCAATGGAAAAACGACGACGAAGGAATTGTTGTACGCTGTTGTTTCACAAAAATACAAGGCCTATGCAACACAAGGAAATTTGAATAATCATATCGGTGTTCCATTGACTTTATTGGCGATAGATGATTCTGTTGAGCTGGCAATCATCGAAATGGGGGCAAATCATTTGGAAGAAATTGCTTTTTTGTGTGGGATTGCCGAACCGACACATGGTTTGATTTCTAACGTCGGCAAAGCACATCTAGAAGGTTTTGGATCTTTTGAAGGGGTAAAGAAAACTAAAGGCGAATTGTACGATTGGCTGCAAGACCATCAAGGGGTGTTATTTTTGCAGGCAGATAACCCACATCTTAAAGAGATGGCTTCCGCCCGCCAGATAGCCAACATCGTCACCTATGGTTTTTCGGAAAGTAATGATGTGATTGGAAAGCTTCTTAGGGCAAATCCCCTTTTGCAAATTGAATGGCACAAGAAAGGTACGACCGAATCTTATGTTGTCGATACCCACTTAACAGGATCTTATAATACCGAAAACTTTCTTGCAGCTATTGCAGTAGGTTTGCATTTTGACGTTTCTTCTGCGTCGATCAATCGGGGTATTGAAGGATATACCCCTACGAACAATCGTTCGCAGGTTATGAAAACTGCCCACAATACGCTAATCTGCGATTATTATAATGCAAATGCAACAAGCATGGCTGCTGCATTGGATAATATTCGGATTATTGAAGCGGATAAGAAGGCTATTGTATTGGGTGATATGTTTGAATTGGGGACCGAATCATTTGAAGAACATAAAAAAATTGTCGAGAATGTAAGATCTATTCCTGCAGATCGCAAGATTTTTGTAGGGAAAGAATTTTTCGCACATCGGTATGAAGGTGGAGCGTTTTATGAAACTACTGCCGAAGCAAAACAGGCAATCAGCGAAAATCCTATTGTGGACAGCACGGTCTTATTGAAAGCCTCAAGGGGTATGGCCTTTGAAAATCTGGTCGAATTATTATAAGCTTATCCTTATCGTGTGGACTCACCCTGCTTACAGGACGAAGTTGGTAGGAGGTTGCGGGAGCCTTGGCTCCTTTGAATTCCCGACTACTCGCCAAGTAGACTCGAGCAAAAAGAAGTGCAAAACAAACAGTTTTGTCATGTAAGGATTAAATAATGAGGAAAATGAGCAAATTCGTTCTACGGAGAAATGATGCTCATTTGGAAAAACGTACCTTTGTTACGTATAATGGATAAAAGACGTTTTTTTTTAGAAATAGCCTATTTTGGACAGGCTTATCATGGTTGGCAAATTCAAAATAATGCAATTTCCGTGCAGGAAGTGCTGAATAAGGCGCTTGAAACCCTGCTACGGGAGCCCATTGAAACAACTGGAGCTGGCCGTACAGATACAGGTGTTCATGCCAAGCAATTGTATGCACATTTCGATGCAGCACCTGTGGGTATTCTACAAAATGCTGATCGTTTTATTCATTCGCTAAATGCACTATTGCCCTTTGATGTGGCCGTGAAGCGCCTGATCGAAGTGGGCCCCGAAGCGCACGCACGCTTCGATGCAACACAAAGATCCTATGAATACCATCTTCATTTTCATAAAGATCCTTTTCTATATCCCTATTCATGTTTTATGCGCGATCGCCCAGCCGTAGAAAAGATGAATGAAGCCGCACAATTCTTACTGGGCAGACAGGATTTTGAATGCTTTAGTAAGTCTCATACGCAGGTGTTTACAAATATTTGCGATATTCGTAGAGCCGAGTGGGTATGGCATACCGAACAACATTTGGTCTTTCATATTACCGCTGATCGCTTTTTGCGCAATATGGTCCGTGCAATTGTGGGTACATCGTTGGAAATAGGCATAAAAGGTAAACCTGTTTCATTTATGCAAGAGGTTATCCAAAGCAAAAACCGAGGGAAGGCAGGTGTTTCCGTGCCGGCACATGGGTTGTATTTAACAGAAGTAGCATATCCTTATATATAGAATTTAACGTGAGTCAAGATAAAATAACTGGTAAAACCTACGATATCAATTTGGTGAAACGCATGAGTCGCTATATGCGTCCATATCATGTGGCATTTTGGATATCGGTCGTCCTAACGATATTGCTGGCTGCAGTAGCCCCCGCTTTACCTATGCTAATCCAGCATACGCTGGATAACTATATCTTAAACTTCGATACCAATGGATTGTCGCTCATGCTGATTGCAATGTTGGCATTGGTCATCCTGCAGACTTTGATCCGTTATTACCATACCTTAATGACAAATACTCTGGGGCAGTCGGTTATCCGTGATATTCGGATTCAGGTATTTAACCATATTGTTCAACTCAGACTGAAGTATTTTGATCGCACAGCACTGGGAAAATTAATTACACGTACCATCTCTGATTTGGAGACTCTTTCCAATATTTTTTCTGAAGGTTTGATTCAGATTATCGGCGATTTATTGCAATTGGTCGTTATTCTGGTTGTGATGTTTTACTCCGATTGGAAGCTGACATTGATTGTTTTAATTCCGATGCCTTTGATGGTGGCAGCAACTTATGTGTTTAAAGAGGCGATGAAGTCTGCTTTTATCGATGTGCGGAAATGGGTTTCCAACTTAAATACCTTTTTACAGGAACACATTACGGGAGTCGGTATTATCCAATATTTTGCGCGTGAAAAGCAGGAAATGGATAAGTTTAAGGAAATTAATGCGCAACATCGTAATGCCCATATTCGGACCAATTGGTATTTCTCCATCTTTTTCCCTGTTTTGGAAATTATCATGGCCATTGCTTTGGGATTATTGGTCTGGTTCGGTTCCAAACAAATTATGGGTGATGTGATCTCTCCGGGTGTAGTGGTGGCCTTTATCATGTATATCAATATGATCTTTAGGCCCATTCGGGAACTTATTGACAAATTCAATACGCTTCAAATGGGCATGGTTAGCGCTGAGCGGATTTTTGAAGTGTTGGATACCGATGAAAAGACCCCAAATTTGGGAACTTTGAAACCTGCACACATCAAAGGTGAGATTACGTTTCGCGATGTTTGGTTTGCCTATAATGAGGAAAACTGGGTCCTAAAGGATGTAAATTTTAACGTTAATCCGGGTGAGACGCTGGCTTTAGTTGGTGCTACCGGTGCTGGAAAATCTTCTACCATCAATATTCTAAGCCGTTTTTATGAAATTAATAAAGGTGAAATTCTGTTGGACGGCCGTAATATCCGGGATTATGATCTCGATTATCTGAGAAATACCATTGCAACGGTATTGCAGGATGTATTCCTTTTCTCGGATAGCGTCATCAATAACATCACATTGGGTGATCCAGCGATATCTAGAGAACAGGTAATTGAAGCCGCAAAAGAAGTGGGCGCGCATGATTTTATTATGCGACTGCCTGGGGGCTATGATTATGATGTGAAAGAGCGGGGTGCAACCTTATCTGCGGGGCAGGCCCAATTGATTTCTTTTATACGGGCTTTGGTACACGATCCCCGGATTCTTATTTTGGACGAGGCGACATCATCAGTAGATACCGAAACGGAAGAAATGATCCAGCGTGCAATTGACAACCTCATGAAAGGAAGAACATCGATTGTTATTGCCCACCGCTTGTCCACCATTCAGAAGGCGGACAAGATTATTGTGTTGGATAAAGGCGAAATCAAGGAAATTGGAACGCATCAAGAATTGCTATCTTTTGATGGGTATTATAAAAAACTATACGACTTGCAATTTCATTCTGCGGGGATTTAATTAATCAATAATACTCTCTTTGGGGATCGTTTCTTCATCTTCGATACGAGTATTTGCTTTAATTTCTGAACCTCGCCCTACGAGAACGTTTGCTCCGATCGAGACATTTGGTCCGATGTTGACAAAATCTTCAATGATGGTATTGCTTTCGATAACAGCAGAACCGGCGATAACGCAATGGTTACCTATCTGTACATCGGGGGCGATGGAAGCGCCGGGAAGGATAATGGTGCCTTCACCAATCTCCGCTCGTTTTGATACGTAGGCCTTAGGATGGATGAGGGTCTGGTAATTCCAGTCTGCATTTTCCGATACAATCCGTTGGCGAAGACCTGGGTTTTTGACCGCAATAAAGAAATCTTCCTCCGTTCCTTTTACTTGATGGTGAAGTTGAACCTCATAATCGAACACATCTTCAATGAGCAATGATTTGTCAATAAGACCGCCAATTTCAATCGCTAAATCTTCTGCTACATCTACCGCAGTTTTAGCGTGAGCAGTTGCACCGTATATATATAACATGGTATTTTTTTTTGGCAAAGATAAAGCTTTCTAAAATGAAGCCATTTAGTATGATGTAAAAAAATACAACAAAATGTAGGGTTGGATTGTTTTGCTGTTTAATGAGCTGTAAGGTTGATTGCTTTTTCGGTCGCAATTATATTGCATATAAAAATCAATTTATCTAAGTTTGTTGATATACAAAAATTAAACTATGATTCAACGTATCCAAACTGTTTATTTGCTGATAGCAGGATTAGTCATATTCGGCTTGTTTCTATTTCCCTATGTTAATTATAGCGATTTAGTTGGCTTAGGAAAGAATGTGAAGGTGACCGGTGTGTATAGTGTTGCTGCAGGTCAGCCGGTACACGAAGGGGGATTTGGTTATATTCTCCAGACTGTGGCCACCGTATTATTAGGAGGGCTCCCCCTGTTCACGATCTTTAAATTTAAAAAGCGGAAAGTTCAGCTCTTGCTTATTTGGGTAGAGGTTGTCGCAATTATCTTATTTGCAGTATGGCTATATTCTTCTGCAAGTACTCATCTCGCCACGGTGAACCAATTTTTAGGTGCTGGGAATATCGGTGTCGGATTCTTTTTGTTGCCTATCTCGATTATTTTCTGTGCGTTAGCCATGGGAGGAGTACGTAAAGATGAAAAGTTGATCCGGTCTGCCGATCGATTGCGGGCGTAATTTTGAAACAATAATACAATAATAGTTAAAGCCACGAAGACCGTGGCTTTTTTAAATATAATATGATATGAACGTTTTTTTTAGATATGTTGTTGTGGTGATGCTCTTCCTTGTCGGTGGGTTTGTAAAGGCGCAGTCGGCAGATTCATTGCTGGTTGTTGACGATATTCAATTCGATATAAAGGAATTTCATGTAGATGAGCCTAAGCATGAATTGGTGATCAATTTGTTTGCTATATCTTATCGTACCGATCCGCGGGAATATAAAATGAACACCTTTTCCACGCAAGTGTTGGATCAGAAGAAACAGCCCCATTTCTTTTCAACGATTCAGATGGGGAATGTATTGGTTAAATTTGAAGATAAGCAGAATTATCTACACTATTTGCTGGAAGAAGATAAACCTGTGGATATACAGGTTATTGTAAAGGATTGGAAGAAAACGGATAAACCCGTTATGATTAAACTGGTCTTTGAGAGCAGTACGGAAGAAGGGGAATTTTTGGAGGTTCCTATTTCATTAAAGAAATAATTGATTTTGGCTCTTGACAAAAAAAGCTTCGAAGTTATAAATTCGAAGCTTTTTTTGATTCTATTATCTATTGTATCTGATCTGCTGTCTGTCCATCATACCCATCTGGTCTTTCATCATTTTGATCTGATCAGCTAATAACTTATTTTTATCTGCTTTTTTAGCTTCTTGAAGAAGTTTTTCGGCTTCACGTTTATTGCGCTTCGCCATGGCGACACCAGCCAAGCTTAATTTTGCTAAGGCTATATTATGATCCATATGAAGACCCAAAGCCAATGCTTTCTTAAAATATTTTTCAGATTGCATAGGTGCACGTTGTGATTCGATCAGTCCGATCAGCATGTTGTAGTAACCATGCTGTTGTGGGATCAATTGTTTTTCATAGTTGGTGATTTTACCCAGCCATTTTTCAGCTGCGGGCATATTTTGTTTACGCATATACCATTGCGCAATCAGCATATATTCGTGGAAAAATACAGTAACAAAACCCAAGATCGTGATCAAGATACCTAAGATTCCCCATCCCCAATTTCCGGTCCAGAATAAGGCAACTGTTCCGATCAGCAATGCACTGCAAATAATGATTCTAACGAGATTTGACATAAATCTTTGTTTAAAATATTTGTATTCAATTTAATTCTGCAAATATCCGTTAATTTCACCGTTTAAGCAACTCGTTCAGGTTGTTATTTTGTAAAAATGTGTTTTTCTAGAAAATGGCAGCTTTTATGTTAATCGATGAGTTCTGATAATCTTGCTTTGGAACAACGCGGAATGGCGGGGGCAGCCGGATAAATTTGCCTTTATATGCAACTTTGTCTATGTTTGAATTATGGAAAAGCAATACGATGATTCTTGGGCTCCTGTGTTAAAGCCCTTGTTCGCTCAGCCCTACATGAAACAGCTGTCTACTTTTGTGCAAGCAGAGCGTCAGAAAACGAAAGTGTTTCCGCCGGCAGATCTGGTGATGAACGCTTTTAAGCTGACGCCATTGGATCAGGTGAAAGTGGTTATTTTAGGGCAGGATCCTTACCACAATGACGGGCAGGCACATGGGCTGTCTTTTTCAGTTCCGGCAGGTATTGCCTTGCCCCCATCTTTAAAAAATATTTTTAAGGAATTGCAAGATGATATCCCTGGTTTTGTTGAACCGCATGCTGGCGATTTGACGTCTTGGGCCAAGCAGGGGGTATTATTGTTAAATGCGACCTTGACAGTTCAGGCGCATTTGGCTGGTTCTCATCAAAAGAAAGGCTGGGAGATTTTTACGGACAGTATTATTCATGCCATTTCGGAGCGTTGTGAACATGTGGTGTTTTTGTTGTGGGGAAGTTATGCCCAAAAGAAAAGTGTGCTCATTGATGCAAAGAAGCATCTTATTCTCACGGCGGTTCATCCCTCACCGTTGTCTGTCTATCGTGGTTTTTTTGGCAGTAAGCATTTCTCACGCGCAAACCAGTATTTGATGGCACATGGTAAAACTCCAATTGATTGGCGCCTGGCTTAAGTTTTGCCTTGAGTTAAATTTTGCGAACTGTTTGCTATCCAATAGCTAAAGTAGATAAACATCATTGCCGGTGATCGTCGTATGGAGCGTATGCGTCCAAGAGCGAGATTCCGGTAATGATATTTTTGATTGGGCTTATTCCTTCGCTTAGTATTCTAAAGGAATAATGGGTTCTTTTTTGCTGGTTGACATAATCATCATGGTTTGGAATGTCTTTACAAAAGGTATTTTGGAGATTTTTTCCATGATGACGCCTTCATAAGCTTTGATATCTTTTACGTAAACCTTGAGGATGAAATCACAATTGCCTGTGACGTGGTGGCATTCGGTTACCTCGGGTATCATTTTGACAGCAGCAACAAACTCAGGGATAGCGTTATGTGTATGGAAATCGAGTGAGATCTGGATAAACGATTTTATTCCAAGTCCCAGTTTCTCCTCGTCTACAAAAGCATGGTAACTTTTGATGAAGCCAGAGTTTTCCAGTTTTCGCACACGCTCTAAAGTTGGTGCGGGAGATAGTCCGATGCTAGATGCGAGTTGCAAATTAGTTATACGACCATTCTCTTGTAATAGTTTAAGAATTTTTAAATCTGTTTTATCCGGTGCAAAGGGCATATCTTAAGTCTTAATAATCAATAGTATTTGTAAATATACAAAATTATATTTGGAAATTTAAAAATATACAAAATTATTGATGATTAATAGATTTTAACTATATTGTTTTTGGTTTATTATAGCTTTAATTGATGTAGAATCATTTGACTGTCATAATCGATTGAAATGTGCTCATTTTAATGAAATGGAGTGATAAATGTCATTTTTTTATTAAAAATGCCTTCGTAAGGTGCTATTAAATGCTGTTTTATTGGCTTTGAAATTGTAACTTTGCAGTTCGATAGGTGCGGAGGTGAAGCCTCCCAAAATAGTTAAACCGTGAGAGCGCAATATGAGTACTAAAGACGACGATTTGTTAAAAGAGCTGGAGCTCGAAGAATATAAATACGGGTTCACGACAGATATCGAAATGGAAATTGCAGCCAAAGGCCTTACTGAGGATACGGTTCGTTTTATTTCGGCAAAAAAGAATGAACCTGAATGGCTATTGGAATGGAGATTAAAAGCTTTCCGTCATTTCTTGACGTTAAGAATGCCTACTTGGCAGAATTTCAAAGCTCCCGAGATTGATTTTCAAGAGATTTCCTACTATGCAGCCCCGAAAGCAAAGCCGCAGCTTAATTCGATGGATGAGGTTGACCCTGAGTTGATTTCCACTTTCGAAAAGTTGGGGATTCCTTTGGATGAGCAAAAAATATTAGCTGGAGTGGTTGCAGTAGACGCTGTCTTTGACTCTGTATCCGTCAAAACAACGTTTCGTGAGAAATTAAAAGAGCAAGGTGTTATTTTCTGTTCATTTGGTGAGGCCGTGCAAGAGCATCCTGACCTGGTGAAAAAATATTTGGGTACAGTGGTTCCACAGACAGATAACATTTATGCAGCGTTAAATTCTGCAGTTTTTTCGGATGGATCATTCGTTTACGTTCCAAAAGGAGTGAGATGTCCAATGGAATTGTCTACCTATTTCCGTATCAATGCACAGAATACCGGGCAATTCGAACGCACGTTGATCATTGCAGATGAGGGAGCTTATGTTTCTTATTTGGAGGGATGTACTGCGCCTATGCGTGATGAAAATCAGTTGCATGCGGCAGTGGTTGAATTGATTGCCGAACGTGATGCTGATATTAAATATTCTACCGTTCAAAACTGGTACCCTGGTGATAAAGAAGGAAAAGGTGGTATTTATAACTTTGTAACCAAGCGAGGAATCTGTAAGGGCGATAATAGTAAAATCTCCTGGACACAGGTAGAAACTGGCTCTGCAATTACATGGAAATACCCGGGTGTGATCTTAAAGGGTGATAACTCGATTGGCGAGTTTTACTCTGTGGCCATGACGCGTAATTATCAGGTAGCTGATACAGGGACGAAGATGGTTCATTTGGGTAAAAACACAAAATCTAAAATTATTTCTAAAGGTATCTCTGCCGGTAAAAGCCACAACAGTTATAGAGGTTTAGTGAAAATCGGTCCAAATGCAGACAACTCACGTAACTTTACGCAATGTGACTCCTTATTGATCGGTGATAAATGTGGGGCGCATACATTCCCTTACATCGAAAATAGAAATAAGACGGCCAAATTAGAGCATGAGGCGACTACTTCAAAAATCGGTGAGGACCAGGTATTCTATTTAAATCAACGTGGTATAGATTCTGAGAAAGCTGTTGGTTTAATTGTCAACGGGTATGCAAAAGAAGTATTAAATCAATTGCCGATGGAGTTTGCTGTAGAAGCGCAAAAATTATTGGCAATTTCATTAGAAGGTTCAGTAGGATAGATAAAAAATCATTGGGAATGTAGTTTAAGACGCTACATTACACCATACTCAATACGAATAAAATGTTAAGCATTAAAAATTTACATGCGTCTGTAGAAGACAAACAAATATTAAAAGGGTTAAACCTAGAAGTAAAAGCTGGAGAAGTTCATGCGATTATGGGACCAAATGGTGCTGGTAAAAGTACATTAGGTAATGTATTGGCAGGACGTGAATCATATGAAGTAAGTGAAGGTTCTGCACTATTGGACGGTGTAGATTTATTGGATCTTTCACCTGAGGACCGCGCACGTGAAGGGCTGTTTTTGGCTTTTCAATATCCTGTTGAGATTCCGGGCGTATCGAATATCAATTTCTTGAAAACAGCTGTAAATGATATTCGTGAGTATAAAGGCCTTCCTCCAATGGAAGCGAAGGAATTTTTACAAATGGTAAAAGACAAGCAAAAATTGGTTGAGTTTTCGGCTAATTTGGCTAACCGTTCTTTAAATGAAGGATTCTCCGGTGGTGAGAAAAAGCGTAACGAAATTTTTCAATTAGCGATGTTGAATCCGAAATTATCTATTTTGGATGAGACAGATTCTGGTTTGGATATCGATGCACTTCGTATCGTTGCAAATGGCGTGAATCAATTGCGCTCTAAAGACAATGCTTTTATTGTTATTACACACTACCAACGTTTGTTGGATTATATCGTTCCAGATTTTGTTCACGTATTGTACAATGGCCGTATCGTGAAATCGGGGCCTAAAGAATTAGCTTTGGAGCTCGAAGAAAAAGGATACGATTGGTTAAAAGAATATGATACACAAAACGCCTAATCTTTTACCTGAGTAAATAGGATTGGAAGAGAATTTTGGCGATTTGATTAAAAAATAACATGAGTACATTAGTTTCAGAATCATTACTTCAACAAGTGTTGGGAGCTTTCAAAGAGCAAGGCGTTTCAGACGAACCTTCTTTTTTCGTGAAAGCCCGCCAACTTGCATTCGAGCGTTTCGAAGCAGCAGGCTTTCCCACCGTTAAGAATGAAGAATGGAAATATACAAACATCCACAGTATTATCAATAAGCCTTATGCGCTTGATGTCGATGTGGATATCGAAGGCTTAGACTTTAGTGCAGGTGAGATTCCGCAGTTGGATGCCTACCGCATTATTTTGGTGAATGGTCAGTATGTATTAGCAGTAAGTGAATTAGAAAATGTAAAGGGACTGTCGGTTATTCCAATGGATGAAGCCGCTTCAGAGCCTGCATTTGAGGCCCATTTTGCTAAATATGCGGATAAGTCAGACAATATTATGGTCACATTGAATACGGCTGCTTTTACCAATGGGGTTTTTATCCATTTGAAAAAGGGAGTTGTACTTGATAAACCAATACAGATTATTCATGTCGCTACAGGGAAAGAGGATTTCTTTGCACAAACACGTAATTTGATCGTTGTCGAGCCAAGTGCAGAACTTGAATTGATCGAAAGCTTTATCACTGCAGAAGGTACCGCAAATAATGTACACAATAAGGTCTCTGAGATTATCGTCAAAGAGAACGCTAAAGTACAACATTATTATTTGCAGCTCGCAGAATCTGTAAGCCGTTACTTTAATCATACAGAGGTATACCAAGAAAAATATAGCCTATACAATAATTACAATTGTAATTTTCCGGGCGCTTCGTTTATCCGTAACAATATCAATGTCCGCTTGGATGCCGAGCATGTGGAGAGCCATTTATATGGAATCAACTTAACGGCTGCTGATCAGTTGGTCGATAATCATACCATCGTGGACCACCTTAAGCCACATTGTGAGTCTTATGAATGGTATAAAAATATTACACAGGACAAGTCCGTTGCAGTTTTCAATGGAAAAATCTTTGTACGCGAGGATGCGCAGAAAACGAATGCTTTTCAACAGAATAATAATATGTTGATGTCGGACAATTCGGCGGTTTATACCAAACCACAATTGGAGATCTTTGCCGATGACGTAAAATGTTCACACGGGTGTACCATCGGTCAGTTTGATAATGAAGCGCTGTTTTATTTGAGAGCAAGAGGAATTGGCGAAGAGTCTGCCCGTATCCTGTTGGTACACGCATTTGCATTTGACGTAACGACACGTTTCTCAAATGAGGTTGTTCGCAAATATGTTGAAGAGCTTGTAGAAGAAAGCCTAAGAACAAATTAAATCCATTTAGGATCATATAATATGGCGTTTACTGAATAGGTAAACGCCATTTTTTTTTCATAGACCAATAAATTATAGCCTTCGTATCAAGCGCCAAGTTGGTTCTTGTTGCTCTTGCTTGGACGGAAGAGCGTTTAAACGTATTAGGAGAAGCCCGAAAGTTATCATTGTTTGTCTTGGGGTAAACCATAGTAATTTCTGGGTACCAAGTTCGTCATTTTCACGGTATAACAACGGATCTTAATCGGAGCTACAACGCTATTTGTTCGCTCACAACCGAAGAAGCACCGAACAAGTACCGAACAAACTCCGAAGAAGCACCGAGAAAGCATCGAATTTGGTCCCTTTTGTTTATTTCCTTTTTTCGTAAATGGAACCAACGTTGAAACTAATCCGTTCTTGGTACTTGCTTTAAGTTGTGCTAATAATTTTTTCGTCAATTTTAGTTAAATCAGATAAAGATAGCGGTGATGAAGGATTGAAATGTAGGGAATAAAAGGGCACTATAAAACGAAAAAAGCTTCCAAAATTTGGAAGCTTTTTTTTGAGCGAAAGACGAGATTCGAACTCGCGACCCCAACCTTGGCAAGGTTGTGCTCTACCAACTGAGCTACTTTCGCGTTGATGCTACAAAAGTAAGGCATTTATTCGTATTCTGCAAGAGAAAAAGCAAAAAATGTTAACTTAAATTGATCGCATCAACACAATTAATACCGTCTATTGCCGCTGAAATGATACCGCCGGCATAACCTGCCCCTTCACCACAAGGGTAAAGTCCTTTGACCTGAGGGTGTTGTAAATCTTCTTTATTTCTAGGAATCCGAATCGGTGAAGATGTACGTGACTCTACACCAACTAAAATGGCTTCATTGGTATAATACCCTTTCATCTTTTTGCCAAAGATTGGCAATGCACCGCGTAATGCTTCGTGAACAAAGGCAGGTAGCACTTCGGTGAGATCTGCAGATGCTGTTCCGGGTTTGTACGAGTTTTCTGGCAGATCCATAGACACACGTCCTTCGACAAAGTCGGCCATGCGTTGCGCCGGAGCAACGAGTTTACCGCCACCTACGGCAAAAGCCTTTCGCTCGATCTCTTTCTGAAAATTAAGTAATGCAAATGGATCCTTATGTGCATTGGCAACGTCCTCAAGGTTAATCTGAATAACGGTGCCTGAATTGGCGTGCGGATTATTTCGTTTGGATGGGGACCATCCGTTGACAACGATTTCATCTAAATCAGTTGCACAGGGAGCAATGACGCCGCCTGGACACATGCAGAATGAAAATACACCACGGTCATTCACCTGCTCAACCAGGCTATAATAAGCAGGGGGCAAATGCTCGCTTCTTACCTGGCAGTGGTATTGCGCCTGATCAATAATTGCCTGCGGGTGCTCGATACGCACGCCCAAAGCAAAAGCTTTGGCTTCGATCAGCCAATTGTTGCGATGAAAAAGTTCGAAAATATCCCGCGCAGAGTGTCCTGTTGCTACAATGACATGATCTGCCTTAATTTCTTCGCCATTGGCTAATTTGACACCGCGTACTTGACCGAAGGATTCTAAAATGTCATCGACACGTTGGTCAAAATGAAATTCGCCCCCAAATTCAAGGACGCTCTCGCGCATGGCTTCAATAATATGCGGCAATTTATTTGTACCGATATGTGGGCGCGCATTGACCAGAATATCTGTCGTTGCCCCATGGGAAACGAAAAGTCTGAGTACTTTGTCTACGTCACCTCTCTTATTGGAACGTGTATATAATTTTCCATCGGAGTAAGTTCCAGCTCCACCTTCACCAAAGCAGTAGTTTGACTCAGGATTTACGATGCCTTCCCGGTTCAGCTTAGCTAGATCGCGTCTACGGTCCTGGACCTTTTTACCGCGTTCGATTACAATCGGTTTGAGACCACGTTCAATACAGCGTATTGCTGCAAACAGGCCGGCAGGGCCAGCGCCAATAATAATAACGGGTTTACCGTCTTTAACGGACTTAAAATTATTTTCGTAGATTTCCGGAACAGGAAGTTCGTCAATGTAGTAAATAACCCGAGCTCGATAGACAACCTGTTTACTACGGGCATCAATGGAACGTTTACGGATTTTATAACCTTTGACTTGTTGAGGCTGGACTCTCAGGGCTTTGATCCCTTGCTGTAGAATATACTGATCGTCCTCGATTCTTTCTGGAAGTATCGCAATTTCAATTTCTTTTTGCATAGTATAGGGGCTGGGTTTTTATCCCAAAACCAGCACAAAGTTAATGAATATTGGCTATTTGGAGATTTGGAAATAAAAATATTCTTATCTTAGTAAGAGCTTGGTATATGCTTTGATAGTGTAACCGTATAATTTGAATAGTATTTAATTCTTTGAACAATGAAAATTAAAAGATTTTTGGTCGCCCTATGTGGTTTATTTGCATTAGTATCATTAAACTCCTGTGGCTACAATACGATGGTCTCACAAGATGAGAATGTTAAAGGAAAATGGGCACAAGTTGAAAATGCGTATCAACGTCGTGCGGATCTAGTTCCAAATTTGGTTAATACGGTAAAAGGAGCGGCAAAACACGAAGAGAGTACATTGACAGCCGTTGTAGAGGCAAGAGCTAAAGCAACTTCGGTGACGATTAATGCCGATGATTTGTCTGAGGAGAATATTGCCAAGTTTCAAAAAGTTCAAGATGAATTCAGCGGTTCGTTGAGTCGTCTTTTGGCGTCGGTTGAAGCTTATCCTGATTTGAAAGCCAATCAGAACTTTTTGGAATTACAAGCACAGCTGGAAGGTACTGAAAATCGTATTTCAACAGAGCGTAGATCTTACAATGAAGCGGTACAGCAATATAATACCACCGTACGTAGCTTCCCGAATAATTTAATGGCGGGTATGTTCGGATTTAAGGCAAAAGGTACGTTTACTGCGGCCCCAGGTTCGGATAAAGCGCCAACGGTATCATTCTAATAGCAAATTGTTAGTAATGAACAGGATGATGGATGATGTGGCTTTCGTAGAAGCACATCATCCATTTTTTTATCGTGTTTTAATTAGTTTTAGACCCTTTGAATCTAGAATAACCGTATGGTAATCTAGTTTTGGAGTGCAAACGTATACAAACTATGGCATTAAATTCTGAAGAACAAGAAAAGATCGTTCACGCTATTAATGTGGCTGAAAATGAGACTTCTGGTGAGATTCGTGTAGTGGTCGAAAATCATTGCCCCGACGAGGTACATGATCGTGCAACCTATTATTTTTCCAAATTGGGCATGCATAAGACCACATTGAAAAATGGTGTTCTTATCTATATCGCGCTTGAAGACCATAAATTTTCCATTATTGGCGATAAGGGAATCCACCAACGTGTAGAAGGAGATTTTTGGAACAGTACCAAAGATCTTATGGTAGCAGAGTTTCGGGTGGATCGCATCGTTGAGGGCTTGGTCAAAGGGATCGAACATGCGGGTAAACAATTGGCAAAATTCTTTCCGCGTGAACACGATGACATCAATGAGCTTCCAAATGATATTGTTTTTGGAGACCGTTAGTTGTTAAGTGACCAGAAACAGTCCCGAAAAGCTATTTCCTGTCTCACAAATAAACTGATAAAGATAGTGATAAACCCGATTTCGGGATTCACCCAACGCCATTAGCATGAAAACTGCTCAAGGCAAATAAAAATGAATAAAAGAGAATTATAGGATGAAATTTGTATCGAGATTATTTTCTCGGATTCGAATCCCTGCTATGGCTATGTTGCTTTGTTTGCTGTCGGTAGCCACAGTATTGGGTCAAGATTTCCCAGAAACATCAAATAGGCTTGTCAATGATTATACAAACACATTGACCGCAAGTCAGAAGCAATTATTGGAGCAGAAGCTATTGGCATTTGAGGATTCCGCATCTACGCAGATTGCAGTGGTTATGATGAATTCTACCGGAGGCTATGATATTTCTGATTATGCGGTTCGTTTAGCGAAAAAATGGGGTATTGGGAATAAAAAGTATAATAACGGTATTCTCTTGTTGGTAGCTCTGGGAGATCGGGCGGTGACCATTCAAACAGGTTATGGTATAGAGGGCGCTGTCCCGGATGCCATTGCATACCGTATTATTGAAAATGATATCAAGCCGGCTTTTCGTCAGGGCGATTACTACAAAGGAGTGGACGATGCGACCAGTTCCTTAATTTCCTACACAAAGGGTGAGTACAAAGCTGATCCAAAACAACCGAAAGGAAAGGGATCAGGTTCGGTGATGTTTGTTGTTATTATTGTGATAGTCTTGATTGTTCTTTTCTCCAATCGCGGTGGACGAGGTGGCGGCGGTGGTGGCCGTGTGATGAATGGACGCGGCGCTTCTGATATCTTTTGGTGGACATTGCTGAATGGTCTTGGCGGCGGTGGTGGCCGAGGTAGCGGCGGTGGCTTCGGCGGAGGCTCTGGCGGCGGATTTGGCGGTTTCGGTGGCGGTGATTTTGGTGGTGGCGGTGCTTCCGGACGTTGGTAACATCTTTGCTAAATAATGTTAAATAGGACGACAGTGAAACGGAAAAGTTTTACATTTATGGGAAGTATATAATTATGAAAAAGGGAATATTAATGGGTTTAAGCTTTTTACCAGCCTTGTTAATGGCACAAGAAAGCTACACGGTTACAGGAAAAGTAAACACGACGTCAGACAAAGCGAAAGTGTTTATGCAGTATGCTGCGAATGGGACTCGTCAGACTGATTCAGCAATGGTCGTAAAAGGCGAATTTAAGTTCAACGGACAGGTAGCCACACCAACAAAAGGTATGATGATCTATTCACCGGAGGGCTTAACTTTTGCAGAACTTAGAAATAGTCAAAAGCAACCTGAAACAGCACAGTTATATCTTTCTAAAGGCGTTATCAAAGTCGATGCAACCAAAGGGTTCAAAAATGCAACGGTCTCAGGTACGGCGCTTAATGACGATCTGACGCAGTACAAGGCTTTTGTCAAACCGCATACAGATGCGTTTGAGGCATTGAACCAACAATATTATGCTGCTTCGGAGACTCAAAAACAGGATCCTAAATTCATCGAAGGTTTGCAAAAACAAGCTGGTGAGATTTCCGAAAAAATGGAAAAAGCAGATGCTGAATTTATTAACAAAAACCCAAAAAGCTGGTATACCTTGGATTTGTTGTCTGAGAATGTCAGCGGTGAGAACGTCAATGAATATGTGACTTCTTTTGAGAAATTGTCTCCTGAATTGAAAAATTCTGAAAAAGGGAAGGAATTGGCTGAGCGTATCCAGAAATTGAAAGCAGTAGCTGTTGGTTCGGTAGCACCTGACTTCACATTGCCAGATACAACAGGGAAGAATATTTCCTTATCTTCTTTAAGGGGTAAATATGTTTTGTTGGATTTTTGGGCAAGCTGGTGTGGTCCTTGCCGTCATGAGAACCCGAATGTCGTTGCGGCTTTCAATAAATTCAAAGATAAAGGATTTACCGTGTTTGGTGTTTCTTTAGACAATCCCGGTAAAAAAGATGCTTGGGTGAAAGCTATCCATGATGATAATTTACAACAATGGCCACACGTTTCAGACCTACAGGGCTGGAAATCTGCTCCGGTAAAATTGTACGAAGTTCGTGGTATTCCGCAAAACTTCTTAATCGATCCTTCCGGTAAAATTGTCGCATCAAATTTAAGAGGTGAGGCTTTGGAAGCGAAGTTAGCTGAATTGCTAAAGTAAACTGATATCTAGTTGCCATTAGGCATTTGAATACCCCCTAATTGTTATACTCATGTGAACTGAGTCTGCAATTAGGGGTTTCTTTTATGAATTTGCTAACTTCGCCTGCTGCTATGGCAAAAGAGCGCATGAAATCACTATATCCTCGTATACAGCTGGACTAAAGGATGCTGAACCTTAGTTTTAAACAAGGTGATCAATGGGATTTCTATCGCCATTGTAGTTATAAAAATTATAAAGATGAAGAAAATAGCAATTTTGGGCATATTTTTGGGGACGGTGATTGCTTCCTGTAGTGGCGATCAAGATAAGGGGATTCCTGTTGTCAACCTAGAGGCGTTGCATGGCATTCCTTTGGATCACCCTATTGATCAATTGGCTAAAGACACGACATTTATCGATGTTAAGTTGCCGCCCAATGCCCGGATCGATCAGTTGTCGCAACAGGAGCTGGGCCAATTAAAAGCTGCGGCATATCGTTTTTATCAGCATGTTACACTGGAAAATAATCAATACCGTGTTGATCTTACAGACCCAAAGGTGCTACACTTATCGGAGCAGGTTGTTAAGGCGTATGAACAGGCGATCAGCAATACAAATCATTTTGCTGACTCGATGGCGAAAGCAGGCCAGACCATTCAGTTGCCTCCGGTATCTGAAGAATACCTCAATAATTTGCTTAAATAACAACTGCGCAGGATTGGTGCTCTTGTGCGTTTATGGAATATGACCGTACAGGCGATCAGGTCTTTACCAAAGAATTTGGATAAATCTGGCAACGCAAGGCATAAAAAAAAGAGTATACATCGCCGTGTATACTCTTTTTTTATTGTTGGTCAAGAATAACTAGATCATTTACAACGAAAGGATTTCAATGATACGAAGCAGATCTTCATTCATTTTTACGTTATGCTTGATAGCGCTCTTAAAAGGAGTAAATCTTACTTCACTGCAAATCAGTCCGGCCATTTCACCTCTGCGGCCTTGTAGTAAAGCCTCTACCGCTGCAACTCCAAGCCTACTGGCCAATACACGATCCATGCAAGTCGGGCTTCCGCCACGCTGAATATGTCCTAAAATAGATAATCTAACGTCGTAGTGTGGGAAATTTTCCTTGATTTTTTCCGAAACCACCATACCACCTTCTTTGTCGCCTTCAGCGACAATAATAATGCGGGATGATTTATTTTTACGGCTTTTGTCAAGTCTTTTCATAATCGCATCATAGTCTACCTCGAACTCAGGAACCAGGACTGCTTCAGCACCGGTACTGATACCAGAACGGACGGCGATAAGACCAGAGTCGCGACCCATCACTTCGATCACAAAAAGTCTATCGTGAGACTCGGCGGTGTCGCGAATTTTGTCTACGGCTTGGATAACTGTATTAATGGCCGTATCATAGCCAATAGTGAAGTCTGTGCCGGCCAAATCGTTGTCGATTGTGCCCGGAAGACCAATGATAGGAAAATCGAATTCTTCGATAAATTTGGATGCGCCGGTAAATGTACCATCGCCACCGATGACAACCATGGCATCAATACCGTGGCTGCGTAAATTTTCATAAGCCTGCTTACGTCCTTCAATCGTTTTGAAAGCCTCGCTGCGGGCTGTTTTTAGGATAGTACCACCACGTTGTATGATATTGGCTACAGATTTAGCATCCATAGGGATAATCTCACCATTAACTAGACCATCATAACCTCTGCGTACCCCAAATACTTCAAGATTATTGTAGATCCCCGCTCTAACAACAGCGCGGATACCAGCATTCATTCCTGGAGCATCTCCTCCAGATGTCAAAACAGCAATTTTTTTAATGTTACTCATACGTACTCAAACTTAGCTATTTTTAAGCGTATATACAATTATATTTCCGTTATTAGAAGCCGCCAATATCGCTATTAAGAACAAGCAATCGCTTTTTTAACTGCAATTCATCTAAGTGTGAGCTAAAGATAATGCAAATTTAATAATTGCCTGTTCGCTGCTGTTATTCTCGACGGATACCTTCTGCTTTATAAAGGCTATTTTTTCGCCTTAAAGGCATCGATTCCGCTCTGTAAAAACGCAGTGTACTCCGCAATATTATAGTTTGCACCGGTTTTTGGAACCAATACGGTGCCCGATGCATCGACGATAACATAGAGTGGTTGCGAATTGCTGTCGAAAGCTGAGGCTTGGAAATCGCTATTTTTATTTCCTATCGTTTTAATCTTTTTGCCACTGTATTTTGACACGAATTGTTCGTTTGCAGGTAATTCTGTTTTATCATCGACAAACAGTTCGGCCATTATAAATTCTTCCTTCAATAGCTTGGCAACGGCGGGATCAGTCCATACATTTGCTTCCATTTTTCGGCAATTGACACAATTCCAGCCTGTAAAATCTATCAATACAGGTTT
>JBMAAL010000046.1:0-42481 GCA_050281725.1 Sphingobacterium sp. | reverse complement strand
GTAAAAGATCAGATTGTGGATTTGATCGGTGGTGACCGTGATGCGATTATTCCTGCATCTGGTAAAACAGGTCTTGGGGTTCCGGATATTTTGGAAGCTATTGTAGAACGTATTCCACATCCGGTGGGTGATTCTGACGGACCTTTGCAAGCCTTGATTTTTGATTCTGTTTTCAACTCATTCCGTGGTATCATGGCTTATTTTAAAGTTGAAAATGGTGAAATCCGTAAAGGCGACCGCGTGAAATTTGTTGCTACTGGGAAAGAATATTTTGCCGATGAAATTGGTACGCTGAAGTTGAATCAAGTACCCAAAGAAGTCATTAAGACCGGTGATGTAGGTTATATTATCTCTGGTATCAAGGAGGCACGTGAAGTGAAAGTGGGGGATACTATTACGCATAAAGATCGTCCTTGTTCTGAGGCTATCCAAGGGTTTGAAGAGGTGAAGCCGATGGTCTTTGCGGGTATTTATCCTGTAGATACCGAAGATTACGAGGAGTTGCGTGAATCGATGCACCGTTTACAGCTGAACGATGCTTCTCTGGTGTTTGAACCGGAGTCGTCAGCAGCCCTGGGTTTCGGCTTCCGTTGTGGTTTCTTGGGTATGCTTCACATGGAGATTATTCAGGAACGCCTCGAGCGCGAGTTTGATATGACGGTTATCACGACGGTTCCCAACGTATCCTATAAGGCTTATATGACCAAAGATAAGGAGGAAGTGATCGTACATAATCCTTCTGACCTACCGGATCCAAGCAAATTGGATTCAATCGAAGAACCCTATATCAAAGCTAATATTATTACGAAATCGGATTTCGTAGGACCAATTATGTCACTTTGCATCCAGAAACGTGGTACGATCATGAATCAGCATTATTTGACTTCAGATCGTGTTGAATTGGTTTTTGAAATGCCAATGGGAGAAATTGTATTTGACTTTTATGATAAGTTGAAAACAATCTCTAAAGGTTATGCTTCATTTGATTACCACCAGATTGGTTATCGCAAGTCAGATTTGGTAAAATTGGATATTCGATTGAACGATGAGCCAGTAGATGCCTTATCATCGTTGATACATCGGAGCAACGCGTATGATTTTGGTAAAAAGATCTGTGAAAAACTAAAAGAACTGTTACCACGTCAACAATTTGAAATTCGTATCCAAGCGTCAATCGGTGCAAAGATCATTGCCCGGGAGACGATCTCAGCTTTGCGTAAAGATGTTACGGCAAAATGTTATGGTGGTGATATCTCACGGAAGCGTAAGCTTTTGGAAAAACAAAAGAAAGGTAAGAAACGCATGCGTCAGGTTGGGAACGTAGAGATTCCGCAATCTGCATTTATGGCGGTATTGAAATTAGATTAATCAAAATAACACAATAATAAAGGAGCTCTTGGGCTCCTTTTAAATACAATAAAATCTCCTAAACATGAATCTATTAGATGGTAAACTAGTTTCCGAAAAAATTAAAGAGCAAATTGCGTTAGATGCGGCTGAATTTACGACACAGACTGGCCGCAAACCTCATCTGGTTGCTATCCTTGTGGGGAATGATGGTGGTAGCGAAACCTATGTGGCCAGCAAAATGCGCAACTGTCAACTGGTCGGTTTTGAATCAACAAACATTCGTTATGATGAAAATATTACAGAGGATGAATTGATTGCTAAGGTCAAAGAAATCAATCAGGATGAGTCTATTGACGGTTTGATCGTTCAGTTGCCTTTACCTAAACATATTGATCCGGATAAAGTTACCGAAGCAATTGATTACCGCAAAGATGTGGATGGTTTCCACCCGATCAACCTCGGACGTATGCAACGTAATCTTCCTTGTTTTATTCCAGCTACACCGTATGGTATTATGCTGATGTTGGATTATTATAAGATCGATACCGCAGGCAAGCACGCCGTAGTGGTTGGAAGAAGCAATATCGTAGGATCGCCAATGAGTATCTTACTGGCACGTAATTCCAATCCAGGTAATTGTACGGTGACATTAACACATAGTCGCACAAAAGATCTTAAAACAGAAGTTTTGCGCGGAGACATCGTTGTTGCAGCAATTGGTAAGAAAAATTTTGTTACGGCCGACATGGTTAAAGACGGTGCAGTAGTGATCGATGTGGGTATCAATAGAGAAACTTCTACAGCAACGAAATCTGGTTTTAAGTTATATGGGGATGTTGATTTTGAAAATGTTGCTCCTAAGGCCTCGTGGATTACACCTGTACCAGGGGGCGTAGGTTTGATGACGATTGTTGGTTTATTGAAAAATACGCTCGAAGCTGCGAAAGGAACGATCTATCCAAAGCAATAATTTTGTCTATTTGGCATAGAAGTTGTAAATTGATGTATGCGCGCTCTGATGAGCCGTTGAAAACTACACTCATAAATCAATTTATAATGAAAAAAATTGCACTTTTAGCAGTCGTAGCAGGAGCATTGGTTATGTCTTCTTGCAACAATTCGGAGAAAAAAGACACTACAGCGACAGATTCGGCACAAACAGTCGGTGAGCATGTAGATGCGGCAATCGCAGATTTAAAAAATGCGGAAGAAAATGCGCGTTTGAAAGCAGAACAAGCAAAAAAGGATCTGGATGAAGCTATCGCAAAAGGTGATAAAGCAGCTGAAGAAAAAGCTCGCGCTGCTTCTGAAGAAGCTAATACTGCCTGGGAGAAAACCAAGGATGCACTACGTAATGCCGGTGAGGATGTAAAAGAGGGATTGAAAGACGCAAAAGATGCGACAGTGGATGCAACGAACACGGCTGTTGATAAAACAAAGGATGCTGCAAAAGATGTAGCTGACGGTACGAAGAAAGTTGCAAATGATGTTGCGACTGGAACGAAAGAGGCCGCTAAAGATGTAAAAGATGCTTCCAAAAAAGTAGGTGACGATATTAGCCGGAAAGCAAAAAATGTAGGTGAAGCGTTAAAGAATTAGTCGACGTATTTCATTTTAAAGATAGGGAAGGTGGGCACTTTTTAGAGTGCCCACCTTTTTTATATCACATCGCTATAATATTGAGTTAAATAGGCTTATTGGTAATAATCCCATAACAATTTGGAGAGCTTACGGGTAAGTACCTCTGCTTCATTTGTTTTACCCCAGCTTTTGTCCGTGTTGTTCTTGGTGAAAATACTGAAAACGTAATCTCCTTTTGGCGCATTGACCAAAATGACCTCATTGCGTACGTCATCTAAAGAGCCTGTTTTTGAAGCTGTTTTGATAGTGGAAGGGATTTGCGATAGCCCTCTTTCGTCATAGAACATGTTGCCCATAAAACGATACATCTGATCGGAAGATTTTGAGGACACAACTTTGCCTTGTCGGATTAGTGTGACCAAGTCGGCCATTTCTTTTGGTGTAGTCTGGCCCCAACCATATTTTTCCCAATCCAGTTTCCGCCCCTCTGTCTGCGAGTTGACACGTGTATGGGTAAGTTGAAGGCTACTCATTAATTGGTTGATCGCGACACCTCCGCCAGCAAGCTTTTGATTCCAAATGCTGGTTACATTATCACTATACGATAGCATAAGTGCAACCAAGGTTTTCAGGTCAACCAGTGTACTGTCTTTAAAAAACTGCATCAGCCCTGAACCGCCATATCGTTGACTGGAACGGTAGAGCAGTTGCTGATCAAGTTGTAGTTCACCTTTTTCAATTTTATCAAAGATACCGACTAAAATGGGAATTTTGACAATGCTTGCTGTAGGGAAAATACTGTCGCCCTGAATGTTCACTTCTTTATTTTTTTTGAGATGGTGTACATAAATGCCAACATCGCCTTGAAAACCCTGAATGAGTTGTTTTATCTGTGATTCGAGTTTTTTATCGGTAGCGGGTTTTTGCCCAAAAGACAGTAATGACAAGAATAGTAACGTAAATGATAGGAATATTTTATGCATTGTGAAGATATAATATATGTTAAATGTGGTGGATAATAGTTATTTTTATTGTTTATAGGGCTTAAGTTATGAAATATCCATGATTCGTAGGCACAGACATCGATGAAAAATAAACTGGATATTCTAGTATGGACATTGAAAGACTGATTTTTGACTATGAAATTATTTATGATTTTGATCGGTTGTAAGCCGAAAAATAGACGGACAGAACAGCATGACATTTTCTTTGGCATCGGGAATGAGCTCAAGGATTTTGTCGATCCCATTAAAGATTTTTGGCCAGAGGCTGATGGTAAAATTCACATTGATGCGTACCGTATTGTCCATAAGATCGGGGAATATGAAATTAAGGTTACTGAAAGGGGGGATGGACAGGCGATTGATTCGGAATTAAAGTTGTTTTTTGTCAATTTGGGTGGTTACAAACCGAGTGAATTTGACGAGTTCCATTACAAGGAACTTATTGTTGCATCCAGTTTGGCCAAGGCGACTGAAAAGGCAAAACGTACTGTTTTTTGGAAGCACCACAGTTCGGCACACATCGACGATAAGTATGGTTTGGATGTTGATGATATTTATGAGATCGAAGATTTGCTATTACCTCATGATAAAGAGCAGTATAGTATTCAAATTACGCCAAAGATCGGTCTAGAAGAGGATACCATTGCGAATGGATATTTTAAACTGAGTGCGCTGTAATAAGCAAGGATGTGCTATTGGATTTCGTAAACATAAAAAAGGCTTCTTAATAAAGAAGCCTTTTTTATGTTTAACCAGCCTATTGTTGGTTCTGATGTTGTTTTCTAATGACACTATGTTTTTTGCCATATACAAAGTAAATCAATAAGCCTATAGCAAGCCAGACAGCTAAACGCTCCCAGCTTTCAATTGGCAATGAAGCCATCATTAAAATACAGACCAAGATACCCATAATCGGAACGAAAGGAACCAATGGTGTTTTAAATGGGCGCTCCAAATTGGGGTCTGTTTTACGTAGTACTAGAATACCTACACATACGAGGGTGAAGGCAAATAGGGTACCGATACTTACCATATGGCCAAGGTCAGAAACTGGAACGAAACCTGCGAATATACTGACAAATACCATGAAAATAGCATTTGTTTTCCAAGGAGTCTGTCTTTTGGATAAGTCTGAGAATATTTTTGGAAGCAAACCATCCTTACTCATCGAATAAAATACGCGACTCTGACCAAGTAACATCACGAGAATAACTGAAGTGTATCCTGCAATAATCGTAATAATCAACGCTGTATTTAAGAAATGATATCCAGTTTTTGCAAAAGCTGTCGCAACTGGTTTAGCATCACCTTTGAACATCGTATAGTTTTCGATACCTGTCATTACGTAAGAGAATAAAACATACAAAAGTGTACAGATTATTAACGAGCCGATGATACCGATTGGCATACCTTTTTTTGGATCTTTCGCTTCCTGGGCAGCTGTACTCACTGCGTCAAAGCCGATGAATGCAAAAAAGACAACCCCAGCAGCGCGCAATACACCACTGATACCAAAGTGACCGAAGTCATCACTCTTTAAAAATGACCAGAAACTTTGCTGTCCACTTTTCACCATTTCCTCTCCTGCATTGACAGGTATAAAAGGATCATGGTTTGCTGGATTAATAAAACTCCATCCCAAGGCGATAAAGACCAAAACGACACTAACTTTTAGGATAACTAAAATATTGTTTACACGGGACGATTCCTGTGTACCACGCATCAGCAATAGCGACAGTAAACAAACAATAATGATAGCAGGCAAATTGACCACTCCACCTTCCCATGGGCCTTTGAGCAGGGCATTCGGAAGATGGATATGAAATATCATGAGGAGTTGATTGAAATATTGAGACCAGCTAACCGCTACTGTGGCGCCTGCCAGTGCATATTCTAAAACAAGATCCCATCCGATAATCCAGGCGACAAATTCACCCATTGTGGCGTAGGAATATGTGTAAGCACTTCCTGCAACAGGAATCATAGAGGCAAATTCGGCATAACAAAGACCTGCAAACCCACAGCCTACTGCTGCGATAATGAAAGATAGGATAACAGCTGGTCCTGCATTTTCAGCAGCGGCAATCCCTGTTAGGGAGAAAAGTCCTGCTCCAATGATGGCCCCGACACCGAGGGCGATAAGGCCCGAGCTGGACAATGTCCTCTTTAGCGTGTGTTCACCATTTTCATTTGCTTCAGCAATGAGTTGAGGAATCGATTTTTTAAATAGCATAGGATTAATTCTTTACGATTATTTAGCTTTTTAATTGTTTAATTAATGTCAAATATAAATGATCTCAATGAAAAAAGGGAAGATTGCTCCTCCCTTTTGTAATAAAATCTGAATCAAATGCTTGTTTGGGTACTAATACGCTGCTGTAAAGCGTTTATTGAGGAATTGTTTGTTCTCAATTTCGTCTGCTATTGCTACAGCAAGATCCTCTACTGATAATCTAGAACGACCATCCTGATCAAATACCGGAGCATCAAGGCCTGTGCGGTATTTTCCGGTACGGGTTCCACCAGCATGGGAATTCATTTCTATAGCAGGACTAAACATGGTCCAGGTAAGTTGATCTTCTTTCTGGATGGTATTCAGATAATCTGCTGCAGCTAAAGCCCCAGGTTTAATTTCTTTTGGAAAATCCGGTGAATCGACCAGTCTATTTCCATCAATCAATAAACTTCCTGCACCGCCGATTACAATAAAGCGATTGACACCAGCATCTTTAACAGCTTGTTGGATTGCCAATGCACCTTTTGTAAAATCCTCATAAAGATTAGGGTTGGTCCATCCGGCATTGAAAGCCGAAACAACGACATCAACACCTTTTAGAGCAGAAACCAATTGATCCTTATCACTGATATCTACTTGGAGCTTGGTTACTTTTTCACTCGATGGAATATTTTCGGTGTGGCGGGCGATAGCAACGACGTCATAGTTGCGGTCTACTAATTCTTTTACGAGATGAGATCCTACGTATCCTGTGGATCCAATTACTGCTACTTTCATGTTTCCTTTAATTAAATGTTGTGCTAAAATCAGCTAGGGTTATCTTTTCCAAACGCTGTACAATATCAGTGTCGACTTCCTGATACAGATCCTGGAGTTTGGAGTTGATATTTTTGCCAACAACACAGGCCGGATTGGGATTGTTAAATTTCCCTCCGAAATCGGTTTGCTTGGTGCTGATATAAATATCAGCCAAAGTAATCGATGGATTCTCGGGATTTATGCGAATACCGCCGCCCTTACCTTCTTTACTCGTGAGTAAAGATGCTGTTTTAAGAGATGCAATTTCTTTGCGAACCACACTTGCATTGACTTGGATGCTTGACGCAATATATTCAGAAGAAAGCCATTGATTTGACTCTTCTAACTGTGCCAGAACCATAATGTGTAATGCTGTTGCGAACCTCAAGTTGTGTAACATCCTCTGCTGATTTTTCTAAATTATAACACAAAGTAACAGAAAAGGTTTTAAACTGAAATAAAAATTATTACAGTTTAAAGCCTTCTGACAATCACGTGATAAAAGTGTTTGTTTTTTATTTTTTCTCGTTAAATTTTTTATAGCTATCCATGATATAGACCTTCAGCGTTTCTTGGCTGCTATTTTGAATAAATTTATAAGATGGTCTAAATCTTTCCTTAAACAGGGCTAGATCCGAACCATTGAGCGGAGTCAATTCTTTGATCAGGTTTTCTGTGAATTTTCTGTCAACGGCTCTTTTTTCGAGTTCATCGACCAAAAGTTTATAGTTTGAACGCGCTTGTTTTCCCTCTTTGCTAAATATGCGGCTTGGAGAAATCCGTACTCCACCGCGGTTTTGACTTGCGTCAGAATACTTTCCTAAAGTCTTCTCGCGCTGGATTTCAGCAGCAAGTCTGCTGTCTGTCATCCGTTCGACGACAACTTCACTCAGTTCGATAACATTATTCATTCTGTTCAAATAGATTCTGCGTAAGCTGGTATCATAAATGAAGACAGTATCCTGTTCGTATCCGACGGCCTTGATTAACAAGAGGTCGTTTATATTGGCGTCAATAGCAAAGGAGCCATCTCTGTTGGTCTGTACTTCAACCTTGGTTCTTAAATTTTGGATCTGTGCAGCTTCAATTTTCTCACCGCTGACAAGTTCCATAATAATTCCCTTGGTTTTTTCCTGTGCAACTAGATGTCCACTCATTAGCGTAATAAGTAAGCAGCTTAGAATCGTTTGTAAGATTTTCATGCGAATAAATATAGTTATGTATTTTCAATCTATGAATGAACAGGATATTTGCTGTTTTGTTTACGCCGTACGTTCATGATCGTTCTCTAGCCAAAAATAACGAATAGATTTTGAAAATTTGCTAATTTGCTTTCCACGAATTATTGTCTGGGTTTTTGTCTGGCATAACCATGTCTGGATCTAACTGTACGGATTGCAATGACTCTGTGGTAGGTATTTTAAATTGCCATACATCGTTTCTTTCCCAGATTTCCACCGGTAGTTTTTTTCGGATCTTCTTGCCCGATACGGTTGTTACTTCAACAATAACTGGCATCGGTAATTTTTCGAGGTTTTCCACGGTGACAAGTGCGCCAAATTTTGGCTCGTTGTTGACATAGGATACTGATTTTATACCTTGGTCCATTTGCCAGTTGTTGACAAACCACCCGCGCCAGAACCAGTTTAGGTTTTCTCCAGCACCATTTTCAATGGCTTTGAAGAAATCCTCCGGAGTAGGGTGTTTGTAAGCCCATTCTTGGATATATTTTTTAAAGGCGTAATCGAAGCGCTCAGGACCGATGATTTCGTTTCGCAATAATTTCAGTCCATAAGCTGGCTTATAGTAGACCAGGGCACCAATGTTACGTTCCTTCATGTTTTGCGGGGTACTCATGATCGGCTCAAGATTACGGGCAGTAAAGATGTAGGATCTGCTCGCCTGATTACGGTAATATTCGCCATTGTTGAATTCCTTTGTGGCGAGTTCGTTAATAAATGTATTGAACCCTTCATCCATCCAGCCATGTTCACGTTCGTTGGATGCGACAATCATTGGGAACCAATTGTGGCCAAACTCGTGGTTGGTAACCCCCCAAAGTGAACCTGCTTTGGCCCGATTGCCACAGAACGACAAGGCTGGGTATTCCATTCCACCAACATTGGAAGCTACATTCACAGCTACAGGGTAAGGATATTCAAACCAGCTTTTTGAATAGATTTCAATTGCGGCTTTCGTATATTCTGTCGAGCGTTCCCAGGCATTGTTACTGTTACTTTCAATTGGATAGGCTGACAAAGCAAGGGATTTTTTTCCGCTAGGCAGATTGATCTTCGCGCCATCTACTATAAATGCCGTAGAGGATGCCCAGGCAATGTCTTGCGCATTATTAAGTTGATATTTCCAGGTTAAGGTTTTCTTATCGGGTCTGGAGTTTTTTGCGGTAACTTCTTCGGCGGAGCGGATGATTACGGTTTCATCGCTACGTTGTGCCTGTTGGTATCGCTTGAGTTGCTCAGCTGTAAATACTTCCTGTGGGTTTAATAATTCGCCACCCAAAACAACCATGTGGTTTGCCGGAGTAGTGATCTCAACCTGGTAATTTCCGAATTCACGATAGAACTCTCCTGGTCCTGTATAAGGAAGCGTATTCCAACCTCTAATGTCGTCATAGACACACAATCTTGGGAACCATTGTGCAATGGCATAGATTTTTCCGTTTTTTGTATCAAGTATACCTGTACGATCAGCTCCATATTTAGGAACGGTGTATTGGTATTTAATCTTAAAAGTTATTTTTCCGCCCTTGCTCTTTAACGCCGTCGGGAGTCGAAGCTGCATGCGGGTATCGTCAATAATATGTTCGATCGTATTTCCGTTTACGTCCGTAACCGATTGTATCTGATATCCACCATCAAAAGTGGAGTTGCCATCACCGTAACGGCTGTCGGTCAGGGGGGAGATCAATTGACCACGGCCATGTTGTGAAAACATATTTTGATCTAACTGCAACCACAGATAGTTCATGTTGTCCGGACTATTGTTACTATAGGTAATCTCAACAGCTCCTGTAATTTGATCATTTTGATCATTCAGGGAAGCCTGAATTTTATAGTCTGCTGCATTTTGCCAGTAGGCAGGGCCCGGTTTTCCGGATGCGGAACGATATTCGTTACCATTATTTTTAAAAAACAAGGGTGCAAAGGCCTCGGTATAGCTATAATTGGATGTTTTCTCCTGTGCAAAGGCCGGATAAGCATAGCTCAACGCAACAAGGCTTAAAGAAGCCAGTGCAATTCTTTTCATCATACGTCTACTTAAATTATGTTTATTTGCTCCAATATACAATGAAAAGTACATTGAGCCAAAAAAAACGCAAACGACGTTTCGCAAGTTAAGGGATAAAAGGGGATCTTAAAGGTTTGTTTGGTATAATTGGAGGCTTTTTAGAACCTCCATTCAGGGGGAGCTTTTTGGAACTATTTTAAATTTGTTACGTACTCTGTTTCATCAAAACCAAGTAATATACCTTTATTGTATTCAATAACGGGACGTTTAATCATACTCGTGTTTTCCTCAAGTACTTTATTGGCGCTATCACTGTCTATGACTTGTTCTTGCGTTTCCGGAGATAGTTTTTTCCATGTAGTTCCCTTTTTATTCACTAAGGCCTGCCAGTCTACCTGTGTTTCCCATTCTTTTAATTTATCCTCACTGACACCTTCTTTTTTGAAGTCATGAAATTGAAAGGGGACATTATTGTCTTCCAACCATGTAAGTGCTTTTTTTACTGTGTTACAATTTTTAATACCATATACCTGTAGCATAATAGTGACAATTTGGTGAATCCAAATTTAATCAATCTCGACAGAATATTTAAAATAATTCGTATTTCTGAATACGTTCAAGATGTCTTATCTGTGATCCAATGATAATTGCAGATATCTTGTTGTTAATGGTATTGAGAAAAATAGGGACAAGTGGACAGTTTCCATTCAATTGAATAATCAGGGGGTTATGATCTGTTAAGATTCTATATCCCATGTGAAATGATAGTGTATTTAGTACACTATAAAAATTAGGAAGTAATAATAATTTTTAATAATTTAGTAGCTTCAAGTATAATGAAAGATTAAAATAAATCAATAACAGAAATATGAGCCTAAAAGATTTTAAAGGTGTATTGACAGGAGATCAAGTACAAGAGTTGTTTGAGGTTGCGAAGAAACATAAGTTTGCTTTGCCTGCGGTAAACATTATCGGAACAAACTCTATCAATGCGGTTATGGAAACTGCGAAAGCAGTAAATTCTCCTGTAATTATTCAATTGTCAAATGGTGGAGCGCAATTCTACGCTGGTAAAACCTTAAACAACGATAATTTACAAGCTTGCGTATTGGGAGCGGTATCTGCAGCACAACATGTTCATTTATTAGCTGAGCATTATGGTGTAGCAGTTATTCTGCATACAGATCACGCAGCTAAGAAACTTTTACCTTGGATCGACGGTTTGTTGGACGCTGGCGAGAAATTCTTTGCGCAACACGGAAAACCATTGTTCTCTTCTCACATGTTGGATTTATCGGAAGAGCCAATTGAAGAAAATATTGAAATTTCAGCTAAATACTTAGCGCGTATGAAACCACTTGGTATGACTGTGGAGATCGAGCTGGGTGTTACAGGTGGTGAAGAAGACGGTGTTGACAACTCGGATGTAGATAGTTCAAAACTGTATACCCAACCGGAAGAAGTTGCCTATGCTTTTGAAGAATTGTCTAAAGTATCTGACAAATTTACAGTGGCAGCTGCATTTGGTAATGTTCATGGTGTTTACAAACCAGGTAATGTGAAGTTGCAACCAGTTATATTACACAATTCACAAGAATATATTCGTGAGAAATATAATCTTACTGCTGAAAAGCCAGTAAACTTTGTATTCCACGGTGGTTCTGGTTCTTCTCCTGAAGAAATTGCTGAGGCGATTTCATACGGTGCGATCAAAATGAACATTGACACAGATATGCAATGGGCGTTTTGGGATGGTGTAAGAGCCTATGAAGCGAAAAACCACGATTATTTGCAAGGTCAAATCGGTAATCCTGAAGGAGCTGATTCTCCAAATAAAAAGTATTACGATCCACGCGTTTGGTTACGCAAAGGTGAAGAAACTTTTGTTGCTCGTCTGAAAGAAGCGTTCGCTGATTTGAATGCAGTAGATGTCAATAGCAAACTATAAGTATAAGCTAAAAAATAGATTATAAAGACGTCTTTAGTGCCCCCAAAAAGTTAAACACTTTATGGGGGCATTTTTATGTCAAAATAGGTTAAAAATATTGGTCTTAATAGGAATTGGCTTATTTTTTGACGAACAACAATAAAAAGTCAAGTAAATATGAAATTTCTAGGAGTCAGTGTAATTCTTTTATTAATTGCCCAAATGGGGTTTGGGCAGGTGAAGCAAAATGTTGGCGATTTTTCTTCGGTTGTAGCGACGGACAAGATTCAGGTGGAGTTGATTAAGTCTGATGAGTCCTTGGTGACGTTTGAAGGACAGAATCACGAGAATGTTAAGGTGGTCAACACAAATGGATCCTTGGTTTTGAAAATGAATACGTTGAATATGCTGCAAGGGGGGAATATCTCTGTGAAGGTATATTACAAGAGTTTGAACAATGTGGAAGCAAAAAAAGGGGCCAAGGTATTTGCTACCACAAATAATGCCGTTGCTGCTGACCACTTAAAAGTATATGCTTCAGAAGGAGGTCTGGTCGATCTCTATACAGCGGTAAAAACAGCTGAAATAAAAGTGACCTCAGGTGCCACAATCGCTTTGTATGGAAAGGCAAACAAACAGGAGATCATTTCGAATTTTGGCGGTAAATATGAAGGAAAAGATTTTAAGACGAACACCACGGTGGTCACCGTTAATGGTGGTGGTAAAGCGGATGTTTATGTTACTGATTCCATCGAAACCAAAACACGTGGCGGTGGTGTCATTGATGTCTATGGAAAACCAGAACAACGTGTAGAAAAGAAAATGGCTGGTGGAACAGTCAACTTTAAATAAGTGAACTGTCTTGAATTTGTCAATTTTCTGATGCTTAGATTTTAGTTGATTGAAGCGAAAAAGAGTGAAATTTAGGGGAAGAGATGAAATAAAAAGGGTTTAGCTTAATTGGGGTAAGGATTGTTGTTTAACCTTTTTATTAAAAAGGTCAGATATTTTGTTTTTCTCACCATAAACCTTCTTCATTTGTGCTTAAAATACCTATTTTTGTGAGGGAATAATAAAAATAGTATTATGGCAAAGCGTAATTATGTTTCAAATTCTACGGAATCCACACGCATGTTCAAGAATGACTTTTTAGAGTCTTTGACGAAAGTGCATTGGAGTGTACCTTTGATTTTCTATGTACCCGTGGTTGTGTTCTTTTCGTATAAAGCGCTAGTTTGGGGAGAGATTTCCTTCTTAACATACATGGGGTATTTTATTTTTGGTTTAGCTTTCTGGACTGCTTTTGAATATGCATTACATCGTTGGGTATTTCATTTTCACCCTACAACGGAATGGGGAAAGCGAATTGCTTTTATTTTCCATGGTGTGCATCATGATTATCCAAGAGACCGTATGCGTTTGGTGATGCCATTGTCGGCGAGTATTCCACTAGCTCTTTTGGTGTATCTTGGTTTTACATTGTTTTTTTCAAATGAGTTTATCTTAGCCTGCTTTTTCTCAGGTTTTATGGTGGGCTATTTGATCTATGACGAATGCCATTATGCGATGCACCATGCTAATTTTAAAAGCGGCATTTTCAAACGGATCAAACAACACCATATGTTGCATCATTATTCTGATCCAGAAAAAGGTTTTGGAGTAAGTTCTTCCTTATGGGATGAAATTTTACGCTCAGGTTTCGAAGAAAAGGAATCCAAAAAAGATTCTACTTCCTTAAAAGAAGAAAAAGCATAAATTGAATCACATCAACTAAAAAAGCCCTGACTAGTTTCAAGGGCTTTTTTTATGGATTAATTTTTATTTATCAATGCGATCAAGGGGGCTTTGTAGGCTAACTTTAGATCAACGGTTTCTTGTTGGGGTTGGCATGCAGATATTCCAGTTTGAACTGAAACATTTGGGCCATTTTCTGCGCACGCCATTTGGCTTCTTCAGCCTTTTGTCCACTGTATAAGCGATCTAATGTTGCTTCGAATAATTTGAGCCATTGACCAAAGTGTTGTGCATCAATGGGTAAATTGATATGGGGTGGAAAAGGGCTGCCGAAATAACTATGTTCATCCAGAAGGATAGTCTGCCAGAAACTACACATCTTTTCAAGATGTATAGCCCAATTGTCTTGAATTCGTGCCTTAAAAATAGGTCCGAGCAAAGTATCTTTACGTATCGCCGTATAGAATTGATCTACTAATACTTTAATGTCGTCGAGTGTTTGAATATCCTGTTTCATCGGCGTATGATCTAAGCTCATGAATAAAGGCCATCGCTGGATCAAAAACTTTTTCATGATTTTTATCTGGATTAAATGTAGTGACATTTATGGAGAATCCCATCACTTCGATGTAAAGATGTCTCATTGAAATATTGTAATTCTCTTTTATTGTCAGTAAATTGACTCCATACTAAGGGAAAAACATATGGGAAAATACGTTCTTTTAATCCTATTATCGATGGGATTTTATGCTGTTGAGGCGCAGGTTACAACAATTTCGATCAATAAGGAAAATTTTCAAGCTTCTGGTTTTCCATTTAAGGGGAAGCGTGTGTTACAAGTGGAACGCATTCAGACTCCAAAAGAAGATAATTATATTGTTTTTTCAAAAGAGGAGCGAGGTGCTGATCCCGACAAACTTTATGTACAACAATTTCAGCAGATAGATGGAATGTGGCAGCTTGTAGCTGATGAATTGATATCCGAAGAAGGGATTGTTACGTCGGTTTGGGAATCTCGAAAGGCATTTTTTGATGCGGATAGGGATGGTAAATTGGATGCATTATTTATCTATTCAAGGCATCCAAAGGATGACCTGCAAAAGCAGCTAAGCTGTATTGGACTAGTTCTTTATAAGAATAAGTTTTACCGTCTCCGTGCAGAGGAAGCAGATGGTTATAGTCAAACAACGTTTTCGGACAATTATGCCTCCCTACCGGTTGAGGTAAAAGAAAATGTGGAACGTTATTGGAATAATCTGGATAAAAGGTAATTTAGGCTACGCGTCTTGAATTTACCGAAAGATCGATGGATCATACGATCTTTCGGTAAACTTGTTATTGTCTATTTGATTAGATAGTAAGCATTCTCGCATTTTTTGAGGACACTAAATGATTTTACCGATGAAAGGATCGTTCAATAGGTTATCTCAAAGCATGGATAAGTTATCGTTTAAATCAGCGTTACTGGAGTGCAGCGAGCAATTGCTTTTCTTCTTCGATTTGCGTTTTACTGATCACATAACGTGCGATATGCTGGCCCTTCAATTGGTCTATCGTCTGGATAACATCTTTCGTGCGCGCTTCTTTGCTAGGTTTAATCAATACAATCATGTCCTTTGTATTAGGCATGGTGCTTATCTTAGCTTTTAACTGTGCAATAACGGCATAAAGCCCTTTGTCGATATCTACCGGTACTTTTGAAGAGCTTATCGGTTTTTTGAAATCCCCATGATACCACATGAATTTTCCTTCGCCTAGAATAAGAGTTGCTGTGCGGTTTTCATCAATAAGAACCGAACTTTCTATAGCTGATTTCGTTTTGTCTGGCATAGCGATATCCATTGCAGATGGTTTATTTAATGTTGTGGTCAACATAAAAAATGTAATGAGAAGAAATGCGAGGTCTACCATAGCTGTTAAATCTACTTTAGGGGCCATTTTCCTGCTTCTTATTTTTTTCTTTCCCGTTTCTTGCGTTTTTTGATTTAATTCTGCCATGATAGTCATCTTTAGGTTTAACACATTGTTGTTACTCATTATTATGATGTCAGAAAAGAATGGATTCCACAGTGTTTTTTTAAAAAACTGGAGTTTTTCTCAAGTATTTTCTGTGTTTTTTTTCTTAATTGTTGGTAATCAGTCTTTTTACCTGGTGTTTTAGTTTGTTCGCTGTTGATCAGATTTGTCTAATTTGCTTGTTATTTTGTCCTTTCATCCAATTTAGGTCGGTTGCCAGCCTGTCGAAATTTATCGAGTTGGTTTGAGGGCTTAATTTGATAACAAGGTTACTTTCCCTGTGATTTTTGCTTTTGTACAAATAGTTGTGTTTGCAAAAAAGCCCTTCAATGCTGAAAGGCTTTTCTTACAGGGTGATGGTAACGTTCCTCAGCAACCGCCTTGGTTATGTATGCGTTTATAAATTATTTTGTTATCTCTTTGTACATAGTCGCCCGCTACTATTGGATACGAATACTTGGGCGCGTACATGACACTACGACCCCTTATCGTTATTTTGTCGTTTACTTTCAAGCTTCGCAATTGTTGAAATTCATTGGAATTTTCCAGGCCAAAACTGAGAATATAGTCTTCACGATTAATCCTAACCATCACTCCGAAACCTAATTGTGCTCCTAGTGGAAGATAAAGCGAAGTTACAACTGCGGCTATGTCGGCAGAATTCTTTATTTGATTCTTTATTTTTGCCGCGTTGTCAAGTACTTTTATGCCTTCGGGAGATTCTTGCCATTTTTTGAACTTTATACCATTGGGGCTCGCTTCCCATTTATTCCTTTCGGCGGTCATTTCAGAAGGAGTGCGTAATTTCGGGGCCGATTTTTTAAAAGTTTCATTTTTGATTTCGCGATTGGCAAATGCCAAGCCGCTTCCTATCACAAGCGGTAGGACCAATACATAGATAATTTTTTTCATATTTTTAAAAGTTTAATGAAGATTCGATTTATCCCAGTAAATTAGATCCGTTCAAACTTTTTTCTCGAATCCTTTTTAGCGTGATGTAACAAAAATACTTTGATGATACTTATATAGCGGGATTTAGATTGTAAATAGTGATGTAATCTTTGTAAATAAATTGTAAATCGTATGTCTGAAAGCCGAAATATTTTCTCAGGGAACCGGAAGTACTTGTATGGCGGGATAATGCTCTTGTTTATTGCAATGGCCTTTATCGCTTTTGATATGACTGGTACTGACGATTTTGATAGCGCCAGGAGAGAAGTTTTGCTTAGGCGGATAGGCGATGAACTGCTTAAACAGTCGGGTGACAGTAGATCAAGGGTGCTTCCGATTGAAAAGATCCAAGAAAATGAATATCAGATCAGGTTTGAGAATGAAATCACCTTTAAACCGGACTCGCTGGTGAGTGCTGTTCAGCGCGTGTTGGTCAATGATCCTCTTGCCAGTGATTACGTTGTTAATGTCCTCAATTGTGGCAACTCAAGCGTAGCTTATGGATATGCTATTTCCAGTAATAAAAAAGATGATATTATTGCTTGCAGAGGAAGAGTGCAACCTAAAGGATGTTACATGGTTAACATTAAATTTAAGCCTACCAGAATAAACACAGCAGCGAATAGCCTTTTTTTGAGTACGCTGTTGTTTTTAGTAATTGCCGGATTCATTTTTTGGAAATCGGATCGGAGACGAACCGCTGTGTTGCACGATCAAAATAACACTATTTTAACCTTTGGGTCAGTATTGTTTAATCCGCAGGAGCGAGAAATGGTCATTCATGAAAACACGATAGATCTCACCGGGACGGAAACTCGTCTGTTGCATATTTTCGCCTTGTCACCTAACCAGACGATAGCACGAACCCGGCTGCAAAAAGAGATTTGGGAAGATGAGGGGATTATTGTCGGGCGCAGTCTAGATATGTTTATATCAAAACTTAGAAAAAAATTGGAGTTTGATCCGACTATCAAAATTACGGTTATACGTGGTAAAGGATATAAGCTTGAGGTAAGTTCTTAAGAAGTATAGGGATGAGTTGGAATAAAAAAAGCAAAAAGCCTTTCATTTCTGAAAGGCTTTTTCTGCGGAGAGTGAGGGATTCGAACCCCCGAACCTGTGACAGTTAACGGTTTTCAAGACCGCCGCATTCGACCACTCTGCCAACTCTCCGCGACAAAAGTAGAAATTTTGGGTAGAATTACAAAACTTATTTTACATTTTTCTTTGTTTAAAAGCAGTTTTAGCACTCTTAAATAGAAATGTAATTGAATACCAGTTGGTTATTTTTAAGGGTTGCCCTCTTTCCTATGTCATATTGGCGATAAAAAACTCCACCTTGGTGGATATTTTCGCTTTAGATGATCCATAGACTCAAAAAGCCACCTAAACTGTGGCCTAGAAGAATAGGATTTTGCATGTTTCTTACCTTTGTATACGCTATGATGTCATTGCGCATAGTCTCAAGCAATGCTTCTTTTAATAGCTGCTTGTCCTGCAAAGCCAGGAAGTGTAAGCACGTGACATTCGTATTTATCTTTTAAGTGATTTAAAGTTTCTGTCCATACGGTTCCACTACAGCTATATCCTGGAATAAGAATGATCGGTGTTCCTTTTCCATAGATGCTGACCTGAAAATCATATTTTTTTTGTACAAATACCAATCCGTAAAATCATGAGTAAAAGTATTGAAATACAGAGTTTTATGAAATAACATAGATAGTTCGGTAGATCTTTATTGATACGAAGAACAATAGTTTTCATAAGAATTGAATTTAAGATTAGTAATTAGGGTTGTCTAGAATATTCTGCCTATTAGATTTTATGAATTTCAGATTATTACATAAAAAAGGGAAAAAGAGTGCGTGTGGACAGGAAGAGTTGCATAAAATGTTGTTTTCTTGCAGGTAGCAATGTGGTAATTCGAATGGAGTGGTCTTATAAGAAAATTGATCTTTTGATAGGGAGAATAGATGGTAAACCAGATTGAATAAATGTATATTTGTTGGCAGCCCAGCCAGCTGGGGCTTTGAATCCACTAAAAAGCAAAAAGCCTTTCATTTCTGAAAGGCTTTTTCTGCGGAGAGTGAGGGATTCGAACCCCCGAACCTGTGACAGTTAACGGTTTTCAAGACCGCCGCATTCGACCACTCTGCCAACTCTCCGCGACAAAAGTAGAAATTTCGAATAGATTTACAAAACTTATTTCCTATAGATAGTCTTAGCGTTTGAAAATGAGCTAGATTGTTTTTAAAAAACGTCTATGCATGAATAATCTCATGGCAGTGTTTCCTGATGTTGGCCGCAATTTTGTCGATCGGTAAATCGTCTTGGTCGATACCAAATGGCTCTTCAATGGATTCGCCAATTAATTCAAGAGATGCTAAAACATATAAGATAAATGGTACAGCAATCACAACAAAGTAACCTATGGAGAAAACGTAACCTACTGGAAGGGTCATGGTATAAAAGATAATGAACTTCTTAATAAATGCACTATATGCCAATGGTATTGGCGTATTTTTAATACGTTCACAAGCTCCACAAACATGTGTCATGGTAGTAATTTCCTCGTTAAGGATAATAAGCTGATCGCCACTTATAGTTCCTTCTTTATATAGATCATTGATTTTGTGGAAGATCATGGTAGAAACTTGATTGGGGCCATGTTTTTTATTATCCAAAGCATTTAACTCAGGGTGTTCGTTTTCGTCGAGCATAAACTTGGTGTAATCCGATCTTAAAAAATCGTATAGTGTCTCTGCGAATAGGGGGATTGCCTTTCTAAAAAAGCTACGGTTCACTTTGTCATCTACATCCAGCATGGCATTTAGTTTGTACGAAAAGGCTCTACTTATATTGGTCAATGTACCCCATTGTTTTCGGGCTTCCCACCAACGATCATAGGCCGTATTTGTTCGGAATACCAGTAAAAGCGATATAACAAAACCGAGAAGATTGTGGACAATGGTAATGTTTTTGACCCAGCTCTTTTCATTTAATTTGAGGTATTCCAATTCAAGAAAGGCAATCATCCAGGAATAAAAAGCGATTAAAACAAGAAATGGCAGTAACTTTTTGAAGGTATCTGATTTATGCAACTTGAAAGTTGCCGAAAGCCAGTCTTTGGGGTTGTATACGATCATACACAAAAATATAAATTGTTGCGAAAATTTTGCGAGTTAATTGCTATTGCCGTAACTTCATCGTGCTATGGCACAACAGCGATCAAAAAGAAAGAAAACAAGTACAAAAGGAAGTCAAGTTAGTGGAACAAAGTGGATTTGGATGATAGCAGGAATGCTGGTGCTTTTCCTCTGTCTTGTTGTGTGGCATTATCGGGCTGGAATTATATACTATTTTCGCGTGGCTACCTCCAAAGACAAGTCTCTGACGAAGGAAGCTAAATATGATATTCGTAATATTGAGATTATGAGCAAGCACGATGATAAGGTGTTTGGCATAGACGTGTCTACCTATCAGGAAGAAATAGATTGGCAAAAGGTAAGCACAATCAATGATCATTTTCCGATAGATTTTGTGTTTATTAGAGCGACAATGGGTGAGAAAGGAATGGATGATAAATTTAGTCGAAATTGGAGCAAAACGGAAAATAGGGCGATTTTGAGGGGTGCTTATCATTATTTTAGACCCAATGAGAACTCGGTAAAGCAAGCGAAGAATTTTATTCGGAAGGTTAAATTACTGTCTGGCGATCTTCCGCCGGTTTTGGATATTGAAGAGCATCCAAAACAACAATCTATGGATAGTTTGAAAGTTGGGCTAAAACGTTGGCTTGAAGAAGTCGAAGCCCACTACAAAGTAAAACCCATTCTTTACTCTGGAGATAAGTTTTATAGTGATTTTTTGGAAAAGGAGTTTGCCGCTTATACGCTATGGATTGCAAATTACAACTTTTGGGTTGAGAACCCCAAGGAGCATTGGGCTTTCTGGCAATTTTCTGAAAAAGGATCTGTCAGAGGGATTCAGGGTAATGTGGACTTAAATATATACAATGGTAAAATTGAGGAATTGGAAAAGTTACTTATCCCTTTTAAATAGTCAAATATATGCGTAGAGTTTTTATCACATTATGTGGGGTCTGTTTGGTACTGTTCAATGGTCAAATGCAATTGCATGCAGCATCGGAGAACCTTCAGGCCGAGATGTCGCAGCCCGCTTCAGATTTACCACGATTAACATTGAAGGAATTTAAAAAAATGCGCCGTGAAACAGCTATTCAAGTTCTTGATACGCGGCCTGGCGATATATTTCTGCAAGGATTTGTACCTAAATCAATAAATATAGGCTTTAAAGGTCCGTTTGATCACTTTTTGGCACAAGTGTTTCCCAATAAAGCGCAAAAAATTTTATTGATTACAGAATTAGATAGTCAGGATACGGTTTATAACCATTTATTAAAATTGGGTTATACCCATATTATTGGCGTTTTAGAAGGTGGTATTGAAACTTGGAAAAGTAGCGAAGATGCAGTCTCATTGAGCAATATTAGTGCAGGAGAATTTAGGAAAAGATCAGGTCAAGGTCATATTGTGGATGTAAGAACAGATAAAGAATTTGGTAATGGACATATTGACAATGCAATGAATATTCCGTTAACAGATTTCGTTAATTTTGGTTCTACGCTTAAAAAAGACAATAAACAGCTGTATGTACACTGTCAATCAGGATATAGGAGTGCAGTGGCTGTATCTATTTTGAGTGCTAAAGGATTTAAACATATATGCAATATCCAAGGTGGGTATATGGCATTGCAAGAAGAAGTAAAGGAGAATCAATAATGGCTACTTTTGACCAGATTATTCAATCAAATTCGCTGGTTTTGGTGGATTTTTTTGCGACGTGGTGCGGTCCCTGCCAGACTATGGCGCCGATTTTACAGGATGTAAAGGAATTTTATCAAGAAGATTTGTCTATCATTAAGATTGACGTGGATAAAAATCCAAAAATTGCTTCGATTTATAAGGTGAGTGGCGTGCCTACTTTCGTGTTGTTCAAAAATGGCCAACAAGTATGGCGACAAAGCGGCATGATTCCCAAGATGGAATTACATAAATTGATCGATCAGGCAAAGTAAAAAAATAAGGCGTTCAATCAAATTGAACGCCTTATTTTTTAATGATACTCTGGTGTTTTAATAGGTAGTGTTATATCGCACTAAAATATTAAAATTCATCGTCATCATCGAAGTCATCCAATCCTCCAATCGAGTCGATTTCAGGTAAATCGAAATCATCATCGAAATCATCATCATCGTCATCAGGACCGTTGAAAGATGCGAATTTTACTTCTTCAAGATCTTCGTTAGCTAAAGTTGCCGTGTTCATAAAATAATACTTTATTGTTTCTTATTCAATGTTGTAAAATTAGAGAAGAAAACTATTTTTTAAAACTTTTTTTAAAAAAATTATCAAGCTTTATTTTTCTGTTAATCAATATGTTGAATTGTATTTTGAAAATAAAAATTTATTTTATTTTATTTATTCATTTGTTTCGCCAATTGCATTGTCTTCGGTAACGATGTCTTTCAATTGCGGGAGATCTCTTACACCATTGATTCCGAAGTGATCCATGAACTGCTGGCTTGTTGCGTATAGTAGTGGTTTTCCGATACTATCTGCTTTTCCCGCAATTTTGATCAACTTCTTTTCCAGTAAACGTTGAATAGAGTAATCACAGCTGACACCCCTAATCTGCTCCACTTCTAATTTTGTTATCGGTTGTCTGTAAGCAATGATGGCGAGTGTTTCTAGCGCTGATTGACTTAATTTTCGCTTGTTATTATGATTTTGGAGCTGTTGTATCGATTCATGATAAACAGCTTTTGTCAAAAACTGATAGGCGTTGTTGATGTAACGTAATTCGAGTACATAATCTTCATCTTGGTATTTCGTTTCAATCTTTTTAATCAAATTACGTAATTCATCTCTTGAAACTTCAATAGTCATTGCTTCCTGCAAAATCTGTTTGATGTCGGCAAGATCTATTCCTTCCGCAGAAGCAAATATAATTGCTTCAATATTTCTTATGACGTCTTTCAATGTATCGTATTAATAGTTAATGACCTGTTCGACCATATGGGCTGGTAGCTCGCGGAACTCATACTTTTGTGTTCGTAGTTGTGGACTGAATCCAGCTTCCAAAATTGCTTCCTGTATGGACTTTGATGTAAACCGATGTGGTGCACCGGCTGCCGAAACGACATTTTCTTCGATCATAATTGAGCCGAAGTCGTTGGCTCCAGCGTGCAGACATAATTGTGCTGTACGCTTTCCGACGGTGAGCCAGGAAGCTTGTATATTTTTAATATTGGGAAGCATAATGCGACTTAAGGCAATCATGCGGATATATTCTTCGCTCGTTACATTATTGGTAATACCGCGAAGTCTTTTCAATAAGGTGCCATCATCTTGGAAAGGCCAAGGGATGAATGCTATAAATCCATGGGATTCCTGAGGTTTTTCATCCTGTACTTCGCGAATCCACACCAAATGTTCAAAACGTTCTTCTATCGTTTCGATATGACCAAACATCATGGTGGCAGAAGTTGGCAGATTAATTTTATGGGCTGCCCGCATAACATCTAGCCATTCTTTTCCACCGCATTTTCCTTTTGATATAAGACGTCTTACGCGATCATTGAGAATTTCAGCTCCGGCTCCAGGTAGAGAGTCGAGTCCGGCTTCTTTCAATTGTGTCAAAACTTCAATATGGCTCATGTTCTCCAACTTGGAAATATGCGCAATTTCAGGCGGGCCGAGTGAATGTAGTTTTAGCGTAGGGTAAAGCTCTTTTAATTGCTTATAGAGGTTTTTGTAAAAGTCAATACCTAAATCCGGATGATGGCCACCTTGGAGCAGCAGTTGATCGCCACCGTATTTAAAAGTTTCCTCTATTTTTTGTTTATAGCTTTCAATATCGGTAATGTAACTATCTTCATGACCGGGACGGCGGAAAAAGTTGCAAAATTTGCAATTAGCAATACACACATTTGTAGTATTGACATTTCTGTCGATCTGCCAGGTTACCTTACCGTGAGGCACTTGTATCTTACGCAATTCATTGGCTACGAAAGTCAAATCAGCTGTAGGTGCGTTTTGATATAAAAAAACACCCTCTTCCTTGGATAGGAACTCAAATCGGAGCGCCCGTTCTAATAAATTACTTACATTCATCAACAACAAATATAAGGAGCTTTTAGCTTATTTGGACCTATTTGTGGAATATTTGACAATGTGCATTGAATTTTGGGATAGGTTGAAGAGTTAGAAAACAAAAGGATGTGCTTGTGTAACAATAGTATTGCATTGTAGCTTAGTGTATAAAATACAATAACTTGATTTATAGCGCTTTGTGAATTAATTGAGATTTTTCATTTTTTTTTACATTTATTATTCTTTACATTTATTTAACAGATTTTAACATTTCTGGAAAAATAACCAAATTAGAAAAAAATGAATAACCAAGGGTTCTGAATCTGCCAATAATATAGCATTGTTGTCGTCAGACCTAAAAAAATGACCAAATACTTAAATAAAAACCAATATCAACTAAAACAACTAAAGCATAAACATAAATTTTTTTAAACCACCTATTTAGTAAAATTATGATGAAAAAAACGGACAAAAATTGCTGTTTTGATCTCATATTGGGCCAAAAGTTCAATAAGAGGTTTCTGATTATGAGTTCTCTTCTCATTGGAGGAGGAATGACCACTCATGGATTTGCCAGTGGATTAACTAGCCATGGCAAGGTTGAAGTCGTTTCATTAATGAAAACAAGAAGTGTACAACAGACGCCTATTAAGGGGGTCGTGAAGGATGCTGCTACAGGTCAGGGTATTACTGGCGTTTCCGTTAAAGTAAAGGGGAGTAGTAACGGGACGTCGACCGACGAGAATGGTGCATTTACCATTCAAAGTAAAGTGGGCGATGTGTTGATTATCAGTTACATTGGGTACAAAAGCACTGAGGTTACTGTTTCTTCGAAAGCTGATCTTGCAATTTCGTTAAGCAGTTCAGAAGACGCCTTGGAAGAAGTTGTTGTTACAGGCTATTCGGCTCAACGTAAGAAAGATTTAACTGGTGCTGTTGCCGTTGTCAATGTGAAGGAATTGAAGACTACCCCGGCTGCGAGTGCTGTTGAGGCATTGCAAGGGCGAGCAACAGGGGTTCAGATCGTAGTGGACGGAGCTCCTGGTTCCACACCACAGATTAAAATTCGTGGCTATAGTACGATCAACAACAACGAACCGCTCTACATTATTGATGGAGTGCCTTATGAAGGAAAGTTAAGCTGGCTGAATCAAAATGATATTGAGACGATGCAGGTCTTAAAAGATGCATCAGCAGCATCAATTTACGGTTCACGTGCAAATAATGGTGTTGTCATCATTACCACAAAAATCGGTAAAAGTGGGAAACCTCAATTTAACCTTGACTCTTATTATGGTGTGCAGGTTCCAAACAGTGGGCGTTTCCCAAAAATGTTGTCTCCGCAACAGACATTGGATATTGAAAACAGATTGGACGGCACAAACAATGTGATGCCCGATTACCTTATTGCTGGGCCTAAAGTAGGCGGGAAAGATGTGATTACAGCAGCAGACGTGGATATGTCAAAATATAAGTATGATGCAAGTAGCCGAAGCGATTTTTATCAAATCACCAAAGCTAATAAGGCTGGAACCAACTGGTTTGATGCGTTATCCCAAAATGCACCTACTCAGTCGCACCAACTTAGCGTTTTAGGAGGTGGTGAAGATGCTTCCTATGCGATTTCGGGCGGGTATCTGAAACAAAAAGGAACGATTATTAATACTGGTTTTGAAAAATATAATCTTCGTTCAAACACACGCTTCTCTGCCTTTAATAATAAACTACGTTTTGGCGAAAATATGCAGTACAGTTTTACGGAGGGATTTGGTATGGGGGTAAATACCAACACTGCCGGGGACTATATCGGTGAAGGTAGTGCTTTGGGTTTTGCGTATCGTATTCATAATATCATTCCTGTATATGATGAGGGCGGAAATTTTGCAGGATCTGTTGGAGGACAGTATGGTAACGGAGAAAACCCTGTTGCTATCGCCTATCGTGCCAAGGATAATAAAAATAAGAGCAATATGTTTTTCGGGAATGTCTTTGGAGAATTTGATATTGTCTCAGGATTAACCTTCCGTAGCAGTTTTGGTATGAAATATGAAAACTACAATGGTGTATCTTATACTTATCCAAATCCCGAGTTTACCGAAGGAAGTTTTAACAATGGAATTAATGAATTTTTTGGACTGAATAAAGAATGGACTTGGACAAATACTTTAAATTATAAAAAAACCTTTAATGAGGCGCATACGTTAAGCATTCTTGCGGGTACGGAAGCTATTCAGAATAGAAATAGGCAAATAAGAGGAAAAGGAAATGGCTTTTTCACGATGTCATCACTTGATTACCTTTACTTAGATGCCGCTTCAACCGGTCGCGTCAGTGAAGGTAGCGGTTCTGTAGGCTCCTTGTTTTCGGTGTTTGGAAAGGTCGATTATTCCTACAAAGATCGGTACATCTTAAGTGCAACAGTGCGTCGTGACGGTTCTTCGAATTTTGGACCGAACAATAAATATGGAACGTTCCCTGGTGCGAGTGCTGCCTGGCGTTTGTCGGAGGAAGAATTCATGAAAGGTGTTTCATGGCTCTCGGACTTAAAAATCAGAGCGGGTTATGGTGTGACGGGGAACCAACGTATTCCGGCCAATCAATATCTGAATCGTTATCAGGTCGCTATTAATTCGTCTTCATATCCTATTGACGGAAGCTTGACTTCCGGTATGTGGCACAATGCCTACAGTAATCCTGACGTGAAATGGGAACAAGTCTCTGCATTAAATCTCGGGGTGGATTTTACCCTAGCGCAGGGTGATTTTGATGGATCTTTCGATTGGTACAATAAAAAGACGAAAGACATGCTGTACCTATTACCTTTACCTGCTGTTGCCGCAGGCCGTGCCGGATCGCCTTATGTAAATATTGGTGATATGCAAAATAAAGGTATCGAGTTTTCTTTGAATTATCATTACGGTCGGCGTCAGGAAAGTGCATTTAAGTTGGATCTGTCCGCTACTATTTCACGCAACGTGAATAAGATTGTTTCTTTGGCACCATCAGTAACCCAACAAGTGTACGGTAGTTTTAGAAGTATGGAAACCTCCATCTTAAAACCTGGAGAACCTCTTGGTGCTTTCTACGGCTATAAAGTAATTGGTATTTATTCGGAAGCGGATATGAACAATGCGAGTGTCGCTAAATATGAGGATGGTAAGTCCAGAGCTGGCGGACTTAAATTTGAGGATGTCAACGGGGACGGGAAAATTGATGCGAGTGACCGTACCGTTATAGGTAGTCCACATCCTGATTTTGTGTATTCATTCAATATCAATGCGGCGTATAAAAACTTTGATTTTATGGCTTACTTTTATGGCTCAAAGGGTAATCAAAACTATGAAGCAACGCGATACTTTACAGATTTTGGTGTATTTAGAGGTCAAAAAAGTACGCGCGTATTGGACGAATGGAGTCCAACGAATAGCGGTAGCATGATCCCTTCTCAAGTGAGAAATGCTTCACCTTATGAATATGCTTCTTCGAGCTATTATGTACAGGATGCAAGTTTCTTGAAATTGAAAAACTTTCAAGTTGGCTATAACTTCGATACCAATCGAGTTTTTGGTAATAATACCGGTATCAAGAAACTCCGTGCTTATGTGGGAGTAACAAATCTGTTTACGATTACTAAATATGAAGGGCTTGATCCAGAAGTTACGGCTACTCCGTCGACTTATCCAGCCTTGGGTGTAGACTTTGGTGTGTATCCACAGGCTCGTCAATATATGTTGGGTGTTAGTCTAGGATTTTAAGGGTTTAGTGATTTAAGTTAAAATTTGATTGAAATGAAAAAAAGAAATATAATTACAGTTTTAGGTATATCATTGACTTTATTAGCCTCTTGTGGAAAATCTTTTTTGGAGCGTGATCCGCAAGCTGAATTGCCTGAGTCTCAGATTGTAAATTCAAAAGGTATAGAGGCCTCTCTTATTGGGGCGTATGGTATATTAAACGGCAATGTCAACGGTACCTGGGGGAATTACTCTTCGGCGCCTAGCCAATGGTTGTTTGGTGAAGTTGCTGGAGATAATGCACATAAAGGATCTGAGGCAACCGATCAACCGAACATGAACATGATCGAATTTCATACGCCAAATAGTTCGAACGACAATCTGAGTCAGATGTGGGAAGTTTATTATGAGGGCGTATTAAGGGCAAATAATACGTTGCGTATTCTGAAAGCTGACCAAGCAGGTGGAAAAACGGTAACGGCTGCACGTGCGAAGGAAATAGAAGGTGAGGCCAGAGTGCTGCGAGCGCACTATTATTTTTATTTGTGGCGTGTTTTCAAAAATCTAGCGTATGTTGATGAGAATACAACGGATGATGAGGCTAAAACGAAACCGAATAAGGATGATGTACTTCCGAAGATTATTGACGATTTGAAAGCCGGAATAGCTAATTTGCCAGCAACAAAAATCAATAGCCAGGCCGGACGTATGGATCAGAATATCGCGAAGGCATATTTGGGTAAAGTTTACCTCTACCAGAAAAAATATGCGGATGCGCTAGTTTTATTCAAGGAAGTTATTGGAGCAAAAGATCTTCGTACGATGCCTTATCAAAATAACTTTGATGTTCTTACAAAAGATGGACCAGAGGCATTACTGGTATCTAAACATGTGATTAACCCAGATGGATCCGGTGACAATGCCAATGTTGGCGATATGTTGTCTGGATTAAACGGAAGTAATCCTGTAGGTTGTTGTGGTTTCTATCAACCGACCATTGATTTGGTCAATGCGTATAAAGTTGATGCAAATGGATTACCATTGTTGGATGGTTCTTATCGAAATAATCCCTATAAATCAGATTTTGGTTTGTCCGATGACGCAAAGAAAACATATAAACTTGATGTTACGCTTCGTTTTGACCCACGTTTAGATTATACGGTTGGCCGTAGAGGCGTAAATTTCTATGATTATGGTGTGATGCCAGGTGATGCATGGATTCGTGAGGTGAGCTCGGGTGGGCCATTTGTTGGTATAAAAACAATGATTCCGAAGAGTTTGCATGCGACACATACTGCGTCAGGAGCGGCATATATTACTGACTTGGATGTTAATATTATTCGTTTAGCTGATATTGTTTTAATGGCAGCTGAATGTCAAGTTGAATTGGGCGATTTAGGTGCAGCGATGAATCTAGTAAATGCAGTTCGTGAACGTGCGGCAAAATTACCTCCTAAAACGACTGGCGATAATGTAGCAGCGGCAGTATATGTTGTTAAACCCTATACTTCTTTCCCAGACCAAAATTATGCGCGCAAAGCTGTTCGTTTTGAACGTCGTTTAGAATTAGCGATGGAAGGACATCGTTTCTATGACCTCGTGCGTTGGGGTGAGGCGAAAACTGTATTGGAAAGCTACGCAACGTTTGAAGGTGGTTTTATGTCCCGTTATAAAGGCTTAAACTATAAACCACAAAATGATTACTTCCCAATTCCACAATCGCAGATTGACAGAAGTGGTGGAGCTTTGACACAAAATACGGGTTATTAATTTTTTGATAGTTTTAAAAGGAAAGGGGGAGGCGGTGTCTTCCCCTTTCCTTTTTAAGGATTTGTATCTGAATTTTGGCAATAGACGAAAGGGAGTTCTTGCAGTTTTTTGTATGTTTGAACTGATGAAAAAAATTTTAAGTGCATTGTTGCTGCTTTGGTTTGTGCCAGCGGCTACTTTTGTAGCGAAGGCTCAGAGCTTTGAGGATGTTTATCAGCTATTTCAAGAATCTAAAATATTAAATGATCATTTTGTTGGTTTTTCTTTATACGACCTAAATGCCAATAAATATGTCATGGACATAAACGGCAATAAGCATTTTACGCCGGCTTCCAATACGAAAATGTATACCACGTATGCTGCTCTGGCGTTGTTGGGCGATTCAATACCTGGTTTGGAGTATGTGGAACGCGGAGACTCGTTGCTTATCTGGGGGACTGGTGATCCGACGTTTCTGCATAATCGTTTAGATACCCGGGTAGTGTACAACTTTTTAAAAAATACAAATAAACGCATTTTTGTTGTACCAGGGGTGATGCGGAATAAGTTCTTTGCACATGGTTGGGCTATGGAAGATTTTGAAGCTTATTACCAGCCTGAAATCAGTACATTTCCTATTTATGGCAATGTGGTCACTTTTCGACAAAAAGGTTATAATTATCTATCGACCTCTCCAGCAAGTTTTCAGAATTCACTGGATTTTTTGCCGGAACCCAAGGTCGGTGATTTTGAACTTTCCCGTTCATTTCGTGCAAATTCCTTTTGGATGTCCAAACGTCCCATTCCGAGCGGTTATGTCAATGAAGTTCCATTTATTTATTCCGACAGCTTATTTATTAAATTATTGTCGGATAGTCTAGGTAAATCCGTCACCTTACTGTCTTACCAAAAGCCAAGCAATACCAAGATACTCTATTCAGGCAGTACCAAAAACTTAATCCGCGAAATGATGTTGCCAAGCGATAATTTTATTGCTGAACAGTTTTTGATGATGTGTTCGTGGAAACAATTTGGTCAATTTGATACTTACTTGGTTCGGGACTGGATGAAGAATAACGTTTATAAATACTTTTCAGCTGAGGTCGCCATTTTTGACGGATCGGGCCTGTCGTCTTATAACAAGGTGACTCCGCAGAATAATGTAGATCTATTGGTCCTCTTGAAAAATAAGTTACCGGATGAAAAGGATCGTTTCCGTCTTTTTCCGGCTGGAGGTGTCGATGGTACCCTGAAACGTACCTATAGCAAAGATCTCGGTGAACCGTTCATTTTTGCTAAAACGGGAACGATTACATCTGTCTATAATCAGAGTGGTTATTTGATTACGCGGACAGGAAGGCGCTTGGCATTTTCTTTTATGAACAATAATTATATAGATGATCGAGCAAGTGCAATTCGTAAAGAAATGGCTAAAATAATTACTTATATTCGTCAAACTTATTAAGCCAATTTAAATGGAAGCAATTGTAAAAAACAATAAAAAATTGATTCGTTCTTGGGCCATGTTTGATTGGGCCAATTCTGCTTACAACCTTGTTATTACTTCCACGATATTCCCTGTTTACTATACCGCAATTACGACGACAAAAGAGCATGGTGATGTTGTTCGTTTCTTTGGGATTGAAGTCGTCAATACCGCACTTTCCAATTTTTCTTTAGCCTTTGCCTATCTGTTGATGTCTTTTTCTTTGCCTTTTATTTCTTCGTACGCTGATGCAAAAGGAAAAAAGAAACAGATTATGAAATTCTTTACCTATGTTGGAGCGGTTGCATGTATGTGCTTATTTTTCTTCAAGCTTGAAACCTTGGAAATTGGTATCATATGTTTTGTTCTTGCTGCGATGGGTTATATTGGCGGTGTTTTGTTTAACAATTCTTATTTACCGCTTTTGGCGACTGTTGATCAGCAAGATAAGGTGAGTGCGCAAGGTTTTGCTTATGGTTATATTGGCTGTGTCACGTTACAGATTCTTTGTTTTATAGTGGTGCTTAAACCTGAATGGTTTGGTATTACAGACGCTTCATTGCCGGCTCGTATATCGTTTCTAATGGTCGGATTATGGTGGCTTGGGTTTTCGATGATTCCTTTTAAATATCTGCCTAAGATCGATGCGACCGAGAATAACACCGGTAAGAGTTTTGTACAGAATGTACGGGATGAATTCGGCCATGTTATCCAAAAGATCAAAGGTATTCCTGAAATAAAACAGTTTTTGCCGGCTTTTTTCTTTTATGCAATTGGTGTTCAGACCTTGATGATTGTAGCCTCTTCTTTTGGGGAGAAAATTTTGCATTTAGGCGCAGAAAGGTTGATTGCGACAATTCTTCTCATTCAGCTCGTAGCTATCTTAGGTGCATTTTTAATGTCTTATTTATCTACGCTTTTTGGGAATATTAAGGTGTTGATCGTTGTGGTGATGATCTGGATAGGCATATGTATTTCGGCCTTTTATTTATCTACTCCACTTCAGTTTTATATTATTGCTGCATTGGTCGGTTTAGTTATGGGCGGGATTCAGTCCTTATCGCGTTCAACCTATTCTAAATTAATTCCGACGGATATCAAAGATACGACTGCTTTCTTCTCTTTTTATGACGTCACAGAAAAAGTTGCTATAGTTATAGGATTATTCTCATTCGGGTTTATAGAACAGGTTACACATAATATACGATATTCGGCATTGGTTCTTTCTTTATTTTTTGTAATTGGATTGTTACTTTTGATCCGGATATTAGTATCCAATAAATCTTAATTTTATTGATTGAATTGCATATGAAAGTAGAACTTTTTGTTCCTTGTTTTATAGATCAGCTTTACCCTGAGACCGCATTTAATACGGCTCGTTTATTAGAAAAGGTCGGTTGCGAGGTTGTCTATAATCCTGAGCAGACATGCTGTGGCCAGCCTGCCTATAATGCTGGATTTTGGGATGATGCAAAACAGGTCGGACGGAAGTTTTTAGGTGATTTCTCGGGAGATCATGTGATAATTTCTCCTTCGGCGTCTTGTACTGGTATGGTACGACATGCTTATAATGATTTATTCGCAAATTCAGCGGATTCCCATCAATGTCATAAAATACAGCAACAGGTGATGGAAATCTCTGATTTCTTAGTAAACGTGCTAAAAAAAGAGTATTTTGGAGCTGAATTGGAGGGTGTAGCGGTATACCATGATTCTTGTTCGGCTTTGCGAGAGTGCAAGATTAAAGAGGAACCACGGAAATTATTGAGTAAAGTCTTAGGTTTGGAGATGGTGGAGGTGAAAGATAGCGAGACATGTTGTGGCTTTGGGGGGAGTTTTGCCGTTAAATTCGAAGGAATATCCGCAGCAATGGCTGAACAAAAAGTGCGCAATGCACTTGATCTGAATGCGGATTATATTATTTCCACTGATTCATCTTGTTTGCTACAGCTTCAATCTTATATCGATAAACATAAATTACCCATTCAGACGATGCACCTCGTTGATGTGTTGACCACTGGCTGGGGAAATATTTAAATAACACATTAAATCTAAACACATGAATTCAAGAAGAGATTTTCTTAAGAACCTTGCGCTAGCGTCTGCTGGTATAGCATTAGCTCCCTCATTGGAGAGTTTTGCTGTAGCAAAGAAAGATTGGTTTGACATTTCCTTGGCTGAATGGTCATTGCATAAATCCTTGTTCAAGGGAGATTTGAACAATTTGGATTTTCCAGTATTAGCTGCCAAAAAATACGGTATCTACGGGGTGGAATATGTAAATCAGTTTTTTAAGGATAAGGCTAATGATAATAACTACCTTACTGAGCTAAATATGCGTGCAAAAGATAATGGTGTACGTAATGTACTCATTATGATTGATGGTGAAGGAAATCTTGGTGACGAAGATGAAACAAAGAGAAAACAAGCTGTGCAAAATCATTATAAGTGGATTTCTGCAGCTAATTTCTTAGGTTGTCATGCCATTCGTGTCAATGCGGCTGGAAAAGGAACGCCTGAGGAAGTTAGTAAGCGTGTTGTTGAAAGTTTAACAACGCTATCTGATATCGGTAAAAAAGCGGGGATTAGCATTATTGTAGAAAACCATGGTGGTATCTCTTCACATGGTGACTGGTTGGCCAATACATTAAAAGCAGTGGGTAGTAAATATTGTGGAAGTTTACCCGATCTCGGTAATTTCTATGAATATGATCGTTACCAAGGTGTAACGGATTTAATGCCTTATGCGCATGGTGTGAGTGCCAAAACACATGATTTTGATGCTGATGGTAATGAAACGCAAATTGACTATGAGCGTATGTTGAAGATTGTTAAAAAAGCAAAATTCAAAGGTTATGTGGGGATTGAATATGAGGGAAGTAAGTTGAGCGAAGAAGAGGGTATTTTTGCTACTAAAAAATTACTGGAACGTTTGCGCCCTTTGATCTAATATTTAACTAGTCGAGTTCTTTTCAGGAAATGGAAGGAACTCGGCTCGTTAAATAGGTTTTAATTGAAGTGTTGCTCGGATGCAACAACGAAAAAAACTGCAGTCCATTCGTTAGAAACCTATTAAAATCTTCACTATCTTGCTTGAGTATATGAAGACGAGTGAACAACCTCTTTCTTTGTGTAGAGGATCATCGGATTTTTCCGTTTACCGATGGTATATTTTATAAATGGAAATCGCACTACCTTATTTTGAAAAATAACGACTAAAAAAAACATGAATTTTGAAAAAAATGCTGTTCTTGAAACCCATTTGCAAAAAGTAGGGGCGGAACATGTATTGGTACAAGGGCATCCAGCCGGCTTGTTCGTATTATTCTTCACAGAGATGTGGGAGCGTTTTAGCTACTATGGTATGCGGGCGCTGTTGGTAAATTTTCTGGTGTCCACCATTGCCCAACAAGGATGGGGCTGGACCAACTCCGAAGCCATGAAGCTTTATGGTTTGTACACAGGGATGGTATTTTTAACGCCCTTGTTCGGCGGGATTATAGCCGACCGCCTAACAGGATATAAAAAATCCATTATGGTGGGAGCTATAATTATGACTCTGGGGCATATCGCTATGGCTTTAGAGGGATTTAATAAAAGCTTTTTTTTGGCAGGGTTGGTGCTGATTGTTTTGGGAAATGGTTTGTTCAAACCCAATATTTCTTCAATGGTAGGAAAATTATATCCAGATAAAGGCGGTAAAAAGGATGCGGGTTACACCATTTTTTATATGGGTATCAACGGGGGAGCATTTTTGGGTATGATGCTATGCGGCTATATTGGTGAGAAGATCGGCTGGCATTATGGTTTTGGGCTTGCCGGAATATTTATGTTTTTGGGAATGTTGCAGTTTTATTTTGCGCAGCCCATCTTCGGAAAAATTGGAAATACACCCGAAAAACAAGAAGAGCTAACCGATATTGCAGCGGGCCGAGAAGAAAATCCGCAACATATTGTGCGTGATCGTTTGCTTGTAATAGCCATTTTTATGTTGTCAAGTATTGTCTTCCATTTAGCTTTTGAACAAGCGGGTGGCTCGATGACGATCTTTGCAAAAAATTATACACAGCGGGTATTGAGTGGTGAAGTGGCGGTTTTATTTAAATGGTTCGACGCTGCATTAACGGTTTTGCCGATTGTGGTAATTACTGGGGTACTGTTTGTTTTAGCGAAGAAAATCATACGCAAATACCCCATGATTATACTTTTTTCGAGCATTTCTTTTGTGATCATCTGGTCCTTGTGTCTTTGGAAGGTTTATCGGGAATATTATGGTATGAATTCGGAAGTTACTGTATCCTGGTTTCCGATGTTAAATTCTTTCTTTATTATAACGCTGGCTACATCATTTAGTAAGATCTGGGAGAAAGTATGGAATCCTTCTGGTCCAATTAAGTTTGCAATGGGATTGACATTGGTTGGAGTTGGTTTTGCAGCCCTATCTATTGGAAGCTCCGAGATTCCTACCGGTGCAAAGACGGCTTCTGTTAGTATGATCTGGCTGGTATTGGCATACTTTTTTCATACAGTGGGCGAATTATGTATTGGTCCGGTTGGACTTTCTTATGTCAGTAAACTATCGCCCAAAAAATTCCTGGGGTTATTATTTGGTTTTTGGTTTTGTGCCAATGCCATAGCTAATTTTATAGGGGGCTTTATTGGGTCTTATATTGATAAGATTACTGAATCTCATTCGATGTCTTACTTCTTTGCTGTATTTACAGTGATTCCTATGGTGGCTGCTGTATTTCTTATTCTGGGCAACAAAAAAATAAAAAAGATGATGCATGGAATTGATTAATTCATAGAAAAATAGTGTATCTTCAAGCGATTTTTATCAAAATAAAAACAAAACCTGAGTTATAAAACAATTATTGAAATTATATGAATCAAGAAAAAGATCAAGTTCTTGTAGCGCATCTTGCTAAGCAGGGGATCGATGACAAGATGGTAAATGGACATCCTGCCGGATTATTTGTGCTATTCTTTACAGAGATGTGGGAGCGGTTTAGCTACTACGGTATGCGGGCATTGTTAGTTAATTTTCTTATCTCAACGATTGCTCAACATGGCTGGCAATGGACTAATGCTGAGGCGATGAAATTATACGGATTGTATACTTTCGCGGTGTATCTAACTCCACTTTTTGGAGGAATGATTGCAGATCGACTGACAGGATATAAAAGAGCCATTTTGATAGGAGCGTTAGTGATGACAATGGGACATGCGTCAATGGCATTGGAAGGTATTTCGAAAGGTTTCTTTTTTCTTGGTCTTATTTTAATGATTCTAGGTAACGGAATGTTTAAACCAAATATCTCCTCAATGGTGGGTAAGTTGTACCCGGATACAAGTCCTAAAAAGGATGCTGGTTATACAATATTCTATATGGGTATTAATGGGGGAGCATTTTTAGGCATGCTTCTTTGTGGTTATATTGGCGAAAAAATTGGCTGGCATTATGGATTTGGACTAGCGGGTGTGTTTATGTTTTTTGGGATGGTTCAATTCTATTTTGGTCAACGTATTTTTGGAATTATAGGCGAAACACCTAAAGCAATTCAAGCGGATCATCAAAAGAAAGTAAATGCGCATGAAGAAAGTGATGAAGTTACCCCTGCACATATTGTCCGTGATCGTTTGATAGTGGTCGCTGTTTTAATGATTGCGAGTATTGTCTTTTTCTTAGCTTTTGAACAGGCAGGAGGTTCTATGACAATTTTTGCGAAAGATTATACGCAGCGTTTGTTAAGTGGAAGCATGGCTACAGGTTTCCGTTGGCTAGATGCGGCTTTAACGATATTTCCTATTGTGGTAATTACAGGAGTACTTGTATCGCTGGCAAGGAAGATTTATACTAAATATTCCATGACAATTATTTTTACGGGAATTTCATTTGCTATTATTTGGGTGCTATGTATCTGGAAGGTGCACCGTGAATTTACTGCAGTTAATACTGAGGTAACGGTATCTTGGTTTCAAATTTTGAATTCATTCTTTATCATTACTTTGGCATCAAGCTTCAGTAAGTTTTGGGAGAAGATTTGGAATCCATCAGGACCGATTAAATTTGCTTTAGGATTGATCTTGGTAGGTATTGGTTTTGCAGCCCTGTCCTACGGAAGTCTTTCTATTCCTCAAGGGGCTAAGACAGCGTCTGTCAGTATGATTTGGTTGATATTGGCTTATTTTTTCCATACCAGTGGTGAATTATGTTTGTCACCAGTTGGGCTGTCTTATGTGAGCAAATTGTCTCCAAAGAAGTTCTTAGGGTTGTTATTCGGCTTTTGGTTTTGTGCCTCTGCAATTGCAAATCTTATCGGTGGTTTTTTAGGTGCATATATTGACAATATTACAGAAACTCATTCTATGTCCTACTTTTTTGGAATATTTACAATAGTACCTTTTATTGCGGCGTTGATCTTAATTCTACTTAACCCTGCCTTGAAAAAAATGATGCATGGTATCAACTAAATTGCTGTAGAAGATGAGCATATAAAAAGCGGTTGGTTGATCGATGTACTGATCAACCAACCGCTTTTTATATTCGTTTATTCTTCAACTTTTAAAAGCAGCTTATCAATACGGTGTCCATCCATATCAAGCACTTCGAAAATTAGGTTTTTAAATCGTACGCGTTCGCCCTCTTCCGGGACATGATCCAACCGTAGAAATACTAAACCTCCAACGGTAGTTACATTGTTGATCTCATCTTCGTCTTCCTCAGAAAGACCGATTTCAAATTCATCCAAAAGATCTTCGATCTGATATTGTCCGTCGACAACATAATCGCCGTTTTCCAATTGACGTATTTTCGGACGTGCACTTAGGTCGCTTTCTGTAATGTTGCCTACCAGGTCCCCAATGATATCCCGTAGCGTAATAATTCCCTGTGGTGAACCATATTCATCAATGACAACCGCTTGATGTATACTGGAGGTACGCAGGGTATTCATGATGCTATAAGACGAACTGAGTTCGTTTACAAATTTGATGGGTAGCATGAGTGTTCTCAGATCAAATGCTTCGTTTTGGAGGCATTGTCGTAGTAAGGACTTTACATGAACAACACCTTTAATATTGTCGAGGCCACCTTCACAGACTGGGTAGATGGAATGATCGTTGTCCAGAATGATCTTTCTGTTTTCTTCAAAGGAATCTTCTAGATCCAAAAAAACAATGTTTTTGCGGTGAGTCATTAGGTTGACCGCTTTTTTGTCCCCTAAACTCAATAGACGGTCGACGATATCGTGCTCAATACCTTCGATGACGCCACTGTCGACACCTTCGTCTACTAATGCCTTAATTTCTTCTTCCGTGACACTATTGCCGCTGCTCTTGATATTGAGTATTTTGACAATAAACTCCGTCGACATACTGAGTAGCCATACAAATGGCCGGACGATTTTGCTAAGCAGGTTCATCGGGTAAGCAATCAGCATGGCGTACTTCTCCGGAATAGCCATACCGATACGTTTGGGGACTAATTCACCCAGCACCAACGAAAAGTAGGTGATGATAAAGACGACAATGATTACAGCGAGTTGTTCGCTATAGGGGGCTATGATATTGGACTTATTAAATATGCCGACTAGATATGTGGAAATACTACCGCCAGAAAAAAAACCGGTTAGAATGCCGATAAGGGTAATGCCTATTTGTACAGTGGATAGAAAGCTGTTGGGCGATTCTTTTAGGTTTAGCGCTATTTTTGCAGCGGCATTGTTTTTATCGCTTTCAGCCTGTAGTCTTGCCTTTCTGCTGGATACGATGGATATTTCTGATGCCGATAGTATTCCGTTTAGAATAATCAGGACTAAAATAATAATTGCTTCGGTAAGCATAATGAGTTTAAAAAGTTGTTTGCTAGTGCTAATTTACGGAAAAGACCAGCTAAAAAGTAGGATTATTATGATTATGTCAAGCATTCACAAAAAAAGCCGTATATCTTTCAATACGGCTTTTATGATAATAAGAATGTTTTTTCCAATTACATTCCACTGTCATCTAGCATAAAAGTATTTTTCTTGGTTTTCCATTTTCCTTTTGTGAAATCAGGGAATTCCAACGTTTTATTTCCTTTTGCAATAGACTCGGTAGATAATGGGAATACAGCACTCATGGTTACTGAATCATATACGTCAATTGGCGTCTGTACCTTTTGTTTTACTGCCTGAATGAACGCATTGAATACAAACCAGTCCATGCCACCATGACCAGAACCGTTTGCTACCGCTTCATATTTTTGCCAGATTGGGTGATCGTATTTCTTTACCCATTCGTCTGCAGAATCCCATGTGTGTGGTTTTGATTTACCCTCGATGTGAATACCTTTTGCAACATCCATCCAAATACCGTCTGTTCCTTGTACACGGAAGCCGATAGAGTAGGGTCTTGGCAAGTGTGTATCATGCGTTAATAACATGGTTTCTCCATTTGCACATTGTAACATCGTTTGTGTAATATCACCATTTTTGTAATTGATCTTACCGTTAGGGTGTCCTGGGGAAACTTTATTGACATAGGCTGCCAATCCACGGGCTTTACTTGAGTACGAAGTGATATGGGTGAATCTGTTGCCCTTGTTGATATCTGCAAATTGCATAATTGGACCTAAACCGTGGGTAGGATATAGATCACCATCTTGATCGATATTGAACTGGGTACGCCATTGTGCCTCAGAAATCGCTTTCGGACCATATTCAACGCCATGACCATAATATGTTTTTCCGTCATTGAATAATACCTCGCGTAAATCGTGTTGATAACCGCCCTCCAGGTGCAACAATTCACCAAATAGTCCTTGTCTGTGCATATTCAATACAGCAAGTACATCACGACGGAAAGCAACATTTTCTAGGGTCATGTAAGGCTTTCCGGTTTCTTCGGATACTTTCACAATATCCCAGTGATCCTGTAGCGTTAGACCTGCAATAACCTCGCAACCTACGTATAGTCCAGCTTTCATTGCGTCTATCGCTTGGTTTTTGTGGAATTGCCAAGGTGTTGCAATAATAACAGCATCTAATTTTTCATTGCTTAACATCTTCTTGTAAGCATCAACGCCACCAGTATATTCTTTTGGAAGTTTGGTGCCTTTTGCATTGAATTGTTTACGGCATTGTGCTAGTGATTCTTCTTGGGTGTCACAGACAGCCACAATTTCTAAATCATCTCTGTTTAGGGCAATTTGAACGTGATTACGTCCTCTAAGACCCACACCAATAAAACCGATTTTTATCTTCCCATTTGTTTGGGCAAATAATTCTGTACTTGAAAGGACACCGATTCCAGCTGTAGTGATGGCAGTCGATTTTATGAAATTTCTTCTATCCATTGTTTTGAGATATAAGGAGTTTGTATATTAGTTATTTACTTGTTTGAAAACAGTCCTTAAGACTGGCTACTATTAACAAATATATTATTTCATTTGGGATAAATGAAAGTGCAAACGTTTGCTTAATTTTATTAAATTTCATGCAAACGTTTGATTGAAATAAAAATTATCATTTATTAATTCAATTTGTGATATTGCAAGCACATTGATGATTTAAAAAACATAGTTTAATGTCTGATTTTAACCAATTAGTAGTAGAGAGCGCAGCAAAACAATTCACATTAGAAGGAGATATCATTTCAGTGCAACCGTTTGGTTCTGGTCATATCAATGATACTTATCGTGTAGTTACTACTGTAGATAGCGGTATATCGCATTTGTTACAACGTATTAATCACCATGTTTTTCCGAACGTGGATGGATTAATGCATAATATAGAGATTGTCACCAAGCACCTTAGTAAGAAAGTTAAAGTCGCTGAAGGAAAAAGAATCAGCGATCATGTATTGACAATTGTTCCTACAAAAGAGGGGAAATTATATATAAAAGATAGTCTGGATAATTATTGGCGCATGTTTATCCTCATAGAGGATACCAAAAGCTATGATATAGTAGAGACTGAAGTACAAGCAGCTGAAGGTGGTCGTGCTTTTGGTTTATTTCAAAAGCAGCTATCGGATTTAGATGCCTCATTGATCGTTGAGGTACTTCCCAACTTCCATAATATCGAGTTTAGACTTGAAAATCTTCGAAAAGCAATCGCTAGAGATGTCTGCCAGCGCGTAGCGTCGGTGAAGGACAAATTGGATTTTATCTTTAGCCGTGAAAATCGCATGAAAACCATTCTTGAACTTGGTAACAAGGGTGAACTTCCGCTGCGCATTACACATAATGATACCAAGTTTAATAATGTGCTCCTAGATCGCCACGATAAGATGCAATGTGTGATCGATTTGGATACAGTCATGCCAGGCTATGTGGCATACGATTTTGGGGATGCGATTCGGACGATTATTAACCCTGTTGCTGAAGATGAGATGGATGTTTCGAAAATTCTGCTAAATCTTGCCTTATATAAGGCCTATGCCGAAGGTTATTTGGAGGAAGCTAATGACTTCTTGACAACTTTAGAGAAAGAAACATTAGTCGATGGGGCCTTCTTATTGCCCTATATGCAAGGAGTACGTTTCTTAACGGACTATTTGGAAGGAGATCATTACTACAAGACTAAATATGATGACCATAATCTGGTGCGTACAAATACGCAGCTGAAATTGGTTGAAGAGATGGAAAAGAATGAAGCATTTATGCGGAAGGTAGTTTTTGATTGCATTTAACAATTTTATACCTTTAATCATATTGAGAAGCTTCCATCGCGTAGATGAAGCTTCTTTTTTCTGTAAAAAAAAATCGAATGAAAAAACTAACCATTTTGCCTATCGCAGCGGAGCTGGCCAATACACTTGATTATAATACCTTGTCGAAGCTCTTGAGCAATTTTGAATCGCATTCGCTGGAGTTTAATAACTGGAGCGAATCTTTCCCGTATAAACCTGAGGTACAATTTAAGATTGGCTATACCCCGGAGTATCTTGTGTTGCAATATGATGTCGTCGAAGAACAACTTCGGGGTAATTATTCCGAAACAAATCAAAATGTATGGGAAGATAGCTGTGTGGAGTTCTTTATTTCTTTTGATGGACGCGAACATTATTATAACCTGGAATTTAATCTAATTGGAACAGGCTTGATCGGTTATGGTCCGGCCGAAAAGGCAAATAGAAATCGGTTGGATACAACAACGATAGAACAGGTGCGTACTTACTCTTTAATTGAACGCAATGGTGCCAATAAACGATGGAGTATGATTGAGGTAATTCCACTTGCTGTATTTCAGTTTGACGATCTTGTAGACCTGAAAGGTAAACTGATACATGGGAATTTTTACAAATGTGGTGATCATCTCAAACAACCACATTTTATATCTTGGAATAAAATAGAAAACCCAACTCCTAATTTCCATCTCCCTGAGTTTTTTGGAGAAATGGTCTTTGGTTAGGAGTTGGGTGAAAAAGTGGATGCTTATTGGTAAACAGATTCTTTTTTGAATTTCTTTGCCAATAAAGCATATACTAATACACGGTATTTATTTTT
>JBMAAL010000045.1:0-44136 GCA_050281725.1 Sphingobacterium sp. | reverse complement strand
TCTGAAAGAGATTCTACACGTTCCGGTAGTTTTATGGTTTTACCGGCCGTTGGTTATGCGCAGGAAACAGGCGTCGAGTACGGCCTGGCAAGTGCTTATAATTTTTACCTGGATAAATCTGATCCCAAAATCCGTACCTCCACGGTCATGGTCATGGGAACCTTTACATCCAATAGTCAGTCCAACTTCAAACTGCAGACAGATCTTTGGACTAAAAACAACGACTACCATCTGATTAGTGAAATACGCTATCGTAATTGGCCCTTTAACTATTATGGCGTCGGTATGGACACCTGGAAAGCAGATGAAGAACGCATTGATCAAAAATTATTTCGCGTCAAACTCGAAGCTGAGAAAAAAATCAGCAACAACCTCTATTCGGGCATCAACATTCAATACGATAACTTCACCATTCGTAGCGATAGTGCCGATCGTATTTTCAATCATTCCGATCTTATTGGAAAGCATGGCGGACAACAGCTACTTGTAGGTATTTCGCAATTGTTCGACAATAGGGACAACGTTTCTTATACAACAAGGGGGTATTATGCTAAATTGCGGCTGGCCTATGCTCCAAAGTTATGGACAAGTACTGATTTTACGGGGGCAAACCTCGACGTGGATCTCCGTGGCTTTATTCCCCTGCACAACCAAGTCACGCTGGCCCTGCAGGGAATCTTTCGTTCCACATTTGGAAAAACCGTCCCATTTTACAACTACCGCGAGCTCGGTGGAGATATGATGATGCGCGGATATTACCTCGGACGTTACCGGGACAAGAATTACCTTGCCTCCCAGGCTGAAATGCGTTATCGCTTTCATCCACGCTTTGGTATTGTTGGTTTTTCAGGGCTAGGATCCACCTTTTCCAAGGAAAATAGCAGCCGATATGTCGCAAGTTATGGCGGAGGCTTAAGATATTTCTTTAGTCTCGAACACAATAGCAGTATACGCTTTGATTATTCCTTTGGCGAACAAAGACCTGGAGAAAAACGACAATCGGGTTTCTATCTGTCCCTAAGTGAAGCTTTTTAATAAACAAGAGCATCCATAAATACATGGATGCTCTTGTTTATTCTTGCCGAATGATACCTACCTGTTCCTCCTCTCCCAGATCCTCAAACTTCAGATAAAATATTTGATGCCTTAGGGAACGTGGCAGATGACTGCCTACCGACAGCCAAAAAGTGGTCGAAACAGTAGCCTAGAATCGTATCAGAAAATGCTCTTTTCGCTGTTCTTTTCTAAAGTAAACCAACCCAATTCGGTATAGATCTATTGTAACCACAACACGATTATCCTGTTTCAGCTTGTTCCAGTAGACTTCCCTTTTCGCTGATACATGGGGTTCGTTTATAATCAATAGATCTCGATCTCCAACATTTCCCAAAAAATTCAGGTCAAGATCTTCCAGGTCGATATAATAAATATGTCGATACGCATAGCTTCCGCATTGGTCCTGCAGAAGACTCGTATAACTTTCGATCGGACGATCGGCCCAATAACTAAAATTGTCGTAAGCAAATGTGTTTAATAATCGATCGATTAATGCATACTTTTTCTGCTCTACCTTGCTTCCGTTTTGAATAGTTTGCGGTAATTCCGAAACGCTCTCCTTGGATGTCTTTTGATAGATTACTTCGTCTACCAATTTATAAACAAAAGGAGAATGGGTCCCATGGCGACTATGGGATACAAAATAATGCCGCCAATACTTAAGCATGTAGTTCATTTCGCTGCAAACATCGCTAAATTTTGTGATTTTTCACATGGAACATCAGGTTTAATTCCACGGAATACATACGGTTAAACTAGCCAGGCTACACTCCAGCGGGAATAATATCTTTAAAACTGGAGAACAAAAACACTCCCTTCTCCTTCCGTACTATTGAGGAAAATAGTACCCTTGTGCAAAAGCATGATCTGTTTACTTAGGGTCAAGCCGACCCCTGTACCCGTTTTCTTTGTCGTAAAAAATGGCGTAAAGATCTGCTCCTGAAGATCGGCAGGAATTCCTGCCCCGTTATCTTCAATCCTAATCTGCACCTTGCCGTCCACTTCAAGAGCAGATAAACTAATATAGGCTTCTTCCCTATTTTTAACTGCATCTATCGCATTCAACATTAAGTTAATAATAACCTGCTCGATCAAATTGACGTCGGCAGATAAAATGAGCCGTGTATTTTTCAGGATAATATCGACATCAATATTTTTCTGGATCAAGGTTGGTTCAAGCAGTTGATAGATATGTTCAAACAGCTGTGAAATTTGAATCGGTGCTAGCTGAGGCTGATCGACTTTATTGATCATGCGATAACTCTTCGCAAAATGCAAAAGTCCTTCGCTACGACGTTTGATGGTGGAAATGCCTGTTTTTAGATCATCAATATCTTCGGTTCCTTTAAAATGGTCCAAACGACCGTTTAAGGTTTCAGCCAGTGAGCTGATTGGAGCAATGGAATTCATAATTTCATGCGTCAGTACGCGCAATAATTTGTGCCATGCCTTGGTCTCAGTTTCATCAATTGCTTCATTGATATTTTGGTATACAACAATGCGAAACAAAGCATCCTGTGTCTCAAAGCTTGAGCTTTGAATCAATAATTTAATTTTCCCTTTACTTGACTGAACGGACTCCATCTGCTGCTGTCCGTTTTCAAGTAGCATGGTTTTTTCATAAAGATCATTGTTTTTTTTCTTCAGTCCCGTGATGTTTCCAAGATGTGGCAAATGAAATAGCTGCTTGAAAGCATCATTCACCCACATGACCTTACCACTATCCATCTCATAAAAGATAATCGCCGAATTCAGCATATTGATCACACGGTCCAGATATTGATGCTGAATTTCCTGCTTAATACTGATCTCCTTATATGTTTCATTGATCTGATTAAAGGCAAGGAAAAGCTTTCCTTCTACTGATTTGGTGTTTTTCACCAAAAAACGTCTGGTAAAATCACGGTATTTGACCGCTTCGGAAAATTCAATCAACTGCTTGGCTAAAAAATTATATTGTGCATATAGGTTAAAACCCAGGTAAAGCATCATACAGAAGATCAAAGCCGCCTGAACGTATTCACGTTTTAGCAGCAAATAAGCACTCAGAAGAGCAGCTATCAACAGTAATATAATCTTGATCGCATTTAAGATTTTTCCTTGCCTCATCGACTAAATATCATATTTCTCCAAACGTCTATAAAGCGCAGCTCTTGTCAATCCCAATTCTTTTGCTGCCTTACTGATATTTCCGTTGTAACGCTCAATCGCAGATTTGATTGCTTTACGTTCCAATTCTTCCAAATTTTGACTGCTGGCGCTAGTTTCGACAACGTGGTTATCTACTTGCTGTTCGATTGGTGAGAAGAAAAGGTCATTTCCGGCGATACTAAGCTGATCTGCCATAATAACAGCACGCTCGATGCTGTATTGAAGTTCCCGGACGTTGCCTGGAAAATGATATGCACACATTTTTTTAACCGCATCCGGTTCAAAGCCTTCAATCCGTTTATTGTATTTTTTCGAATAGATATCGAGAAAATGATCAGCCAATAGCTTGATATCCTCTCCCCGTTCACGCAATGGTGGTACCTGAATTTCCACGGTATTGATCCGATAAATTAAGTCTTTTCGAAAACGGCTTTCATCTGCAAGCTGTTTCAACGGCACATTGGTTGCTGAAATTAAGCGGATATCCACCGGAATCGGTTGATAGGAACCCAACGGTGTCACCTGTCTATTCTGGAGTACGGTCAACAATTTAGCTTGTTGCTGCAAAGAGATATTTCCAATTTCGTCGAGGAACAATGTCCCTCCATTTGCCGCTTCAAATCGCCCTTGACGATCTTCACGTGCATCTGTAAATGCCCCCTTTTTATAACCGAAAAGCTCGCTTTCAAACAATGTTTCTGTCAGCGCCCCGACATCAACCTTGACATAAGTCCGCTCTGAACGCAAGGATCTTCGCTGAATGGCTTGAGCAATCAGATCTTTCCCTGTCCCATTTTCACCTAATATTAAAATATTGGCATCTGTCGGCGCTATTTTCTCCAATTTATATTGAAGTTCGTCCATAACAACGGAGTTACCAATCAAATCAGGACTGTTCGCACTACTGAGCAGGGAACTTTTACTTTTCTTTTCTTTATTTTTTGATTCAGCAAGCGCGCTTTCGATCGTCGCCAATAAATGCTCATTTTCCCAGGGTTTCACGACAAAATCTGACGCCCCCTGTTTCAGCGATTTTACAGCGAGATCTACAGCCCCATAAGCGGTAATCATAATGACATGTACCTGTGGAAACTTTTCTTTAACCCGTGACAACCAATATAATCCCTCATTACCAGTATTAATTGTACTTTTAAAATTCATATCTAAAAGTACCAGATCATAAGGTGTCTTCTCCAGATGTGCGATTAGGTTCTCCGGATTGGGTTCAACTTGAATATGACTAACTTTAGGTTTAAGCAAGATTCTTGCCGCAGTTAATAAATCCTGGTCATCATCAACGACTAAAATAGATGCTTTTTTCATACTTACTGACTTCATTGAAGATACTAAGATAATTATAAATTCAATGAGCCTGCGTAATAATCATTGATATATTTTTGCAGCAGCCATTCATACTGCTTGACGACCAATTGAATCTGACTGTTGTCAAATTTCGTTTTTGCGGTCAAAAAAATCACTGAATTACTGTTTCCCAATTCGAAAACGACTTTGGCTATGCGAAAAGACTCCGCGTAGTTTTCATTTTGACTACGTAATTGTGTAATCATGTTACTTGCATTCTGCAAATTAAAAACCGCATTGGACGTCGCCGACCGTAAAACATTTTGTTGGATCTCTTTTTGAAATTTAGCAGCTTGTAGATCTAATTTTGCCAAGCGGACGTTGTTATATACTTGCAAATGATTAAAAATGGGAATTGAGAGATTTAGAGAAATAGACTTTCCCACGTTATTACGCATTTGGGACCAATACGTTCCTTGAATCCCCAATTTCGAATAATTTGATCCTAAGCCAGCGCTCAGACTCAAAGACGGGTAATAGTATGATTTCGCAATCTTAATATCCCGCTCCGCCACTTTAATCCGATAATCCAAAGCTTTAATATCAGGCAATTGGTCGACTGCCATATCATATAATTGCTTCTCATCCAAACGCTGTCCTGTCTCATTTATTCCGATGTTGTCCAATTCCCCTAATTGATTTTCAGCCATATTCAATAAGGCCGCCAGTTTCACCCGGCTACTGTATAGTAACTGACGATTATTTTCAATCGTGTTGACATCATTTGCCAGTTGTCCTTTCAAATCAAAATAATCCCCAGGGTTAATTGCGCCTTCCTTATGCATGCTCTCCGCACGTCTGACCTGTTCTCGGGTTACTTCAGTCTGCATTTCGGATTGCCGCAATATATCCTGGGCAGTCAAGCTTTGAATATAAGCGGTAATAACATCTAGTTTTAGGTTATTAATCTGCGTATCGAAAGTCAATTTACCAGCTGTCTTTGCATCAGCACGCATCCGAATTTCGTTAAATAGACGAAACCCTCTAAATAACGGCAGGCTCGCTCCCAAAGAAAAATTCCCTGTTGAGTTGTTGGATGAAATATATTGAAGGGTCGAGTTATCCTGCGATCTACCTGAGGTCAGGCTATGTTGTAGGCTCGCATCGACATCGGGAAGTCTATTCGCTTTAGCCTGAGCTAAATTCACCTCCGCACGCTTCACATCGAGTTCATTCTGCAATAAGGTCGGATTGGCCTTTATTGCCAACTGGATACACTCAGCTAAGCTCCGCTTGGCAATTTGTTTATCCTCGACCGCTACAATTGTTGCTGTTCCCGACACTCTTTCCGTTAGTTGCTGCTCCGTCTGTTGCGCCCCTGCATTAGCATAACTCAATAAAAAGCATAATGTACTATATATATAAACTCTCTTCATATCCAGTTTTTATTTTCTTGCTGACCATCGCCATGCCAAACAACAAAAACGCTAACTATCAAACAGATACAAAAAACATATTTTCAAAAATGTTCATTAATGAACAGTCGGTGTGCGTAGTTGGACAATAAAAATCCACAAGAGTATAAGTAGGAACATGATGAAGATCAAGTTCAGTATTTATTCGTTTATTCAATGGATATACATCGGAGTTTCTTCGGTTTTTATTCGCTTTCATCCGAATGAGGTCCGAATAAGGTCCCTATAAAGTCCGTATTAGTTCCGTGTAAATTAAGAGAATTGATATATTTAAATTGAAGATTCTTATCCGTTGCAACTTAATAAACTATACATAAATCAATGTGTACTCCAATAGAACTAACGTACCTTACCACAACCTGTGGTTATATTTGCTCAAAGCACTTCAGTTGCTACAATAAACAGCGAAAAACTTCCAGTTGTACGTCTTCGTACAAGAAGTGTCCGCTATCGAACACCGAGCGCCAAACAAAACAAAATAAACAACTATAAATCAGTAAATTAAATTATTGGCACAGCTTTCATAGTTACATACTAAATTGATATTAAATTATGGACAGACCTTTAGAAAAGAAGAAGTGGAATAGCAAACGTATCATGACCATTGTAGGGGTTGCTGGTTTAGTTGGTTTAATCAGCGCCAGCTTTTATTTTACCTCAGGCAAAAGCAAACTGAATGTTGAAGCTGACCGCATCTCTATTGTCGAAATAAAAAATGGAAACTTTCAAGAATTTATCCCGATAAATGGCACCGTGCTTCCTATCAGTAGTATATACCTCGATGCTTCTGTTGGTGGACGCGTCGAAGAAAAATTTGTAGAAGACGGGGCTATCCTAAAAAAGGGGGATGCAATCATGCGTCTTTCCAATACCGATCAGGAGCTTACCCTGGTACAACAAGAAACGCAAGTGCTCAATCTATTGACACAGTCACAAATTGCGCAGACCAATGCACAACAAGCATCAATTAACAACCGCAACCAAATGGCTGATGTAGAACAGGCCTACCGGGAAGCGGAGCGGATCTATAATCTAAACAGAAAATTACTTACCGAAAAAGCCATTGGTACACAAGAGTTCGAAAAATCAAAGAACGAATACAACTATCAAAAAGAACGGGTCAACTTGACCAAACAGATCCTGAAACAGGACGAAATCTCCAATGCACAAAAAACCAATCAGGACAAACAAACTTACCAACGCACGCAGAGTGCATTGGAACTGATGAAAAGAAAAATTGGTGACCTGATCGTTAGAGCACCTGTTGACGGGCAATTGACAGCCTTCGATGCAGAAATCGGACAAAATAAAAACGCCGGAGAACGGTTGGGACAAATCGACGTCTTAACAGGATTCAAAGTGCGCGCTGATATTGACGAACACTATATCAACCGTATTTTCCCAGATCTACAAGGTGAATTTTCTATCGGCGAAAAAACCTACAAACTTCGTATCAAGAAAGTCTATACACAAGTCACCAATGGCCGATTCCAGGTTGACATGGAGTTTATCAATGATGTTCCCAAAGGGATCCGCCGTGGACAAACTTTGCAGATACGTTTAGCGTTAAGTGACGAGACAAAAGCGTTATTGCTGGCAAAAGGAGGATTCTATCAACAGACCGGTGGTAACTGGATCTTCAAATTGGATAAAAATGGAAGTACAGCATATCGTGTCGATATCCAATTAGGAAGACAGAATCCGGAATATTATGAGGTTATCAAAGGTCTACAACCGGGCGATAAAGTTATTGTATCGAGCTATGAGACTTACGATAAGGTGCAAGAACTGAATATTAAAAAGTAAAATCATATAGCGGTTATCGAAGAGATGGTAATTACTAGTATCAAACCTTTTCGATAACCGTAATGATCCTATTCAAAGAACAATGATTAAGAACGCGATCAAAACTGCAATTCGTTCCTTACTGACGAACAAGAAGTTTACAATTCTGAATATTGCTGGACTAAGTATTAGTCTAACCGTGGTTATCGTCATTGCACTTTGGATCACGGATGAATTGTCCTTTAATAAGGTCTTCAATAATGCGAATCGGGTCTATGAACTGTCGACAAACTTCGATAAGGAGAATGACCAATTCGTTCATGCTGCCCCCCCGCCAATTGCGCTATATGGAAAATTGAAAATTCCCGCAATACAAGAGGCTTGTCGCATCAGTGCTGGACAGGACCTACAGTTTCATAAAGATGAGCTGATGGCCACCGAACATGGAGTGTATGTAGACAGTACTTTTAACAGCGTATTCGATGCCAGTACAAAATCATTGACTCCCAACAAATTATTCCAAGGAAGACAGTCAATCGTTATTACAGAAAAGATTGCCAATAAATATTTTAAAAATGAAAATCCATTAGGACAAACGCTCTATTTAGAAGTTGACCCTATTCTGAAAACTGGTAAACAGCCTTTTCTAATTACAGCAGTCATAAAAGACTTCCCAAGCAATAGCTCTATGAAGGCTGATTATCTATTACCTTTTGAATTGTTGGCCAGTCTATCCAAAGAGCCGCTGGACGAAAAATGGGGCAATTTTCAATATTACATTTATTTTTTGCTAAAGCCAGGTGCCAATCCAGATCAGGTAGCACAGCAGCTCACTACAATCCAAAAAAGCAATTTTCAAGGAAATCCGCTGTATACTAAATTTGCATTTTTTCTACAGAAAATAACACAGACAAATCTATATACTCCTAAAGGTGAGGATAGTGGTATGCAGGCCGTTTATATCTTCGCAGTCATTGCACTTGTTATCTTACTCGTTGCCTGCATCAATTATGTCAATTTAGTTACGGCCAGAGCGACAAAAAGAATAAAGGAAATCAGTATTCGTAAAATCATTGGAGCCAAGAGAAGTCATCTTTTTCTTCAATACCTTCTGGAGTCTGCCCTGCTGTTTCTGATTTCATTAGGTATTGCTACACTACTCGCCTATATAGCAATCCCATTTTTTAATACACTTGCTGAAAAAAACATTCAATTCAGCCTTCTTTCGTCCGAACTATGGTTTATCTTTCTACTCACCTTTGTAGCAACTGTACTAATCGCCGGAATCTACCCTGCTGTACTTTTCTCAAGCAACAAAATCTTAAGCCAGTTAAAAAATAACAATACGCTTTTAGGCAGCAAAAGTAATTTACGGAAGAGCCTTGTCGTTATACAATTCTGCTGCACAGTTATACTCATTATCACCACTTTTATTTTTGAGAAACAACTGCGCTATATGCATCACAAGGATTTAGGATACAACAAAGAAAATGTGTTTCTATTTGAACAGAAAAACTTTTTGCCGCATTATGAAGCCATCCGCGACGAATTGCAGAATCAACAGGGTATTTTAGGAGTCACTGCGGCCAGCAATGATATCAGTAACATCGGGTCTGAAACCGCCGACATCGATTGGGATGGGAAAGACCTACTGCAATCTAATTTTTTCATTAGACGCGTTGCTATCGATCCAAACTTCACTTCTGTTTTGGACATTAAATTAACCGAAGGAGGTGGATTTACAAACAATCCCTCCGATAGTAGTCACGCACTATTAAATGAAACAGCAATTAAACAAATGGGATTAAAAAATCCCGTTGGTAAAACCATTACTTTTCAAGGAAAAAGGCTGACCATTATGGGCGTCATGAAGGATTTTAATTTCAATGATCTAAAGACAGCGATAAAACCATGTATATTTTTTTCCGGAATGGGCTATGCCCTTGGCGGAATGTATATTAAGACTAGCCCAGGGCATGAAGAACAGGCGCTTGCTGCCGTCCAAAAGCTATGGAATAAATACAACCCGCAATCAACATTCAATTATGCCTTTATGGATGAATCTTTTAATAAAATGTATAAAAAGGATATTATTCATGGAAAGCTTGTTCAGTTATTTGCCGCAATAACCATTATACTTTCATGTATCGGACTATCCGGGCTCGTCTTGTTCAGTACAGAAGCTAAGCTGAAAGAAATTGGAATCCGTAAAACCCTAGGTGCATCAAAACAGGATATTGTTATGATGATCGGTCGAGACTATATGATCCCTGTGATCGTATCATTCCTGATTGCTTTTCCTATTTCCTGGCTGATTATTTCCAAGTGGTTGGATAATTATGTCTACCGCACGTCGATAGAGCCTTGGGTTTTCATATTAGCGGCGATAATTACTATTTTATTGGTTGTTCTTACGGCCGGATCGGTTTCGCTCAAAGCCGCAATGGTCAATCCTACAAAAATTTTGAGAAACGAATAGAGAAATAAAATAAATATTATACGATGATTAAAAACTTTATTAAAACCGCACTTCGCAACCTTTGGAAAACCAAGGGGTACAGCTTTCTCAATATTTTCGGATTGGCGGTCGGCATCGCTGCAGCATCGTTGATTTTTTTATGGGTTGAAAGCCAGTTGGGCTACAATGATAATTTTGCCAATAAGAAGAATATCTATATTGTCAAATCAAAACAGACGTATGATGGTGCCACCTATGTTTTCGAATCTACACCTGGACCATTTGCCCAAAGCGTAGCAAAAGAAATTCCCGGCATCAAGCATGCCGTTCGCATGAGCTGGAATTCGCCCATGTTATTTTCTGTAGGAGACAATAATATATTTCAAACAGGATTTTATGCAGATGGCTCCATTGCAGATGTGCTTTCCTTGGAATTTTTGGAGGGTGATCGAAAGACCGCCTTCGACCAGGTTAACAATATCGTATTATCAGAAACAGCTGCCCAGAAATTATTTGGTAACCGCCCGGCATTGGGAAAAACCGTCAAAACAAACAATACTGAGCCATTTATTGTTGCAGGGGTAATCAAGGACCTACCCAAAAATAGCAGCTATGATTTTCAATGGCTTATTCCTTTCAAAAAGTTTGAAGCTGGTCAGGATTGGTTGGAAAAATGGGGAAACAATGGCGTACAAACATTGGTTCAGGTCGAAGATAATGCCAATGTTGATCAGATCAACAAACAGATGATGGATTTTGTCAAACACAAAACCAATGGTGAAGTCACGTTCTCACAAAATTACCTCTATCCAATGGAACGTTGGATTACTTACAACCAATTTGACAACAGCGGAAATGAAAAAGAAGGTGGTATTAAAAATATTCGTCTATTTACCTTTATTGCATGGGTTGTCTTACTGATCGCCTGTATCAATTTCATGAATCTCGCAACAGCAAGATCAGAAAAAAGAGCAAAAGAAGTGGGTATGCGTAAAGTTGTCGGCGCAAGCCGCAAATCTTTAGTGACGCAATTCCTAGGGGAATCGCTCGTATTGGCAACCATCTCTTCCCTGGTAGCCTTGTTGCTGATTTACATCTTTATCGGTCCTTTCAATGCAATGATAGGCCAAGAGCTGCAGGTTAATTTATCGGCACCTTTACACCTCCTTTTTCTGTTGGCAATTACCCTTGCCTGTGGCCTATTTGCAGGTAGCTATCCCGCATTTTTCCTATCCGCATTCAAACCACTAACGACAATTAAAGGTGCGAAGCAAAAAGCCGGAAGCGGAAGTCTTGTACGCAAAGGATTGGTGATTTTACAATATACGGCATCCGTCGTATTGATTATCTGTACCATTATTATCTATCAACAGATTCAGCACAACAAGAACAGGGATCTCGGATTTGATAAGAGCCAGGTGTTGACAACAGCGCTACAAGGCGATATGGCCAAACATCTCCCACTGATTAAAAATCAATTATTGGCAACAGGAGTTGTGCAAGAAGTCGGTGTCAGTGACATGAGTATCCTCAATATCAACTCCAATACGTCGGGTTTTAGCTGGGATGGAAAAGATCCAAATGCCAGTATTTTGATTGGCATGTTACGATCTGACGAGGGTCTTATTCCTGCTTTGGATTTAAAGCTTTTTGACGGCAGAAACTTCCATCAAAATTTTGTAGGTGATAGCACCTCGGTTGTCATCAACGAAGCATTTGCAAAACTGATCAAAAAAGATGGCCTTGTGGCCGGTAATATCATCAGTTACGGTGAGGAAAAGTTCACCATCGCCGGTGTCGTGAAGAACTTCGTTTATAACAATGTGTATGCCGATCCTGAGCCGATGCTATTTCTACCGATGAATAGAGATAATGGCATCATGACCATCAAGACAAAGGCTGGAGTAGATTTACCAGATGCCATTCAACAAATCGAGAAGGTCATCGTCAAAAATAACCCTGGCTTCCCTTTTGACTATAAATTTTTAGATGATAGTTTCAATAATAAATTTAAAGCTGAGCTTTTTGTACAGCAACTATCCAGTGTATTTGCACTGATGTCTATCATTATATCCTGCCTAGGCCTGTTTGGTTTAGCCGCCTTTGCAACAGAGCAACGCGCAAAAGAAATCAGCATTCGCAAAGTCCTGGGGGCCTCTGTTTCGGGACTTATCCAAATGCTCAACCGTGAATTTGTTACGCTTATAGCGATCTCCTGTATCATTGCCTTTCCTATTGCATGGATGATTATGAGTAAATGGTTAACGAACTATGCACATCATGTAGCGATTTCCTGGACCATCTTTGTCATCAGTGCTGTGGCAGCAATTGTAATTGCCCTACTGACGATCAGTTCACAGGCCTTTAAAGCCGCGATAGCCAATCCAACGAAGACTTTAAGAGATCAATAAACAATTAATAAACAGAATTTAATAACAGAAATAATAACTGTCCAAGGCAATATCGCCAAGGATCCAAAACATAAAAACCATGAGCACAAAAAATATGATCAAGATCACAAACCTTCAAAAGTATTACCGCACTGAAGAAGTTGAAACCGTCGCATTAAACAACCTAAACATTCATGTCAAAGAGGGCGAGTTTGTTGCTGTAATGGGTCCTTCGGGCTGTGGAAAATCGACTTTACTCAATATTATCGGATTGCTGGACGATTTGGATGAAGGAAGCTATCTGTTCAACGAGATTGAAGTTGCCAAATTCAAAGAACGTGGTCGCTCAGATCTTCGCAAACATAACATTGGTTTCGTATTCCAGAGCTTCAATCTAATCGATGAACTAACGGTATTCGAAAACGTGGAACTTCCACTGGTTTATACCAATGTTCCAGCTGCAGAACGCAAAAAACGTGTAGAAGAAGTTTTGGAAAAAGTCCAAATCATGCACCGCCGAAATCACTTTCCACAACAGCTTTCTGGAGGTCAGCAACAACGTGTGGCCGTTGCTCGCGCCGTCGTGAATAATCCAAAATTGATTCTTGCCGATGAGCCTACGGGTAACCTCGATTCCAATAACGGTAACGAAGTGATGCAACTCCTGACTGAATTGAACGAGGCCGGCACAACCATCGTCATGGTAACACACAGTGAACACGATGCAAAATTTTCTGACCGTGTAATCCGCATGCTAGACGGACAAGTGATTATGGAAACAACTTCGGTATAAGGCAACTCATATATAACCAAGATATTTATCCTAATAACCTATAGATGATGAGCACGATTAAATTAATTTTCAGACAACTATGGCGTAACCGTCTTTTCACATTTTTAAATGTATTTGGGCTTGCCATCGGAATAAGTGCCTGTTGGCTTATTTTCCGTATCGTCAATTATGAATTTAGTTTTGACCAGCATCATCCGAAAAGTGAGCAGATTTACAAGGTCCATACCTCCTATGAAGAAAAGGATAAATTAGATCATTTCGATGGTGTCCCCGCACCATTACCGGCATATATCAAGGAAAACTTTGTCAATATTGAACTGACAGTACCCATCTTTAAACAATACTTCGAACGTGTCAGTAATATTGGCGGCGCGCAGAAAATAGAGTTTGAAGATCAATCCGAAATCATCGGTACCACGGGAGACTATTTCAAAATGACACCTTATGTTTGGCTAGCTGGCGACCAAAGGAATATACTAAAAAATAGCCATGAAGTCATCCTGACAGAATCGCGGGCTAATTTGTATTTCCCAAACACGTCAATAGACCAAATCATAGGACAGACCTTGTCCTATGATAGCACATTATACAATGTCACCGGCATTGTAAAAGATCTAGCGCATCCAAGCAGCTTTTTGGGGAAAGAATTTATCCAGATTCCAGAAAAGGAATGGAATAGCACAAACTGGAACAATTCAAATTCAAATTGGCAGCTTTTTATTAAGGTAAAATCATCGGCTTCCCTTCCTAACCTCATAAAGACAGCCGATAAAAAGGTGTATGAGATGACGCATGCCGAATTTGACAAGTTTGGGTTTAAAATGCATGTGAACACAGTTCCTTTAAAAGACTTACATTTTACTTCTTACGCGCAAAATAATGTTGATAAGAAAATAATGTATGGCCTAATCGGCATAGGGATATTTTTGCTTTTACTCGCATGTGTCAATTACATCAATCTCGCTACTGCCCAAATCCCACAGCGGGCTAAAGAGATTGGTATCAGAAAGACATTAGGAGAAAGCCAGAAAAGAATTACAAAGTCCTTTTTGTTAGAAACATTTTGCATTACGGCTTTTTCGGTACTTTTATCATGGCCTTTACTTATTCTCATTCAAACAGTTTTAGCATCCTATATTCCCGACCAGCTCAAGCTATATCCAGATCCCTGGGGAGTATCGCTATTTTTAGCAACACTTACAATTACGATTACCTTAATTTCCTCAGGTTACCCGATTTTATTGACAAACAAAGTCAAGATTGTTGAAGTCATTAAAATCTCGAATGCGCAAAGTCTCAAATTTGGCAATCTTTCTTTTCGGAAAATGCTCATTATATTTCAATTTTTGATTGCTCAGCTATTTGTTATTTCAACTTGCATCATTGGTCTACAATTGAAACATGCGCTACAGAATAACTCCGGCTTCGATAAGGATGCGATTATTACCCTACGTTTCCCGAGTAAAAGCTACCAGGACAGTAATGTTGATCCTTTTGTTTTTAAGCAAGCGATCAAGCACATCACAGGTGTAGAGCAGGCTTCCTTGGGGCATCTGCCCATGAGTAACGACCATTGGGGAAATGCCTTGTTTGCGAAAAGTGATACGGGACAGGTACAAGCCGATGTACAAATGAAATTTGTCGACCAAGATAACTTTAAGCTCTATAATTTTAAAATGCTTGCTGGCCGCCAGCTGCAGTTGGCCGATACAAGCACAGGCATCGTGTTAAACTTAGCCGCCGTTCAAAAGTTAGGTTTTAAATCAGCGGAAAATGCTGTAGGGAGCTTTGTTACGTATACAGACAAACAGCGGCAGATTGTGGGTGTAACGGACAATTTTCACACAAAAAACCTCCATGCAGCCATTCAACCTGTTGTCATGCTGAGTTCCATAAAAAAATGGGAATTAAACAGACTAAGCGTCAAACTCAACAATAATTCAACTACCTGGCCGGAAACTTTAAAACAGATTGAGAAAGAATGGAAAAAATATTATCCAAAAGCCCCATTCAAATATGATTTCTATGATCAGCAAATCAAAGAACTCTATAGCAGCGATCTAAAATTTTCAAAGATTATCAATCTATTTACTTCGACGACAATTCTCATCAGCTGCCTGGGATTGATCGGTCTGGTTACTATTACCACGGTACAACGTACAAAAGAAATTGGTATTCGAAAAGTGTTGGGAAGCACAGTACTGGGGATTATTGGATTATTATCAAAAGATTATATCAAACTTATACTTATTTCTATTTTGATCGCTACCCCAATTGCTTGGTGGGCGATGCACAAATGGTTGGATGATTTTGCTTATAAGATAGAGCTATCCTGGTGGATGTTTATCATTCCAGCTGCCGCAACCTTACTTATTGCATTTTTTACGATGAGCTACCAATCCATAAAAGCGGCTCGTGCAAACCCCGTAAATAGCTTAAGAGATGAATAAGATGATAAAGAAGCTCATTAATGAACAATACAACTAACACCTGTCCCTATGATAAAGAATTATTTAATAACCGCAATTAGAGAATTAAGAAAAAGAAAATTCTATACCGCTATCAATATATTAGGTCTGTCGGTCAGTCTTACTGCAGCGATATTAATTATTTTTTGGGTACAGGATGAACAGAGCTTTGATAAATTTCACCCAAACTATGAGGCAATATATACCGTAAATTCCCATTTGGATCCAGAACATAACGGCGCAATATGGGGCATTACTCCTGGCCCTATAGGCAACTATGCCCAAAATGCACCCGACGTAGAATTTGCAACGCGCGTTTCACAGGATTATAATGTTACCTTGGTCAACGATAAACTAAAACGCCCTGTATCGGATATGGGTATCTATTATGTCGATGGCAACTTCTTTAATATGTTTCATTTTCCCTTACAAGAGGGCTCGCTTGTAGGTTTTCAGGAAAATTATAAACAGGCACTGGTAACAGCATCAACAGCAGAAAAACTCTTTAGCAGCCAGCAGGCCATTGGAAAGACCTTCCGTTATGGTGCAGATCTGTTCACCGTAGCCGGTGTCTTAAAAGATGCTCCACAAAATTCCTCGATGCAATTCAATGTGATCATTCCATTAGGTTATCATGCACAACGGTTTACAAATTGGGGCGGTAATGGAAAATGGAAAACAATCGATGAAGACTTAGGCAATTACAGCTTCGCTACCTACGTCAAAGTAAAACCAACGGCTTCTCCCCTCACTATCGGAAAATTTATATCGGAGAATTATACCAAAGCCCGCGATGGTGAAAACTCAACCATCTTTGTTTTAGATCCTTTAAAAACCATGCACTTAATTGCTCCAGATGGGAATAAATCGACACTTCGCATGGTACAAATCTTTGGGATCATTGCAATCTTATTATTGGTTATTGGTGCAGTAAATTATGTTAATCTGAGTACTGCACGGGCATTGGACCGGGCCAAAGATGTTGGCATCCGCAAAATAATCGGAGCTAATCGTCTCCATTTGTTCTTACAGTTTATAACCGAAACGGTTGTTGTATTCTTTTGCTCGCTCGTAATAGCTTTCATTCTTATCCTTGTACTTCATACTGGATACAATCAAATTGCTCAAAAATCAATCAGCTACTCCTTTCACAATAGTACAATATGGTTATATATAGGTATTGCGATTATGGGCACACTAGGCTTATCCAGTATATATCCTGCGATACAGCTTTCCTCATTCAATCCCATTCATTCGTTAAAAGGAAAATCAGTTAAAGGTGTTTCCTCAACGACCATGCGTAAAATATTGGTGGTTTTTCAATTTACACTTTCTGTAACACTGATTGTATGCACCCTGGTTATCCGCAATCAACTGGATTTTATCCAAAAGATCAACCTCGGATACGACCGAGATCATGTCATTACACTTGGTCTTCCTGCGGAGGCCTACAAACATATGGAAGCCATACAGACCGAACTCAAAAATAACAACGCAATTCAAGGAGTCTCTCTTTCAAGCGTTTACAACATGACGGATTTCGGAAATGCCACGGGCGATATAGATTGGCCCGGCAAGTCCAAAGAAAACAAACTCATTGTTGCTCAAGCGACCATCGATAAGGATTTTATTCCCTTGATGAACATGCAAATCCTCGAAGGAAAAAACTTTAGCGGCATGCCAGTTGATTCGTCCGGCTATATCATCAACGAGACTTTGGCGAAACAAATGGGGTTAAAGCCGCCATACGTGGGATCCAATATGAGTTTCCACGATTTCCCCGGACAAATTATCGGTGTGGTGAAAGATTTTCACTTCAAATCCATCAAAGATAAAATAGGTCCCATGGTCTTCTGGACGCGTTGGGGATCGGGCACACTTTATGTAAAAACAAGTACCACAAAGGCCGCTGAGGCCATCAAAGCCTTAGAGAAGGTTTATAACCGTTATCCATCAGACTCCCCTTTCAAATATACTTTCATTGATCAGCAATTTGATAGTCTATATAAATCCGAGCAGCGCACAGGTTTGTTGTTCAATATTTTCGCTGGCATCGCCATTTTTATCTCTGCTTTAGGTCTGTTTGCGTTGGCAACTCACGAAGCGCAAATGCGTATAAAGGAAATCGGCATCCGTAAAGTTCTTGGAGCTAGCACCTTTGGTGTCGTACGGCTATTGGGAAAAAATTTCGTGACACTCGTCTCCATTTCCATTCTGATTGCCTGTCCCATAGCGGTTTATCTGATGAAACAATGGTTAAGCAATTTTGCTTATAAAACAGATTTAGAGGTGCAAACATTTGTCTTCGGTGGTATCTTGGCCTTGCTGATCGCCATTGTTACCGTCAGCTACCAGGCTGTTCGGGCAGCTTTATCCAATCCCGTAGATAGTTTAAGGGATGAATAAAAAACAAATATAAGAAAGTGGATGATTGATATGCATACACTGGCACTCAAGAAATAAAGCTATGATCAAGAATTATATAAAAATAGCCTGGCGCAATATCCAGAAAAACAGAGGATACTCGACCATCAACATTATTGGCCTTGCAATAGGTTTGGCCTGTTGCCTATTGATCGCAATTTATGTTCAGAACGAACTTTCCTACGATAAGTATCACGTAAACAAAGAGCGGATTTACCGAATCGTCCATGACTATAAAGATGTTAGCAGTACAGAGCAGCATCAAATCTGGGGCAATGGACCTATTGGTGAAGCTATCAAAGCAGACTTTCCAGAAATCGAGAAAGTTGTTCAATTCTCGGGTCAAACGTCCATCCTGCTCAAACAGGGCGATAAAAGATTCCAGGAGGAAAATGTATTTTTCATGGACTCTACTGCATTTGATGTCTTCAGTTGGAAGGTTTTGGCCGGCGACCCTCATACAGCCTTAAAAAACGCCTATTCTGTCGTATTAACAGAGCGTACGGCTAAGAAATATTTCGGAGATCAAAATCCCATTGGCAAGACGCTTGAGGGAGGATTAGCTGCGGGTCGTGCTGACGCAGGTCTATATACTGTAACAGCAGTGATGGCCGATGTACCTGCTAATTCACACTTTACGTTCGATGCACTGCTCTCGATGAGTACCTTCCGAAAAGCACGGCCAGACGTATTTAATAAAGAAGGTTGGGATTATGTAGACTTCTACACGTACTTTCTAGCTTCAAAAGACTTTGATCCTGTTAAGTTCGACCAAAAAATACCGGAGTTTCTCAAGCGGCATCTCCCTACAAACCAAAACCCCAACGCAAAATACAATTTCCATATCGAGCCACTCCTCCAAGCTTACATGCACTCATCGGCCGATCGTCAACCCGGTACAAACGGAAGTTATCAAAATCTCTATATATTCACCATCATTGGTGGCTTTATCTTACTTATTGCCTGCGTGAATTTTATGAATCTTGCGACCTCCAGGTCAATGGAAAGAGCAAAAGAAGTCGGTGTGCGAAAAACCATAGGCGCGAGCAAAAGCAATCTGATCTTTCAGTTTATGTCTGAATCATTGGTTCTTGTATTCGTCAGTAGTATTTTGGCTATACTGCTCGTTATGGCTTTTCTTCCCTTTTTGGAAGCATTTTCAGGCAAACACCTCAATTATTCCTCTCTGAAAAATGGGACGACCTGGGCAATATTCCTATTCACTACCATTTTTACAGGACTTCTTGCTGCCAGCTATCCCGCGTTGATTCTAGCAAATTTCAAACCCATTACAGTACTTAAAGGAAGTTATAGTAACAGCAAAGGTGGCACATTATTACGTCGCGTATTAGTTATTTTCCAATTTTGCCTTTCTATTGCACTCATTGCAGGTACAGTCGTCGTTTTCTCTCAACTAGATCAATTACAGCACCGAGATCTTGGATTTCAAAAAGATCAACGACTTGTCATCGATTATAATTTCGATGATAAGGTAAACAATAACCTGGAAGCGATAAAATCCACACTCGCCAAAGACAAAGATGTCTTGTCTGTCACCGCATCACGTACGGTGCCGGGAACATTTTTTCCAAATGCAGGGACAGAAATCATGTCAGCAAACGGAACAATGAGTCAATTTGCTCCTTTCTTATACGAAGTCGATGTAGACTTTATCCCTAATATTGGTTTACAGATGGCTGCGGGGCGTGCTTATTCGAGAGATTTCCCTGCTGATACTGCTCATTCGCTTATTATTAATGAATCTGCGGCAAAGCAATGGGGCTATTCAAATCCACAGGATATCATAGGCAAACAATTCCGCCAATGGGGTAGAGAAGGAACTGTTATCGGTGTGGTGAAAGATTTCAACTACCTTTCTTTGCACCGTAAGATTGAGCCTTTAGCGTTGCGACTTGAACCAAGCAGCAGCCGGTATTTAACCTTGAATATCCAACATGTAAACCAGCCTGAGACCGTTGCGAGAATCGGCAAACTGTGGAATGAGCTCGTACCACACCGCCCATTTTTATATAGCTTTCTTGACGACAATTTCAATCGACAGTATGAAGCGGATTTTAATTTTAGAAGACTTTTTACGGCTTTCTCCGGATTGGCACTTTTTATTGCCTGTTTAGGTTTATTGGGACTTGTTACGTATACAGCCCAACAGCGTACCAAAGAAATCGGCGTACGGAAAGTTCTCGGTGCATCCATCTATAATTTAATCCTCCTCCTCTCTTCCGACTTTATCAAGTTATTGGCAGTAGCTCTCTTCATCGCGACACCGCTTTCCTGGATGGCGATGAAAAAATGGCTGGACAACTTTGCTTATCACATTGAGCCACAATGGTGGATGTTTGTCTTTGCTGGTTTTGCTACAATCATTATCGCATTAGTAACGGTGAGTTTTCAAACACTCAAGGCTGCCAAGGCAAATCCTGTAGATAGTTTAAGAGACGAATAACAATATAATTTAATCCCATCACGATACTCCAGCTATGAGCAACCTTCTATTAAAATCGGCAATTCGACAACTTTGGAAGAATAAACTATTCTCCCTATTAAATATTATTGGACTAGCCATCGGTATTACGTCATGTTGGGTCATATTTAAGATTGTCAATTATGAGTATAGTTTTGAAGCTGGAGTTCCTCAGCTTGATCGAACCTATCGGATCATTTCTCAGTTTAAAAATGATGGCAAGGATAATTACAATGGGGGATTGGCCAAGCCGTTTTATCAGGCCATCCGAAAAGAAATTCCGGGCGTGGAACTGGTCGCTCCAGCATTCAGAAATTATCAAATGGAATCCGTCACAATCAACAAGGGACAAAAAAATCAAAAACTTGTCGAGGACTTTGATGAGGCTGAAGGCAATGTGACGGAGACTACCAGCGACTACTTTAAGCTCGTTGGCTACAAATGGTTAGCAGGTTCACCTGAAAAAGCGTTTTCAACTGCCAACGACATCGTATTGACAAAAAAAAGGGCAGCCATTTATTTCCCAAACCAGGCTGTCCAGGGCTTAATCGGCAAAACCATCTTTTATAACGACAGTATACCCAAAACAGTAACTGGCATTGTTGATGACCTTGGCTTCAACACGGAGTTCAATGGCACAGAATTCGTCTTGCTTAAAGAAGAAGTCTACCCACTGAATGTCTGGACGAATACCAATGGTACTGACAGACTTTATATCCGATTAAAAGATGGTGTAAAAGACCTTCCAATCCAGGCAGCTATCAATAAGATCGGACAAAAAAAATGGCAGGAATTCAGCCAGGAAAAAAAACCGAAGTTTGACTACAACCGTAAGGTCGTGGTCATGCCACTAAAAGATTCCCATTTTGCAGTACACATAAAAGAATGGTACGCCGAAAGAACAAGCAAAACCGTTATTTATGGGTTAATTGCCGTAGCTGCTTTTCTGATGCTTTTGGCCTGTATCAACTATATCAATCTTAGTACGGCACAAATACCAGCGCGGAGTAAAGATATTGGTGTCCGTAAAACATTGGGAAGTAGTCAGGGAAAATTGGTTAGCCAAATTATTTTTGAATCGCTTTTAACCATTGCTATTGCACTTGTTTGTTCGGTCTTTCTGACGAAACTGGCCTTTTTCTATTTCCAGGAAATGATTCCAGAGAAAGTAAAGGATTTTACAAGTTCGACGACATCAATGCTGTTTATCGCAATTTTACTGACCGTAACGACTTTGATCTCCTCAGCATATCCATCTTGGTTAATCAAAAAGGTACAGCCTGTCAATTTATTTCGGGCTGGCAAGCAGTTTCAAATTGGAAAAACACAAATCAACCTTCGGAAAACATTGATTGTATTCCAATTCTTTATTGCTCAATTTTTTACAGTTTCAGCACTTATTATCGGCCAACAGTTATCTTACACACTTAACAAAGATATGGGATTCGAGAAGGATGCTGTTGTTACCTTCGATCTACCGTCCAAACTCATTAACAAATTTTATGAAGAAAAACTGGATCAAAGTAAGAAACAAACACTCCTACACGAGATCAAAAAAATAAAAGGTGTTTCGGCAGCGTCAATCGGCAGCAAGCCATTATCGAATAATTATTCATCATCTTGGTTTCATCGACAGGACCCTACACTGAAAGAGAAAATTTCATCCGATATTTTCTTTAAAAATGCAGATCCGAATTATATCGCTGTCTATGACATGAAGTTAATTGCGGGCACCAATCTACCACAATCCGATACTGTCAATGCTTATATTATTAATGAATCTGCTGTCAAGGCGTTCGGTTTCAATTCGCCTCAAGATGCTATTGGGAAGTCAATTGGTCAAGAAGACAGTACCTTCCCGATCGTTGGCGTTATTAAAGATTTTCATGCCCAGGAATTCTATAAAGAGATCACACCTTTGGCTTTACGCAGTTTTAGCCGTGGTGCCTATACCTTCAATATAAAACTATCGGGAAACAGCAAAGAATGGAAAACCAGTATTGAAGCGATCAACAAAGTATATACGCAGTTTTTTCCGGAACTCCCCATAGAAATAAAGTTCTACGATGAAACGATTGCGTCACTCTATCAAAAAGAGCAAAATCTGGCCAAATTAATTAACGTGAGTACAATTGTTGCTGTTTTGATCGGTTGTTTGGGTCTCTTTGGGCTGATTACCCTTGCGGCTTTCCAACGCAGCAAAGAGATCGGTATCCGTAAAGTTTTGGGTGCAAGTATTCCAAGTATCTTTCATTTATTGGCAAAGAACTTCGTACAGCTTATTTTAATCAGTATCCTAATTGCCGCACCATTGACCTGGTGGACCTGTAGCAAGTGGCTGGAAGATTTTTACTACCGCATCGATCTGACGGCAACACCTTTTATCTTAGGCGCTGGGCTAGCACTATTTGCAGCAGTACTGACCATTAGTTTTCAATCGATCAAGGCAGCTATCCAAAATCCTGTAAATAGCTTACGGGACGAATAGCAGCATTAGAATATCAAATTGGGGTTAACAAAAAACGAAATAACAATGATTGTAAATTCACTTAAAACAGCCTATCGTTTTTTAAAAAAACATAAGTTGATCACGTTTATCAATATCACCAGTCTCGCGATTGGCATTACCGCGACGCTGGTTATTTTCTTAATGATCCAATACGACTATAGTTTTGATAAACACGTTCCAAATCAAGAACAGGTCTATCGTGTTGTCAATAATGGTGAATTTAAAAATGCTGGTGTTTACGTGCCATTGGTTCGTACCATGGAATCGGAATTACCGAACTTAGAAGCAGTAACCCCCATTTATCGAAGCCATATCCCCAAACTAAAAGTTTCAACCGCGACGGATAAATTCCAAACTTTTCCAAAAGAACAAAAGATGGCTTTCACCAACAGTCAATACTTCGATATTTTCCCTTCGAAATGGTTGGCTGGAAGTCCTAAGGCTTTGAATTCATCCGGAAATATTGTCCTTACACAGAAAACACTAGAAAAGTTTTATGGGAAAGAACTGCCTGCAAATGTAATTGGCAAAACCATCATCTATGCAGATAGTATCCCACTTCAGGTCGCTGGTGTAATCGAAAATCCGAAGCATAATTCGGATTTCAATTTTGATAGTTTCATCGCTGATGCGACCATCGTCCAAGACAACAACCTAAAGAAGATGTATAGCTGGGAAGCTTGGAACAGCATCTCTGATTCACATCAGGTACTCATCAAGACAAAAGCACACAGCAATCCGCGTCTTCTGGAACGGAATATTGCTAATCTCCTTAAAAAATACAAATACAAAGAAGGTAAAAAAATCAACGATAAACTTGAATTACAACCCTTATCTGATGTTCATTTCGACACGCGATTTAATTATGAAGCGACTCATCCAGAAGCACTTCGCAACCTCATTTTACTGGCATTCTTCCTGTTAGCCCTGGGGGCGGTAAATTTTATCAATCTATCCACAGCACAATCCATTGAAAGAGCTAAAGAAGTGGGTATTCGCAAGACATTGGGTAGCTCTAAGGCAACATTAATTAAACAATTCTTACTAGAAACATTCCTGATTACCTTATCGGCTACACTACTCGCTGTTTTATTGCTTCCTATGTTTTTACATGTCTTTGAAGGATTTATTCCCAAAAACTTAAGTTTAGACCGTTTAGACAAAACCGTTATTATTTTATTCTTATTCGGGCAGCTTATCGTGGTCACCATTCTTGCGGGGTTTTATCCAGCTTGGGTATTGACAGGATATGCTCCTGTATTGGCGCTCAAAAACCAGCTTGGAAAAAACACCAATCTTTCCCGAAGCGTATGGGTCCGCAAAGCACTGACTATTTTCCAATTTGTCTTAGCTCAGGCTTTTCTGATTTGCGTACTCGTTGTTGTCCGGCAAATCAATTACGTCTCCCATCGAGACATGGGGTTTCAGAAAGACGCGATCGTCAACATCAATATTCCTGGAGCTTTCCAAAATTCTACTAAAGGTCTCGTGCTTAAAAATGAGCTCAAAAAATTACCGGATATCAAAGCGATTAGTTTCGGGAACATTGCACCCGCGATGAACGGCTGGATGACCACAGGAATCACTTATGATCAGTCACCAACAAAGGAATCGCTAACATTCGATAGCCGCTCAGGTGATGAAAATTATTTGGAAGTCTATCAAATTCCACTTCTGGCAGGAAGAAATATACGTTTACTGGATTCAACCAGTGAAATGCTGATCAATAGAAAAGGACTTGAGCTACTGCATATCAAAGATCCCCAGGATGCCATTGGTAAAACCTTCGAAAATGGGCAGAATATCATCGTTGGTGTAATGGAGGATTTTGATCTGGCCTCTGCCCGACAGGCGGTTAAACCAGTCTTGTATACAGGCAGTAAAGAAGGATACGTACTCCATATTGCATTGGACCAATCGCATCCCGAAAACTGGAAAAATACCATTGATAAAATAACGACTAATTACAAATCGGTTTTTCCAGACGACGAACTGGATCTGAAATTTTTGGATGATGTCGTCCAAAATTTCTACACCCAAGAGAAACAGCTTTCTAAGCTTCTATCATGGGCAGTAGGACTTTCAATCCTGATTGCTGGCCTGGGTTTATTTGGATTAGCCATATTTACGGCAAATCAACGCACAAAGGAAATTGGAATCCGTAAAGTATTAGGGGCATCTGTTTTTCAGATCACCTTCCTACTGCTTCGGAATTTGCTATCATTGGTTGCAATAGCCTGTCTAGTAGCTTTTCCAATTGCTTATTATTTTATGCATAGCTGGCTCAATGAATTTGTTTATCGAACCACGATAAGCCCCTGGATTTTTGGACTGTCTGCACTGGGCTTGATTGCATTTGCAAGTCTTGTATTATCAACCAAAAGTGTCTTTGCAGCAAAAGCAAATCCGATCAATAGTCTAAGGGATGAATAAATCAGTTGGTAAAAGCAATAGGCTTACCCGTATTAAGAACATACATTAAGAACTTAAAACCCATAACAATGATAAAGAACTTCATCAAAACCGCATGGCGAAGTATTTTTTCTAATAAATTCTACAGCGCCATTAATATTTTAGGATTAACAGCAGGAATGGTTGTGGGGATATTCTTATTGCTGTGGATACAAGACGAGTTGTCCTTTGACCGATTCCATAAAAATCAGCGCTCCATCTACAAAATTGGAATAGAAGGCGGAACGGGGATATCAAAACGAATCTTTGGATCCATCATTGCTCCCGTAGGAAGTTTTGCAAAAAAGGAAATTCCTGAAGTTCAAGATGCAGTCCGTATTTTCAAAATTGGAGATGCTGCACTTAAATACAAAGAGAAGAGATTTAATGAAAAGAACTTTGCATTTGTAGACCCCAGTTATTTTACGGTTTTCGATTTTCCGCTACTACAGGGCAATTCAAAACAACCCTTCCCCGACAACAATTCCATTGTACTTACGCAGCGCACGGCACGTCGGTATTTCGGCGATGAAAATCCAATTGGAAAAACCGTAACATTGGGTATCGAGGACCTATGTGTTGTATCAGGTGTCATTGCTGATTATCCAGAAAACTCTACTTTTCAATTTCAAGTTCTGCTCCCCATTTCGAGATTTAATGAGCAAGCTTACATTAAAAACAAAACGACCTATGATAATAAGACCTTTCTATCTTCCATGGATGAAGATTGGTCCAATTTTTCATTCGAAACTTATCTCCAACTGAGGCCTGATGCAAATCTTGCCACAGTTTCAAAAAAGCTACAGGCGATACACGAAAGGAACAAACCTGAGGATGCCCCTGTCCCCTACGTTACACAAGCACTCGCAAAGGTGCATCTCTACCAAATGGATGGTAGTGATGCAGGAATTGACAATGTTCGGGTTTTTATAGGTGTAGCGATTATGATTCTTGTCATCGCAAGTATTAACTATATCAATCTTTCTACTGCACGGTCGTTGTCGCGCGCAAAAGAAGTGGGAATACGTAAAGTTATCGGCGCTGGTAAAAAGGAACTTTTTTTCCAATTTATATTGGAAACAACCATACTATTTGCCATTGCATCAACATTGGCACTTGCGCTAGTATGTATTGGCCTCCCTTTGTTTAATAATTTCTCGGGGAAGCAGATTTCCCTACAGCTCTTTAATCCTACGTTATGGATAAGCGTACTGCTCATGCTTGTGGGAACACTGGCACTTACAAGTATATATCCTGCCCTACTTTTATCCAAATTTGATCCGATTAAAGTACTTAAAGGCCGATTTACCATAAAAAATTCCAGTGCACGAAAAATACTGGTTGTCCTGCAGTTCACTGTTTCCATCATCCTTATCACCTTAACAATTGTTATCGGTCGCCAATTGGATTTTATAAAACATCAAAATTTAGGCTACGAAAAGGATCATATTATTTCCGTTACTATGGCACCAAAAATGTCCAAACATTTTGATGCTGTCAAAACCGAACTTCTAAAAAACAAGGATATTGATGATGTTATCCGTCTCGGCCGGGATATGGTTTATGGTGGTGCATCAACTGGGGACAACGATTGGGAAGGAAAGCCAAGCAAATCCAATCTCTGGTTCAATATGACCTATTCCGATCAATCTGCGCTCAACTTTTTTAAGATAAAACTTACGCAAGGTCGTAATTTCACGGGCTCCATAGCAGATTCAACCCATTTCATTATCAATGAAACGGCTGCGCGGGAAATGGGTTTAAAAGATCCTATTGGCACACGTTTACGCATTCGAACAGTTCCGGGAACTATTATTGGGGTTGTAAAAGATTTTAATTATGCGAGCGCTAGACAAAAGATTGAGCCTATGGTCTTTCAATATAGCCCAAAAGATTGTTGGCAGCTATACATCAAAACAACCACTTCTGGTACAAAATCCGCATTAAACTCCTTGCAACAAATCTGGAAAAGTTATTATGATGATATGCCGATGAACTACAGCTTCCTGGACGAAAGTTATCAAAAGCAATATACGAATGAGCAGAAACAAGGCTCCTTATTCAATTTTTTTGCCCTGATCGCCATCGTCATCTCCTGCTTAGGACTCTTAGGACTATGTACCTATACTGCACAGGTTAGGACTAAAGAAATTGGTATCAGAAAGGTTCTTGGCGCAACGGTATTCGGTATTATACAATTATTAAACAAGGAATTTTTACTCTTAGTCATTTTAGCCAATGTCATCGCAGTACCAATCGCTGTTTATTTCAGCATAAATTGGCTCGATGGTTTTGCCTTCAGAACGACTCTCCCATTTACCATATTTCTATATGCGGCGGGGATAACCATTGCTATTGCATTATTTACGGTGAGTTTCCAATCCATTAAAGCGGCATACGCCAATCCTGTGAAAAGTTTGCACGATGAATAGTTTATATTTGAGAACCAAAAACAACAGCATAAAATGATTCAATTATTCCTAAAAACAGCGCTGAGAAATTTGAAGCGCAGTCCCTTAAACACAACAATAAATATTTTGGGATTAGCATTGGGGTTTACTGTTGCCCTTATAAGTACATTATGGGTACTGAAACAATTTTCTTTTGATAAGCATTATAGCAATTATCAACATATTTATCAGGTCATGATGACTGGAACTTTCAATGATGAGAAATCTACTGATCGCTCCACCCCTATTCCCTTGGTCAAAACGATCGCGTCTGATTTCAAAAATGAAATGCAAGATGCAGCACTGATCACGAATATGGAGAGCAACAATCTTAAGGTAGGTGATAAGAAGCTTAATGCACCAGGGTTTTATGCTATGGGAAAATTTGCCGAATTATTTTCTCTCGAATCTGTACAAGGAAATAGTACCACACCGAGCAATCCATCGACCATCATAATTTCAGAATCCTTAGCAAAACGACTGTTTGATAAGGTAGATATCATCGGGAAAACACTTCAATTGAATGGTAAAGAACAGTATACTGTTCAAGGTGTTTATAAAGATATTCCTGAAAACAACACTTTTTATGGCTTAGATTATGTATTGCCGTTTGTCGATTATCTTGCTAAAGACCAAGGTATTGAAGAAAGCTGGTCCAGCTGCTATTTCAGCACTTTCGCCAAGATCGACAATGATGCCTTTGTTCCCGCTTTGGAAAATAAACTAACAAATATCATCAACAAAAAACTGACTGATATAAAACCTGAGATCCTGTTACATCCCATGTCCAAATGGCATTTATACGATTCGTTTAAGAATGGAAAGAACGTAGGCGGACAGATTCAGTATGTATGGATGTTTGCTTGGATAAGCATATTCATCATTTTATTAGCCAGTATCAATTTTATTAATCTGAGTACGGCGAGGAGCCTAAAAAGAGGAAAAGAAATCGGGGTTTTAAAATCCGTTGGCGTCAACCGCCGGCAGCTTATTGCAGGCTTTCTTGTTGAGTCAATCCTAGCGGTAGCCTGCGCATTTTTTATCGCTATTCTATTCGCTACATTGCTATTGCCTTGGGTCAAAACGATTACACACACTTCACTGCATATTCCTTTTGCGGATATTCGTTTTTATGGCTACTCGCTCGTAGGAATAGGCGTTATAGGGCTTTTAGCGGGTATGTATCCCGCCTTATTTTTATCGGCCTTTAATCCTATTCTTGCATTGAAAGGTAAGATCAACAACCGAAAAGGCGGATCAAGAAGTAGAAAGGCAATGGTCATCGTGCAATTTGCGATTTCTATTTTCCTGATGATATCCACATATCTGGTGATTCAACAACTACATTATACCAAGGATCGTCCAATCGGTTATAAAAGTTCCAATTTGGTAAATATTACATCCTCCAATCCTACGATCGTCAAAAACTTTGATGTCCTCCGGAAAGAATTGATCGAACAGCGATTAATTCAGGATGCTGCCCTTTCTTCCAGCTTTGTCAACCGTCTATCGTTGACAGGAGGTGGATTTAATTGGCAGGGTAATGATACCAGGGACGGTGCAATCATGGGTATCTTCACCATAGACGACAACTTTGCAGAGACTGTACAGTGGAACTTTATAAAAGGTCGTAATTTTTCAAAAGATTTTAAAACAGATTCAACGGCTGTCATTCTGAATGAAGCTGCTGCTAGATTTATGGGCGTTACCGACCTTAACAGTAAACAGCTTTCACGTGCGGGTATTGATTACCATATCGTGGGTATTATCCAGAATACGCTGTCCGAATCACCCTTCAAATCCATTACACCGACAGCTTATTTTCTAAAATTTTTACCAAAGAATAAAATAACGCTTCAACTGGATGAAAATCAAGGTGTCAAACAAAACCTAAAAGCTATTGCCTCAGCATTCAACCGCATAGATCCTGATCTTATTTTTGATTATACCTTTACGGATCAGGAATATGCCAAAGAGTTTCAACAAATGGAAATGATCAAGAGCTTAACCAGTTTATTTACAGGGCTGGCCATACTCATTTCATGTCTTGGTCTCTACGCGCTGGTTTCCTTTCTTACGGAGCAACGAGAAAAAGAAATTGGCATTCGTAAAGTATTGGGCGCATCAGAACTTGGCTTGTGGCGACTACTTTCCACAGAATACATTTGGCTCACAGGCATTGGCTTTTTACTCGCAGCCCCTTTAGCCTATCTGCTAATGGAATCATGGCTCGAAGATTATGTCTACCGCATATCAATTACATGGACGGTCTTTGCTATCACAGGCTTAACCGCACTAGTCATTACCCTATTAACTGTTAGTTACCAAGCGATTAAAGCAACTTTAGCAAATCCCGTAAAAACCCTAAGAAGCGAATAATATCAATTTGTTCGGGGACGGACACAGTACTGTCCGTTTCCGAACATTTAAAACCACCACAGAAACACAACAAAAACCTAAAAATCAATACATTATATTTATGGCAAACGAATTGAACTGGTTGACTTTGCTATTTTTCGAATAACGGAGCCTTCTACTAAAGCGTGCTAAGTGACAAGAATATAGCCAAATTAACAGTCTAAATGCTCATAACCATGTTAAAGAACTATTTTAAAATCGCTTGGCGGAATATCAGAAAAAACAAAGGATTTTCTCTTTTAAATATGTTTGGCCTAAGTATCGGAATAACATGTTTTCTATTGTTGGCAGCGTATATATATCATGAATCCAGTTATGAGCGTTTCCTTCCCAATGCGGACCGCTTAGCTTATATTAGCCTCACCTATAAATCACCCAATAGCACGGAAGAAGTAAATTCTGCCGTAACACCAACGGGCTTAGCTCCTACCTTGCAGGCTGAATTTCCGGATGTAGAACAGGCAACCAGATTCTACAGTTATTCCAAAGGCGGTAAAATAGAATCTAAAGAGGCACTAATAACTGAAAAAGGACTACTTTATGCTGACCAAAATGTTTTTAAAACTTTAGGTTATACCTTTCTCGAAGGTGATTCACGATCAGCTCTGGCAGAACCAAATCAGATTGTCTTGACAAAAAAACTCGCAGAGAAATATTTTCCCAATCAGTCGGCCATTGGTCAAACACTATCCATTGACAAAGTCAACTGGAAAATCACAGGTATCATCGCAGACTTGCCGACAAATACCCAATTGAACTTCTCTGCACTCCTTTCCAACAGGGGATTAGAACGCTACAAAGAAATGGCTTGGTCATCCGCAAATGATGTAACGATAGCGCTTTTAAAAAACAAAGATCAGCTCGGTTCGATTCAACAGAAATTGGACCAAATGACAAAATCAAAATTCGCCGAAGCAACAAAACAAGGTTATCAATTTCGATTTGTCCTAGAAAAGCTAACCGATATCCATCTTCACTCCAAAGCAGCAGGTACAGGAAACATTACTTATATCTATATTTTAATGGCATTAGGTGCTGCGCTTATTATTTTAACCTGCATCAATTTTACAAATTTGGTATTAGCACATGCGCTTGAACGCAAGAAAGAAATCGGTGTCAAGAAAGTTTTGGGTGCAGCAAAGAAAACGATATTCTTCCAGTTCTTTTTTGAATGTAGCCTTATGGTTTTTCTAGCTGTTGCATTTAGCCTTCTGACTACAGTACTCTTGTTGCCCGTATTCAGTTCATTTATGGGTGCCGCAATGAAATTAACCGTATGGACAGACCCTCGGTTTTATACAATTTTAATTGTTTTCATAGCCTTGCTGACGCTTCTGTCCGGTGGCTGGCCGGCCTATTCAATTGCCAGTTCAAAACCAATTTCTATTTTCAAGCGAAAACTAACTGAAAAACTACGTGGCCTATCTTTAAGCAAGGTGCTCGTTACTTTTCAATTCAGTATCTCTATATTTTTTATTATCTGTACCTTATTTGCGAGTAGACAGATGGATTTTATCCAGTCTAAGAATACCGGATTAGATCGTTCTGATATGCTGGTCATCGATGGCCGAGGATGGCAAGATAAAGAAAGGCAGCTATTAAAAGAAAAGTTAATGCAGCTCAATAGTGTCCAGGGCGTTACCGCTTCCTATGACAATCCCGTCAATATCCAAGGTGGCTACAGCATCAGTGAAGTAGAAGGCCAACCCAATGATTTTGATATGAATGTCACTGCAATTCCGATTGAAAAAGATTTCGTATCCGTTTTTCATATTCCATCTGTTGCCGGTGCACCGCTGTCAGAAGCGGATGTTTTACGCGCGCAAGACACTATTACACCAGAATATGGTTTTGTAGTGAATACACTTGCTGCATCCGCCATGGGTTTTACTCCTGAACAGGCTATTGGAAAGAAAATCAACTTGAATGGGCGTAAGGGCAGCATCAAACAAGTTGTTGCGAGTTTTAACTTTGCATCATTACATAACGAAGTCAAACCAATTGTGCTTTTTCCTGAATATGATTATTTCGGCAATATTTTCATCCGACTCAATCCAACATCGCCAGTAAAAGATGCTCTTGCGCAGATAAGAGCTGTCATCAAAGATATTGATTCAAAAAACAGTTTTGAATATCATTTTCTCAATGACGACTATAACAAATTATATCTCAAAGATCAGCAAACAACACGGGTAATGCAGTTATTTTCCATCATTACAATTGCTATCGCTTGTATGGGCCTTTTTGCCCTATCAGCTTACGCTGTACAACAACGCTTCAAAGAGATTGGTATCCGTAAAGTATTAGGTGCTTCAACGATTAAGATTGTCAACATATTGAGTGTTGATTTTATGGCCCTGGTCCTGTGTGCCGTTTTGATCAGTGTACCCTTAGGCTGGTATGCCATGCACCGCTGGGTAGAAAATTTTGCTTACCACATCACGCTAGACTGGTGGGTATTTATTCTGGCAGCGATAAGTGCGTTATTGGTATCATTTATCACCATTAGTTTTCAAACCATAAAAGCTGCGATTCTAAACCCGGTTGATAGTTTAAGAGACGAATAATTATTTTAGTAGCTATTAAAAATAAAGACACCTGAGAAATAACAAGCTGGATCTTTAAAATCTAGTTTTTTCTATTTAGCAATGACTAATACGACAAATATGCTTAAAAATTACATCAAAATAGCATGGCGCAACCTGATGAAAAACAAATCCTTCTCCTTGATTAACATCATCGGATTGGCGATCGGTATGGCCGGAGCATTACTTATAGCACTTTGGTTGCAGAATATGTTGACCATGGACCGCTTTCATGAAAAGGGCGATCGCCTGCATGTATTGAGTAATCGTGACGAATTTCAGGGCGATAAATCAGCTTGGGCGTTCACTCCTAAAATATTAGGTCCCTCCTTGTCCGCCGATTTTCCAGATATAGAAACTTTTACCAGATATAATGAGAGCGGCCAATTTCTAACGACATTCAAGGATAAAAAACTGATCGCAAATACTGTTTTCATCGATCCTGGTTTTTTCAAGATGTTCTCTTTGCAGTTTGTTAAAGGAGAACAGAATGTGAGATTTGATAACCCCAAAGGTCTTGTTCTCACGGAAAGCTATGCCAAGGCTTTATTTGGCAGCGAAGATCCTATTGGAAAATCAGTCCGGATAGACTCGGTTAATCAGGTCTCCGTACAGGCGGTACTTAAAGACCTTCCGAGTAGTTCAAGTTTCAAATTTGATATTCTCCTGCCATTTGAATATGCAAAAATAATTGGTTACGTAGATGATAACTGGAGCAATAATTCATTAACCACCTATATACTCCTAAAAAAAGGCGTCTCACTTACCGCGTTTAACAGCAAAATCAGAACCTATCTGAGAGATCATATCAATGCTAGTAATAAGGCTGCCGGTTATCAATCGGCTAGAAATACGGGTGAGATCTTTGCTTTTCCTTATCCCGATTCGTTTCTTTACAATAGTGGAAAAGGAGGAAATTATACGTCCGGACGTATTGATATCGTCAAGCTTTTTGCCTGGATTGGTGCATTTATTTTATTGGTGGCCAGCATCAATTTTATGAATTTAAGTACGGCACGTTCTGAACGCCGCGCAAAAGAGGTCGGTGTCCGCAAAGTAATTGGCGCGAATAAGACAAGCCTAATGGCGCAGTTCCTGGTTGAAAGCATATTGATTAGCCTAATCGGCATGGTACTCGCGACGATACTTGTTTTTATTGTCCTGCCATTCTTTAACGAGCTTGTCGGAAAACAGCTTAGCTTATCGTTATTAAACTTACCAACTTGGTTGTTTTTAATTGGCTTTGCTTTATTTACAGGTATATTAGCAGGTACCTACCCAGCCTTTTTCCTTTCTTCCTTTCAACCTATCAAAACACTGAAGGGGAAATTCGTTTCTAAAACGAGGGGCCTTAGCATTCGCTCCATCTTAGTCGTTATTCAATTTAGTCTCGCTATTATATTGATTATCGCAACGGTCATTGTCGCCAAACAAATCCAATATACCAAACAGCGGGATCGTGGTTATAATGAAAATGGGTTGCTTTATAGCAGTATCAAAGGTGACCTCGAAAAGAATTATAAGATTCTCAGAGACGAATTACTAGCCAGCAACGCAGTTGTCTCTGTATCAAAAAATATGTCGCCAGTAACCGATTTCTATAGCAATGGCTGGGGATTTACGTCTGGAACACCATCGGAACAGGACAAACGCATTTCCTATAACCGTTTTAGTACCGATGCCGATGCCGTAAAAAACCTAGGCCTAACACTTACACAAGGTCGGGATATCGATATTTACAAATTTGCGACAGACAGTACGGCTTTGATTTTAAATGAATCCGCAGTGAAAAGTTTACATCTCAAAAACCCGATCAATAGCATTGTGGACGGCGACGGTACAAAATGGACTGTAGTTGGGGTGATCAAAGATTTCATTATCGGATCACCTTTTGGAGATAATAAACCCATGGTGATATTAGGGCCACAAGCCTGGTTTACAACGATCCATTATCGTTTAAATACAAACAACAACATCGCAGACAACTTAAAGACGATTGAGTCCATCTTTAAAAAATTCAATCCAGACTATCCTTTTGAATATCAATTCATAGACAAGACTTACGAGGAAAAATTTAAAGAGACAAAAGCTATAGGTACGTTGGCCATGATCTTTGCAGGATTGACGATCTTTATTTCCTGTCTTGGTTTATTGGCATTAATAGCCTATATGGCCGAAACGCGCATGAAAGAAATTGCCGTTCGCAAAGTTCTTGGAGCAAGTGTAACCCAAGTAACCTCTTTACTTTCGGTCGATTTTATCAAGCTCGTGGTGATCGCTATTTTTATCGCAACACCTATCGCTTGGTGGGCCATGGATAAATGGTTGCAAGATTACAGCTATCGAATTGCGATACAGTGGTATTATTTTGTCATTGCTGGACTATTGGCTATACTGATCAGTATGGCCACGATAAGCTATCAAGCAATTAAGGCTGCATTAGGTAATCCTGTTAACAGTTTACGCGATGAGTAGCCTAAAGTTTAACAACATTTTTTCCTATAGTTTTAAACCATAAAGAAAGGCATGAATTCATTCAAACTTACTTTTCGCAGCCTAATTAGCAACCGACAATATACCTGGATAAATATCTTAGGATTAAGTATTGGCTTTTCCTTGTGTCTTCTCGTATTCGCTCTTGTCATTGAAGAAAATTCATATGACAAAAGCTGGAAAAATGCGGATCATCTCTTTCGGATTGTCACTATAGATTCAACGGCTGGCCTTGAACGCCAAATGTCCAGAACATTCGTTAATTTAAGTACGGAACTCAAACAAGTATTTCCGGAGATTCAAAATGAGGCTCGGATAGAATCCAGAAAATATTATTTAAAACCGCATGCAAGCTCAGCACAGCCCATAGGCATACAGGTTTTGGAGTCGGAAATAAACATCTTGGATATGTTGAGCATCAAGGTTCTCGAAGGCAATCCCAAACAGCTGGTCCAAGGAAAAACAAACTTGCTCATCGGCAAAGAATTCAAAGAAAAGTACTTTAAGAACGAAAATGTCATCGGCAAAGTCATCCAAAGTGCCGACCCCTATACCGATCAGCCATCCGATTATATCATTACGGGTGTTATGGATAATCTTCCTTATAATTCAACGCTCAGAGCATCCGCCATTGCTTTAGTCCCCAAAATAGCGATGGAATTAAGCAAAGATGGGTCAGGCTACTACACCGAACAATTTGTACAACTAAAACCCGGAGCACCGCGAACAGATCTTGAGCAGAAACTAAATCGCTGGTATAGAGGATACCTCAGTCCAAACACAAAACATGTGACTTCCTTTCGCTTACAACCGATACAGGACATATACATGGAACCGCTGCGTAGTACAGAAATCAGCGGCAACCAAAAAACAACAAACATATTTGTGGGTGTTGCCGTTTTGGTCTTTATTATTTCCTGTATCAATTTTATTAATATTTACGCTGTAAGAACCGTTAAAAAATTAAGAGCACTTCATATACATAAAGTATTGGGGGCCAGCCGAGCCCAAATGATCAGACGAATGCTATTGGAAACAATCCTACTGTTTTTTATTGCAGCATTATGTAGTTTGGTACTCTTTAAACTTGGATTGTCCCAATTGGAACACTTTATAGGCTATAATCTCGCTTATATTAAATCTATACAGCTTCCTTTGCTTTTGGCCTTTATGACGACAGCAATTGCCCTCGGCGTGCTAATTGGTTTTTATCCGGCATGGTTGATCTCTGGTATTAAGAGTTCAGATGCTTTAAAAAATAAGCTATCAAAAATTCCCAATGCAGAAGTCTTTATCAAAAAAATTCTTATCACTACACAGTTTGGCATTGCCATTATCGTCATCATAGGCCTTATAACAATCAAATCCCAACTCAGCTATATGCAAGCAGCTCCCTTGGGAATGGAAGTCAAAAATGTGTTAAACATCGATTATTTCAACAAAGGCACAGAAAATACAAATATAAAGGATCGAATTGGTCAACTTACTGGCGTCGAATCGATCAGTGTCGCTGCCTGGACACCGACAATCGGGTCTGGCTATCTTGCCAAGACAGTCGTCGATAAGAACAATCCAGGGAAAAATATCCAAGTCAGTTTCATCGGCGGCGATGTCGACTTGTCCAAGACTTTGGGAATCCAGCTGGTTAAAGGCCGGTTGTTGACTCCTGAAGATTATACGCGTGTTGAAATGGGTATGGGAGAAGACGGAGATATTAATAATGCCCTTGTGACCGAAAGCACGGCAAGGAAGCTTGGGATAAACAAACTCGGTATCCTGTATAAAGACCTTCAAATTATCCCCGTCGGAATCATTAAAGATTTCCATAGTGAGTCTTTTCGTAGCAAAATAGTACCAACAGTGATTTTGGCAAAAGATTTTAACGGAAGCGGCAATATTCTGATAAAAGTAGGGAAAGGACAAGAACAACAAATCTTTCGATCGGTATCTCAAATTATACAAAATACCTATCCAGATAAACACGTTTCCTTCCATTGGATAGATGAATTGATTGCAAAACAATATGAAAAAGAGAGCAAGCAAGTGCAATTATTTATCCTATTCAGTGCATTGACATTGTTGATTTCTGCCTTAGGAATCACAGGATTGATTATGCAAAATCTCGAACAACGTACCAAAGAAATTGGCATACGCAAAGTCCTAGGCGCAACAGTGCTCGACATATCACGTCTCTTTTCAAAAGATTATCTCATCTTATCCACCTTGGCTATTTTTATTGCCAGTCCAATAGCGGGGTATTTTTCAAAAAAATGGCTTGAAGATTATGCTTACAATGTGGGCGTACAATGGTGGTTCTTTATCCTTGCCGCGCTTGCCATCTTTTTGATCAGCATCATTACTGTCAATTTCCAAACAATACGTGCCGCACTAAACAATCCAGTAGATAGCTTACGAAACGAGTAAATATTCATTTATAGTAATAAAGGAGGGCCTCAATATGATAAAGAATAATTTAAAAATAGCATGGAGAAATTTAACCCGCAATTTCTCCACCTCGTTTATCAACATCGTTGGGTTGGCCATGGGAATTGCAACCTGCCTACTGATCAGCTTATATGTGACCGATGAATTTAGCTTTGATCGTTATAATGAGCATGCAGACCGTATTGTACGTGTTGTTTTCAGAGGAACCGTTAAGGGCGGAACGATCAATGAGGCACATGTGATGCCACCTGTTGCTGCAACCATGAAATCAGAACTACCCGAAGTGCGGGAAACGGCGCGATTAAGGATGGGTGGATCCCCCCTATTTGTTGCCAACAATAAAGTGTTTCACGAAGAAAAAATGGCTTTCGTGGATGCTTCTTTCTTCAAAATCTTTACCCTTTCTTTTATTAAGGGAAATAAGTCTACAGCTATTTCGTCCCCAAATTCTGTAGTGATATCCGAATCCACCGCATTAAAATACTTCGGCACAAACGATGTTGTCGGTCGAGACCTCATTATCAAAGATAATCCAACTATTCTCAAAATCACTGGAGTAATCAAAGATGTTCCACAAAACTCCCATTTTCATTTTGATGTATTTACCTCTTTGGATGCTATGGAAGATTCACGTTCAGATTCATGGATGACCTCCGAATACTATACGTATGCGCTTCTTTCGAAAAATGCATCACGTGAAAAGGTCGAAAAAAACTTAGCCTCCCTATTCGACAAACATGTTGCCACACAATTTATGGCAGGTTTTGGCATGAGTTACCAAGAATTCAAAAAAACGGGAAATAAGATCGGTCTTTATCTACAGCCGCTCACAGATATCCATCTACATTCGAATTTCAACTATGACCTCAGCGCCCCTGGGGATATACGGTACGTTTACATCTTCAGCGCTATTGCACTTTTTATGCTATTGATAGCCACCATTAATTTTATGAATTTATCTACAGCCAGTGGTTTTAAGCGATGTAAGGAAGTAGGGGTACGAAAAGTACTGGGTGCTGACAAGCAAAACCTGATGCGACAATTTATGCTAGAGGGTGTCCTCCTGACTTATATTTCCTTGGGAATAGCTTTGGGAATTGTTTTACTTGCCCTTCCCCTATTTAATCAGATTTCCGGAAAAGAGATTGATATTCAAAAACTTGAAATATCTAAAATCATCCCCATCCTACTGAGTTTTGGTCTAATTATCGGTCTATTTTCCAGTAGCTATCCCGCGTTATATCTATCCTCATTTAATCCGCTACGTGTATTAAAAGGGAAAATAAGCCGCTCGACTAAAGGCTTTAATTTACGCAGCGGGCTTGTTGTATTTCAATTCATCATTTCCGTCGGACTTATCTTTGGGACTGTGGTCGTTGTTCAGCAGCTGGATTATATGCGTCATATTAAACTTGGATATAACAAGGATAATGTCCTTATTATACAGAGCTGGCCTTTGGGGAAAAACGAAAAGACATATTATAATTTATTGATGCAAGATAGCAGAATCAAGCATGTCTCTCATTCGTCCTATCTCCCTGCCGGAGAAAGTAACAACAACAATTTTTTCATCTATCCAGATGGCAATACTGATCAATGGGTCAAAACGATTCGTTACGATATAGATGAAGAATATATTCCGGTTATGGGTATGCAGCTTAAAAAAGGACGAAATTTTGCAAAAACATTTGGTAATGACAGCCTTTCTGTTATCATCAATGAAACCGCAGCAAAAGATCTAGGTTGGAACGATCATAGCCTTGGTAAAATATTGACCAATAAAGACAACAAAAGCTATCGTGTTATTGGAGTCGTTAAGGATTTCCATTTTCGCTCTTTACATGAGCAGATCTCCCCGCTTGTGATGGTTCTTAGCGATCAAGCCGGGAGTTTGATTCTTAAAACACAAACAACCGATATGGAGAAGCTCATTCAAAAATTAGCGTCTATCTATCGTTCCTTTCCGACAGACATTCCATTCAGCTATTCCTTTCTGGATGACCGATACGCACAAACCTACCAGGCAGAAGTGAAAACGGGTAAATTACTAAGCATCTTTGCGGGACTGACTATTTTTGTCGCCTGCCTTGGTTTATTCGGCTTGGCTATTTTCACCGCCAATCAACTCAGAAAAGAAATAGGGATCCGAAAAGTTGTTGGAGCTACAGTTCCCGACATCACACGCATGCTTTCCACTGAGTTCGTCAAACTCGTTCTAATTGCCATTATCGTTTCTTCTCCCCTAGCTTGGTGGATGATGCACAAATGGTTAGAGAATTTTGCGTACCGTATTGAGATGCAATGGTGGATGTTTGTGCTAGCAGGAGCGCTAGCCGTTTTTATTGCTTTAATTACTGTAAGTTCACAAGCGATACGAGCGGCTCTAACAAAGCCTGTTGACAGTCTACGTGATGAATAAAAATAAACTTGTCTGTTCAGCTGTGGACAAAGCACTGTCCGATATCGAACAGCAAGTAAAAGAATCAGAAAGGCAATACGTTAATGATCAACAGGATAATTACTTGGCTAAACATTTGTATTTTTAATTTTCTAAACGGAGCAAACAAGCTATCAGCAGCTCCACGACCGGAATAAATTCTTAATATAAGACAATGAACTTTACAAACTTCAAGATTGCCAGGCGAAATATCGGAAAGAAAAAAGTACAAAATCTGATCAATCTAATTGGATTGACCTGCGGTATTACTTTTCTATTACTTGTAGGCGCTTATGTATGGGATGTACATCAAGTGAATAGCAATATCAAAAATATTGATCGGCAATTTTTGTTGCAAAGCAAGTATAAGAAAGAAGGATTTGGTATTAACTTAACTACATTAGGGGCACTCCCCAAAGCTTTACATGAGGAGTATCCCAATCTGGTATCTAATTATTATCGGATTGATGGATTGACCGGTATCGTAGCAAACGGTGCGACAGTCCATGAAGAAGGCATGTCTCTTGGAGATCCCAGTCTATTAACGATGTTTGGATTTCATATTGTAGCGGGCAATGCCAATACGGCTTTGAATAATCCTTTTTCAGTTGTTATCAGTGACAAAGCAGCCATAAAATATTTCGGGCATGTGGATGTACTTGGAAAATCGCTACAAATAAAAAATTTCAAGGGTGAAAAACATGATTTTGAAATTACAGCAATCATCAAATCCGATGTCCAAAATGCCATTATGGATCTCACAAAGAATATGCATGCAGACATATTTTTACCGATCATCAACGAGCAATTCTTTGGCCGATCTATAGACAATTGGAATAACCCTTATATTGCCGGTTATATCGAATTGAAACCTGGCGTAAGCGTGGAGCGCGTAGATGCCGCCATCGAAACGCTGGTAAGAAAAAATACCGATAAGGAATTTTCCAGTCAATACAGCCCCAATCTAAAACCATTGAAAACCTATTATTTGGATGACAACCAGGGGGCAGTCCGCAAAATGATACAGACGTTGGTTTGGACTGCTATTTTTATCTTGATCATGGCTATCATCAATTTCATCAATTTTAGTATCGCTCAACACATTACGCGATTAAAAGAAATCGGTGTTCGCAAGATGATGGGATCATCTCGAATGCAGCTTATTAGACAACTGATGACTGAATATATTCTGATTGTGGCCATAGCAGCATTGATCAGTCTGCCAATTTATATCGTCGCAAGTCCAATCTTCGAACATGTCTTGATGCGTAAGCTACCCTCGTTGTTGGAATTGCCTATTTACTTTTTTGGTTTACTGGTTATAATGACGTTGTTCATTGGCCTACTAGCGGGGCTCTATCCAGCCATTAAACTTTCCAATGTCGCGATACTTCCGGCAGTCAAGAATCAGTTTTCGTCGCTAGGAGGCAAACAGTTGGTGCGAAAAATTCTTTTGTTTTTTCAATTTGGGGTAGCCTTGCTCCTGCTTGTCTGCACACTAATTATTTCCAAACAAGTGGACCTATTTCTCCATAGCAATCTAGGTTACAACAAAGACTACTTATTAACCGTTCAGGTACCTAGAGATTGGTCCGAAGATGGTGTTCGCAAAATGGAGACTTTACAACAGGAACTCAGCCAACAACCAGAAGTAAAATCAGCAAGCTTATCTTATGAAACTCCTGGATTGCTGGGGTCCAATATGCAGCCTGCATTCGGGACGACAGACGACAGAGAAATCCAGGTACAACGGATTACAAGTGATAGTCACTTTTTGGAAACCTACGAGATACCGCTAATTGCGGGAAGTTTTCTTCCTAAACACTATGCGACTAATGCGGATAATAGACCAGTTGTCATCAACAAGAAGGCTATGGATGATTTTGGCTTTAAAAATGCCGAGCAGGCAATTGGTCAGCAAATAGCAATAAATGATCCTAATTACAAAATGACTATTGTGGGCGTTGCTGAGAATTTTGTAGCCAACTCACTGCATCAGGCATCTCCGCCTATTATCTGGATGGATGTACATGAGAGCCTTCAATACCGATACCTTAGCATTCGATTTAAGCAGGGGCCTCTTTCCAATGCAGTACAACAGCTCGAAAAAAAATGGAAAACATTGCTGCCTGATGCACCATTCGAATATCAATTTATGGATGAACGCATCAAAAATTTATATGAAACTGAGCTGCAGCTGCATCGCGCTTCCCAGATTGCCACTTTTGTTTCGCTACTGATTGTTGTATTGGGACTTACCGGATTAATATCGCTTTCCATCCATCTGCGCAATAAAGAAGTTGGCATTCGTAAAGTACTTGGGGCTTCACTAACACATTTGATGTTGCTCTTTTCAAAAGAGTACTACGGAATCTTCCTATTTGCTGCGTTTACGGCAGTTCCACTGAGTTATCTATTGATGCAATACTGGCTACAAAATTACATCATCCGCGTAGAAATCAGTGCATTTACCTACTTGTTACCATTGGTTACATTGATTGGGTTGCTGAGTTTATTGGTCGGCATTATTGTATTTCGATCAACCCGGTTTAATCCCGTTGAAAAATTAAGAGATGAATAGAAAAATGAGCGTTGTACCCATCCAGTTGGTGTTCGTTCCGAACAGCTACTGGATGGGTAACTCCTTATTCCTTTAACCTTCATAGCTTTTCGATAGATAAACAAATCCATATTTTGATTCTTTCCGAATAAGTTTAAGCTCATCAGACCGATTGAGCAAATCTTCAAGTATCTTCATCAAGTTTTTAGGTTTTACATATGTATCGAGTATCATACAAACCAATTTATGTATCTCATAAGGACTCCTATTTTTATTAAAATACCCCGTGCCAACCTGCGCTTCGATGATTCTCTTGACCTTCCGAAGCTCATTCAATGTAGAAGGTTCATTTGGATCAAAATTATGGCGGATGTCCATTATCTTAAATTCGATCTCCTGTACCCCTTCTTCAATGGATAATCTATATAAATGGTAAATAACCTCCTCAGCCAATGTATTAACGTGCAGCGCATAAGCATACTTTTGCTTGGATAAATTCATCCCTAAAGGCAACATGGCATGTATACTCCCCACTTCTAACACACGACAAAAAATATAGTAATCAATAGCAAGAATCGTTTTAATTTTGAAAGACTCAACTTTGCTTATAAAATCCAGTGCTTTTCCCATTAAAAAAGATACTTCTTCGGGTGAGAGACCATTTGAAATACGCTGTAATATCATCCGATAAAAGAACTGCATTTCCAACGGTTGACAACGATGCTTATACACCCGTTTGAACACTTTAAAATTATTTCTCATTATATCTCATATAGTTATTCCATACAAAGAAATAGAAATAATTTAAAAATTTAAAACATTTGTATAAATAAAAATAACATTTTGTATATTTATCTATACAAAAAAAGAGCATACTAAATCATAACTATGACAAAACTAGGTGAATTTTTAGAGAAAAAATCCGTTAATAAATCGCGAATTGCGCGAAAAACGGGTTTAAGTAAGGCAAGAATCAATGAGTTAACGATGACCGAAACGGCCAA
>JBMAAL010000044.1:0-45065 GCA_050281725.1 Sphingobacterium sp. | reverse complement strand
GTCAACTATCACTACTTCAGTTATGAAAAAGGCAATCAATCCTTGTCGCCCGAACAATCCTACCAGCTGGATTTATCATTGACCTGGAGTCCCAGAAAAGTCTTTGTCGCCTTTACACCGTTCTTTAATTACTTTTCCAATTATATCTACCTCAACCCCACGTCGGGCTACGATCAATATTATGGTGCCGGCAATCAAATCTTTGAATATATGGAAAGCCGTGTTCGCCGCTATGGAGCTGAATTGAAGCTCAGCTATCAGCCTGTGAAACAATGGAAAGTAGAATTATTGGGTGAATTTGTCCGATCGGAACAACTATCTGGTGCAAAGAAAGGCTATACACTTCCGTTCTCTCCGGCACCTTCAGCGTTGATGGACATCAGCTGGACAGCAAAAAATAGCAAACATTTTAAAGAGACCTACCTTTCCGTCGATTGCAAATGGACAGCAGCACAGCATCATGTTGTTCCTCCAGAAGAGTCCACAGCAGCTTATCAGGTCTTCAACTTTCGAGCAGGAACACAGCTTCGGTTTTCGGGATCTGTCCTCCAGTTACGCTTACAGGTCCAAAATCTATTTGACAAGAAGTATATGGATCATACCAGCTTTTATCGGCTAATCTCTTTGCCTGAACAGGGAAGGAATTTTATGCTATCCATTGGAGTTCCCTTTGGAAAACAGTCCAGATCGTAACATGAACCACCGCGAATGAAGAATAAAAATAACATTTACCGAAAGATAGCCGCTTTAAATAAGCCTTTGATCGCAATGAATTACGTGAATCGAAGCGTACAGTGAACTCTTATACAATTTGTAACCAAGACACATGAATAACCGAGCATCACACAGGCATGCATAACAATAAAAGATATACGAATGAATAACAATTTAAAAATGAAACTATCTCCTATGAAAACAGTCCAAAAATATACATTTATCGCTGTGTTACTCACGATGGCCGTTGCCTGTAAGAAAGATAAGGAAAGTATCGACACCGAAAAACCGGTCATCGCCATCGATTCAGAAACGGCCTTTCCAAAACAATGCAGCACAATTAAACGCGGTACAAGTTTTACTTTCCACAGTAAGCTATCCGACAATGTAGCGCTCGGGAGCTATAGTATTGATGTACACCACAATTTTGACCATCATTCGCATAGCACAGAAATCGGAGAGTGTACTATCGAACCAATCAAAACACCCATCAAGCCTTTCACCTTAGTCAACACCGTCAATATTCCGGGGCAACCTCAACAATACGATGCCGAATTAAAGATTGATGTACCAGCAGATATCGATCCGGGCAATTATCATTTTATGATCCAGGTGACTGACCTGGCAGGATGGAGCAGCCAAAAAGGAATCAGCATCCGTATACTCTAATAATACCATACATATTTATCAACTCAATTTAATTAAATCCATTTTACATGAAAACTAAAAACATTCGCTTCTTCTTCCTGTTAAGTACAATTCTTTTAGGTTTTTTATCATCCTGTAAGAAAGATAACGAGGAAATTCCAGCACTTGCAAAGCCCCAGATCAGCGCACTCGAAATCGGCAGTGGCAATAACAAAACTGTACAGGCGGGATCAGACCTTCATCTTGAAGGCGATATTCTCGCCGAAGCACTCATTGCTAAGATCGAAATAGAGGTTCATCAAGAAGGTGGTGGTCAGTTTAAGTTCACAAAAGCCTATACGGATGGGAAATACATTGGTGTAAAAAATGCGACATTTCATGAACACATCGATGTTCCGGCAGATGCACCCGCTGGAGCCTATCATTTTCATCTTACAGTAACCGACAAAGCCGGAAATGCAACTACTGTAGAATCGCCATTAACCATACAAGGTTCAGATGCCAAAGTTGCCTATAAGCTTATATTTACGGAAGTAGCCGGCGAAGCCCATGGAGACCATTTCCATGATCTTGCCGACAAAGAAAAGGTAGAACCAATTGCTATCAGCTTTGATGAGAAGGGAACGGCATTGGCAGGAGGACATGCTCACCTGCATCCCGCAGGTATCTATAAAATAGAATTAAAACAATTTGATGCTTCTTCAAAAGAAATCCAGGGGCAATACATTGTCAATAAAGCTACAGCAGACTACTATAAGGCGTTCCTTACAGGTGGTTCTTTTGTCCTAAATCCCAATAGCAGTACAGGAAGCGGTGCGATCTTTCAAACGAAAGAAACTACCTACGGTGATGGCTCTGCAGTCAACGGAGCAACGGAGACGACAGGGATTATCACTTATTTTACTGCAGGAAAAGATAATGAAGGCGAGAAAAATGTATTCTTTGTACTTCGCAAGTTTAACGATGCCAGCACAAAGGCAAAAGTTACCCGTGCGGACTGGAACTTATCGGATTATGCCACTAAGTTTGCTGGTCAGGATCTCATAAAGCTATCTTTTGAACTCCACGCAGAGGAAGGAGAAGATTAGTCCCAAAACAAAAAACCGCCTTGCTATTCACAATTTGTTGGCAAGGTGGTTTTACACAGGTCATTTTCCCAACCTCCGCAGCTGGTAACATCATCAAAGCGTTATTGTTTACAGCAATATCGGTTTAGTCCCTTACCTTAGTAAGCACATTTCCCTGTGGATCGAGTACCAGCTTCCACTCCTCTTTTCCATTTTTCATTTCAAACGCATAACTCACTTTCTGCTCAGCTGTAATCTTTTTTGCGTCTTCAATGCGATAGCCCGGAAAATCTCTCTTCACCCGGTCCAGCACACTCTTCGGCAATTCTTTTTTGTTGATTTCAGTTTTATACCGCAAAATTTTTCCGTTAGGTTGAAACCAAGCTTCCTGAGCTGTACCAAATAAGCCCGTTTCAAATTCCACTTCATACACGTTACCCTTCACTTCCCAATCCACTTTTTTGGCTTTCGGAAATTTCTGTTGGAAACTGTTTACCACCACAGCGGGCACTTCACTTTGTGGTATATCTTGCGCAATAGCTCCTGTTGTCGTCAGTGCAAGTACGAATGCACTCCAGATTAATTTACAATTCATGATTCTATTTTTTAGTATACTACAAAGTAAAAAAGCGAATCTGTAAAGATTTGGGAACACTTACCTGCTGCTGGTATATTTTCTAAGGGAACATATTTACCTGAAAGCTATGCTGGTTATTTTCGTACTGGTAGACGATTACAAAACCATAGAGGTGACAGATGGCCAGCACAATGGCCAACCCCAAGCCAGTACCTTTGGATGCTGCATCTGACTTATAAAAACGGGAAAATACCAGGTTAGCATCCAAAGCTGCATGTGTACTTGTATTGGACACGGTCAGCCCTTTGTTCGTTATACGGATATTCACCTCACCACCTAATTTATTGTGGAACAATGCATTCCGAAGGAGATTTGACACAACGATGTTGGCCAAAGCACCGTCCATTTGTACACTCAGCTGATCTTCTTGAACAACATTTATGCTTACCTTTTTAAACGCAGCGATAGTCTCCAACTCCGCCACAATATTCAGCACAAGGGCATTGAAGGGAAGATCCGCGTTGTGCAAAAATTGTTTATTCTCAATTTTACTCAACAGCAACAAGGATTTATTGAGGCGAACAAGCCGTTCGGCAGTTGCTAATACCGCTGCCACAGTCTCCGCCTGTTCCTGGTTTAGCCCCTCCGTCTCCGCCATTATTTCTAATTTGTTGATCATAATGGCCAACGGTGTCTGTAATTCATGCGAAGCATTGCCTATGAACTGTTTTTGCTGTTCATAGCTTTCCTCGTTATGGCGAATTAAGGTAGCCACAGCAAGCTCGAGATCTTTAAATTCCTGGATCTTCGTATCCATAGCAGGCTTTTCCTTGGTTTTGCCCAAACGGAATCGTGTCAACTGATCCAAGAAAGTATATAATGGCCCCCATAAACGTTGTATTACGACTTTATTGATGGATACGATACTGATGACCAACAGAATAAATAAAATAACAACGGAATAAAAGAGATTCTTGATCAGATCACTTTCTTCGATCATCGAGTTGATGATCGAAAGTTCATAATAATGTCCTTGATGTTCAAATGCTGTCGTCAACATTCGGACGGGTTCCAATTCCGGTTCGGGATCATCATCATCCTGCATATACAACATGGTGTCCTTATAAACGTTTTGCATCTTAAGGGCTTGTTCTTCGGAGATCTGGCGCACCTTATAGTTATTTACCCCAAATGCTAAATCTGGAGCTACGGTGGGATTGCTGGAAAGTTCCTGTATAATGAGGCGTTTTTGGTTTTCGAGTTCCTCGTCGATACTATCGTGGATCACCTCCAGCATAAATAAATAGAACACGGTTGACCAGAGCGCGATGACCACCAGCACAGAGATCGAAAGGTACTTTAGTGTTTGGTTGGCTAATTTCATTTTTCGACAAGTTTATAACCGATTCCGTACACCGCTTCGAAATCCACATCAGCATGATTAGCCAAGAATTTTTTGCGTAAGTTTTTTATTTGTGAATAGATGAAATCAAGATTATCCGCCTGGTCCGTATTATCGCCCCATACATGTTCTGCCAGTGCACTTTTGCTGACCAGTCTATTTTTGTTCAATAAGAAGTAGTTGAGCATATCAAACTCCTTCCTATTTAACGGTACAGGCTCCTGCCCAATAAATAAGCAGCGTTCATTGAGGTCCAACACGATGTTGCCCATTTCCAACGTATGCTTACCTTCCCGTTGTTTCCTTCGCAGCACAGCTTTAATCCGTGCGTTCAGCTCCGCAATATGAAAGGGTTTTGTCAAATAGTCATCGGCTCCAAGCTCGAGTCCCTTTAGCTTATCGTCCAAAGAATCCTTTGCCGAGATAATGATCACATTATCGGACTTGCCTTCGTTTTTGAGCTGATCGAGGATCTGCAAACCATTTCCTCCAGGCAACATAATGTCGAGCAATATACAATCGTAGTCATATACCGCAACCTTTTCAAGTGCTGCCCGGTAATCTCCGGCGGTTTCTACCGTATATTCTTCTTTGATTAATGACGCTTTGACTATTTCCCTTAAATCTTCTTCATCTTCAATTAGGAGTACTTTCATCTTACCTTCTTTAACGCAATGAGAACCTTTGTAAACACCATCGATATGTCAATTCTAAATGACAATTCACATACAATTGTTTCTGACAAAGATACCTTGAATTTGGGAAAGATTTAGGAATACACTGCTGGCCTCCTATTTTAAACTCACATCCAGGTAAACCGAATGACGCCCATAAGTATCATAAAACGGTTTATAAAGCACATCATCAATGTAAAATTCCAATGTTTCGGGATTCCCTTTAATCGACGTAGCAATATCCTTGGCGTCTAACGTTACTTTACGCCAGTCTTTTCTTGCTGCGGGTTCCTGAGCTGCCAATAAGATTGGCCCATAAAATAGGCTGGCAATATTGGGCTGATCCATAACCGGGTCCAGGTGAAACTGAAATGGCATTTTAAGGTTGATCACATCCCCATCTTTCCAGCTACGGTTTAAGGTCAGGTAAGTTCCCGGCTCAGCCTTGATTTTTTGATCGACACCATTGATTGCAACAAAAAATCCCTTTGTTGCCCAGCTTGGCACCCGCACATGAAGTTCAAATTTGCCATTACCCTTAATCCTAAGCGATGTTTGATCCGATTTCGGGAAACTTGTTTGTTGCTCGACGCTGATTCCGCGTTCCGTCCAATGTAAAGTAGAAGGAATATACAGATTGACATACAGCGCCTGATCATCCTTGCTCCTAAAATAGATCGTATTCTGTAATTTGGTACTGCTCTCAATAGCCGTTCCATTACAGCAGGTAAAGCCTTTCATATCAGCATTTCCAAACTGCTTGATAGATCCCGCGCGTAAAGGCACATGATACGTATTTGCTGGACTATTTTCTGCAACAGAAGCTAAGATATGATTGTATAATCCACGTTCATAATAATCCATCAACTCTGCGCGCTGATCGAACATAAACAAGTCACTTGTCAATTTCAACATGTTATAGGTTGCACAGGTTTCGTTCTGCCCGCCCGCAGAAAATCCATTTTCATATAATGTCGCCGGCTCGCTAATAAAACATTCGGCATTGGCCGGATTTCTTGCCCCAGCCACACCACCGATACTATACATATAATCGTTGGTGGCCTTATACCAAAAGTTGTCTGCTATTTTATAATATTGGGGCTCATTGGACACCCGATATAGCTCCATACTGCCCACAATTTGAGGAATATGCTGATTGGCATGTAGCCCTCTAAAAGTATCTACATTTTTGACCAGTCCATGTGCATGCGCTGCATTGCCGTAGAACATATCAATATTGTCAAATAAACGGGCGGTTTTTAAATAGTTCTCTTCACCCGTTATACGGTATAACCTTGCCATCACTTCATTCATCCCGCCAAATTCACCGGCGATATAGGTATTCCACATTTTGATCAGTGTGTCGGTCGGGACTTGATTTAAACGTGTATACACCCAGTTGCCCATTCCCTGAGCGATCTCCAGTGCTTTTTTATTTCCACTTACCTCATAAACATCCATCAGGCCGGCCAAGATCTTATGCAGGGTATAATAAGGTGCCCAAATTTGGTTCTTCTGCCCGCCATATTTTGCGCCATGCTCGAGCATAATAAACTGATCCGGGGGATAGGCACTGATAAAACCTAGCCCCCAGTTCCAATAATCAGTGCGGATTCCTTCGTCACTCAGGTCAGAATCATAAGCCAATTTGCCGGGGCCATAAGGTACCGCAGCAGGATCTGCGACGTAAGCCTGCCCCACTTGTTTCTCCTGTTCCTCTTTCCTCGGCGCGCCCGACAACTTTGACAAGGCGTAAAGCACGTTGACCATGGTATCCATCTTCCCCATAAATTTTGACTGGAGCGCTTTATCATACCCTGTGCTCGCATACGCCTGTGCAATTGCAGTCAGGTAATGTCCTGTAGCATGACCACGCAGTTTGATATCCTGGCTGTCCCACACTTCCAAGGGCTGCGCACCTGCCGGTTGCTTCTGCCCAAACGCATGACGAAACATATAGAGGAATGAATTGGGATCCGATTTTGCCAATGTATCAACGAATTTATTCCGATTTTCAATAAACTTCGTTTGATGATGCTTTACATCCGTATTAAGGGAAACCTGATCCAAATGAAATGCTTCCAATTTTAAGTTAGGCAGGTTGGACTTTGCCTTCCCTTTAACTGTAATGATGGCTTTCGGTTTCAGATCAGTCCCGGGAACCCGCCCCGTGACTGTATAAGCTGTTTGCTGCGAGACGGCACTATTGTCGGTTGGTGCAGGCCACAACACACGCACTTTCGGTCCTACCATACCGTCTTTATAAGTCCCGACGACGTAACTCGGCAATCGGGGCAGCTCACCGACCTCCGTTTCTACGGCGACATCTGCAACCCCCGTTAAAAAGGCATTATAAAGCTCCGCTTTGTTCATTGGAAATCGAGGTAAGTCATCCTCAGCCTTACCCTTAGAAGCAATATCTTCACGTACACCCTTCAATGCGTTTCTGTATACCATGCCGATTTGGTTTCGATTCAATGGCACGCGATAAATCCGAAAATCATGCAACAGCGCATTTAAACTTACATGGCCACCCAATAGGGATTTTCCGATGTATAAAGTCCTCTTACTCCCCGTCTGTCCAAAAACTTCAGCCAACTCCTGTGGGATATCTTTAACCTCTCCAGCAGGCATACCATCCAAATACGTTTGCATAGCGCCTGAAGCTATGTCAACCACAATGGCCAGATGCACCCATTTGTTTAATGGCACAGCCGAAGAGACTGTATTTTTCACTTCGGTCTTCTTTCGGGCGATTATCCCCATGTAGCCATTTTGCTGCGCTGTACCTGTTGGTGTTCCAGCAAAATGCCTGGCGATGTCTTGCCCAAAATCGAATAAATACTGGCTAGACTGCGCGGCACGTAAGTACATCCAGCCTGTTATGCTGATCGATTCGAGATCATTGAGTACTTGCGGTGGAAGTACGACAAAATCATCCTTTCCTCCTGCCAGAGACAGTACCTTTGTAAATTGCTTATCTGACACAAATGAAGCTTTTGTGCCCTGGAATTTACCGTGTAGTCCATTGCGCGACCAATCCTTAAAATCACCATCAAAAACATAACGGGCCACCATGCCTGTCTCACCAATACCGTCCAAGATCTGGTCCCCACTCTGTGCCACAGCTATAACTGTCGTTTTGATAAAAATCGTAAGAATTGCTGCAAAATATATCGTATATCTTTTCATATCGCTATCTATTCTAATAAGCCTCCCAAGTCGAAGAATATGTTTTGTATTGCTGTCTATTTGACATTTATAAAATTAAGGACTCTACATCATTAAACATAGGTTTATTTTAGCCGATATTCTCCAGATTTTAACTACGGTCCGTTGCGTCTACTGTCTTCCACGGGCGCACAAATCCTACCGCCCACTAGCGGAAGTAACAACGTCACTTTACTATGCACCTACTAAGCGGAGGTAGCAACGCCACTGTACTATGCCCATATAAACATGCGCAAACTCAGCGCGCTATGACCGATTACTCCGTGGTATTTTGTATTTTAGATTCGATATGATCTACTATGGATAAACGAAATTCAAAAATTTGGGCACCAGTGATCGGTCTGGATGGCTTCCGTAAGGAACAGACTGCAGGGCGCGACGAACTCTTATTTAATGAACTACATGGCGAACGGCTTATCGACAAACCGCATAAACATGACTTTTTTATCATAAATCTGTTCGATAAAGCATCGGGGATTCATACGATCGACTCGATTGACCATATCATCAAAGATCATCAGGTTCATGTGCTCTTTCCGGGGCAAATGCACAAATGGCATGTCTATGCGGGTACTGTAGGTTATCAACTTATGATTGAACGATCTTTTTTTGAACACTTTGCTCCATTTTTCCGCTTTTCATTTACCAATTACCAAAACCATCCCGTCATTGACCTTACTGCAGATGCTTTTGCACAATTGCATTATGAATTTGAATCTGTCAAGCAGGAGTTAAAAAGAGAAAATTCACTTATTCCATTGATAACCGCCCGAGCAGGAGTCATTGCTGCGATTGTAAGCCGCGAAGCGGAGTCTGCCTTCACCGAATTCAAAGTCTATCAATCTGTTCCACGACTGGCGAAGTTCAATATGCTCATTGATGAATTCTTTAGGGAGCAAAAGCTCGTGGCCTTTTATGCCGAAAAGCTCCATATTTCGCCCAATTACCTCAATATACTGTGCAAAAAAAATCTGAAAATATCAGCCACACAACTTATTCACCAACGGATCAGCATTGAAGCCAAACGTCTTTTGCAAAGCACCGAGCGGTCCATCAAAGAAATTGCCTTTGAATTGGGTTTTGCAGATCAAGCTTATTTTTCGAACTTTTTTAAACAGCAAACCGGGACAAGTCCGAGCGACTTTAGAGAAAATATTCATGTGGCGGGAGAACCTAAGTTCCTTGAAAGCAAAATGAAAAAAAGATAAATCACACAAAGAATGGCAGAAATCTCCCAGCAAAAATGGGATACGGGCTATGTAACTTTGTAAAAGACTGGTAGACTTGTTATTCCGGTCACAAAATAACATAATAGGAAATCAAATGAAATCAACGGCCCTTTCCCGCAAGGAATTTATCAGAAACTCTGCTCTAGCGCTTGCGGGTGCAACATTCATCCCGGGAATGCTATTTGCAGAAAATCAACATAATATGGGTCATCAAGGACTTATGAGTGGCTACCAAGGTAAAAAAAGCTATACGTTGAAAAACGTGCTATTGGAAACCGGATTTGAGTACGATGGTGATGGTAATGTAACCGCAACAAAGACCGGTCTTTTTTCCATTCAAATAGCAAACGGGAAAATCAAAAATATTAGTGCCAACAGCAACAGTGCTGATGCGATCGATGCAAAAGGGCTTTTGATGCTACCTTCTTTTAAAGATATGCATATCCATTTGGACAAAACCTATTATGGCGACAAATGGCAGGCAGTAAGACGTGGTCCTGGAGGTGTAAAGGGTATGATTGCTCTTGAACAGAAAATGTTGCCCGAACTGCTCAAAAACTCCACTCATAAAGCAGAAAAACTAATCGAACTGTTACAATCGAAGGGCACCGCCTTTGCTCGTAGTCATGTCAATATTGAACCGACATCCAAACTAGATTCTTTACATCATCTGCAGCTGGCACTTGAAAACAAAAAAAATGGCTTTGGAGCTGAATTGGTTGCTTTTCCACAACACGGTGTCTTCTATACCGATTCGGTGCCTTATCTCAAGGAAGCGGCTAAAACCAATATTGATTTTATCGGTGGGGTCGATCCCTTTTCCATTGATGGTGCTATTGAAAAAACAATGGATTTTACGGTTCAACTGGCATTAGATAACAACAAAGGAATTGACATTCACTTACACGAATCTGGAGAATCGGGTTTGAAAACTGTAGAATACTTAATTAATAAAGTCAACGAGAATCCTGTTCTCAAAGGCAAGACCTTCCTCAGCCATTGTTTTGTGCTTGGTAGACTAGAAAAAGCCAAACAACAGGAAATGGCCGAGAAACTGGGTGCCGCGCAAATTGGTATCGTTTCTACGATTCCATTCGGTGGCTTAATTATGCCTATTCCGACGCTTATGGAAAACAATGTTAAGGTCATGACGGGGAATGACAGTATTGTAGACCATTGGAGTACTTTCGGGACAGGCAGTGTGCTACAAAAGGCTAATCTTGCAGCTCAAGTATACGGCCAGGCTACCGAATATGCACTATCGCGTATGCTGAAACTTGCTACCGCGGGCCCTACTCCATTGGATGACAAAGGCAATATGCAATGGCCAAAGGTCGGCGACAGCGCAGATATTGCCTTCCTTGACGCGAGTTGCTCGGCAGAAGCTATTTCAAGAATATCGCCCGTAAAATCACTTATCTATCAAGGAAATCTTGTTTTTTAAGCGTAAGACAAAGTAGTAAACGACTCAGGATTTCAGCTTGGTTGCCAAAACAACCCAGCTAAAAAACTACATCTCCTATGAAAACCAAAAAGGTTCGGGGTAATCATTACCTTCGGACCTTTTATTTATGCTTTAAAACGCTTTATAACCCATGGTTCAATCCGATCGCTCAGTAGATAAGCAACCACAAGCATGAGACCAATAACGGCCGAAAGCAACAAGTATTTGTTTAAATAGGGGTGCAGATGGTTAAAAATGATAAAGCCGATGTGTTGATGGATTAAATACAGCGGATAGGTCAAGATGCCAATTTTAACGAATTTGGGCGAATTGATCGACTGGAGCTTTTTACAGGAAACCAGCAACATAAGCAGGTAAAACACAACGATGGTCGCTCCAATAATATAAGAAGAAAAGTCGCTGTGGAAAGTCCGTTCCAGCCAATGAATGCGCCCCACGGCACCATCGATGGAGATGTACAAGCACCAAGGTAAGGCCACAAAATGCTGGACTTTTGCTCCGTGCAAAAACAGCTGACAAAATATAATTCCAGCAATAAAGTAGGCACTCCAATCGAGTAAAAAGAACTCGTGAAGTGCGTCATAAATTTCCGAAGGCCCAACAAAAAAGCGCATGCTGGACAACAGCAGCCAAAAATACACCAGGTAATCTAAACTTATTTTTTTAAATTGATTTAGGATCAGGAATAAAGCGATGATCAGGTAAAATTTCAACTCTACATAGAGCGACCAATAAGCGCCATCGACATCCCCCTGCCCCCATAATTTTTGCACCATGGTCAGATTGGCCAATAGTTGTGTAAATGTAACCTGATAACGAGGTGCGCCCCAAAAATAAGAAACGATAAAAGTCAACAGCAAACAAATCCAATACATCGGATACAAACGCTTGAAGCGAGAATAGCAAAATTTCCGCAGCGAAAGATGTTTGATGGAAAAGGCGATCACAAAACCACTGATGATAAAAAATAAGTCAACGCCAAGGTAGCCATATTTAAAATATGCTCCGACGCCATCGAAACCCAATAGCGACATATTTCCGGCAGCATACCCCCGATATAGATAATGATATAATACGACGGCAGATGCTGCGATAAAACGAAACAAATCGATTTGATAGATTCTTTTGGAGTCAGACATTTGGCTGCAAATATACGCTGTTTCTCGAAAAGTTTCAGGAGCAATACACGCGCCATATAAACGATGCCCTATAACAGCTATTATTAAAAAACACCTACAAAAAACGCTCGCTCCCACTCAACTTTATAACATCATTATGTGACTTGTTTACATTGCATTTAGCACCGTTGCTGAGTAACTTTACTAGAGTTTAATCCCATAAAATAGAGGAAATTATGAAAAAGAACCTATTTATACCCCTCATTGCACTTGCAGCCATATGTTTTGGAAATCAAGCCAAAGCCCAAGTGACAGCGACCTCCCAACCTGTTACTGTAAATATCAACTTGACAGATGCTATTTCGATTACATTAGGCGCAAGCCCAACAGTCAATTTTGCTTATACCTCTGCGGCAGACTATACCGCATCAAAAACCGTTGAGAAAGTAGGTCATTTTACGGTGGTGAGTAATAAACCGTATAATCTTACTGTCGCTGCAACGGCTGCATTTACGCCCGCAGGAGGGCCAGCGCTAAATATTGTAACAGTTACAGTGCCGGCGGCGAGTGCAAATGGAGGTACTCCAGTGGCAAATGTACCGCTAAGCACAACTGCAGCATCGCTGGTCACCAATTCCACAGCCTCTACAGGGGCAAGTTATACAGTGGACTATACGATAGCCAATCCGGCATCACTCTTAAATCTCGGGGCGTCCGCCTATAGTACAACAGTTACTTATACAGCGACACAACTCTAACCAGAAAGATAATTTTATCCGTGCGATATTATTTAACACTATTCGTCCTTTATATCTGTAATACCCTGATCTATGGACAGGGTATTTCAATATCTCCATCCCGCATTTTTTTTACTGGCGAGCCGGGACAGACCGTTTCTCAGGTGATTACTTTTAGCAACACCTCGAATGCTGAACTCTATTTTGTCGCCAATCTGAAAGATTGGGACCGTGATTCGATTGGGGTCAAAAGATATTATTCTCCAGGCCAAAAACAGCAGTCAAATGCGGCTTGGCTCACGCTCTCAGAAAACACGGTACGTCTGGCTCCGGGAGAGACCAAATCGGTGAATCTTTCCATGACAATCCCCAAAGACCCAGTTCCACAGCAGCTAAGCAACACTATGCTTTTTTTTACACAAGTGAAAGAACAAAAAGCAGCTGTCCAAAATGGCCTTAATATGAACGTGCTTATTGAAGTAGGCATTCAAGTTTACCATACTCCTTCCGGATTAAATCCTGGAGATCTGGAATTCCTTGCTTTTGAGGACAGGCATATCATTCCAGGTCAGACGGGGCAATCTGTGCGCCGAATGGATGTACATGTTAAAAACACAGGACAGATTAACAAGGATGCTTATGTACGTTTTGAGCTAACCAATACAGAGACAGGAGAAGAAATTCCTATTAAGGCCGTTGCTATCGCGATGCTCCCGAGCTCGGATCAATGGGTGCAAATTGACCTTCCAGAGAAACTTGCTGCTGGGCGCTATCTTGCTGTTGCAATATTAGACGCGGGTAGCCAATATGATTTAAAAATTGCAGAAAAAGAAATTACATATTAAGCGAAATTTTGCGGTTTGTTTCCTGGGCTTTTTTAGCTTCTATGGGCAGCATATTCATGCGCAAACGACGTCCATTACCTTACCGCAAGCCAATATACAAGGCCAAACGGACTTCACAACATCGATCAATGCGGGTACGTACAGCACTATAATTAGTGTATTTCCTTCTTTTTTTGTCAAATCCATTGCAGCAAATTTTACCAGTACGACCAGTGGAAGCTTTCCAGCCAGCGTAGTGCATATGAAACTTTCAAGTATTGGTGCCCTGGTATTGCTTGCCTTAACAGGTAATAATGAAGTCGCCTTATCAACTGGTGGTGGTTTGCTCTACACGGCATTGGTAAGTGTTGCTTCGGGTACCATAACCGCCAATACGCGTATTGCTACAGCAAGCCAGACCTGGACGGCGGGGGTATTTACAAACGATGTAAGCTTTTATGCACAGGGGGGAGGTTCTATTACCCCAACAAGCTTCACCCTCTCCCTCACCGTCCCTGGATTTATAAGTCCGCCAACCAGCATCGGCACAACGAGTATAGCTGTAAACGACCTTAGTTTTTATCGTTCAGTCAATGGAATCAGTGCCAGTCAGATTATTCCAATATCAAGTACCGTACCTTACATACCAAGTATAAGAACCGGCAATGCTCAATTTAATTTTAGCACCAGCCTTCCCTACAATACATTGCCTGTTTCACCTGTCTCCACAGTGAGCGCCACACTAAGCGGAGTCGCTACGGCAAGCACGGCCAATCTGTCGACCAGTGATCAGGCCTTAACGACTGCGACCGGAATAGCTGTCCCTACCAATAACAATAGTTCGATTACACATACGTATACAATTGGATCCCCCTTCCTTAAAGGCAATTTTATACAAGCTGGAACCTACACTGTGCCCCTCACTTATACCTGGAATAAACTTTCCTCGGCCTACCCTACAACACCGGTCCAGGCGCAGGCCAGTGGGAATTTGAACATTGTGGTCAGCGACCTCGGAGAAATCGTCGCAAATCAGCAAACCGTTAACCTTCCTTTTACGACCACCAGTAATTATGTTAACGGAGTCAGTACGAATATGCCCAGCCATTTAAAACTGAGTAAAACAACACCCTACAACTTATATGTTCGCGCCACTACTTCCAGTTTTACCTCTGGGGTCAACAGTATTCCACTAAGTGTTTTGCGTATCGGTCCAATGGCTGGCCAAACTGACGTAAATACAGTTACCCTGTCCACAACGGCCCAGCAGCTCATCCAAAATGCCGATCCCGTCATCGATCGCACACTTGATATGCAGTACAGCATCCCCGCATCGCAGACCAGCAATCTTCTGGGTAAACCGACCGGTACCTATACCGCGAATATCATCTATAGCTTTGTAGCCCCCTAAAATCTTGTAATGCCAACTTTTCGTCGTTGATCCCGATAACGCAAGGATGGAAGCTCATTCAGTCCTACCGCTTTCACTTCTGCTTCGCAGTTCGAATTTTCAATAACAAAAGGCATTCCTTCTGTCTCAACCGTCAACTTATAAAAACCAATAGGCAGATAGAAAATATACTCGCCCGCTTCATTGGTTAAGGTATGATATCTTTTGCCTTGCCTATCATTCGCTGTAATTCGGATACCACTCAAATCAGGCTTTGACTCCAGATATTTACTGGCGATGAGCCGCAGTTTACCCTTTGCGGATTTTGTTTTGATCAGCGGAATATCCATGGACTGGTTCTTGGTCAGTACAACCGTCGATGGTCCCTGAGAAACCCAACCCTGATGGTTTTCTGTCTGAATGGAAAAAGAGCCAGCTTCCATATCAACAAACTTGACCCGTCCCTTTCCATCTGTTATGGCAGCTTCTTTTCCGATGCGGATCAACACCGACTCCACCAATGACTCCCCATCCTCCCGAATTCCGTTGTTATTTTTATCGTCAAAACAGGTCAGCTGCAAGTGATAACCCTTATAATGTCCTCGATGGCCAAAATTCTTCTCTATCCCTAATCTAATCTGTCTATTATTAAATGAATACCGGTCCATGGGTTGGGATTGAGGTCCATTCGTTGGATCTACCACAAACAGCAATTTTCCTTTAACAAAGGTATAAAAGATGTCCGCTGTTAAATTCCAGTTTTTCTTCATCCGCCAACGGGCATTCCCATTGATGGACAAATTATTACTCTTCGAAAAGCCATAATAACTGTACATTGTTGCAAGCTGTACTTGCAAATTATGACCGAATGCCTCGAAGTGTGTATTAGGCCCCAGCGAATACATGCTATAACTGGAATTTTCGTAAGTAGTCAAAAGATCACTTAAATAATAGGGGTTGATCTGCACAAATGCGTTAAATCCAAAAAGCGTATAATCATAATTACCCGATACACGTAAAGAATGAAAAGGCGCAATGGGCTTTTCAGCTGTATTTTTGTAAGTATAGCCATAGTCCGTCTGCAGCGAGAAGCGATGGCCCTTCGTGAAAAAATTAAGATCGGCAACGGTTCTTACTGAACTCGACTTCCAGTTTACAGCATTACTTCCCAATCCTAACCAGCTGTGATAATCAGTACGCTGCTTCATCCAATAAGGTCTCAGATCAACTTTCAATCGCCCAAACGCCGTACGATACCCAAGTTCATAAATTTCAATCCGATTGCTGTTACTAAAAAGGTAATTCCTATCCCCAATTTGATACTTTGGTTGATTATCCATAAAACTCACCCTGAGGGAGAGGTTCTTAGCCTCCTCCAGCGCAATGACCACACGGGAGTCCGACTGTAAGAGCCCCCTTCTAAGCCCGACATAATAGGGAGAACTATAATAATTGATACTTGAAATCTGAACATCGTTGAAGACTCCATTATAGCTCACACCGCCCGCCAAGCCAAATTTATGACCGCCAGCATCCAATTGTTCGACACTTGTGCCGGCTTCCCAAGTGAGATTTTGTTTTTCTGTCCAGTCTTTATACCCCTTTCCACTGAGCAGATGACTCCGCACATTTCGATAATTATCGCTACTATGCAAATAAACGACGCTTCTTTCCTGATTTTTTTCCGATGTAACAGCATACTTCAATCCCAATACCCCGCCTCCGGGCGAAAAATTATTCAGCTGATTCCAAAGAAAATAATTGTTTTGGACGGCATACAGGTTGATAGCACGCGACTTATCAAATTTATAGCTTGCACTCAGTCCGCGGCCGTTAACATATTGATCTAAATTCTCGTAGATATTACCTGCTTTCAGGCCCCATTTTTCCGTTTGATAATTCAAATAACTATCATACATATTGAATGCACGTTGGTTTCTAAAATAATCCACATTCATACGATAGCTCAACGAACTCTCTTTATTCAGCGCAAGATTGCCGTATCCCTGAAACTGATACACCGATATATACTGTCCCATATTGAGATAACGTAAGGCAATCATATTATTGTAGGGCTGATTTTGCAAGTTCATAGCCGAACCGAACCGTTTTACGCTACCCACTGTCATGATGCGCACCCGGCTTGTCGCAAGTTGTTTACCACCTGCTTCAATAGCTATCATCGATAGTTCTACATCCGTGGCTATTTTCTTTGTGCGCATACGGGCAGTAAACCGCAGTAACGACTGCCCTCCTGCAGCCAATGTTATTGGTAATGCTTCACCGACGACCTCCAGTTCCGAAGGAAGGTTGGCAAACTGCAATTGAAAGGTAAACGGTATTAATCCCATATTGACGACGCGTACCAAAAATTGCGTTTGTCCAGTTGATTGATCAATAAAATATTCGGGCTGTTCAGACTGAATCAATAGCGCTGCCTGAACATCCAGTTTTGTAGAGAAAATTTGTGGGGGCTGTATATTGACAGCAGCGTCTTTCGAACGCAGCCCGATACTAAATTTTTGTATTGCATCCGAGATCGTCCGTCGATCGGTCATGTATTTCAAGGGAAAGCTTTTCGTTTCATGAGCCTTCAGCTGTATTAATGGTGGCAATTTGATCAATCCCTGCAATGCCTTCGTATCATTGGACTCAGGGCTTAGTTCAATTGTTCGATCCGTGTAGTTAACAATAATTAGTTTGTTTGAAAATGTCTGGGATGGCGTGATCCGAACGGAATCGTATTCGAAATGATAGGCAATATCGTATCGTTGCTGACTTTTCGCTATGGATAAGAAAAGAGCAGTATAGCAGAGAAGAAACACAAAAATTAAAAGGCTTCTTATTGGCATAGCATATCATTCAAGTACCCCTAAAAATCAGGCTAAATTTAAAGAGATCGAAATTTAGGTAGTCACATATTCATGTAACGAATTATTAAGCGGTCAATTGGGCGATCAATTCACCTTTGCTATTGATCTGAAACTTTCTGTAGATTCGCTTGATATAAATACGGACTGTATCTAAAGAAATCGCATATTTCTGGGCGATCATTTTATAGCTAAGCCCTTCAATGATGCCGTTGGCGATCTGCAACTCCCTGGCAGTCAGTAGATTTTCGGACCGCTTCGCGCTGAACGCCTGCTCAATTAAAGCACGATTGACAGAAGGACTAATAAAAGAACCATTTCCCAACGTCATTGTTATCGCATTTTTTAACGATTGCAGACATGTCTTCTTCAGCATATAGCCCACAGCGCCTTGCCTAAAGCAGCTACGCACCACCCTTACATCGCAATTGTTGGTCAGTACTAATATTTCAACATGTGGGAACAGGCGTTTAACGCGTTCAACAATTAAGCTATCCTGATGATCAATATCGATAATCATCACATCAGGGATTTGGTTGTGACGGGAAGAAGCAAGTGTCTCCTGATCAAACAGTACATGCATCGGTATTGTTGATTCAGATTTCTCATTTTTGGATATGTTTTCTTTTGTTTGTATCCGCTCCTTCTCGTCCCTGTCAATTATTCCAACTGTAATCATGATATTTCACATTTTATTAAATTGAAAACTATACGCTTAGCTGATCTTGCACGTTATATTCGTTCCACTCGTATCGACCTATTGTAGTATAGACAAACCTATCCTTAAAATTGTTTCTAAAGAAAAAAAGTAATCAAGAAAAAATTTAAAACAAAGTCAAATTAATCACGCTAGAAATGAATTTCACAATAATTTATAAACAAACTGATAAATAGGCTATAAACGATTTATATAAATATAATTTTTATTATTTAGAAACCGACATTTCTTCGATGGAAAATTAAGTGTTGCAACATCATCGATCTATCAATGAAGGAAATTACGGATATGCGAATTAGCATTGACCTGTCAGTCAGGATAGGTTTAGTCTCAGTGCAAAAACCGCCGTGATTGGTGAGCGAAAGACTTCCGAACGTATTATTGAGTTTAGAGGGCCCGCTATTTTCAAGTAAAAAAATGGATAGCTTTGCTATCCATTCAAGTTTCATTAATTATTTATTCTATTCGCTTAAGATATTCGCCATAACCCGATTTACTCAACGGAGCTGCTATTTTTTGCAGTTGTTGTCGATCGATATAGCCCATGCGATACGCCACCTCTTCTATGGCACCTATTTTCATTCCTTGCCGTTCCTCGATCACTTGGACAAATTGTGCAGCTTGCATTAACGATTGTATAGTTCCCGTATCTAACCAGGCTGTACCGCGATCAAAAACCCCCACTTTTAATTTGCCTTGACGGAGGTATTCCTTATTAATATCGGTAATTTCCAATTCACCTCTTGAGGAAGGCTTTATACTTTTAGCAATAGCAACCACGTCGTTATCATAAAAATAAATCCCTGGAACTGCATACCTAGACTTGGGTTCTTCAGGCTTTTCCTCAATAGAAACAACATTTTTCGCAACGTCAAATTCCACCACCCCGTAACGCTCAGGATCGTGAACGGGATAGGCAAAAACAACACCTCCGTCGGGATCAGCACAAGACTGTAAAAGCTTCGATAAGCCCGATCCATAGAAAATATTATCACCTAAAATAAGGGCTACCTTATCATTTCCAATAAATTCCTCGCCCAATAAGAAGGCTTGTGCCAATCCATCGGGACTCGGTTGTTCCTTATACTCAAACCGACAGCCTAATTGTGTACCATCACCCAGTAATTTTCTAAAATTCGGAAGATCCTGTGGTGTCGATATAATCAAAATCTCACGTATCCCGGCAAGCATCAAGGTCGACAGGGGGTAATATATCATCGGCTTATCGTATACAGGCATCAGCTGTTTGCTTACCGCCAGCGTAAGTGGATGTAGTCGTGTTCCTGAACCTCCTGCCAATATAATTCCTTTCATAACATTATATTTAGATGATAAACAAGAATCTTTAATCCTTGCTATTTCTTAATTTTCAAATTCTTCAGCTAGCATCTTAGCCAAACTTATTTCCCAATGAGGCACCTCAACACCAAAAGTAGCCTTGATCTTTGATTTATCGAGTAAGGAATACTTCGGCCTACGTGCAGGTGTAGGATACGCACTCGTGGAAATGGGTTTTACTTGACAATCGAACGAACGGAAATCACGTATCGCTACAGCAAAGTCATACCAGGAAATCTCGCCTTCATTGCTGTAGTTATAAATTCCCGCTTCCCATTTAGACGAATCTGCAATCTTTAATAGGACTACGGCAAGATCCTTCGCATAGGTAGGGCTTCCAATTTGATCGTTAATGACACCAACTTCATCACGCTCGGTCATTAAACGACACATGGTTTTCACAAAGTTTTTGCCGTAGGTGGAATACACCCAAGAAGTACGTATAATGATTGCTTCTGGACACCACTTCTGAATCGCCTGTTCTCCAGCTAACTTTGTCTGTCCGTAAACGTTGATCGGACCAGTAGTCGCTTTTTCTGTTAAAGGAGAGGCAGAAGATCCATCAAAAACATAATCTGTCGAAATAGCGATTAAACGTGTACCATGCAGATGACAGTATTGTGCGATCTCTTCGCAAGCTACGTGGTTGACCAAATCAGCCGTTACCTGATCCTCCTCAGCCTTATCCACAGCCGTATAAGCTCCCGCATGAATAATAAGATCCGGTTCATACATCGCCAAAATTTGCTGTATGATCTGAATTTGATCCAATGGTAATTGTTTCCGATCCAAGAAGTAACATTCCTTTTCGGTATCATCCAGCAAAAGATCTTTTAATTCTGAGCCAAGTTGTCCCGAAGCCCCTGTTATAACAATCCGCATACCCTATTATATTAATTTCAAACGTAACCCTTCAAAGGATTGTGCCTCCTGATCTTTTTGGGAGAGAATCATCTGTTCTGCGGGAATCTGCCAGTCGACCGCCAATTCCGGATCCAATGGATTTACCCCATCTTCAGCATCTTTATGATAGTTATTATCACATTTATAAAAGAAAACCGCATTTTCCGACAACACCGAAAAACCGTGTAAAAAGCCCCGAGGAATGTACATTTGCTGTTTATTTTCAGCAGAAAGTTCTACGCTAATATGCTGTCCAAAGGTAGGAGATCCTGGACGAACATCTACAACAACGTCGAGGACTGTACCTTCGACAACACGCACCAATTTTGCCTGTGCATGCTCTCCAACTTGCATATGCAAGCCACGCACCACACCAAACTGTGATTTGGATTGATTGTCCTGCACAAAGTGTGGTGTATAACCGAGTATCGTCGTTAATTTCGTTTCATTAAATGATTCAAAAAAATAACCTCTTTCATCTTCAAATACGGTCGGTTCAAGTATAAAACAGCCTTTTAATTTTGTTTCCGTATACGTCATGCTATGCGTCTTTGTATTGGTTGTCGTAATATTTTTGATAATCACCAGAAGTCACATGATCCAACCACTCCTGATTAGCTAGGAACCAGTCTATGGTCCGGGATAAACCTTCTTCAAAAGTTACTGAAGGTTTCCACCCCAATTCCTGATTGATCTTCGTAGCATCAATGGCGTAGCGCAAATCATGTCCTGGTCTGTCTTTAACAAAGGTAATCAACTGTGCTGAGGTACCTGCAGCACGCCCCAATTTCTCATCCATTTGTTTGCACAGCTCTTTGATCAGATCTATATTTTGCCACTCATTGAATCCGCCGACATTATAGGAATCACCATTTTTTCCTTCGTGAAAAACGAGATCGATGGCTTTGGCATGATCAATGACATATAGCCAATCGCGGGTGTATTTTCCATCACCATAAACAGGTAGTGATTTATTATTTAAAATATTATGAATACATAACGGAATTAATTTCTCCGGGAAATGATTCGGTCCATAGTTGTTGGAGCAGTTTGTCAGAACAATAGGCAAGCCATAGGTATCATGATAAGCGCGCACAAAATGATCTGAACTAGCTTTTGAAGCTGAATAAGGTGAATGCGGATCATACTTTGTTTCTTCCGTAAAAAAGCCGGTATCACCGAGCGCGCCAAACACCTCATCCGTTGACACATGATGAAAACGTTTTCCTTCCAGATTATCCTTCCAGATTATCCGGGCAGCGTTCAATAAATTGACCGTTCCAATGACGTTTGTCATAACGAAAGCCATTGGATCGATAATAGATCGATCGACATGGGACTCCGCCGCCAAATGGATAATACCATCGGGCTGATATTCCTGAAAAATAGCCGCGACAGCCTGCTGACTCGTAATATCCGCCTTGACAAAGGTGTAATTGGGCAAATGTTCTATATCCTTTAAATTCTCCAGATTCCCAGCATAGGTCAAAGCATCCAAATTTATAATTTGATATTCCGGGTATTTCAACACAAACTCACGGACAACGTGTGAACCTATAAAGCCTGCTCCTCCAGTAATTAAAATTGTTTTATTCATATTATGATTCTCGAATATTTAGACCATTGGTCCGCGAATGATGAGTTCACCAAATAGTTCGCTAAAATTAGGATGATTTTTGTTAATTGACAAGTTTTAATCCATGAGTAAATGGAATAAACAAAAAAAGCCTTCTATTCAGAGGGCTTTTCACTTCTTTATCGTGTTATTATCTAAAACTTATCTGCCTTATAACAGCTTTACAATACATTCTTTACCAACGAATATACCGGTACCTCCGCTGCGGAATCATTAACCAATTCGATTTCTTTTTCTTCCGTCACGGTATCCAGCACCTCGTATTCCGAATTTTGAGATTTAAACTCTGGAACGATCTGCTTCATTCCGGCGACAAGCTCCATAAAATCTGGCAACTGAGTATCTGCATCCAAGATCTGCCGGCAGATTGCATTAATACGCTCTGCTTTAAGTAACAATTCATCGTGGTTTACTTTCGCGATCATGATCTTTGGATGGTGTGTCTTTACCGTATTCTCATTATTCGCCAACAATTCTTCATAAATTTTCTCACCAGGGCGCAGTCCAACAATTTTGATATCAATATCTTCCGGGTAACGATAGCCTTTCAATTTGATCATGCGTTTTGCTAGATCAATGATTTTAACAGACTTGCCCATATCGAACACAAAGATCTCTCCTCCCTTACCCATCACGCCAGCTTCTTGCACCAATTGACATGCTTCGGGTATCGTCATAAAGAATCGGGTGATTTCAGGATGGGTCAGGGTAAGTGGCCCACCATCTGCCATCTGTTTCTCAAAGAGCGGAATAACCGAACCGTTTGAACCCAGTACATTTCCAAACCGTGTAATGATAAAACTGGTAGTTGATTTACCACTGCAGCTACTGACATAGATTTCAGCCATGCGTTTTGTTGCGCCCATGACATTCGTTGGATTGACAGCTTTATCTGTCGATACCATGACCATCTTTTTAGTGCCATATTGCATACAGAGATCAGCCACATTTTTGCTTCCCAATACATTGGTCTGAATAGACTCGTAAGGATTCGCTTCCATTAAAGGCACATGTTTATAGGCTGCTGCATGAAAGACCAAATCGGGTTTGTATTGCGCAAATATCTTCTGCATAAAGGCATAGTTACGCACATCGCCTACCACGCAGTGCATCTGCTCAGGCTGTGTGGCCCGGATCGACTGCTGGATATCGTATAGCGCAGACTCGGCTTGATCCAATAGAATCAAGGTCTTATAGTGACGTCTGGCGATCTGACGGGCCAATTCCGAACCGATGGATCCGGCAGCACCGGTCACCAAAATCACCTTCCCTTGCATCTCTTCTTCGATTTCAGGATGATCCAATTTGATCGGTTTACGTCCCAATAGATCTTCAATTTTTAACGGACGTATTTCACGTTTGGCCCCCGAATTAAGTAAAATTCGCGCCGGAGGCATGATCTTCAATTCGAGTCCAATATTTTGGAACCAGTCCGAAACATATTCCAAACGCTCAGGATCGTTGTTTTCAACAGCGATAATTACCTGAGAAATCTGATTTTTTTCAACAAATTCTTTTGAAATCTCGGTAATATCACGAATTTTCAATCCCGCAAGACGCTTACCGATACGCGAAATCTTATCTTCCACAAAAGCGACAACCTGATATTTGATGCGTTGATCTTCTTTTAATAAGGAATACGAAACCAAGCCTGGACGTGAGGCGCCAAAAATCAGAACATTCTCGCCTTTTCTCGCCGGTAAAAAAAGATACTCATAAATTGTACGATAAACGACACGCGCGCCTACCATAATCACCAATAGAATACAGGCTTGCATGGTCAGGACGCCATATGATAGGCGAAGGTAATCTCCGGCTAGAGTCCCTTTATCAAAAACAGCTTTGATCAAAAGGGTCAATAACATGAGCGCAAGATAGGCTGAAGCTACTGTTTTAAATATTTTGATCGTATCACGAATTCCTGTTTGCCTGACAATACCTCTATAGGTGTTAAAGCAGAGGAAGGTGATGAAAAACACAGGCAATATCACAACAAGTTTCTTCAACATTAAAGCCACATCAAATACCCCTTTAAAGTTGTTGACCACGTAGTTTGAAAACACATAACTTCCAAACACAAACCACATATCGATCAATAAAATAACCCATCGTGGATTGTCCTTACGAAGACGTCTTTTTAAATCTCCTACAGAACCCATCATAAATTTCCCTTTTTTTATTTCTATTTTTTTATAATACTGTCTTAGGCTTTTGTCTTAAACCCAGCATATATGGCTTTTGCAATATTTTAAAGAGAATGCCAAGATACTCAAAATTTAACAAGCAATTAAACAATCTCCTAAAATATCAATAACAAAAACCTATTCTTTGTTATTTGTCCACCATAGGGGGACAAGCAAGTATTATACCGAAACTGTTACAAACACGAATTAAATTACAAAAAACACAAACAAAAGCGACTGGAAGCTTGTTTATTCCAAAAAGCTTTTTCTGAGCTATTGCATCCATCCTGATAAACAAAAAAACTGGCATATTGTTTGTAAAGTTCTTCCTCGGATACGACATAGAAACTAATTGCCAGCACGATCATATATTGAATACCAACAAAACAGATGTATCCCAATTTAACTTAGCATTTTTAAAACTATAATTATGGGCTTCTTAAGCAATTTGTTTGGTACCAATAAAAAATCATCCATTAGACCCTTAGCACAGCTGGAATTTCTGGAAGTAGACATGCACAATCATCTGCTACCGGGGATCGATGATGGCAGCAGTTCGGTACAAAATTCGCTCGCTTATATTGAAGGATTGCAACGCCTGGGATTGAAGAAATTTATCTGTACACCGCATATTATGGCTGGCGTTCATCCCAATACCAAATCAAGTATCGAAGAAGCACAGATTAATCTTGAAAGTGGCCTTAAGAATATCGGTAGCAAGGTTGAAATTCATGCTGCTGCCGAACATATGATCGATGATGGCCTTTCGGATCTTGTTCGAGATAATGAGCTTTGTGTTATACCTGGAGGCTATGTACTCATTGAGATGTCTTATTTATCCGAGTCGAAAGCGCTGTTCCATACGATACTTGCTATCCAAAAATTAGGCTACAAGCCCATTCTTGCGCATCCCGAGAGGTATAATTATTATCATGGCAACTTTAATATATATAAGCAGATTAAAGATGCAGGCTGTTTGCTCCAGCTAAACCTCTTATCCATCAGCCGTTATTATGGTGTGGACGTTAAAGCAATTGCGATGACTTTATTGAAATCAGGTATGTATGATTTTGTAGGCACTGACCTTCACCATGAAAAACACCTCAAAGCCCTTACGGATATTGCTGAAAAATATCCCGTACGGGAAATGTTAAAAACATCCCCCATTTTGAACCAGTCCCTATTAGATCATATCAGCGATGTCAAATCTCAGCATATCGCCGGATAGGATTTATTGTCCAAAGCGTTTGACATTGACCTTTTTTGACTTCACTTTTAAGACAAAAGGCTTGAGGACCAAGTCGGCATCAAGTTTCACCGTTCCCGATTGCGCCTCTTGATCGGTAAATACGTTTGCCGGGAAGCTCGCATTGTCTAAATAGAAACTATAGGTACCCTCTGGCAGGCCAAACTCAAAATGTCCATCCTTATCGGTATATATTTCAATGATCCTTCCGTTTTTGTCTTTTGCCAACACTTTATAAATATCCAAATTCAGATCAGTTTCCAAACTAAGCCCCTGCGTATACTCGACACGAACAGCTCCCTGTACCATCCCCCCACGCTGGAGCGGAATCTGGACTTCCAAATTTGACTGCTGTATCACGATCTCTTTCGAAACCGCCATATACTGTCCCTGCTTGGGCGAAAAAAACAAATATGATCCATACGGCAATTTTTTAAAGGAAGCGTATCCCGCTTTATCTGTTACAAAAAGGATCCCTTTTACCGTAAAGCTATGGTCAACCATCGGAATATCCCCTTTATCAAATATTCCATTAAAATTTTTATCCTGAAAACAGAAAAAACGCGCATTTCCTGTCTTGATCGCTGGACGGTCAAGATTTGACCCTTTTAAGTTTTGCCGAACACCAATGCGTAAATTATTGAAATCATAGTCATATCCGGTTTTCATGACACTATAATTGTATTGAAAAAGACCGGTGAGCAAGGTGTTCTTCAGCACACGGTAATTTATACTTGCGTTCCCCCCAAAACTATTCCCGTAACTGCTACTCAGATTCGCCCGGCCATTAGCCGCCCACTGTAATCTCTCCTGCAACAATGTCCCACTTACTCGGGGTCCTAAAGAAAAACGGTTTCCAAACGAACGTCCTATTAACAGTGCACTCACCAGATCCGAGATTTGAAAAGCGCCCTGCTGGTAAGAAGCTGAAAGTCCCAGACTTTTGTAGTTGTAATTTAAATCTGTACGTACTGCGAAAAGCCCAGCAGCTTGATCGCTCATTGACACAAGCCCTGCCTCAGTGGTTACATTCAGGTTGTGCTGCAGGTTACGCGACCGCACATTCACCGTTGACAATAGGCGCCATGAGGTTGACTTCAGTTCACGGGTACCTGCGGCAAACATATAGGTTCCAATCTCACGATTATAGTTTGGCAATACGGATAGCGTTACAAATGAACTTAAGGGCATATACATACTTAAATCCCAGCGCGAAGATTGGCTTGCATAATTGAGAAAACGTGTATTGAGATAACTTGGGTTATAGCGGTAAAAGGTATAACTTAGCGCCGCCGATAATTTACCCCAATTTCGATTTAAACGTTCGACAAACTGCAAAGAACCCCGACGATTACCCGTATAATAAGGGGAACTATAGAAATTATCGGAGCTAAAACTCCATTTGGCAAAACGTTGATCCATTCGCATACCCAATGCCCATGAAGGCATGGATGAATCCCGTCCAACTTGTTGGTCGTTTTGGCTTTGAAGTCCAGCGGCGACAAAACCGCGCAGTACCGTGTTGCCTGCATATTTTTGTTTCAGAAAGTCAAAAGAATTCGCCCATAGCAGACTCGTTGTACTATCTAAACCATTGCGATCGTAAAAAAGCTGACCTTCATAACGCCTGTGCTCAGGCTTATTTTCCCCCAACACCACCTTTCCAAAAGCTGTATAACCGGGATCTCCAGAAGAGCTGTAATCCAGCAGGTCCACAGCGCGCTGCAACAGGCCTACTGTAAAATTGGCGGCCCTTGCCGTATCGATATGGTCAAATTTGACACCTCTTCCAAAGGCCGAAGCCTCCATACTTTCCTGCAAATTTCCGACCGTGTAAGTATTATTTCCTTTCTGAAAGGCAGCAAAAGTATTGCTTAAAGCAGGCCGGTCCATTCCACCAGTTTTGGTCAGATAAGCACTATATCTTAGCTGTCCATTGGCTAGACGGTATTCCCCCTCCGACCTTAAATAAAAGGACTTTTGTTCACCTAGCAGGTTATCGAGCTGCAAATCAAAAAAATTACGCGAGTATGCGGCCAAATTACCCCGGTTGTCAAATAATTGCTGGTAATTTCGATCGGCTGCAATATTGGACAAGAGCACCGATAGATTCCCAAATACATCGCCATTATCGTATAAACCTGTAACATTGAGCGTGTATTGCGCCCTGTTTAACATGTATTTCTCCACAGCAAAACGGAGTATGAAAAGCGTATCACGCCCGGCCGGAAGGAAAAGGTTCTGTTCCTTAAATTTGGTATTTCCGATTCGATCCGGGGAGGAAAACAAGATTTTAAGCTGCTCATCCGTCGTTCCATTATTTATAACCCGTGTCCGGATAAAGATGGAGTCCCCCACATGCTTCAAATACTGCTGTTCCGAAACATCCTGTAGGATCACTGCTTTTTTGGGCGGCACATCGATAGCCATTGTCTTGTTGTCAACCATATGACCCTGTTGATCCCGGACTTGAACACCAACAGTTTGTCCCCTAAGCTGAGCGGGCGCCTGAACTTGTAGACGCTGGGTAATAAATCGTTTTTTCCCTGCAGGCACCGTAAATGTTAAACGATCCGAACCAAGGGCACGCAAACCCTGCGGCAACAGCAACTTGAGCTCGCCTGTAAAATCTTGTTTGCTGTTGTTGACCAGCTGTAAATCAATACTATTGAGACCAGCTTCCAAACGGAGCTGCTCCGGCAAAACGAGCTGCACCGTCTTTTCCTGCTGTGCCCAAACGAACTTGACCAGCAGCAATAACAGCACGAAAACTGTAAATCTAATCTTATGAGAAGAGCATTTAAACACGCAATGGGGATCAAATTATTGTGGGATCAATAAATAAAGGAGAGACACGCTATAACTTCCAGATTTAGAAGCCGACACCTGATCAGCAGTCAGATTCGCTTTATACTCCACATTAAAGGTTTGCGCTTGCTTTTTATCTACCGAAGCTGCCGATACAGCAACTTGTTCCTGTGTCGTTAAAATTACTTTGGGGTTGGATCTTATCCTGTTTATTCCCGTTCCTGCAGTTAATTGAAGTGACAGTGCCGACAGCGGAAGTGTTCCACCACCATTACGAACAAGCTCACTATCAACCGACTTAACACGGAGCTCGTAGTCCGTTATAGAGTTCACGCGGATTGCATTTGCAACCAACGAACTTACTCCCTGTATATAATCTTTTTGTGTCGAAAACTGTAATGTGGCATTAGCGGCATCCGCCGCAATCTCCAAGCTGTAGTCTGGTTCCATATCGACCATCCCACCGTCAGTCAGACGCGGCGGCAACTGCATTTCATAATTAATCTCCTGCGTCCCCAGCACTTTTCCACTTTCACTATACAGGGTAAACAACAAGGGAATGCGGTACTTTAGGTACGTATATTGATCAGGACTTAGATAGTCGTCCAGGTATTTACCTTGCGCAACAGTCAGCGCACTATAGAGTTGGTATTGCTGGTAATAGTTTCCATTGGAGCTAATGGGTTGTTTCGCCCGGTTAATCAGCAGTACATCGTTACTATTTTGCAAAATAATCGGCGTGCGGCTTGCGCCGATACCATCGAGACGAAAATTCGCTTCATTGTTGTCTCCGGTCCAGCGCAGACTGATCTTGTCGACGGGAAATGTATTGCCACTGCGGTTCTTCCCACCTGCAATGGTGCGTATTGGAGCTAATAGACGCACGGCGAGCGACCAATTTTTCTCGTTTACATTGAGACCATTCAGGTCAAATTGAAAAACATTGAATCGATCCGGCGTCGTTTTACCCAAGTAGGAAGTCACTTCGAAATAGTTATCCGACCAGACTGAAAATCGCAATTGCGCAACAAGAGGGATTGCTGAAAAAATACCCCAAATCAAGAGTACTACTATTTTAGTTCTTTGCCACATGTTTAAATTCCAATTCCGCGATCTTCACCACATCCTGATCGCCATAAAACGCCAATACTGAAACAAGGTAATTCCCAGATTTCAACGATTTGGGAACTGCAATATATTGTTTACGCTTATCACCCGGCAAGCAGTAAAAATTAAGGTTGTCCACCACTTCCTTTTCGCCAGTTTCCTGATTTAAAAACTCGGCGCGCAACCTTCCTTCCAACCAGATATTTCCGGTCACATCGTAACTGACCTCTAAAAACTGTCCAACAGAATCCACGTCTTTGTAAACCAGATTCGTAATTTCAAGATCTGGTGTTTCCCTTCCATTGAAACGATGATAAACCTTTACTCCCGAACGAACGGCCAAACGGATATTAGCTCCTTCCTGTTTTTCTCTTGCCCTGGGGTTCAATTGCGTTACAAAGAGCATTGCCGTATGAACGGGTACTTCGGCAGTGAATTTTGCATCCTTAGGCACCTGCATATTCAGTTGCAGTCGTTTTGATTCACCGGGTTTCAGCGAAAAATACGATTCCGATACCGACAGCCAGTTTGCGCAGCTCGTTGGCAGTGTCCCTTTCGGACTCAGCTCATTATCACCAACTGTTGAATAAGACCAATCTTCAAAAGACACCCCCAATTCGAGTGTATAATCTTTGCTCGGATTTGTCACATCCACATATTGCGTTTGCGCCTGCCCGGCATCACCAACAAAATACAATCTGGGTGGGCCGACAGTCAATCCCGTTTGAGCAAAAGCTATTGTAGCCGTAAAAAGCAAGAAAAATGAGGCAATCAGGTTCATCATAAAAATACAATTTGGCATAAAAATACATAAAAAAGCAGGTATCTTCCGATACCTGCATCTATATGATTTTCATAGCGTAGTATAGGACCTACTAGTTTGCTGCGATAGTGTATACCACATCGATGGTATATTTTGCTTTTGTATCTTTACCACCATTACCCAACAATTCTTTTACTGTTGCTTCATTAAGTGGTTTACCGATATATTTTACATCCAATTCTTTGTTCAATACCGAAGATTCTGCTGTACTTGTGCTTCCAAAAGGACCAAACTCCATGTTAACATCTGTAGAAGCAGTTTTACCATCTACTTGAATTTCAATTAATTTTTTAGCATCGTATGTGTTCGCACCATTTCCAGCTACTTTATTGAACTGACCGTTAGAAGACAAGGTTGCTTTTACTTTGTAACCAGAACCTACCGAAGATACTTTCAATTGTTTTGCGATCAATTTATTTACCCCATTTGTATAGTCAGCTGCCTTCTCATATTTCAAAGTTACTTCGTCATCATAACCAGATGTAACCTGGCCATCTTGCCCAGCACCGCTACCAATTTCAATAGATTGAAAAGGATTCAATTCAACATTCACTTTTACTTTTGCTTGTGATTGTGCATTTACTGCAGTTACTGAACCGATGATCGCTGCTGCGAAGAAAATAATTTTTTTCATTTTGTACTTTTTATAATTTAATATGACTTATTCGTTATTATTTATCCTCTTTGGACAAAACAAAAGTACAGCAGGAAATGAGGCAAAAAGTATGAATTTGAGCCCAAAAAGTATAAAAAAGGGAGCGCGTGAAATGTTGTAGCTGTACAGCTACAAAAGTCTGTAGCCTGATCACTACAGCGCGAGGTGTCTACGGCAAAAGAATTGAATTTAGGGGAATATTATCTTGTTTCGATGCTATACAGAACATCGTTTGTAAAAGTAACCGTGTTATTTTTTTCTACGTATTGCATTAAGCCGTCAGCCCCGGGACCGGTGTAGGTAACATCGAACAGTCCATTGAGGGTGGGTGAATCTGAAGAAATGATCGTTTCCTTATTGGTAGAAAGGACGCTACTAGCTGTATTTACGGCTTGCCCTATATGAGTGGCAGTAGCTTTAACACGAATCAATGGTGCGGGAATTTTTCCTGTCTGTGCCTGACCGAGCTTTATAAAATCTTGATTGGCCAATTTGACTTTCACTTCATAGCCCGACGTACTAAATACCGAAAGATGGGCTTTTTGGACTGACTCAACGCCATTTTGATAATCTGCTAAGGTGTGATAGGCCAAGGTAACGGTCGATTGATCCGGATTAATAACCAGGTGCTGCACATCGTGGAGCTCAATATTCAATCGAACGCCTGTCTGTGCGAAGGCTGTACCTCCTAAAAGAACCAATCCCAAAAACAATATTCCCTTTTTCATAGCCTAACCTAATATCTTGTCTTTTCAATATTCATATAAACCATCCAAGATATGCTGTCCTACCGCCTCATTTCTTATCCAATCTTCAGCAATTTTGACGCCAGAAGAATATGAGTTTTCACGGTGTGGTATTTCATACGCTTTCGTTGTTCTATTATAAATATACCTTTTATAAAAAAAACGAAAGAATAAGAACAATTCTTTTTAATAGGAAAACATGTATTATTTTTAATACAGAACCCTTATTGCTGCCAGCGCTTACGGTATTCTGTTGGTGTGAGGGATGTTTCTTTCAGAAAAAAGGTACTAAAGTTATTCACGTCTGCATACCCTAATTCCCAAGCTACTTGTTTGATGCTGAGTGAAGATTCCACAAGAAGCTTCTTACTGACACGAAGCAATTCTTTGGTGATAAGTTCTTTGGGTGTGGTACCCAAGGTCTCTTTGGTGAGATTGGTTAGTTTTTTACTTCCTATATTTAATTGATCCGCGTAGAAAGCGACCTGTTTTTCCCTTTTTACATGTTTTTCAACCAGATCCTGAAAACGCCTTACCAGAGAAACATCTGTGCGCTGCCCCAGTAGGTCACCCGACTGCTTGTCTTCGGCATATATCGCTGCCAGGAGTACAATCTGCTTTACGATATTATGTGCCAAATCCCGATAAATTGCCTGATTATAATTCTGCTTGGAAAGCTTCAGCTGCATGCCGACAAATTCATAGTACGTCGCGTATTCTTTGGGCACGCTAAGTGTCCGATAGGTATACTCACTTTTATTAAATGACTTGAAGTTTCGAAGGAAGGCCGTATCAACCTCGGTACGTGCAAAAAAACTTTCCGAAAAATAGATAATCAAAAATGGGCGCTGTTCATTTGGATTGGCTTCGATTTGTATCCCACGCGGAATCAAAACCAGACTATATTCCTCAATCTCAGTGATCTGTTTATTAATCTGCATGCTACAGCCGCCACTTGACACAAAAAGAACCACATAATTCTCTTTAGCTGTTGCATCCTTAATTTCCGAAGACTCCCGTTCTACACCAATAACCCGATGAACTCCAAATTCCATAATAATTATTTACCGCATGTAATGCCTGAAAAACATTTTACGTGCTTAGGCGTGGAGCAATTTAGCAAATAAATCCCGAACACAAAAACTCGCCTCATATTGTATCAACCTATGATTAAAATGATTCGGCAGCAGACCGACCCAGAAAAAGAAGCCTTTTTAAAAATAGTTTTTTTGTTTGAGATATCTGACCACCTGACTGGCCCCAGCAGAACTGAGATGATGCGTATCAAACATATAAGGATCCCCAAAACTATCGTTGTCATGCTTCACATCTTTCAGCTGATAAAGATCGACATAACGTTCCCGAGGAATAATCTTCTTTAAGTACGAATTTACCCGAGCACCAACAGGATTCACATAGTGGCTTTCATCCAATGTTTTATCTGTCTTCATTTTCAAGGCAAGCTTATGGTAAGGAAGCAGGTATTCTTCCGTCTGTCCTATAAAATAATAGTCCAAACCATACTCCTCAAAAATACGCAGCATCTGTCGAATGCCCTGCGTAATCTCCTCTTTCGTATAATTCATCCCTTTGTAATGATACATTAGCCAATGCACAGAAACAAAAACTTTGTCGATATGCTTATAATTCTTTGGAAGGTAATCCTGATAAAAGTAGCGCCATAAATCGACCGATTTGCCGTATCCCCGAGGACTGGGAAAAGGAAAGGTAAGACTTAGACTGATTTCCTGCAACTTTTGGCCCGCATGCAGTGCTTTTCGAAAAGCGGTCGAAAGCTGCGCCGCATGACTATCCCCCATTAACAGGATATTCTGTTTGGTAGAATCAATTGCCAAACAATGATCAGCATCAAAGAAATTGTAATTTTTACTATCTGTGATATAACAATCGCAGGGATTAAGATGCGCGTGCTCATCGTATTCAAAGTAATTGACATATTTCGCGTTCAGCACACGAATCCTTCCCCATAGCGGCCATTGCGCGCCAAGATAAAACAAAACAGTCAAGCCAACAAAAACGGGGAGAGCTAAGCCCAAAGAACGCACGATTACCGGCCCTTTCTTTTGTTCGATCCAATAATAGGATAACGAAGCGAGCAAGACAGAAAGCAGCAGTGGAACGACTATACTGAACTTATAAGGAAGTGCAAATTCAAACTTTCTATATAAAACATAAACAGGCCAATGCCAAAGGTATAATGAGTATGAAATATTTCCAAAAAACTGTATCCCACGGCTACGAAACCAAGTATATTCCTTTGCCAAACCAAGAATAAGCGCCACTGCCAGAGTTGGTAACAGCGCAAATAATGAAGGCCAGGGATATCTACCCGAAGCCCCGATTACCGAACAGATCACTAGTATTAATAATCCATACAATAAAACAGAAGACACTCGCTCCAAAACACTCCTAATTTCGTTCGCATATAAAAATGCTAGTCCGCCCAGCATAAACTCCCAACACCGGGCCGGCATCAGGTAAAACGCATAGTCTGGCTTCGTCTTAAGCCAGTACATACACAAAAGAAAAGAAAGTAAGGTCAATCCTACATAGATGAAACGGAATTGCAAAGATTTATATAGATATACTTTTCGAAGTGCAAGTAGTAACAACGGATACAGCACGTAAAACTGCATTTCCACGGCGAGGGTCCAGGCGTGAAGGAAAATATTATCCACTGCATCCGGAGAAAAGTAGGTACCAGAACGAAGGGCATAATAGATATTGGATAGAAAGGATAGGCCTAGGCCAATATATTTGGCATTTAACCGAAGGTCCGAAGTAAAGTAAAAAAAGGGAATAAAGAACAGCAGAAAGGCACTTACCGCTAACAAGGCCGGTACAATCCTCGTTATACGTTTTGCGATGAATTTTTTATAAGAAAATTCGTCCTTACTCATACCAGACAGCACAATCTGTGTCATCAGAAAACCTGAGATCACAAAAAAGATATCGACACCAATAAATCCACCAGTGAAACCTGGGATTTCATAATGGTATAGCAGCACAGCTAAAACAGCTATTGCTCGCAATAGTCCTATATCGTAGCGAAAGGTCATTTTGGTCGATCCAATGTGATGGATCGTCTAATTTAGGAAAACATTCCTAAAAAACCTGACGCAGCCATAGCCCATATTGAAAAGGCAAAAAAAACGCATTCCCTAAGTTTGGGAATGCGTTTCCATAATATTTATTATCCAAATAAATTATACTTTTTTGCTTAGTTTTTCACGCAACGGATTTGTGAAGCTCTGCCTTCTGGATTAGCAAATTGTGCACTAATATATGCGGGCTGCGCATTACCATCTCCGGTTTTAGAAATGGCCCAATGTTTAAAGGTACCGTCTACATCTTTAACAACATATGAACCTTCGCTATTATAGGTATTACTTACGCTTGTATCATCATTTGAATAATACCCCATAAATGGGAAGAAAACATATTTATCTCTATTAATACCTGGATTATGACTACCACTTCCCGCTGTATTAACACCAAAGAACACACCTTTAATGGTATTAGATGTACCATCGTAGTTATCTTGCCATCTGGCGGGAGGATTTCCATTTGCAGGAGCAGTGCTATTTACTAAATTTGTAATTTCAGTTGTTGTCGGCAATCTCCATGTACCCTCAGCTTTAACCAATGCACATGGATCACCTCCGCGCTCCCCTGCGGTACCATTAATTGCATCATCAGGCTTTTGGTTATAATTTACTTGATCAGCCCGAACTACCTTGGGTTTAATGCGGTCAGAAAACCAATAATTACCAGCGCTATTTTTTGCACCAAATGAATAGATACCTGTTGATTTATCATACTCCAAGTTACCATCAGACCATATTTCTCCGCCAGCCTCAATACCTTGCTTAGCACCTAGATTCAGATCCAATACATATTGAAAACCTTTTCTCAATGTCAGTCCGGGCAGCGATACATTTCCTGGTTTATTATTGATCATTACATTAGCCAACTTGACTTCACCAGTACCATTTGAATTATCTACAGCAATCATAACTGGACTGCTAGTCCATACTTGACCTTCTGCCTGAGTTGGGAAAGTAAAACCTTTTGCTACAAGTTCAGTTCCAAATGTTACTAATCCAGTGGTTTCATCAAATGTATAATTAAAGTTTGGTTTAACAGTACTGTTGCTGATTGCATTAATTTTGCGGCCGCTACCTGCATCAAACTTTACAGTAATCTCTGTCAATTTATGTTTAAGCACAACATCAAGATTGTTGTTGCCTGCAGTTACAGTTTGAAGGATCTCCACGGCTAATGGATCCTTATCGGCTCCAGTTCCAGCAGGATTTCCATAAGCAGACACAACAAATTTATATTTTCCAGGTGCAAGCTCAAATTTATTAACCACCGCACTTCTGCCATCCACTGTTTTTTCTAATGTTGAACTACCTTCTTTATAAATATATACTTTATAATCACCATTAAAAGCAACAATTTCTCCAGCTCCCGATGTAGTTGTTGCAGCTTTAGCTGCAGAAGCACGCAGTGCCGTCCCTTGAGAAGCTTTCACTTCAGTCAAAGTAGCTCTTACAACGAGGTCTTCTCCAAATGGTACTGTGACTTGTTGTACTGCAGCAGTTGCCGCACTGGAACCGCCAATGGATGCTTTCGCCTTTTTCGAACCATCTTCAGGTGCTATACCGTTTATTTTAATGTTGACAATTGCATTTCCTGTTGGTAACTCCGTTGTACTATTTTCTTTTTTACAAGAAAAGATAAATATGGTCATCGCTATCATGAGCGACAATAAAGTTTTAGTATTTTTTAGTTTCATAACTAATTAATTTGATTAAAAAATATATCTTAGTCCCAAAAATCGTTACCCACTTCATGGGATTGTGTTTCCGTGTTTTCCCACTGCTGTCTTGCCGCAGGGTCTACCGAAGCAGCAGCAATACCATATTCCAATTCAACTTTCTGTGCATAGAGGCGAGGTGCCTCATAAACCAATTTGCTATCTGAAATAGCGGAGTTTCCTTTGTTCATTTTCATTTTTTGTATTTTAAAATGCATAAATATTAATTTAACCAAACGATTAAATAACACGTTAACAACAATTATATACTATTGATAAAGAATTGATTAAAATCAAATAATATGACACTCCTTTTTCAGAAGTTGCACGAAAGTAGATAATATTTCGATTTTGAAATAAGAATTTGAGCGATGTTTCTTCTCTTGTAGTGGAGCCACTACAAATGAATGCTATTCAAGTCAATTGCATGACATTTCCATGAGAAAACACACTGCCGCTAACATAAAATAGGATAAGTAATATAGCGTGTGGAAAAATAATCTGCAGGATCATTTTAATGACCAGCCTATCAAGTTAACTATACAATAGAGATAGTTACAAATAAGACCAAAAGATACCAAAAAGTAGAAAACAGGATAAATGATTTTATATAATTACATGGTGAACCATTACCCTCCCTATCGTCTTTAAGCTGCAACTATTGCCCAAAGCACAAAAAAGGAGAATAGACAGCAGCATTCCGAACTACGATTCTAAATTTCGCTGTCATTTTACTAATATGGTTGTCAATACAATTTTCTTAATATGAAAAAAAGAAAAGATTAAAAAAGAGAATAATAAACTTTAATTAAGGATATATTTTAATCAAAACACAACAAAAATTACATAAACCATTTAAATGGAATAAAAACGTATACATTCAAAGAATATTAGATAATATAATTATTAGCAGAATAATATTTATCTACACTTTATACAACAATGTTTTGTAATACACTTTACGTAACACGGAAATATAGCATAAATCGACACCAAAAAAGATAACTGTTTAAACATATTAATTATAAAATAATAATAAGCCTAAAAAATTTTATAAAAAACAAAAACAAAACTTAAATTAACTTTGTTAGTACGAATATTTGAAAATAGCAAACTAACGTTATAGCACTAAATATGGAGGCTTAATGCAATTTTAAAGCATATAATCCTTACAAAAGAGTTAAAATTATTAGAATAAAGAAAGCACCTTTATTATGAAGTTAATATTGTTTTAAAAAAAAGTTTTACATTTTTTTTTGCACAAGTTGATATTAAGTCGTAACATTACAATATAATTCAGAAAAGTATTGCTAGCCGATAATAGCATAAAGTATTAACAATTAAATTAGAAACACACAAACAGATAAAATAAATCTCAAAACACATTTGTGAGTACAGCATTACTTGCCTATACGCAAAGGCAAAGCTTGTCAACAGCGATTGTATTTTGAACATGAAAAAGGGTTAAAATTGTCCATTAAATTTAAACCCCACGTTGGCAACGACGTGGATTATCCAAATAATATTATCATGAATAAGAACGCAAAAAAAATGTACGTAGCTCCGTCCATCAAGGAGCACGTAGTGGAGCTGGAGCAAGGCATTGCTGCTGGTTCAGGTGGAGGTACCACAAATTCTTCTAGTCCTTCAGTGACAGACGTTGAAAATGCCGACGGTGGCCAAGGTTGGGACAATAGCAGCTTTTAACATTATGAAAAAGATCAACAATAATTTAGCAAACAAATTTGCTTTAGCTGCATTTTTGGCTTTAGGAACACTGGCTGTTACAACGAGTTGTAACAAAAACAACAATCCAACCGAGGAAATTACTCCAGATGGCAAGAATCAAGTAATTGTTCGCATTGCTGGACTCAACGAAAGTACAGATAACATTTCAACCAAAGCGAGCAATACAAACAGTACCAAGGCCAGTGAAAATTCACTTAAATTGGTAGAAGGGGATGAATTCGACGCCCTTGTCGGTGTGACAAACAGTTCGTCAACGTCTTCAGGCTTGAAAGCATCAACCGGATTACGTGCGGCTACAACCCCCTTGAGCCCTACAACAACATATAGCATTTATTTCTATAAAAAGAATCCTGACAACAGCTATTCCTTTGTGAAATCAGTACCGCTGACTGCAGCAGCTGTAGGCACTATTAATTTAGAGAATGGTTCGTATAAATGGCTAGCAGTCTCATACAACAATACTGAGGTATTGCCGATTGGCGCAACAGCAACTACGGTACCTACTACTACGACATTAGACTTAACCAAGGATGTACTTATTGCGTCCAGCGCATCGGATTTAGTGATAAACAGCAATTCAGTTCCATTAAACATAACTTTTAACCGCGTATTTTCAACTGTTACTGTCGAAGTAAATACATTGGGTATGTTTGCACCGATGACCGCAAATCCAACAATAGCGGTAAGTTGTACTAACGGTATTAAAACTAAGACGATCGATTTTAACACTGGGAATCTATCTTTGACAAACGTATCAAATCTTAGCCTGACTCAAGCAGATTTCACCGATGTTTCTCCAGTAGGAACTGATGCGTATCAAAAAGTTGCCACCTTTAAAACAGCAGAACAGTCTGAATTAACAGTCAATGCGCAAATATCTCAACTTAAAATCAAAGTTGACGACGGCTCTACCCGTAATTTTGGCACATCCCTGTCAAATCAGAATATCAAAATTACGCCATTAGGTGGTAAAAATCAACGTCTTTTAGTAGGTCTAGCAGAATCTGCACTTAATTACGGGACAGTAGGAGGCAGTACTGTACAGTGGGGAAGATCAAATCTGTACTACCGTACGGGTGGGGCTTTGAATGCAACACCATATCGCTTTTACCATACTAACCCCAATCAACCTAACGCAAACGAAAGCTTCTTCTCATTCAAAGGTCATCTTCCACGCACTTTTGCAAGTACGGTTGCCGCAAATCAGAAAGATCCTTGTGCCTTGGTTTATCCTGCAGGCTTATGGAAAACACCAACATCCAATGAGATTGGCGTACTAACATCAAACAGCGGTGTAGTTGACGGATTATTAGGTAATATAATAGGAATACTTCTTCAACCTGGAACGCCTGGTGCAACGGCTGGTTCAAACTTTATGGATTACACAGGAGGTACTGGTGTACAAGGAACAGTTTATCCAACAGCGACAAATAGGTTACGCTTCTACAACAACGGCGTAGCTACACCTATTAGTATTGTAAGCGGCTTGGTTTCACTCGATTTCGGAAATGGCAGCGTGGGTCAAACCTCAGCATTTTGGTCAAGTGACCAACTTCTAACTGGCGATCCACTTCTAAGCCTACTACAAGCAGCAAGCGGTGCTGCTTCTGTCGGCGCAACAAGTTATATTGGCGCGACCCGAACTAGCCTTGTCTTGGGAGACAAGGCAGTAGGAACCAAATCTGCTGGATTGTTAAATATCAATGCTTTAGGTTTAGGTGTAATCGCATCAGATTTTATGAACGTACGTTGTACACGTAATGCCAGCTGGAATGGAAGCGCAGCGGGTTATAACCCAATGCCAGCTTTATAATTCAGGAAACAAATGAAAGCTATTTGGGTATATTCCACTGTTAATGGAAAGCAACTAAATACGCTAGATAATGCATGTATACAACATTACACGATTAGCAAAAAAGTCTTGGTGTGAGTAAATATCACTTCGACATTTGTCTCATCGATATAAAGTCTCTAGCGTAGATAGAATTCGGACAGATTATTTTGCGCTAATACGGCAATATCCTTTACGAAGCGGCTTGATAAATATCAAGCCGCTTTTTTTATAAAAAACTGTAGCTCCTCATCTACGTTTTACGATTTTATAAGATTACTAAAAATTTTTACATCGTAAGTTTCATATTATTTTTTACTTTTGGCTCGTCAAGTCATTTTTTTTGCGTTCGACTTGATAATATTAATGGATATAATGGGGCGAAGGCGTTCGCCCCATTTACTTTTTTTCCCGTCATCGGAAGCACATTTCATACATTATTTTTAACAAATTATAATTGATAGATCAGCCTCCAAAAGCCACTAAGCACTTTTTCTTTGCCACTAACTGGCAATCCCACAGCCATACCAATGGCCATTTTGTTACTAAGCCCTAGCTTAATCTGGGGATGCAATGTTGTTTGTATCCCATCGGAAGAAATTTCCTGATTGACCTCAATACCAATAAAGTGATCTGTCTGCGGTATGGTATAATGAAATGAGGTATTCATCTGCCATGTCATATCCATACCCGATGAACCATAACGATAGGCGAATTCTGGCCCCGTGTAAATCAATGCATGCCAATTGCTATACCAGTTTTTGGCGGCTATAAAAAATGGATTAAACACAGTACCACCATCCACAAAGTCAAAGATCTGTGTATACCCAACAGCCAAGGTTGTTGCCTGTTTTTTAGAAACATAAAAGGAATACTGCGACGATAAACGCAACCTTTCCAATTGATTGCTGGAAGATACATTGGCCATGCGGCTTTTTGAATATGCAAAATCTGTCTCCGCTTCCAGTCCTAATCGATCTATAGGTGCAAATTCATACTCCATGAGGTATCCAAAGTCATCAGCCGAACGCATTCTTTTAATATCAGCGCCGACATTAAATTCCTTCTCCCCTTTCCGCGCCCCAAGATCCCGGACAAGATCATTATATAAAGGCTCGGCATGATGCACTTTATCGGGCAGGGATTTATTTTCTTGGGCGAGGCTAACAACTGAAGTGGCCAGGGCACAGATAAATAAACATGCGCGCAAGCATTGAGAAGTAAGTTTATTGTTTTCCATAGCACAAACTTCCGCCTGAAATATGGAAAGAATTGGGAATGCTTTTTTCGGCAGTCCCGGTTAGGACATACGATTATCACTTTCTTCCTCTTTACCATCAGCAATCATTTCATTGACTTCGGTCATATCACCTTCCTCCAAATGTTCAATATCTTCAGCCTGCTCTTCGGAGTAGCGGTCGATAAAGAATGAACAGCCCATGGGAAAATGATCGGATCCAACAGAAGGATAAATAAACAGCTTATCGATAAATACTGTTGGACTATGAAACAACAGGTCCAAGGGCACTCTAAAAAACCAATAATTGGCATGAAAGGTCGATAGAATACCCCGGCCAATACGTGCATCGATCAATTTACTGGTTTTTTTGAATAAGAGCGAAGATTTGGCCCAAGCGACATTATTAAAATCCCCTGTAACAACCACGGGCATTTTATAATCCCGAACCCGCTTGGCCACACTGAGTAGATCGCCATCTCTTTCTTTAGAAGTTTCCTCTTCGGTTGGACTCGGCGGCGGTGGATGTACGGCAAAAAAGACAAAACGATGTCCATCGGCGGTTTCCAGTTCGGCTTCAATACTCGGAATATCATCCGCCACAAAATAATGCACCTGACATTTGTTGATCTTCAGATTGGTATAAAAATGCATACCATAGGTATTGTCCAGGGTTATCTTCTCAAAATTAGGGTAATCACTTTCCAGCACACGTAAGGCTTTTTCCCATGCCGCATCACTTTCCATGGTCAAAAAAATATGCGGCTTTTCTTTGTGAATCAGGTCTATGAAGCGGTTATACGCCGTATTGAACTGCAGCACATTACAGGAGACCACTTTGATACTATCCGATGCATCCTTGCCTTTTTCATATTTTTCACGCCTCCAAAATTTAGTGTAGCGTATCAATATATAGGCATGGTATACAATCAGCGCCAACTGTACTACCTGCAACCACCATATCCAGGAATCATCCCCCACGAGATAAAACCCCATCGCCAATGCGGGCACCTGAAATACCAGTAGCTGCAACTTGACAAATTCAGCGACCCGAAAAATCCAATGTTGGCTTTGGATGAAAGGTAATATACTCAGTAGAATTAATATTCCCGATAATACAACATAGAAAATCAACATATCGCTAACGCTAACAATTTAAACAAACTTAAATAAATTACACTTATTTTTCAATAGATTATCATTTATCAAACGTCACTTAGCTATTATAGCCCCTTTTGCATATTCTCCTGATAATCTACCCGTGTTCTGACTAATGCATCCGGGAAATTCGTGTGGATATAGGCAATCATCTGTTCGCGTATATAACAGCGTAGGTCAAAAGCCTGGCCTGAATTGCGGCAGCTCATCAGACATCGGATCTCCATGGTACGTTCTTTAAAATCTGTCACCTGAAGCACATTGACTTTACCGTCCCAAAGCGGATGCCCAGTGAGTAATGCCGTCAATTTCTCCCGCAGTAGCCCCACAGGTACGGTAAAGTCTGTATAGATAAATACGGTTCCTAGTATCTCCGAAGTCGTTCGCGTCCAATTTTGAAATGGTTTTTCAATAAAATAGGTGATGGGCAATACTAAACGGCGTTTGTCCCAAATATTAACGACCACGTAGGTCAGGTTGATTTCCTCCACGCGGCCCCATTCCCCTTCGACCACCAGGACGTCATCCATGCGAATGGGCTGCGTAAAAGCGATCTGAAAACCAGCAAGCAAATTTCCAAGGGACTTCTGCGCAGCAAAACCGATAATGATACCGCCAACTCCCACACCCGTAAGCAGGCCAGCGCCGATCTTTTGCATGCTGTCAAAGCTTAACAGGATAATCGCCAAAGAAATCACAATGATCAGGGTGACGACCACTTTTCGAATAAAGACAATTTGTGTTCTGATTTTCCGTTCCCGCAGGTTATTTTCCTTATTGACATCAAAACGATGGTAGAGGTAATCTTCAAAAACCTTGATCCCCTGTATCAGCGCAACCGCAAAGAAACTGACGAGCAAAAGCTCGTTGGTTTTGCTGACCACGCGAAGTGTCCGTTCGTTAAATTGGGCAAAGGGCAGCAAACTATTAAAAACAATTAATGGTATAAAAATACTTAGGACGCGGTTAAAACGCCTTACAAAGGAACGAAATAAACTATAAGACTCTTGCTGAATAGCCTGTCTCCGTAAAAGCGGTATAAAAATCAGTTTGATCAGAAAACCTATTAAAAATGAAAAGAGGATTAATGCAATATTCCAGAGCCAGGCTGGCCAGGTCTGTGAAAGTTGAATTAATGTTTCGTTCATCATATTGTTATTTCTTTGTGTTTATGACTTATATCGTATTAAAGTATAACTGCTAAGAAGGCCTAACGTTTGTTTTATTTTGAGAAAGATCGGTTGACTGAATAGACTTAATTCATAGCGATTAGCCCATTCGGCCACATTTAAATGGAATTAGCCCGCCTTTTGGTACGTTTTTTGAGTCTAAAGAGCCGATTAAAAGCGGGTAGTTATCGCTATATAATGTATGATTGGAATATACTATACAAAAGTCATTGACCGTTTATTAATGACGAAAATAGGTTAGAGCATAAGCTTTCCAAGAAAAATTAAACCAAAACATAATAGATTAACAATGAGCAAGAAAAAAGACAATTCTAGATGGCTGAATGTAGCCATATCCTGGGGAGCGAGTATCGTCATCATCGGGGTACTATTTAAGATTCTACATATCGGTGGCACCACAGCCAACTATATGATCGGAATCGGTTTAGGTGTAGAAGCCTTCCTTTTCTTTTTAATGGGTTTCAATCCACCTGCACCAGAACCGGACTGGACCCGTGTTTATCCCGAATTGGATGACAATTTTAATGGCGAGCTTCCACAAAGAGGAAAAACGGTTGTTGCCCAATCGGCAGGACCATCGGCAACTGCAGCTTTAGATAAAATGTTCGCCGATGCCAACATTGAACCGGCAAGCATCGAAAATCTAGGTCGTGGCCTACGTGATTTCAGTGAAAAGGTATCAGCCATCAATAAGTTATCGGATGTTTCATTAGCCACAGAGGAATTTACGAATAAGCTCAGAACAGCAACTTCTAAATTTGACAACCTGAGTCTCGCTTTTGAAAAAGCTTCGCAAAACCTAGTCGCCATGTCGAACACCTCAGGCGATACATCCAACTACCACGAACAGGTAAAAAGTTTGACGACCAATCTAAGTCAATTAAATGCGATGTATGAACGTGAGTTACGCGATTCGGCATCACATTTACAATCGATGAACAAGTTTTA